>NZ_JAPDPI010000075.1 GCF_026013615.1 Plebeiibacterium marinum
TTAAATATGGTTTAATCAGAATGGCTCATGCATTAAGTAATCCCATTAACAACAATGATTTAGATGAATGTTATAAAGTTTTGTCATGTACTTAGGCAAAACACCTAAAAATAAATCAAACAACCAGTAAATATGATAGAAACGCAGAGATATTTTACTGCTTTTCTTTTACTGTTATCAGAAATGTCAATAAATAGTTGAAAGTAGTGATTCAAAAGACTAGAATCCTTATTCGTCAAAACCTGAGGCAGCGCCTCCGCAAAAAGGCTATGCCGCTCGCGGATCGCCCCAGGACCTTGAGCAATCGGAAAGAGATATGCTGTTAGTAAAACACTGTTGATTTCAATGATGTATAGGTAGATATGAGCATCAAACCTCTTTTCAAACACCCAAGAACGATGTCTCTTGTTTCCGTTTCGATGTGGTACAGGTCATTTTTTTATAAAAAAAAAAGAGGCTGCCAAACGGCAACCTCTCCAATACTCACATGGAATATATATGTATCTGTACGGGAATTACTCTACCTCCCACTCGAATAAGCCTGCTGAATTTTCATCCGGCTGCTGTACTTCAAGTTTAACCGCTTTTGTTGTTACTGCTTTAAAAGTAACTTCATTAACAGTTCCTTTTTTAATAACATATTCCGAATCGTTTTCAACGGCAACCCATTTTCCTTCGGCATCTTTGTAATAAATCTTCCATGCTTTAGGAATACGGCATCCACCCCATGGTGCATCATCATACCAAATTACAGAAGCACTTGAAATGGTTTTGGGGCTGTCAAACTCGTATGAAAGCCACTCAGTAGTACCTTGTTTTGGCCACCAGTGGTAATAAGGAATACTCCTGTCGTGTTCATCCTTTGGCAATAACCTGTCGTTAATAGCCGTTAAAGCCTTGGTTTTATGCGAAGCATCCACTTTACTTTCTGAAGCGATTGTTGGTGGCTGTACCGGACGGCTTGAGCTCAAGTCGTTGGATAACCATACCGCCATTTCGCCACTTCCCCTGTGTGCCCATGCATAGTAAGGAATCATGTTTAATTTAACATTGTTTACATCAATCATCCCCTCATCATTGTAGGCTAATAACTGTGCATCTGTTTGAATCATTTTGATACCGTACAACATATCCGGCTTATCGATTACTTTGAATACGGGTTTCTTTGGTAAAACAGGGCTCAATACACTAAAATCATTGTCGGGCCACTCGGCACAATACACAACAGGACCACGCTCAACGGATACTTTTCCACGATCGGCCTCTACATTATGGCTGGCTTTAACTGTGCGCACTTCCATATCAAAATGAACACTTACTTTATCGCCTTTTTTCCAGCTACGCGAAACAGTGAAATAACCTTTTTCCAATTCAGCATCTACTTTTTCACCATTCACTTTAACAGTATACGATAATTTCTTTTTATCGGTATATGAATAAAGGTCGCCAGGAACCACATCACCTTGCACCCATCCAGGGATACGGATTTTCAGGTTAAACTTCTGTTTCTTTTTAGGCTCAACCTTTAACTCAACATCCCCACTCCAAGGGTAATTGGTTGTTTGTGTTAAAGCCACTTTAGAATTCTCTACAGCAATTTCCGATTTGTTAGACATAAAAAGGTTTACATACAAATCCTTTTCGTGCACTGCATAAATATATCCGGGAACAGAAGGGATAAAGCGACAAACGTTAGAAGGACAACAAGCACAACCAAACCAGGCCTGACGTTGGTGCTGACCAATAGATTCCAATGGGTTTGGATAAAAGAATCCATCACCTTCCAACGAAACACCACTGATTAATCCGTTATATAAAGTACGTTCCAATACATCATAGTACTTTGATTCGCCATGCAACAAAAACAAGCGGTAATTCAGGTACACATTACCAATAGCAGCACAAGTTTCGCAATAGGCCGACATGTTTGGCAGTTCAAAGTTTTTTCCGAAAGCCTCACCGTGGTTTGTTGCTCCAATACCACCGGTGATATACAGCTTTTTATTCACGATGTTATCCCAGATCCTGTCGATGGCTTTAATGTAAGATGAATCTCCTGTCAACGCAGCAACATCAGCCATACCTGAATACATATAAGCCGCACGAACTGCATGACCTACTGCCTCATCCTGTTCTACCACAGGCTTATGCGACTGGCTATACTCGGTTTTAATGGTTGTTTTACCTCGTTTATCCAATAAAAACTTAGCTAAATCAAGGTATTTATGCTCTCCTGTAAGTACATATAGTTTAGCCAATGCCATTTCCGGAATCTGGTGTCCGGGAACCACACAGGCCTGTCCAGGCTTATCACCCACCTCACGCACAGCACAATCGGCATATGCCTTGGCTATATCCAAAAAGTTTGTTTTACCGGTAGCCTGATAATGCGCAATGGCACCCTCAAGCATATGACCCAGGTTATACAACTCATGGCTCAGGTCTTCTTCCTTCTCCCAACGCTTTGAACCTGCCCATTCGTGCGGGTGCTTTGGGTTCATGGTACGACTGGTATATAAATAACCATCTTCTTCCTGAGCTGCAGCAACAATGGTAAGGATGCTATCGATATACTTATCTAATTTAGCATCAGGATAGGTTTGCATAGAATAGCTGGCTCCTTCAATGGTTTTATACACATCGGTATCATCAAAAGACAAGCCTTTTACCTGGATTGTATCACTAGGATGAGCCGCTTTAATAAAGTTTTCATAACGTCCGGTTTCCTCGCATTTGCTAAAGGCTAATGGAATTGTAACCTCACGACTTGCTTTCAACCTCTGCCCCCAAAAAGCATCATTGACTTTTACAGAAGTAAAGGGTACGGGAGTGATCGGGTATCCTCCTTCCTGCTTTTTTTGCGCATGGGCCGAAAAAGCAACAAGTCCAACAATGAGATAGATTAATTTCTTCATTATTCTTTCAATTTAAAATTTATACGTTAAATCTCACCGTAAAATTGCATATTTACTCATACATGAACATCAACAAATGATGAATTAATACGAACAGATGTCTAATTCAACATTTATACAATGTTTTACAACCGCTGTATATCTGACACATAGCGCTTAGAGCAACTCTTTTATGGTTTCTTTAATTTCGGCCTCCGTTTTTCCCGGTGTAAATCCGTATATAATTCTTTTGACTCTTTTTTCCTCATCCAAAAAAATAAAAGTTGGAGTAAAACTTACTTTCAAAGAATCGAAAGTACTTTGGGGTGCAAGTAAAATATCAAACCTAATATCTTTATCTTTTACGTAATGAATTACCCCCTTCCTTTCTTCCTCTTTATACAACGACACAAAACTAAAATCCTTATTACTATACAAACTGTATAATTCCTTTAAAAACGGTACAGACCGTTTGCAAGGACCACAAAACAGACTTGTACAGCCAATCATATAAACCTTACTCGACTCTTCAATGAGATTATGATACTGCTTATTTATATCGCACAAATGCCAATTATGCACAATTGTATTTAAAATTTCATCAGAAAAATTCAATGTATCCCTGCTATTTCCCACCCAAAGCTTCATGTCTTCAGGTATATAATCAGCCATATTGAACTCTCCCGGATCCTCTGTGCTGTTTTTTAACTGACTGATTTCATCAATTATTGTATTGCCGGGCAATGTCCTTTTAAATTTATAAGGAAGCCATGTTTTGCGGTTAACCCATAAAGTATATTCCGACACTACACCTATATTTGATCCTGGTTCATTTATATAACAAGGAAACCTGGCTGCAAATTCAATCCTCTCATTAAATATTGAGATATGATAGGCAATAAACCTGCTATCTACCTCACGATCAACCACCACACTATCATTGGTATTCAACACATACTCGATCACGGCCCGGCTTCTTGCAAAAAATGGAAATGAGTTTGGGTAATAGTCGCGTTTAAAAAAAGCATATTCCTCCCAATCTATTTTATACTGTTTATTTCCATCATATCCAATAAGTACTTTTGTAGTATCTGACCAATCAAACTTAGCATAAGCAGCCCCAACCATGGTATCTAAGGACATATAATACTCCAAATAGAATTCATTGACTTTTTCTCCAGTCATAGGAACAGTATCCCCGGGGTAACAAAAAAAGTTTGTTGATTTATAAGATACCTTTTTAAACTTATTAATATTTTCCAGAACACCTTTAAGTTCCTTTTTCACCTGCGCAACGGAGCCTACTGATACTAACAACAGGGTAAAGCTTACAAGGAAGATTGTTTTTTTCATAATGATATGTAAATTGGTTCGACGTCCGATAACTAACACACTCTCTTTTTCGTGCCGAAAGCACTACTATAAACGTTGGAAGCCTCTGGCTTCCTTTGGAGGACCTGTCCGTTACAGACGGGGAGCTGATTCCCATTACCTACAAAGCTATTTAGTCTCTGCAAGAAAACTCCTGTTTTATAGTTAACCCCATCGCTGACCCCTCGTCCTCCCGAACTTGTATTCGGGAGAATTGGAGGGTGCGGTTTGGGAAAAAATCAAGTTTTCTTGCAAGTACTATTTAAAAACCCGGGGCGCGACTTTAAGTCGCACTCCGGGTGATGGGCTAGATCGTTACTTTTTTAACTCCTGCTCCTTTTAAGTGAAATTTATATGCCCACTGTTCCTCTTTGGGATCATCCGTTTTGGGGGCTCCCCAGTTAAACACAATTGGCCAATGTTCTTTAGGTGCTCCGCTCACAACAAACCAAAGAAAAGCGGTTTGTTCAGGAACTTTAAAAGACACCTTCCCTCTTTCATCTTTATACATTTCACTATACACGCGCTTTCCGTTTTTTAAATAAGCCACAAAACCATATCGCCAACCTGCCTTATCAACCTTTACATTGGTATAACCGTTGGCATTGGCCATCCCTCTAAAATCCAATTCAATTTGCGTCCCTGCTTCCGGCACTTCAAGCTGAATTCCGTTATAGCCATAATTTTGCGGGCAATTCACAGAATCGATGCTATACCAGCCTTTGCCTTCGTCAACCAATTGGGTTTTGTGCATATTTTTATAGGGTTCTGCAACTTCCTCCACCCTTGCCAAATCCCAGGTAATAAACCTTCTTGAAGCATCAAATATCTCATCGTTAAATTGCTCCTGGGTAATGCCGGTTATCCGCTTATAGGTAGCCACAGGATCTTCACCCTCTTGCGTTTCACGACTTAGTTTGCCATAAAAATCTTTCCCATGTTTTTCAGACCAGTACTCAAGCACATAAGGCGAGTGATACATATTTTGAGGATGTAAAAAGGCAAAATGGGTTTTGGTTAAGAAGGCATCCAGGTGATATTTTTCAAAAGTCATCCACTCAGGATATACCTGCCACAACATATACTGGGCCGACATTTCCATGATTGGTCCCCTTGGTCCTGTTCCATAATCGGCACTGCTCAGATACTGAAAGCTATGTGCCATTTCATGCGCCAATGCCCCAAAGGGTTCTTTATGGATCCTCACTGCCGGAGTCCACAGAATACCAACTTTATCCTCAGAACCCCCACCAAAGGCTGTTCCTTCATCACCGCCAAAAACAAAAATAAGCAGTTTATATTTATCACTAAGGGAATTCCCCTTCTGAACCATTTTTAACTCATTGACATAGTAATTATAAAAACGGCCACACTCTTCCAAAGCTCTTTGCGGACTAAAACGCTTTGTGGTATCCGGGTTAAGCATCGGATCGTTTCCGTATTCTTTATGCCAGAACAAAGCGATATTATCAGATTGAACAGAACGCTTAAAACAGTACGAACTGGTATCGCTGGTAAAATCGTTCTGATTCACGCTATCCGAAACCATATAAATATCATCAGGAAGATAAAGCTCCTTTACCATTCCGGGTTCTTTAACTTTACTATTAACATTTACGCACGAGGCAGCAAGTACAACCAGCAACAATGCTACAACCGCACCGGTAATTTTTTTGAACATGATTATTTCTTTTATCGTTATTATTACTTGATTTACAAACTAATTCAATTATTAATTATCCAGCCAGGAATTTAACAACTGTAGCTGGCTGGCATTGGGATTTTTACTTTTTGTGATTTTTATTGTTTTTGAACCGCCCGGGTAACTTCCTACAGCTAAGCCAAACGCTTCATAATATTTTTGATAATCTATTGATTTGGTTGAATAAACATATTCAAATAGTTCTTTTAGTGAAGTACCTGCAACATCTTCACAAACTGATTGAAATTCAGCATCCGTAAATCCCCTTCCTTTGTCTTTGTAGTATTGGTAATACAACGCTTGCATCACATCATCGAGTGTTTTTTTGTTTTGGGTAATAGTTCGTATTTTCAGGTCTAACAAGGCTGCTACAACTGTACCTTTGTTGTATACGGAGATGGATTGATCCTCGCCTCCCGGATTTCCGAAGGGACCATCTTCCCAAGTATAATAACTGGACTGGGCAAGAGTCTGATGCAACCTACCCGGATCATTTTCAAGGGTATTTATCTGAGACTCTACTTGCTCCAACAAATCTTCAGCACTGGTAATTCCTGCCCTTCTTAATATCATGTGTTGGTAATACACCGTTAAACCCTCACTCACCCAAAGCATGTTGGTTCTATTGGGCTTATCGTAGTTAAAAGGCCCCAGTTCAACCGGGCGTATCCTTTTTACATTATAATGATGGAAATATTCATGTGCCAAAAAACTCAACACCCCGTTCAGAGCAGAGTTGCTATTTAGCTCATTTCCATTAAAAGTTATTATTGTGTTGTTCAGGTGTTCAATTCCACCCATACCGGGACCTATGGCAATAAAGGTATATCTGCTGTAAGGAATTTCCCCAATAATATCCACAGCAGACTCTACAACTCTTTTGAGTTTATACATAAATAGCTCTTTGTTAAAATCACCTAATTCATATCCCACAAACTGGTGTTCAATCCCGTTAACAAAAAAAGAAGTTAATTTCTCAAGGTTTCCCATTAATATGGGGCAATCATATAAAATGTCGAAGTTTGGAGCAGTGAACTCATCACTACGGTTTTGTATTGGTTCTAGTCCTGTGGCTATATCATTCCACTTATTATAGTTGTTTATCTTTAGCTGTACCGGAAGGTTTGTATATCCATCCACATAAAGAAATGTATTACAGCATACAATATAGGCATGTTTCTGATCAATAAAGTTATTGGCCACAAATTGCCTGCTTGTACTTACTTTATAATTTACTTTCAGTGTTTTGTTTTTTACCCCTTTTACAAGCCAGGTGTTTTTATTGATCATTTCTACCGGAAATGCATTTCCATCATCATCCTTAACTTCCAGCGCTGAAATATCCTTTGAATAATCCATAATCTGGTAATAACCGGGCATCCAATCTGGTAGTTTTAAGCTGATTTGGTCTTTATGCCATAGAGGTAAGGACATATCCACCATAAAACCATGACTATCCGGATCTGTCACCGAAAGTTCGAAAGAAATTTTCGGCTGATTCCGGTTTAACCCGTCTGAACCTACTTGACAGGAATATAGTATGGTCAATAATAAAAACACCCAGCTAAACTTAAACATATGTCTGGTCATTACAATTTTTCTTTGATGATTCATGAGTTACTGATAAAAATCCAGGTATGAAGGAATATCTATCCCATTCATACCTGGATACATTAATTAGCGTTGGCAAGAAAAGTCCAAATTCGTCCCTCCTTACACCCCCTGACTGCCTAAAGGGAGAACCGTCAACCCGCATAGTGCGAGAAATTCCCCAATAGGAGCCAGGGGTGTGCGATTGGTGTTTGAATTATTTCAGGAGTTTTCTTGCAGATTCTAATTATCTATACACATTATTACCTTTCCTGAAACTTTATTTTAATTATACCCTGGGTTTTGCTTTAAGTTTGGATTAGTATTTAACTCCTCTAAACCAATTGGGAAAAGCAATGTATGATCGCCCTGAGGGGTATGGTTATACCAGCTCTTGGTTTGATAAACACCAAACCTTATCATATCAGTCCTTCTGCGGAATTCAGCAGCAAACTCCCAGGCCAGTTCATCCAGGAACCTACCATATAAAACAGGGGTTTGGTCTCCTGGGTTATCAATTTCCCCGTCCTCATTCAAAGTTCCATACTCAACTGTAGTATTGCCTTCAAGCTCTTCTCCTGTGACCACGGCTTTTGCAGGATCGTCAAACGATCTCTCACGAACATCGCTTACGATCTCTGCAGCCTGGCCACTCTTTCCGGTGCGTAATAAACACTCTGCTTTCATCATTAACACATCTGTATATCTGCAATAAGGCAAATCATTACTCAACGTACTTTGTGCCCCATCTTCAATTTCATATTTCTGACACCTGAACCCTTCTTCAAATTCACAATCGTAAATGCTTGGCATTTTATTTACCAAAGTCATCACCACACTTCCATCCTTCTTGCTTATCTGGTCACCCATCAACCAGGTATCTGCCAATCGCTTATCATCCGGATCGTAGCTATTTATTAACTGCGGATTACAACTTGAACCGCCCCATGGTTGTGCAACCATATTAAATACATCCCTATGGCCAGGAAGTAACATCTTCATATGTGCATTCCAATATTTACCATAAATTTTGTCGTAAGGAACAGCAAACACAATTTCCGGAGAACCTGAATTTTCGGTTTTAAAAATATCCCTGTATACCGGATCCAACGAAAACTTACCACTTGCTATAATCTGATTACAAGCATCTAAACATTTTGTCCATTGTGCAGTACCGGTATACACTTCGGCATTTAGGTAAACCCGGGCCAAAATCTGTAATGCACCCCATTTGGTAACTCTTCCGTAGGTTGACTGGTCAACAGTTTCTGTTAACTGCGGAATAACTTCGGTTAGTTCTGAAACAATAAAATCATATATTTCGCTGCGTGTTTTTTGTTCAGGAATTTCATCACTAAACTTTGTAATCAACGGAACATTACCGTGGGTATCCACAAGAATGGAGTACCACAGGGCACGCAAAGCACGCATTTCAGCAATAATAGCGACATCCTGTCCTTCTTCAAGAGGAAGTCCTCCTGATTCAACCTGCAAGATTACCCTATTGATATTATTAATACCATTATAACAGTTGGCCCAAGTATTTCTGGGTTGCCACTGTAAGTTGTTCCAGGTATGAAAGTGCATCCTTTTATAGGTTCCCCCATCGTCCCATCCATTAGGACGCGTAGGAGTGATAAACATATCCCCGGGTTCCTCCTGAATATCAAACAAACCTTGCCATCCCATAATATATCTCAGAGGCACATAACCTGAAGCCATTAGCGCTACAATATCCTCTTCTACAGGCACGAATGAAACTTCTGTAATTTCTTCAAACACTTCTTCTTCAAGGTCGGTACAACTACTTGTCACCAATAAAGCCGACATCGCCATAATAACAAGTGACGCTTTGGTGAATTTATATATATACTTTTTGATTTTCATTTTCTTATTGTTTTTAGTTTGCAAAACGTCTGATTATAAGGTAACATTAACTCCAAAAGTAAAAGATCTTGTTGTTGGATACTGATCACGGTGATCAATACCAGGAGCCAATCCCTGATCCTCATCCGATGATGATCCGATTCTGTTCACTTCTGGATCTATCCCTTTATAACCGGTAAACGTAAACAGGTTCATTCCGGAAACGTAAACCCTTAATTTCTCAATGCCTTTAATCTTATTAGTTTTGAAATTGTAGCCCAGGGTAATATTATCTATTTTTAAATAATCACCATCCTCAACATAATAACTAACATAACGTTGAACATCCGAAAGAACAGCCTTTCCATAAACCTTATCAAAGGCCGAGTCAAGTACATTATACGAAACTGTAGGGTTTTCGTAGAACATGCGTTGAAAGTTTATAATCTGAAAATCAAGAGCAGCCCTTAGGTTTACATTTAAGTCAAATCCTTTGTAGTTAAATGTATTGTTCAAACTTAAATAATGCTTTGGCAAACCATTACCTAAAATCTGACGATCTTCTGTTGAAGACTCTGTTGCCAGTTTGCGTTCCCCATCTGCATTTTCTATTATCCAGATACCATCTTCTGAAATATCTACTGATCTTAATCCATAAAAATTACCTATAGGGCCGCCAATATCGATACGGTGGGTTTCAATCTGAATGGGCTCCCCGGTATAACCTCTGTAAAAGAACTCGTTTGTAGTTTGAAACTTGTCATTTGAAAGGGAGGCCAGCTTGTTTTTATTGGTTGAATAGGTAAAATTGGCATTCCATTTAAAGTTTGACGTTTTTACCGGCACAACATTTAACAAGGCTTCAAATCCTTTGTTTTCGATAACACCCACGTTGGCTAAAATACTTCCATACAAATAAGGAGGTTCCGGCACATCATAATCCCAAAGGGCATCTTTTGTCTTTCTACTATAATAATCAACAGCACCGCCAAGTCTTCCATCAAACAAATCAAAATCCAAACCGATGTTGATTTCTTCTTTTTTCTCCCACTTTAAATCGGGATTGTCATTTCTTGAAGGAATCAAATCTCTTACCCAACTGCCATTATACAAAAAGTACTCATCATATTTAAGTCCGCTCAACGACACAAGGTTTTGGTCTACATTAATACCTGTTACTCCAAAACCGGCACGTAGTTTCAGGTTATCAATCCATTCAATATCCTGCATAAACGCTTCCTGGTTAATCCTCCATCCTGCTGAAACTCCAGGGAAATTACCCCATTTATAGTTTTCACCAAAGCGGGATGAACCTTCGCGTCGTAAACTTACCATCAATAGATATTTATCTGCAAGGCTGTACGATACCCTTGAATAGAAAGCGATTAACTTGTCTGTACTTTTTCCACTTCCCATACCAGCTTCTCCTTCGCCTAAACCTTTTCCTATTCCTAAACTGTTATATGTATAGGCATCTGAAGGAAAATATTTGTTGTTTGCCCAAAAGTTCTGATAAGTATTGTCTTCGTAGTTATAACCAACAAGGGCAGTAAAACGATGAGCTCCTATTGATTTCTTTAAACTGGCCGATAATTCTCCATAGTTACCCACATAGTCATCAGTTCCTCTTGAAGCATAACCTCCATTACCGTATTTGGTATTTGACACATGGTTTTTTGTTTGGTAATATCCCCTGATATTCGAATTCCCTTTACGTGCATACATAGCTTTAAGGTCTACGCCTTCTATCGGGGTATATACCATGCTGGCATTGAACCTCAGGTTCCGGTATTTATTTTCCCCAATGGATTCTTTAATGTAAGCTACCGGGTTATCGTAAAAATAAACATCCCTTTCATACCATGAACCATCTTCGTTTTTTATAGGTTCTGTTGGGTTTCGTATAATTGCCTGACGATACACATAGTTATTAAAACTATAACCATCTCCTCCTGTCCAGTACTTTTGTTCGCTGGCTAAAATACCAATGTTTGTTTTTAACTTGTTATCGAACATGTTATGGGTTACTTCAACCCTACCAGTGTATTTCTGGTTATCTGAATTAATAAAAATCCCCTGGTTGTCTTTATAGTTGACTGATGCCGTTAAGCTGGTTGTTTCATTACCACCCCGGAACACTACGTTATGTACATGGCTTACTGCGCTACGGGTAATTTCATCCAACCAATCCGTATCTGATCCGAAATCTTCTACATTAGAGCCATTAAATGAATATCCCTCAGCCCATTTCTCACGCAATTCATCAGCATCTAAAAAATCAAGCTTATTACTAATTTGGGATAACGACACATACCCCGAATATTCGATGGTTGGTTTCATCCCCAGTTTACCCGACTTGGTGGTAATGATGATCACACCATTTGTACCACGAGTACCATAAATTGCCGTAGCCGAACCATCCTTTAGTACGTCTACCGATTCAATATCTTCAGGAGCCACTGTTTCTAGGCTTCCCGGAACTCCATCCACCAAAACAAGCGGGGTTCTGTTTCCCATCAAAGAAGAAACTCCCCTCATCATCATAGAAGCACCTTTTGTAGGGTCTCCTGAAGGTAACGAAATGGATAAACCTGCCACCTTGCCCTGAACAAGCTGGGCCGCATCCTTAACCGAACCTTGAATAAAATCATCTGCCTTAACAGATGAAACGGCACTGGTAACATCTCCCTTTTTAATTGTTCCATATCCAATTGCGACAACTTCCTCCAGGCCTATCATATCACTCTCCAACACTATGTCTAATTTTGATATGTCGGCAGAAACCTGAATCTCCTGAGATGTATACCCCACAAAAGATATCTTCAGAATTTCCCCTACATTTGTATTAATTGAAAACGAACCGTTAATATCCGTGACCGTTCCATTTGTTGTACCTTTAATTACAACTGTCACTCCAGGTAAAGAACTCCCTGAATCATCCTTAACTGTTCCTGTTAACATTACTTTTTGTGACCACGCAACGGTAGAGACAAAAATGGTCATGACGAGAATTAGCATCCTAAAAGAAATGCCTCTCCGATTTCCCAAAAAACAAGCTGTCTGTTGTTTCATAAATTTTTTCTTTTAAATTTAGATTCTAGTTATTTTGCTATGAGTAAAATAGCTATGCTAAAGTTTATTATTATAGAACCAACCGACTGAAACATATGTGTACAAAACACATACAATTGTTTATTTTCAAGGATTTTAATATTAATAGAAGGTAAGAACTGAGATTTAACCCAAAAGACTGATTTACAAGACTTAATTTCAGCACATTAATCACTCCATCATGTCTTTTTCACAAGCAAAAATCAAGTTGATTGAAAAGTTTAACGAAGTATTGTAATATAAAGGTGGGATATGTTATATATTTTAGGCTAAAGATCTTTTGTAAAAGCATTTTGTATATCGTGCTGAAAGCACAGCTTATCCTAGCCCCATGCAACGCATGGGGTTATGTAAGGAGGTAATCAACGTCCTG
>NZ_JAPDPI010000076.1 GCF_026013615.1 Plebeiibacterium marinum
GAAGCGTCCTAAAGGCGCAGCCGTCCTATCAGCTATCAGCTAAGAGCTACCCACTATTTTATAAGGATCCGATCTTATTTACAAGGCGCTTATAAAGAGCGGATCCGGAAATGTTGTTCCTGTGCAAAAGATGTATTAGTAGCAAGGAATCAAGCTAAAGCGAAGCGTCCTAAAGGCGTAGCCGTCCTATCAGCTATCAGCTAAAAGCTACCAACTATTTTATATGGATCCGATCTTATTTACAAGGTGCTTATAAAGAACGAATCCGGAAAATGTTGTTCCAGTGCAAAAGATGTATTAGTAGAAAGGAATCAAGCTAAAGCGAAGCGTCCTAAAGGCGCAGCCGTCCTATCAGCTACCCACTATTTTATATGGATCCGATCTTATTTACAAGGTGCTTATAAAGAACGGATCCGGGGAAACGTTGCTCCTGAGAAAAAATGATGTAGTAGCAAATAGTCAAGCTAAAGCGAAGCGTCCTAAAGGCGTAGCCGTCCTATCAGCTAAGAGCTAAGAGCTACCATCTGTTTTATCGAGATCAGGAGTTATAGAGGTACAAACTTTGCCCTACCCCTTATAAGGCAACCTTACAAAGAAAGTAGAACCCTTTCCCAGCTCCGATTCAAGATAAATAGATCCGCCAAGCATTTCAGCAAAAGATTTTGAAATGGCCAGTCCAAGCCCCGATCCTTCAAATTCGCGGGAATAAGTATTGTCAGCCTGCATAAAGCGCTGAAAAATGGCTTCCTGATGGTTTTTCTGGATTCCCCTGCCCGTATCCGAAACATAAAATTCAATGCTGTTTTCAAGTTTTTTATACCCAAAAACAATCTGCCCTTGCTCGGTGAATTTAATAGCGTTTCTAAGCAAGTTGGTGACTATTGAATTTAGCTTGTCCTCATCTGTAACCATTCGTTTAATCCGATCCTCTTCCTTAATATCAACCAATAAATCAATCCCTTTACTCTGAGCTTGCGGTGCAAAAAACATATATAAATGATTGATAAAATCAGATAATTTCAAAGGTCTCATAAATAGCTCTGTCGATCCGGATTCTATCTTTGAAATATCAATTATATCATTTATGGTAGATAGCATCCGTTCTCCGCTACTATGGATAATATTTACATAAGTCTGTTGCTCCTTATCTTCAATTTCAGAAGCTTTTAAAAGATCGGCAAAGCCCAAGATGCCATGAATAGGGGTTCGGATCTCGTGACTCATATTAGCCAAAAAAGCAGTCTTTAAACGGTCGCTTTCTTCAGCCTTCTCTTTGGCATAAATCAACTCCTTTTCTGTGTTTTTCAAATTTGTAATATCCTGAAAACTCTCCAGGATATACCTTTTCCCATCAATAGTAATGGTTTGGGCATTTTTTAAAACAGGCGTTTTAAAGCCATCACAACATTTTACACTGGTATCCATCCCTGAAAACGAAGCAACACCTTTTTCCCAAACAGGACACTCTTTTGATTTTGATCCCTTCGGACAGATAATATCGCAATAGGCCCCTTCCAGCTCTTCTTTGGAATAACCCGTTATCTTACAAGTCTGATCATTAACCCGGTATATTTTATAATCTTCACCAATCATTAAAAAGCCACTGGGCATACTTTGTATCAGAGTACTAACCAACTTTTCCGAATCGTATAGCTTTTTTCTGCTCTCTTCGGCACGGTTTTTTTCCAGCTGAAGTTGCTTATTTCTGTCAACGTAATCAGAAATATCTTTCAGTAACACCTGCAAGGCAGGCCTGTCTTCGTATTCGGTAGGGATTACATTGACATCTACAGGTACTTTTGCCCCGGTTTTAGTGGTTGCCACAGATTCATAATAACTATTTACAGAACTTCCATTCAGCCTTTTGTTGTGGATACTGATAATTTTGTTTACCTCCTCAGGAGCAATAAACAAAGTGAAATCATTTCCCACTAATTCCTCTTCTGAGTACCCGGAAACTTTACACAGGTTTGGGTTTACAAATTTAATGACCCCATCTTGCAGTATAAACAAGGAATCGTTCAAAGAATTTACCAGAGAACGATATTTTGATTCACTCTTTATAACAAGGTCTTGCTCAAACTTTTCATGGGTTACATCCCGTACACTGGCAAAAATATACTTAGAAAATGTTTTCAGGTTGGCTGTAATTGAATATACTTTGTTGCAATACCTTAACTCAAATTGCTTTAAGTCAGCCCCCAGATATAGTTTATTGATGAGTTCTGTAAAATCTGATTGTTCTGCATAAAAGGCGAATTTTTTTAACAGCTGAAACATATTTTTGCCAACCAGCTCATCTTTTGTTGATTTTACTATTTTACAAAAGGCCGGATTTACATCAACAATATCAAATGTTTTTCTTAGTGTTACAAAACCTTCCGGAGTTTCATTAAAGATAATCCTCAATCCCTGCTGTTCCTTTAAACCAGAAAGCGCAAAGCCTATGTTATTGGTAATATCAATGTAAGTTTCACGTTCCACTTGGTTGTGAGCATACTCATTTGGAACGGCAGAACAGATTAATCCATGTATTTGATCATCAATTTGCAAAGGGGCTATAAATGAAGACCATTGGGAATTTGACAGTTTAAGTGGGCAATTATGCTGGGGTTTATCACAAACAACCAGATCCTTTTTCTCTAAAGCCAACCTGTGTGGTTCAGGAAGGTTACCCAAGAGGATACTCTCTTTTAAGGCACCAAATCCGATAGCACAACCAGCACTTCTAATGCTAGTAATGTTCAAATCCTTATCAAACAGTATAATCCACGAAAAATAATACTTTTTAATATCAACCAAAATGTTGCAAGCCTTATTGATCAATTCTTCAGGATCTTTTTCAACCACCAACATCTGGTTGATCTTCCTTGTAACATCTAAGGTTTTTTTTAAATATTTAACATGTGTATGTGCATCCACCTCCATAAAATCTCCAAACTATACTTTTTACCACTGATTATTAGCGTACAAATATAATTTTTTTCAAGACCATTTAAGGTAAATACCTAGTCAAATACTTAAATATGTTGACAACTTATTTGTAGAGAAAAATTTATTACTTACATATTTAACCGGCCACATCAATAGCTACCGATTTAAACAAACACCAAATTTTACTGCCTGTGCCAATTCCCATCCTACTCAAAGAATCCAGGGTGATTTCAACAACCAACTTAAATCCGGCATCAATAACTACCAACAACGTGGCTCCCTTAGGTATAATGTCAGTAACAGTTCCATATACCTGGTTTTGAATCGAGATATTGTTTGTTTTTTCAGTGGATAAGGCAATATCATCGGCATCAATAAAAATTTTGAGTTTTTGCCCTTCCTTATAATCCCCTTTGCTTTTATCACAGGTAATCAAAATCTCCTGTCCATCCTGCTTCCATCCAACAATGGTAAGCCGGCTTTGCGGGTTGGTATGCAAAACCCTCATGTCAATTGAATTTACGATTGATCCAGATCCAAAAATATTAGAAACAGACGGATCTTTCAATAAATCATAATACTCTCCATGCCCTATGCAGCTGCCATTTTTAATGATGCAAAGCCTATTGGTAAGTTTTAGTAAATCTGGTATATCATGACTAACCACCAACATAGGAATTTGTATTAATTTTTGAATTCGTATAATAAAGGGCAATATCTGACTTCTCAAGCTCATATCCACAGCCGAAAACGGTTCATCCAGCAATAAAATATCCGGCGAAGAAAGCAACGTCCGTCCCAAAGCAGTCCTTTGTCGTTCGCCACCTGATATTTGATGGGGTTTGCTTTTTAAAATATGTCTGAGGCCCAATAAGTCAATTACTTCCTCATAACTTATTTTCCCAATTGCTTGTTTCTTTATTCCATAGCGCAGGTTTTTTTCAACCGACATATGAGGGAACAGCCTTCCTTCCTGGAAAACATATCCTACATTGCGCTCACTGACCGGGATATTGATATTTTTTACAGAATCGAATAAAATTCTTCCCCCCACAGAAATATAGCCTTCCTTTGGTCTGGCTAACCCGGAGATACATTGGAGCAAAGAGGTTTTTCCTGAACCACTTGGTCCAAAAATACCAGTTATTCCTTCGCTGAATTTTTCCTGAACAACTACATTAAAATTTTTTCTGGGTAGATGAATGTCAATGTTTATCATGTCGTATTCTTTTTATAAACCATTCCGATAAGGTCATGGCAATAAATGAAATCACTATAGAAACTATCACCAGGCGCAACGTAGCGCTTTCTTTACCAGGCACCTGCATATAGGCATAAATAGCTAGGGGAAGGGTTTGTGTTTCGCCTTCAATATTGCCGGCAAAAGTAATGGTTGCCCCAAATTCTCCAAGAGAACGGGCAAAAGCCAATATAGTACCTGAAATAATACCGGGCAAGGCCAATGGTACAGTAACTCTGGCAAAAGTACGTATCCGGCCAGCTCCCAATATCCGGGATGCATCCTCCAATCCTGTATCCACCATTTCCATGGCTGTACGAACCGAGCGTACGATCAAGGGAAATGATACAAAAACAGAGGCAATAACGGCAGCATAAAAAGTAAAGGATATTTTTAACCCAAAAGCTGATTGCAACCAATGTCCTATAAAACCCTTTGACCCCAAAACCAACAACAATAAGTACCCGGTGGTAACTGGTGGCATTACCAATGGGAGGTGTATCATGCTTTCAATAATAGATTTTCCGGTAAAGTTATACCTGGCCATCTTATATCCTAACCACAATGCCATAGGCAGGGATATAAGCGAACAATACACAGCCACCTTTAATGATAAGACTATAGCCTGCAGCTCTGTTGAATTAAATCCTAAAAAATCTGTCATAAAACTCTACACTTTATTGTCATTATTATCTATCAGCTAAACGCTATTTCGTATGGATCCGATCTTATTTACAAGGTGTTTATATTAACAGATCACTAGATTTTAGATTAGAGATAAGAGACTCATTTGCAAGATGCTTAAAATCAGATCCTTACCTAACTCAGGTTGATTTTATTAAGTATCTCATAATCTAACACTTATAAAAAACTAACGAACTATTGTATAAAGAACGGATCCGGAAATATTGTTCCTGAGTAAAAGGTGTATTAGTAGCAAGGAATCAAGCTAAAGCGAAGCGTCCTAAAGGCGAAGCCGTCCTATCAGCTATTAGCTACCCGCTATTACCTCTTTGTTATAAACCCATGCTTTTCCCATACACTTTTCATTTCCTCTGCACTTAAAAAAGTATAAAAATCCTTAGCCAGTTTATTATCCTTTAAAACACTGGCAATAAAACTTATGGGAATATGTGATTTTGATGGAAACGTAGTTAAAATTCTCACTTTTTCTGATTTCAGTGCATCGGTTTTATAAACAATACCCAAAGGAGTTTCGCCCAATTCCACAACCATTAAAGCCGACCGTACATCCTTTGCCGGCAAAATCCGGTCTTTTAAAGGCTTGTACCACCCATAATATTCAAGTGCCTGTTTGGCATATTTACCGGCAGGAACATGGGCCGGGTCGCCCATCGAAAGCCTTTCATCTTTTAATATTGATGCGATATCAAGGCTACTGTCGATGGCTGCAATATTCAAAGTACTGTTTTTGGGGGCAATAAGCACCATGTTGTTAATGGCCACACCTTGTTTATAATTTGCTAAAGTAAAGCCCAGACTATCGATATAATCAGCCCACTTTTTGCTGGCCGAAATATAAACATCCGGTACTTCACCTTGTTCTATCTGCCGTGCCAAAGTACCACTTGAAGCCAGGTTTGTTTTAACCTTTATATGATTCTTTACTTCAAAAGAATCTACAATTTCAGTGAGCACATCGGTTAATCCCGCTCCTGAAAAAACCGTAATAGATTGTTTTTGCTCCTTTTTTATTGGTGTACAGCTAAAAAGCCCAAGGAAAATTATGCTGAGTATTATGTTTTTATAGTTTTTCATTTTATGTTGATTTTTTTGTGATAGAACAATGTGTTACAATGTATTCGTTATAGCCTAAACTGGCATCCCACCCCCAAATAATCCCCTATATTGGCAGAGGCACTTCCCTCCTGTACAAGGTAGTGTAAGGAAACCTTTAGCTTGTCTTTATTCAAATACCAGTTAATCCCCACATCCAGTGTATTATCATCACCAATATGGTTAAACAAGGCTTTCTCCCCTTTTCCCTCATAGGAGTCGTAAGTTAAAACAGGCTCCAGATACTTACCTGAAACCAGGAAGCTATAACCTACCCTAAGGTGCCACTCTGTTCCATCATAATCGCTTAGTGCAGTTGCTTTCCTGCTGAATTTAAAATACTCCCCATCTATTCGCAGGCCAGCATAGTTAAAAAGCAAATCAGCTCCATAGGCTTGCGACTTGTTAAAAGAAACGCCATCGCTTAGCTGACCTTTGTTTTGCTTAGCCCCTCCAAAACCCAGGGTTAATCCCTTTCGTTTCCGCCAATGGTTGCCACTTAACCTATACTTATAAGCCTTTTGTTCCGGCTCGCCAAAAGAAAGCAGCAAATGGGCAGTATACAACCTACTTGAAATTTCAGCAGATGAATATGCTTTAGGCTCAAAAGTGCCAACCCGGTAAGCAAATCCAAAACCTTTAAAATTTTTCAATCCACCAAAACCCAACCCACTTTCAATACCATTACCTTTGCCTGTCATAAAAGTACGCATATACCAGTTGGCCCTGTTACGGTCAAAGGAACCCATCGACCAGGCGCTGGTATTGTATTCGCGACTTATGGCAGCCCAATAATATCCTGCATGGAAATTTAAAAGTTCGCTATCCTTAAATATCCTGGCAGTTATGTAGGCATCCCAAAGACCAATTCCTGTGTACGATCCCTTAGTTGATGCATAACTATCTTCTCCCAAACGGTCTATCTGTAACTGAAAATGGTATTTAAGCCACGAATAAGGAGATCCAGAGCCTCCAAAACGTAACCGCCGGAAATAAACATCACTCCGGTTATCGTACTTTATACCCCCCTTTTCTTCTCCCATACTGTAGGTTTCCCATAATTCAATTCCTACAATGGGTTTAAACAGTCCTTTTTTGTTGATTTCCAACAGGGATGATGTGATACCATCGGCCTTGGTTTGGGCTACTACATTTTTGTTGCTGACAAAAGCAAACAATGTAAAAAACATACATACAGTAAACTTTCTCATAATGTATTGTATTAGATTATTTTTTTATCCCTTTGATTCGGTTATCCAATGGCAAATAATTCAGCCAATGGCTATCTGCTATAAGCAATACGCTATCTGCTACAAGCTATTTGTTATGAGGTATGAGCTATACGCTACAAGCTATGAGCTATGAGCTATGAGCTAAAAGCTATCAACCACCCTCCTACCTAAAGCGCTCATCGGCCTTGTGTAACTCAAGGGGCAAATCCTTGTTTTTCTCCAACCATCCTATCGCCACATCATAGCGGTTATCGTAACGGGGATAAAACGGTTTAATATCCAGCAATGGCGTGCCGTCGAGCATATCCACCTGATCAATATAAATTCGGTTCCCTTCAATGTATTTGAGTTTAACAGTTGAAGTACCTATGGCATTGGGGCGCTTTGGTGCCTTACATGAAAATATGCCACGCTTTTCTGTATCCATAAATGGAATAACCTGCAATTCAAAACCTTCTATTTTATGAAAATGATACAGCAAGGTGATATGCGAAAAACCATCCAGGTCTTTTAGTCCGTCAACAAATTCCTCTTTCAATTCTATATACCCTTCAAAACCCTCTGCCGCAATAGGCTGAATAGGCATATTTTTAATATCCTTATGGGGGGTTCTAATCATACCAATTGGATGCAATTCTATTTTATCCATAATTAAAATATTTATACCGTTATCTTATTTAGAGATATCGATAGGTAAAAAAAATTTGTTTTCAATGTCGTTATCCTCAAAACAGATAACGTACCAAAGATGAAAACACCGGGTGCCAAACCAACCCTATCCTATTATATATCTAAACCTTACACCGAATCATTAAAAACACACCACCACCTTTTATCTTACATATATGTAGGAAAAAGCAATACCTCCTATACATTTTTGTAGTTTTTATTATGATTGGTAATATTTCTGTAGTAAATTACAATGCCGGAATTAAGCATTATCGTACTATAAAGTTTGATACTCATAAAAAGGCAAACCAATAGTTATTATATGTTTACACAATAGTATAGGTATGAGTAAGGACACAAGGATCCAGGACAACTTTAGGAAATATTTAATAGATAATACAAATAAATACCTTTTATATTATGTAGGGATTGGTTTGTTGATTATATGCTTTTTTGCTTATACCGACCTCTATTTCCGCCATTCAGAAAAAGCATTTTATACCCGCTTATTACCTTTGATTATAGGAATTCCGCTTTTTATTATGAAACTGGCAACACAAGAAAAGTATAAACAACTGATTTTTTTCTGGTATAATATATTTACAGCAAGTGTGCTTTTGATGATGTACATCAAATACCTGGTATACCTACCATACGATGGTTCAAATTATTCGATAACAGGTATTGTGGTGGTGATTTTTATTATTGCCCTGGACTTAAAGTGGAAGTGGGTTCCTGCTGCCCTTCTCTTTTTTATGCCACTGGTAATGATGATATTCATTTTTGTGTATATTGAACCCATACCCGACTCAAAAGTAGTTAATTTCTCAAACCTGTTCCCCATGTCAATTTTAGGTTTTGTTGGTAACAGGATTCAATATCAATTGCGGTATAAAAACGTAAGTGCCAATTACCAGTTAAACCAGGAAAAAACAGTAGTTAAAAAGTTATATAAAGAAACCCTGGTGGTTAACAAAGTATTGCAAAACAAGAAAGAAGAGGTTGAAAAGCAAAAAAAACAAATTGAGAAGGCTAACAATGAACTCCAAAAAATAAACACAACCAAAGACCAGTTCTTTTCAATTATTTCTCACGATTTAAAAACTCCGTTTAACGGGATGATTGGCTTTTCTAACCTGCTTAACGAACACTACGGTGATTATAGCCAGGAAGAACAAAAAAAGTTTATTTCAATTATTGATGAAAACATTAACAACACCTACAGGCTGTTAACCAATTTGCTGGAATGGTCGCAGGCACAAAGCAACAACGACAAGCTAAAACTGGAAAAAACAAACCTGTTTTTATTGGTTAATGATATCTTTCTGGTTTTAAAACAATCGGCTATTAATAAAGAAATTGAACTAATTAACAATATCGACAAGGAAATAGAGGTTTTTGCCGACAACAACAAGCTCAGAACCATCATCAGGAACTTACTAAGCAACGCCATAAAATTTACAACACTGGGTGGAAAGGTTGAGGTTAATGCAGAACAGATTAAACACAAAGAGATTGTAAGGGACATAGAAATATCGGTGAGCGACACCGGCATTGGAATGACCGCAGAACAGAAAAAAAGTCTCTTTGATTTCTCCAGAAGAATTTCAAATCCCGGAACAAATAAAGAATCGGGAACCGGTCTGGGGTTAATGCTTTGTGAAGAATTTGTAAAAAGGCATGGAGGCATAATCAATGCAGAAAGCGAAACCAATAAGGGCAGCCGGTTTACTTTTAATATACCACAATAAAAATCACATCACGTAAGAAGACTGCTTGTATTTTGTTTTATATGAGGTTTGATATATAATTGGTTACTGGCCATTGGTTGCTAGTTATTAGTAACATTGATTATTGTTATTGCTAAAGTAATACTCAAAATGTACCTAAAAAATAGCAGTAATTTTACTGCTACTTTTTACTACGCCTATCGACAAATAGATCAACCACATACATTATTTCACAAGCAAAAACGCCCGTGCATATTATATTCAACAGACGGCAATTATCACAATTTTGGGAGTTAATTCAAAAAATTGTCACGCTTTAGGCAGTTAACCGGAAAAATTATATGGATTCGGGCCTTTTTCGTGTTTTCTCCTACATTTCTTCGGTACGGCTTCGGGAAGTAGCCGGGATGTGTTCGGAATGTGTTCGGGTAAGCTTCGACTACGGTTCGTATTATACACCCGAACAAAAGACGAAACAATTACGAAGCTGTCTGGGAGTTGGTCCGGATCTGTTAGGGAGAAGTATAGGAAAAGCACCGATAAAGGACAGGAGATTCACTCCTTACAATATAAATCCCCGGCCTGACCACTATACCTCCATCTTCACACCTACAACACGGCACTTTATTCTGCCTAAAATGATTGGTTTACAGGTTTTTGGATAAAACAAAAGGGCCACCCAATAGGATGACCCTTAATTTAGTATTAACAGAAAGAAAAAGTATTTACTCTTTTAACGATGACTCCGATATAAAAAGCTGATCAAAACTACGAGATTTTGACTCTTTAAATAAAGTCCCCTCATTTATTGTTGACGTTATTACAGCATCCTCCCCATCCAAAATCAATATCTCAGGCTCGTGGATAAGTACCTGGGCAAGGCCACATCTTGTCGGTAACCTTTTGACAGTTCCCTGACTTTTTATGCATTTCATCGTTTAGCCCGCACTTTAAAACTATCTCATGCGCCCCTGTTTACGAGATGCTTTTTTGTTACCCCTTGTTGGCTCCCCAATAAATTTCAGGTAGTACATATTATTATGTGGTTAATAGATATTTTTCGCAATCCAAAATAAAATTCCAGCAGAAAAAGAAACAAGCAAATAGTAAACTTTAACTCAGTTTTAACATGACTTATGTTTTATCATAGCAAAACTTCCTGTAAAATATGGAACGGATCTGATTTACATGATGCTTATACAGATCCGATCCTTAAAAACAACCGATTATATTGTCAACCTGGTGTATACCGATGGACAAAAAAGCTTTTTTAGCACCGATGAAGGCCGTGCCATACCTGTAAAAAATGGCGACAATACCCGCTGGCACTTTGAGTACAACCTGAAAGACCACTTGGGCAACACCCGTGTAACCTTTGGGGGCAGCATGATACCAGGAAGTGCAGACATTGTACAAACCAGCAGCTACTACCCTTTTGGTTTGGTTATGGAACAAAAAAACTACAACTCCGCTACAACCCATTACCAACAAAACAAGTATCTTTACAACGGAAAAGAAATCCAGGATGACAATCTTGGTGGGGTAAGCTTGGATTGTTACGATTATGGCGCCAGGTTTTATGATGCAAGTCTAGGGAGGTGGCATTGTGTTGACCCGATGGCGGGAATGTATAAAAATTGGAGTCCTTATCATTATAGTTATAATAATCCCATTAGATTTTACGATATTGATGGTCGGAAGATTGGAGATAGAAAAAGTGCAGATACAAAAAGATATATACATCTGTAAAAAGAACAAAGACTGGTAGGAAAGTTTGGCGAAAAATTCGTAGGACGAAATCAAAGGTTTTTTTCATTATATATCAGAAGGAGATAATTTGCATGCTGCAATGGGTGATGCAATGGGTGTAAAACTTTCAGGTGAAGAATATAGGTATGCAGCTAAAAATGGGGAATATAATCCCAATGAGACTTCTACATTTAATAAGGAAACCGGAAAATGGGAATCGAATGATAAAGCAGAAACACATGTCGTAATAAATGAGGATCAGATTGATATGCAAACAACTTCAGTACAAGAAATGGAGGGGGTTTCGGATCAAGATATAATAGATCAGGAAATTGATTACGAGACACATAATACTGAGGTGCATGAGGGGGTTCATGCGGTGCAAGATGGGTATGATTCAACTATTGTTGATGAAAATGGAAATGACACTGGCGTTGTCAAGCCTTATAAAGATAGAAGTGCAGAAAAAGAGGCTTTTGCAAAAGGAGATAATCCAGAAGAGGAGTTAAGAAATAAAAATAAATAGAGCTATGAAATTAAAAATAATTTTATGCTTAATGTTTTTGTGTCTCAATGGCTATTGTCAAAAACCATGGGAATTGTCAAAAGAATTTAAGTTATACAACTTAACATTAAGAGGGGTACAAATAGATATTGCATTTTCAGATTCTATTTTTTATTACGAAAAATATCAAGATATTTTTTACCATATAGCAACTGGGAAATTTGAAATTAATAGTAATAAATACCTAGATTTTAAAATAGATACATTAAAAACAATATCTTTAATTAAATCGTTAAATAACCAGGAAAAGAGATTTATTATGCCTCCTAAATTTGACAAGATTATATTCTTAATGGAATCTGATACTATTCATTGTAAATACAATTTTTCTGGGAGAGAAAAGGTTTATAAGATTCCTCTAGTTATACAAAATGAATAATGTCTTGGCTATCGTGCGATTGTATTGTATGATATGTGTAAAATAAAACAAAAGCCCTCGCTGAGCCTAGCGAGAAGATAATGTAAGTCGTTCGGCGTATGCCTTTGGCTACGTCGCAGCACATAAGGCCTCTGGCCTGTAAATAAAACAACAAAGCCGCATTTTAGAGTGCGGCTTTTGTTTTATGCGGTAGTATGTAAACTGATTACAGCGCTGCAATATTTTTATTAAAGAAGTCTTTAAATTTTATATTAGTAAGCATTTTATCAATCAGTTTAAAAATGGCTTACTCGTTTCATTACCAATTTGTTGTCTCAGTCACATTTGCTCCACGGCTGTTTAGTCTTCAATGGTAACTTCAGTAGAAATTCTACTGTCATAATTTAAAATCAGATGGTAACGTAAAAAAGCTGCCCCATTTTTTGCAGCTCTTATTT
>NZ_JAPDPI010000077.1 GCF_026013615.1 Plebeiibacterium marinum
TTCTTTTTGACTTATTTAGAATTTTATATCTAGAAAAATACTATTCTCTGAAAACAATTAATTCTCAAAGAATAGTACTTTTTCAGGTCTGACTAATTAGTGTTTTGAGAGATGGCGATTTGTGCAAAAGGTAAAAAGCTTACCATCCATAACAGTAAACACGAATATCTTATCTTCATTATTATAATTTTAAAGGTTATAATAATTATACAAGATATTGCCTGGTTTTACTCATTGAACAAGTGAATACTGCCTGATTTTAAAAGACTGCATATACGATATATTTATGGTGGTCATTGACTTTATTCATTCTTTATATAATATGATCCCTACCCTTTTTATATGCTCTATTAATTCTTGATTCTCAATTTTATCAAATATTGATATGTCTATATTATATGGTAATAACAAATCATCAAGTTCAGTCTCAATCCTCAGAAGCATATTTAAATTTAATTTATCACCAACTAAACTTATATCAATATCAGAACCCTCTCTGTAATTGCCTTTTGCCCTTGAACCATAAAGAATGGCTTTGCGAATAGCTGGATAGTTAGCAAATACTGAGTTAAGTTTATTTATATGTGTTTCCTTTAATCCGTACATTATTCCTTATCAAATAGACTCTGCTGTTCTCCAGCTCTTTTTCCTTCCATCACTTCTTTAAAAGCTTGAAATGCAAAATGATATTCATTTATTATTTTTAAATATATCTCATTAGCTGTTCCTTCATTGTAGGTATGTGATGTTTTAATTCTACTTTTTATCATATCCATCCACATGTCTCCATTTTCGATAAGTTTTGTAGAAAAGGCAAACCTAATAGCGTCTCTGGAACCGCCTATGTCGGAGTTTCCCTGGTAAAGAGCATAATCTTTCATTACATTCCAAGCCATCTCATATGTATATTCAAAACGTTGAATCAATCCTTCCTTAATAATCTCTTCTAATGTATCTTCTGTTTCCTCAATCTCAGTTTCTAAATCGTTCTTTTTATGTTCTTTCTTTATATACTCTATAGCTTCTGATAACTTTTTTAAAGCCTTATTGTAGTTGGAAAACCTTTGTTCCCATCTTATATCTTCTTTGCCTGTCATTTTGCTATCTTATATTGTTTTAAAAAACTCCTTAAAGTTAGGAATTTATTACTCTTCAACTGTAGAGGTATAGCCTTTATTTATTTAACCTATTTTTTAATTCATCGTAATCCTCAATCTCGCTTTCCTTTTTCCAAGTAACATTCTCAAATCCTAATGTCAGCATACTCCACAAATACTCCCGGTCCTTACCTCTATAATTATCAATCCGTTTAATTACCAAATCAGGTTGACATAAATAACAATCACCTAACGACCATGCAGGCATTTCGTTTGCGGACTTTTGATTATCATTCATAATTTTCAAATAGTTATCCAGTAAATCAATGTCCTTGTTTTTGCAAAATAATCCAGAGAGAAATGGCAACAAAGGAGTGTAATTTGTCTCCTCAAAATTTTCAAATTCGCTAAGTAATTCCTTTATCTCTTCATTAGGTAAGATGAGCCTAAGCGAATCATATTTTATCCTATAATCACGCAGTTGGTTAATTGAATTGATTATCAAAGCACGTTGTTGTTTTTCCTTTAAATCTTTTATCAATTGAATCTTTGATTTATGTACAAATCCAGTTTTTGTGTAAAAATTATCAATCTTCCACCAATTATCTTCTGTTGGCTCGCATAGAAAGAATTCTGTCTCTTTAATTTTAAATAAAATTTTTGAATCAGTACTTTTATTAGCTCTAACATTTACAAATCCGTCTGTGGCACTAGTCATTGCTAATTCTGATTGTCCGAAGTTTAGGATCGGCATCAGTAGTCCAATTGTTAGTATTATTAATGTTTTCATTGTCATGTTTTAATTAACCCTGCCACCACGCATGTCCTAAAGCGTTATTAATTTAAAATAAGATTGAAAACCTCACGATAC
Organism: Plebeiibacterium marinum; assembly: GCF_026013615.1. GTDB lineage: Bacteria > Bacteroidota > Bacteroidia > Bacteroidales > Marinilabiliaceae > Saccharicrinis > Saccharicrinis marinus_A. The sequence goes on from NZ_JAPDPI010000077.1 coordinate 1,969, forward strand.
AAGCCTTCTGTAGCAAGGGCTATTAGTGTTTGGTATTTATATATTCTTCTACTTGATTAATAAGTCATTTAATCTTTTTTCCTTCTTTTGCTATATTCGAATATAATGATGTCATTCTGTGTTTTAATTCCCAGTCATTCTTTGTATAAATTAATGGCGATATTACTTCTCCTGTTTCCAGCTCTAGTTCATAAAAATCATCCATTATTTTTGTCTCTTCTTCGAATGAAATCTGTGCTTTGTTTAACAAAACAAGCAAATCCCAATCAGACATTTTGCTTGCTTCACCTCTTGCCTGTGAGCCATATAAATACACTTCTGCATTTGGGTATTTCAACTTAGCGAAGTCTGATATTTTTTTTAATATGTCACGGTTTATTTCCATGTTTTAAAGATAATTATTTTATCTAAGTACTACTATTATTTACCTTTTTTGGTATTTACTTAGCTCCTGCCACCACGCATGTCCTCAAGCGTTATTATTAAAAACCATACGATACAAGCGTGGGGTACTGGGGAGCATTAAAATAACCTCAATAATGGGATTTATTACTCTTCAACTGCGGAGGTAAAGTCTTATTCAAAAAAATCACTTTGTGAATTTTTTGAATATTGGGACGTTGTCCCAAACCCAATCCCGATTATGGTTTTGTAAGGTTTTGTCAGTAAAACCAACAAAAACCTATTTCGGGACAAAAAACGCTAGACCAAGAGAATCCTTCATCACGCAACACCCTTCAATTCCGACCTACACACATCCTTTCCGAATCAAGTTCGGAACAGGCTCTCAAGTGCGCCCTTGAAGGCCTTTCGCCCTCCCCGGCCCGGACTCTTGCTCTGGCTTACCCGCCTTGATTTACAGCTCCAAAACTTATTAACTTCTTATTTAAAGGTGATAACTCTAGCTGCTGAACGTGTCCTCAAGCGTTATTAATTTAAAATAGGTTGAAAAACTCACGATACAAGCCTTCTGTAGCGATAATCTACAACCCACACTAGCCAACCAAGCCCTTTGAACAAATAAGTGCCTGGTATTTTTATCCTTTATCATAAATTGATTTAGTTACAATTCCTTCTTTTTCTTTTAATAATTGAATATTATATCCATATTTCTGCAACTCAAATTTTTCAGCTTTCGATATTGTAGAATTATTATTCTTTTCAATCAATTCAGTAATACGGCTATTGTATGAATAAACTTTTACTTGTCCGTTGCATATAAAGGAACATAGAAGAAATATTATACTAATCAGGGTTTTCATTTTTAAATTTATATATATGTGATGACACTTGGTACTAACATTCAGCAAAACGTACTCCGTTTATATTATATTATCCGGTGAGTCATTCATTTAAAAATCCGGTTTTAACGAATCTGTATCCATTTTGCTCATATTTTGGCTATTAAATTCAGGTGACTCATGTTTTAAATCGCCTTTGTAACAAACAACTCCTAAAATTAATCAAATAGCACAATACAAATTCACAGGTTAATCAAAAAAAAACTCCACGTTTCTATAAAATAACTCCGTTGTCCTATAAAATATCTCCGATTTTCAATAAAATAGCTCCGCTCTCCTATTAAAAAGAACGGCGTTTTTATTCTTTTTACAGGATTTGCTTCGCTTTTTAAGCTGACTCAATATTTTCTATTCTATTTGCTATAAATTTTATACAACTTGCTATTATTTATAGCGGAATTCCTATAAAAAAGAACCGATTTTGTATAAAATTTATAGGAATGCGGTTCTTTTTTTAGCGAAAACGGCGTTATTTTACTCGTGTACGATTCTTTTTTATAAAAATGCGGTTTTATTTAACAGGTACGCCTGTTTTTATTTATGGCAGCTTGAGTAATAATTATTGTAAAGACTATATTTTTAAGCAACTTACCTTAAAAAATATTCAAATACCGGTTTATTTTATTGAAATGCAGAGATATTTTACTGCTAAATCATACATTTTTATAGAAATACGATTATATTTTTTAGTTCTTTCCCTTATAAAAAAAAGAAGTTCGGCTATTATTTTAACCGAACTTCCTTCCAATATATCACTCAAACTTCTTCTCTTATTTACTCTTCAATCCCTTTACTAACGTCTTGCTTTCTTTTACCCGAAGGGAACCTTGAACTAAGATCGTCATAAACACCTTTTGCACCAGGCACGTTATTGCTTGCAGCAAACTTTGCATTTTTATAAAAAAGCAATGCTTGAGTATAGGCTTCGCTACCGGCTAAAAGTGTTGTATCCGATATTTCATCTTGCATTTGTTGCAATAAATCCTTTATTGGCAATAAACCGGTGGCATCTGTTACATCAACATCAAAGTCCTTTTCGGTAACATAGGCAGGGAGTAATTCAGGATGTTGCTTACTATACTTATGGGCATTAACAACAAAGGCCATAGTTTTTTCGCCCATTTTAGGTAAAGTTTTTCGTTCCTCCTTGGTTAAGGTGCTCATATGAGGCCCTAAAAGATCTTTTACCTCATTTAATTTACGTTTTACTTCTTCCATCACATCTGATGGAACGCACGAAGCATGTTCATTCTTCATGAAATTTGTATATTTGTAAAGTTATTAATGGGACCATTAATGACTTCCGTAAACTTTGCACGGTGAAGGAGGTCAGGAATGGTCCTTTTTTATTAAAATCATAACAAATTAATGTTAATTAATTATAAATACCAAACTATTCTGTTATATGTTTTAGAATTATTGTGTTTTATAATAAACTATTTTGATTGAACCATTTCCCAATAACAGATCATTAGATTCTGGATAATAGACAAAACACCACTTCACACCACCCTCTGATTCAACATCATAAAAACACAACCTCATCTTTTAAAAAAGCATAAAATAGAGTTGCCATAAAAAAACCACAAAGTATTGTCTTAAAAAAACACTAAAAAAGGGTACCTGGAAAAACCGGGCACCCTTTAAATAGAATAAATGAAAAATTAATTTCGCTGAACTCTGGATCACATTATATTCAACGAAAATAACAAGCTGATCATACTAATTTTTTAAAAACTTGATATTCTGAACATCCTCCCCATCATTCACCTGTAAAAGGTAAACACCAGGATTAAGATGAGATACGTTAATGGGATTTATATCCCCACTCACCGTTTTCAGTTTTGTACCATTGCTGTTCATAATTGAAATTGAAGTGCTGGCCGACAGGTTCTGTGAAATATACATGGTATCACCCACCGGATTCGGATATAAACTCAATTCTTCCTGAACAGGGTTCTGCTTAACGGCAGTTGGATTTTCAGGATACTGATGATCGAGGCTTCGTAACGACAAGCCAACATCTATATACTGACCCCCAACAGTTTGATTACAGTGTACAGCCAGTAAATTAGTGCCATTTTGTATTAATGCCGCTTTCGCTTCTGCCGAAACAGATAAAGTAACATACTTACTTGTATAGCCGGTAACAGAAGCTGCTAACACACCATTAATGTATACCTGGCAAGCTTCATCGTGATGGATATACAAGTACAGATCATCTAAATTTACTGAGCTAAGATCGCCCAATTCAAACTCCCTGCGCATCCAGATATCGGAAGTGTTCCAGGTAGTACGGACAACAGCTCCCGGCGTACCCTCTGTACCAAAACCTCCTGCAGCAGATTGCCAATGACTATCTGTATAGGTCGTTTCGTACCAGTTTACCGCCGGCTGTGATGTCATATATTTCCATACCTGCGCTTCTTTTTCTGAAGACGGCACAAGCTCTTTAATATAGATATCATGGTTGATTACCTTGTCGTTGGCTGCATATATTCTGCTAATATCCGCCTTATCCAAACGATCATAGGTCATCAATCCATTTAACTCAATTTCCACATCGGTAATCTCAGTATAAACCCCGGCACTCAGTCCGTTATTGGTTTTATAAATGGTAAGCATATCCATATACTCCTCATAGGTCGACAGGTATTCTTCTTCGTTTTCAACAGTGATATACTGCATTAAGCGCGAAGGATCCCAAAGGTGGCCATCAATATTATATCCAATACCGCCAAACTCGCCACAAGCCCTTACCTGGGTTGAGGTTTCGGGACAGGTTGGTGGCGGATAGCTATGGTAATCTAAAATGTGGCCTACATTTGCAAACGGACCTCCACTACCCTGGTTCACCATACGGGTTGGATCCATATCCATAACCATATTAACCAGCTCAGGCACCCTATGCTGTCCCTGGTACTCATTAAACACAACCCACATCACAATACTTGGGCTGTTCCAATGCTCTTCAACCATTTCTTTAAGTTCGCGCTCATAAGCAACCTCTTCATTGGGCTGAGGATTTGAGGTATAAGAATTCATCGAAGGCATATCCTGCCAAACCATAACGCCCAGTTTATCTGCCCAATAGTACCATCTTTGAGGTTCAACCTTAATATGCTTACGTACCATATTAAAGCCATACTCTTTTATTTTTTCTATATCAAAACGAAGTGCCTCATCCGTTGGAGCAGTATATAATCCATCAGGCCAAAAGCCTTGATCCAAAGGCCCTAAATGAAACAGGAACTCATTGTTTAAGTATAGTTTCTGAATACCATCTTCTTCAACCATAGCCATTTTTCGCATCCCAAAATAACTGTCTACCTCATCAATCACGTTTCCGTCCTTTTTAATCTTGATATTGATATCGTACAAAAACGGACTGTCCGGCGACCAAAGTTTTTGATTTGGAACTGAGATATTTGTCAGCTCGTTTACGTTGCCACTGGTTGTTTGAATGGTGGTTTCTCCATCTTTTACTGTAGCAGTGTAGGTAACACCTGTTGCATCTCCCCCGGTATTTACTGTTAAATCCAATACCGCCTGGTCAATATCCGGAACCATTTTAATATTATCGATATGAGTTTCAGGAACAGGCTCCAACCACACCGTTTGCCATATACCGGTTACCGAAGTATACATAATCCCTCCCGGATATAGTGTCTGCTTTCCACGAGGATAACCTTTACTATCTGTAGGATCATAAACCAATACTGCCACTTCCTGATCACCTGATCCTGTTATGGCATCCGTGATATCGAAGCTAAAGGAATCATAGCCTCCCTGATGGGTTCCGACGGTTTGACCATTAATCAATACTTTACATACGTAATCCACCGCTCCAAAATGCAATTTCACACGCTGTCCGCTCCACGCTTCAGGAACTGTAAATGATCTTTTATACCATAAGTACTCGTGGTATTCCATAATTCCTGAAATAGCTGATTCAATAGCAAAAGGAACCAATACTTCCTTTTGTAAGGCGCCATCCGGAAGGTTGTCGCTAATAGAAGATGCAGGCTGGTATTGCCAGATACCATTTAAGTTAAGCCACTCACTCCTGGCCAATTGAGGCCTGGGGTACTCAGGCAACACATTGGCCGGATCAACATCTGCAGCAAACTCCGTCATTAATGCAGCCTGCTTCATTTGCCAGGGAACTTGTGCAAACAACACTCCCGGCAAGAATAACAATAATAGATTTAATACAATTTTCATGTTTTATAATTTGATTTTTATGGTCACATGGAACTCGCCAGAAAAATAATCTTCTTCGTGTATGAGAACCTATTCTCATGGCTCGTTTCATCTCATTAGATTTAAATACTCGTTTACAATTAACAATAGACCGTTAGATTTTAGATAATAGACATTAGATTGATTTACAATTCGCTTAAAATCAATAAGGTAATAATTTTGCCATAAATTATTCAATATGTTTAGAATCTGCACATTATAAAAATTTAACGAACTAATGAATTAATAACACTACTTCCTAATCCTTCTCTTGCTAACACCTTCAAAAGTGATTTTAACCGGATCTATCTGGCCTTCCTCATTAAACACCAGTTTATCGATACAGGTAACCCTATGGTTGGCATCAATTTCTCCCAAAGGTCTCCGGTGGTATATGATGTACCATTCATCTTCTCCCGGTACTTTGATTAAGGAATGGTGCCCGGCACCTGTTGCCACATCTGCATCCTGTTCCAGGATGACTCCAATTCGTTTAAAGGGCCCAAATGGTGAATCTGCAATGGCATAGGCAACTTTGTAGTTAGGACCTCCCCAACCACCTTCGGACCACATAAAATAATATTTACCATTGCGGATAAACATAAAGGGGCCTTCAACATAATTTTCGGGGGTTATTTCTTTAAAAACAGAGCCATCCTCATAAGGAACAAAACCTGTAAAATCATCTTTGAGCTTTACGATATTACAGTGTCCCCACCCCCCATAAATCATATAGTATTGCCCGTCGGAATCCTTAAACACAAACTGATCTATAGGCTGAGCTCCATTGTGGATTTTATCCAGCAAGGGTTTTCCCAGATAATCTTTATATGGCCCCCCCGGCTTATCTGAAACTCCAATTCCAATACCTCCTAGCTCCTGGTTATTTTGAATATCGTTGGCCGCAAAAAACAAGTAATACTTTCCTTCCTTTTCTATGGCTGAAGGAGCCCACATGGCCTTTTGCGCCCATTTAACTTCTGTGGTATCAATAATCCTTTTGTGCTTCTTCCATTTCACAAGATCTTTTGAGGAAAAAGCATCCATAAAAATCTGATCTTCGTAAGGAGCTGAGAAAGTTGGAAATATCCAATACTCATCATCGAATACCAATCCTTCCGGGTCGGCATACCACCCTGGAAATACCGGATTTCCTGAAGTTTTAACTTTCTGGGCAGAGATATTTACAGTAGTTAATATGATTGCTATTGCCCAATAATATTTTACCCTTTTCTTATTCATCAATTTCTTCCGTTTTCTTGTTGAAAAACTTTATCACTTATTTGCTATTATTCATTAGTGAACGAATATGGGATAGACGACTTTTTAGTTCCCCTTTTGGTATTTGGTTTGTCGCTCATTTCAAAGTTGATCTCAGCACCTTTCATCAATTCATCATACTTGAAATAATTACGATCCCACTTTTTACCATTAAACTGTATTTCATCCACATAGCAATTATCGTTGGTATTTTTACCTGCTTTAATGTTAATGGTGTTTCCATTTTCGAGCTTTACTGAAATATTATCGAAAAGAGGTGAGCCAATTACATATTCATCCGTAGCAGGTGCTACAGGGTAAAAGCCCATGGAGCTAAACACATACCATGCAGAGGTTTGCCCGTTGTCTTCATCGCCACAATACCCGTCTGCCTCAGGGGTATATAATTTGTTCATTACCTGACGCGCCCAGTACTGCGATTTCCAGGGTTGTCCTGCATAATTATACAAGTAAATCATATGCTGTATAGGCTGGTTTCCATGTGCATAGTTACCCATGTTCATCACCTGCATTTCCCTGATTTCGTGTATTACACCCCCGTAGTAGGAATCATCAAATACCGGCGGCACAATAAATACCGAATCGAGCATGTTGACAAAGTTTTTGTTTCCTCCCATAAGGTCAATTAAACCCTGTACATCATGAAATACCGACCAGGTATAGTGCCAGCTGTTTCCTTCGGTAAAGGCATCACCCCATTTAAAAGGACTGAAAGGAGACTGGAAAGTTCCATCCTCGTTTTTACCCCTCATCAAACTACTCTCCTTATCAAATACATTTTTATAGTTTTGACTTCGCTGTGCAAAAATTTCTATTTCGCTTTCCGGTTTGCCTAAGGCTTTACCCAATTTGTAGATACAATAGTCGGCAAACGCATATTCAAGTGTTCTGGCCACATTTTCGTTGATACCCACATTATAAGGCACATACCCCAGTTTGTTATAATAATCAGCACCATAGCGTCCTACAGAATGAATGGGGCCTACGCTTTTTGAATTTTTGATTACCGCATCCCACAATGCATCTATATCATATCCCCTGCGGCCTTTTAGCCAGGCATCGGCAATAATGGTGGCCGAATTTGAACCAATCATACATCCACGGTGACCGGGACTAGCCCATTCGGGCAACCAACCACTTTCTTTGTAGGTGTTTGCCAATCCTTCCTGAATTTTTTCATTTAAAGAAGGGTACATCAAATTAAAGAAAGGAAATACAGCACGGAAAGTATCCCAAAAACCATTATCGGTAAACATATATCCTGGTAAAACCTCACCATTATACGGACTGTAATGCATTACTTTTCCGTTTTTGTCGAACTCATAAAACTTACGTGGGAATAACAGCACACGGTACAAACAAGAGTAAAAAGTTCGTATTTGCTGTTCCGATCCCCCTTCAACCTGTATCCTCGACAGTTCTTTATTCCAGATATCTTCGCCTTTTTGTTTCAGTTCTTCAAAAGAATCATTCTTTAATTCCTTCAGGTTTAATTCAGCCTGATCGTAGCTGATAAACGAAGATGCTACCCTGGCATGAACCTGCTCGCCCTTTTGCGTTTTAAAACGGATGGCAGCACCTACATGGTGATCTTTCAGCTCTTTTACATTTTCAACAATGTGGTCTTTGCTCCATACATCACTCGTTTCAAATTCTTTATCAAAAACAACCACAAAGTAGTTCTTAAAATTATCAGGAACCCCACCGCTGTTTTTTGTGGTATAACCTATAATTTTATTCTCTTCCGGAATAACTTTGATGTAAGAACCATTATCAAAGGCGTCTACCAATACATAAGACTTATCGTTATCCGGGAACGTAAAACGGAACATGGCAGCACGCTCTGTTGGTGTAATTTCTGTAACCACATCATAATCGGCCAGATATACCTTATAATAGTTTGGTTTAGCTATTTCTGCCTTATGCGAAAACCAACTCTCACGGTCGTCGCCTGTAATTTTTAACTCCCCGGTTAACGGAAAAAGAGAAAACTGTCCATAATCATTTATCCAGGGGCTGGGCTGATGGGTTTGTTTAAACCCGCGGATTTTATGGGCATCATAACTATACACCCATCCATCACCCATTTTACTGGTTTGAGGTGTCCAGAAGTTCATCCCCCAAGGCAAGGCAATAGCAGGGTAAGTGTTTCCTGTTGACAAAATAAATTCAGAATCAGTACCCATTAACGTGTTTACATATTGAAATGGGGTAAAATCCTGCGCTACAGTTTTCAGGCTTATTACAAAAGAAAGTAAAAGCACAGATAGTATCGGTTTCTTTAGCATTTTATGATGATTTTATAAATTGTTTTTCATACTTCCTTAGCTAATAAAACTTAAGGACATGATTTACTCATAAGAAACAACCAATAAGTTTATTAATTGTAACGTATACAGTTGATGAAAAACACTATCATAAAATGACTCAATAGGTGACTGATAAATAAGAAAAGCGTAATTAGTTCATGCAATTAAAGTCCAATTTCTTCCCTCCTCACAACCTCTGACTAACTAAAGGGAGAACCTAAAAGACTGAAAGCTTAATAACTCAAAACAACTTTAACAGGAAAATGGTCGGAGGGTGTTCTGGATTCGTATTTGGTTAGAGAAACTTCTTTTGGGAAATTACCGTTTTGCTGAGGCGTACTTTCAGCAACTTGAGTTCTATAGGTATCTGTTAAAATGCCATATCGCTCCACTTTAAAATCGGGACTAACAAAAACGTGATCTATTCTACTCTCTGTTTTCGTGTTTATGTGGAAACCATTGAATGTTCCATTTAATGCATAGCATACTTTTGCAACTTTATAGCAATCATTTAATAAGTGTGAGCCTTCCAAAATGGCGTAGTTCGGACTGTTTTGATCCACATTAAAGTCCCCTGTCAGAACAACAGGAATATGGGGACTCATTTCTGTGATCTTGTTTAAAACTAATTTTGCACTATTCTTACGAGCCTCCACTCCTATGTGATCCATATGCAAATTAAAGCAGAAAAACTCAAAACCTGTTACCTTGTCTTTAAACCTGGCCCAAGTACAAATCCGCGGTAAGGCCGCATCCCAACCTTTATTTGGTCTGTCAGTGATTTCCGAAAGCCAGAAATGACCTGATTTCAATACTTTGCACTTCTCCTTTTGAAAGAAAATAGGAGCATATTCACCTTTAGTTTTGCCATCGTCACGGCCTACTCCAACATAGTCATATCCAGGTAAACCTTGTAACATATCAAGCAACTGATCATGCAAAACTTCCTGAGCTCCCAAAACCTCAAAATCGTTAAACCGGATTAAATTACAAACTACCGGACACCTTTGTTCCCATCCGTTACCTTGAATAGAATCACCTGAATTATGATAACGGATATTAAATGATCCTACGGTTATTTCTTCTGCTTGTTCAGAACAACTTGCTAACAGAACTGCAAAAAGGATTAAAATAGAACTTAGTTTCATGTGTTAAATTTATATTCAATCACTAGTGTCCGACTAAAATATTAATCTTCAGACTTACATTACTTTTGTCTCAAGCCGACGGGCTTTTACTTTCTTCCTTCAGCTGAAGAAAGTAAACAAAGAAAGCCGCCGCTGACATG
>NZ_JAPDPI010000078.1 GCF_026013615.1 Plebeiibacterium marinum
TGGTGTAGGGAACCGCCGTATACGAGACCCGTACGTACGGTGGTGTGAGAGGCTCTCCGATAGGCTATTGGCCTATCGGCAGTCTACTCGATTAGGTTGCGTTTCTTCTTATTTCTAATATTTTTCACCAGTTAACATAAACTAGGAAAATTTAAATTCATCATAGGTTGATTTGAAAGAAAGACTGTCATAAAGTTCTAATAAATCTTGTTCTTTAGCTAATCCATGGTCAATGTCAGAAACAAGTTCCCATTTTTTAATTATCTCATTCAATATTTCCTCTTCTTCCTTGTCTGTCAGGAAATATTCAATACTGTATTTTCTTCCGTTGTATTTAAATTTTAACCAATTATTACCACCTCCATTAAATATTGTTCTGTTTTTCTTTGGTTTATATTTTAAGGGATGTCTTAAAAAAACTATATCCTGCATTTCTTTTACGAGAAAATCTTCTTCCTTATATCTCAAACGTTTTTCATTAAATAACAATTTGTCTCTTTTATACCATTTTGCTATGGACAAGTACAACCCTAGTATTATTAAAAAAAATATTAAAGTATAACCAAAGCCATAGAGCCAAGTTGGAGCGTCAAATCTTTCTATATATGCCTTATTACTATATCTGCCAGGAATAAATAATATTGCACAAGCTGTAAGTAAGACAAATACCAACAAAAGAAATCCTTTTTGCCATAAAAATAACACAGACCTTATTCTTTGTATTTCCATTGTTTATTTAAATATCTTGATAACCCGTTTAAATTTTCCTTAACAAGTTTTGAAAATAAGTTGATGTAATTTATACAGTATGTAAATTCAAAATGCAACCTAACACATCCATATCGCTATTTGGTTTATCGTTATTATATGAGTAGTGTTGTGTCTCAGTAGCTCCCTGATTTACCGATCATAATTCCATTTTGGATATATTGGGTTATGAAAATGCTCGTGTTATAATTCTTTTATTCAGTGTTTTCAATTTATTAATAAAAGCGACATCTAAAGTATTAAAAGCAGGTGTAAATTCAAACGTTTTACTCACTTTGTTTGTTGGTTAAATTTAGTGCGCAAAATTGCCTCAGTTGTTTTTTGTACCAGGGTTTTTTCCTCAGTATTAAATTGATATATTTAAACAAAATATATACATAATGAAATCTATAACGTTAATCGTCGCCTCTATTCTAATTACCTCATTAAACATCTACAGCCAATCGCTGAATTTAGAGTCAGATTCAATACTTACCTCTGTTTTTTCGTTGGATGAAATCAAAGGAATTCAATCATTTGTTACTTATGTGGATGATTTTGTGGTTAAAAAAACAAAAGAAGATAATGTTGAAAAGGCATATCATGATTTTTTTGATTGGTATTATGAGTATCAAATGAAAAATAAAGTGACAAAATCGCCCATTAAAACTAAATATAGATATGCATTTCTCGAATCACTGGATAAAGATGTGTTTGATGCTTTTTGGCTAAGGGATTCAACGGTATTGACTGTGAGGTACAAAGGGAAGGAGTACAAAAACCTTTCAGATATTAATAACATTGACATCAACTTTAAGGGAAAGTATATGGAATATATGAAAGAAGTAGGTGAAGTTGATCGTGATTCGTATTTTATTGATGTCCATACAAAAATATCAGCTATGGGAGGGATTCCTGGGGGAGGAGGATTGTGGATGCCAGAAGGTTTTCACCATAAACGGGACTTTAATTTGGTAAAAAACAGAATATGGGCAGCGTGTTATATTTTATGCATTCATGATCATGTTGATATCCGGATGAAAAAATATTTGAAGGAACAGCGCAGAAGAGAATCAAAGGATTATGAGGTGTTAAAATAGGCTACTAAAAATGTTTTTTTACCATTCTCTTCATTAACAAAGCTAGTAAAAATAGATTTTTCACCTGCTTCTTCATTGACATGACCATTTAAAAATGTTTTTCTACCTACACCGTCGTTGACAAGGCTACCAAAAAATGACTTTATACCTATCTTGCAGCTGACAAGACTATCAAAAAATGACTTTTTACCTACTTTGTCGTTGACATGGTTACCAAAAAAAGATTTTTTACCTATCCCTCCGTTGACAAGATTCATATATAGTTCCTGCAGGAAAACTCATGATTCCTACGCTCCCCCCTTTGATTCCCCTAAAGGGGAAAGCTCCAACGCACTGTGCGGAAGTAACTTCCCCTTTAGAGGACTGAGGGGTGTGGGTGAGCTAACAAAAATTTCAGCAGTTTGCTTGCCAACACTATAAAGCTACTTTATGTATCGAACATTAAAACATTTGTACAATAATTCACATAAATTAAAATATTCTGTCCTATTTTGGCATAATACTTGAAAATGTATAACCAAAGTTATTACACACATTTATAGCAGAAATAAAGTATACTACAATTCTCTACTTATAGTAATAATAATTGGCTTGTTAGCCCAACCCTATAAATACACATGGACTGATTAAGCCTGGATCAACGCAAAATTCGCATTTATACAGATTTTGATAACTAAATGTGTTTCCACATTAGGTTACCTGGTACTTTTATCTTCTGTTTAAATGCAGGCGCGCCTCTCATTTTTAATATGGATCAGAAAATTAACTAACCATTAAATGTTTTTATTATGATGACTACAATGAATTATTCAATGCTTGATAATGGTACTATGTTTTCATTTTGTAAACATGCCTTATCTTTATTCGGAAATGAAGAGAATATTGCACCAACATTGCTTCCTTTTTATAATAAAGCGAAAAAGTATCATAACATGATGCTGAATATCTTTGAGAAGGAATCAATTGATCCTTACACCCAGAAAAAGGCAACAGCCGACAAAAACAGGAATAGAAGTTTTTACGCTTTTAAGCATATTGTAAGTGCTTGTGCTATATGTAGTAAAGAGTCGATTCAAACTGCAGGAAAAAAACTGATGTCGCTTATAAATAAGCATACAAAATCCTTATCAAGGCTGGGGTATAAAAAACAATCCAGTGCGGAGATTCTTCTTATTGACGAAATACGCAAAGAGCATATGGCCGAGTTGGAAGAGTGTAACGCCATAGTTTGGTTTGAGGAGATGGAAAAAGATCAAGTGAGGTTTGAAAGTGTGATGAAGGAGAGTTTGGAGGATCTGCCTGATGGGCTACCTAAAATGACAGATACCAGATATGAACTAACAAAAGAGCTGCGTTCGCTGTTTAACTTGGTTGATCTGTTAAGTCAGGCCACCCCGGACGATGAACTTATTCGTGTGAGGGAAAGGATTAATCAGTTGATATTAGACACCATGAGTAAGGCACGGGCAGTTGATACCCGTAAAAAGAACAAATTGAAAAAGGATGTGGAGAACGATATCGATAATGAATATGATGTAGGTTAAGTGTAATTAGTTTATATATATACCCTGAGCGTTAACGCGAAGTTAACCTCAGGGTATTTTTCCGGGTGACTATTATACTCCCCGGGTGACTATTTGCAAGATGCTTATAGTCACCCGGGGAGTAATGGTGACTAGATCACCAGTCCATACTCCTCAATAATATTTCGGTTAATCAATTTTCCATTCCTTGTTCCTGCAATATCTTTTGCCGAAGAATATTCCCATTCGTATATGGTATTCACCAAACCAGCTTTAACCGGATTCTGATGGATGTATTCAAAACATACCTGAGGATACTGCAGTTCGGATATTTCCGTGTTTATGATTGTACCAGCGTTAGTGTTTCGGAATGCAGGAGTGATCTCTTCAGAGAGGGTCAGGCATTTGGCTTTTGTTCCTTGCCTGAATAGAGACCCGGATCTTTTCTCCTGGATGTTGATGGCTCTGGTATAGGAACGTAATATTATGGCTATCGAATTGTTGAGAGTTTTACTCCCCGGGTGGCTATTGGCAAGATGCTTTTTATTCACAGGGTGACTATTGGCAAGATGCTTATAGTCACCCGGGGAGTAAAAAGAATTCACCTTCACCATCAAGTGAAAATGATTTGGCATTAAACACCAGGCCAATACATCGCAGTATGGTAAAATGTGCTTATGTATTTTATCTAAAAAGAAAAGGTAGTTTTCACGAGTGAAAAAGATCTTTTGCCTGTTGTTGCCTTGATTGTAAATATGGTATAGTTGATCTGGTTGAAAATGCATAGTTTAAAATTTACTTAGCTACTCACAGGGCGACTATAGCAATACCTATAGGTACCCGCGATGCCAATACTTACAGGGTGACTATAGTCATCTTACCTATAGTCACCCTGTGAGTACACACAAGAATTTATTGAATATTGAAATGATTTTATCAGGTTCAGCTGGTTTTGCTATAAAGTCGTCAAAGCCAATCGCAGTTGCCCTGTCTTTGTCTTCTTTTGTGTTGTAGGCAGTTTGAGCAATTACCGGTATGTTTGCCGTTAATTCTTTTATTTTTTGAGTGGCTTCAAAACCATCAAGTAAAGGCATTTTAATATCCATAAAAATCAGGTCGATATCTCTATTCATATCAACATAGGCAATAGCTTCTTTCCCATTTCTGGCATGGAGTATTTCTATTTCGGTATCAATTAATTTGTTAATCACCGTTTCAAGGTAATAATAGTTTACTTCTTCATCTTCGGCAATCAGTATTTTGTATTTTTTTGCAACACTTATAAATTTTGAACCGGTTTCTTCTTTTGTTGGTATGTTGATGTCATCCTGAAAGATAGGGAGCGTTACTTTAAAGGTTGAGCCCACGCCTTTTTTAGAAGAAACAGAAATATTGGCACGAATAAGTTTGGCATTTTCGCTGGCTATAGAAAGCCCTAAACCTAAGCCGCCAACCTTATTTGAAAACTCCTTCTGTTCCTGTGAAAAGCGATGGAATATTTTGTTAAGGTTTTCCTGGTTTATCCCTATGCCAGTATCCCTGACAAAGATTTCGATCATTTTATCATTATATCTAAATCCAAAATCAACATGACCTGTTTCGGTATACTTAAACGCGTTGTCGAGTAAGTTGCTGATAATAGTGTATAGCCTTGTTTTGTCTGTATAAACAATGGCCTCTTTCCCATTATATTCAGTTTTTAAGTCCAATGGAATACCTTTTTCTTTTGAAGTAAGGCTAAACACAGACATTAATTCAGACATTAAACCATTCAGGTTAACCTCAGTAAGGTTGGCAGTGGCTTGTTTGGTAACCAAGTGAGATATTTCAAGAATATCATCAATGATGTTAAGTAGCTGGTTCGAACTGCTTTGGATGATTTTTATATATCCTTTTTTTTCTCTTTCAGAAACGTGTTCATTGTCCAGAAGATTGGAGAATCCTATGATGCCGTTCATGGGCGTGCGGATTTCATGCGAAAGGTTGTAGATAAACTCTGTTTTTAGCTGGTCGCTCTCTTCAGCTTTCTTTTTGGCAATGAGGAGCTCTTTCTTTTGGCGTTCGTTTTCTTTTTCTAGCTCATACACCCGTAAAGCATCACTCATAATATCCAGCAAGGCTCCTTCGTTCCATGGCTTTTGAACGTATTGAAAAACTCTTGCTTTGTTGATAGCATCTTCAATGGCATCAATATCTGAATATCCTGTAATTAGGATCCTGTTTGTTTTAGGGAATTTTTGGAAGGAGTATTTTAGCAATTCCACACCGGTCATCTCTGGCATCCTCTGGTCGCTCAGGATTAAGTCGATGTGGGTATTTTGCATGATTTCAATGCCTTCTTTTGCAGAGCTGGCAGTATGTATGTTGAATCTTCTACGGAAAGTGTCTTTAAAAATCCTTAAATTACTTTGTTCGTCATCTACGTATAAAATGTTAAATCTTTTCATAATTAATTGTTTATGCAGTCGGTTATCGTTTGTTTCAAATCATTGTAATCCCATGGTTTTGAGATGAATTTTGAAAGTTTATACTCTTTAAAAGCTTTTTTAATTTCTTCATCTTCGGTATACCCCGACAGGATGAGCCGGTTGGGAGGTATGTCGTTAAATAAGGTATTTATTGCCTTTAAAAGTTCCACGCCTGTCATATCCGGCATTTTTTGGTCGGTAATAACAACATCAACTTTGTTTTCTTTGAGGATATCAAGTGCTTTGGGGCCGGATTCTGCAGTTAATATGTCGAAATCCCTTCTAAAAGAATCTTTAAAGATTCTTAGATTGCTTGTTTCATCATCAACATATAAAATTTTGTATCTCATAATATGTTCAGTTATCAGATCTGATGCTTCATCAAATTTATTAAAATATTCACAATTCATGAATTAATTCATGGGCAATTTTATAATAAACTCACTCCCAGTGTTTTCATTAGAGATGACATCAATGGTGCCGTTGTGCTCTTCAATAATTCCGAAAGTGATTGATAGGCCCAGGCCTGTTCCCTCACCTACGGATTTGGTAGTAAAAAATGGGTCAAATATTTTCGACTGGATATCATTGGGTATTCCGCAGCCGCTGTCTTTTATTGAAACGTTGATAATATCATCCAGTTTTTCAGTAGAAACGGAAATGGTTCCCTTGTCTTCAATTGAATCTACAGCGTTTGATAAAATATTAAGAAAGGCCTGGTTGATTTTTCCAGGGAAACAGTAGATTTCAGGGAGTTTGTTATCGTAGTTTTTAATTATTTCAATCCTGTTTTTGTATTTGTTTTTCAACAGGAGCAGTGATGTATCCAGACCGCTGTTAATATTAAGCAACTCGCATTTGTCCTTGTCCATGCGGGTGAAATTCCGAAGGCCTTTTACAATTTCGGCAGTCCTGTCAGCTCCCAGCTTGATGTCGTTAATAATTTGAGGAATGGCTTCAACTGCCTCATCAAAGTAATTTTCTTCTTTTAATTGCTTTATGTATTCAATTTTTTCCTTGAGGTTTTCGTTTTCGACATTAAGGTTGCTCACTTCGTTTATTACGGGTTCGATATCTTCAAAGTCTCTCAGCAGGCTGTTGATTCCGGCATATACAAAGTTTATCGGATTGTTTATTTCGTGTGCTATGCCTGCCGACAATACCCCCAGAGAAGCCATTTTTTCGGAGTGGACCAGTTTGTTTTGGATGCGTTTGTTTTCTTCAAGAGTGGTATAGAGTTCTTCGTTTTTCTCTCCCAATTCATCCATCATCGATTCAATAAGGTTTTTGTTTTTCTCCAGGATTTTGTATTGTTCTTCAATTTCTTTTTTCTGTTTTTTTAATTGTTGGTTTTTTCTCTTTTTATCGTGAAAGGCTTTAAGCATCAAAAAAAACAGTACCAGGATAATGGTTATGGCAATGCTAAAAATAACTACCACATTTTGTTGTGTTTCTATAATGCTGTTTTTTTGCGACAGGATTTTTTTATTGTTTGATATTTCTTGTTGTTGCTCAAGCAATATGGCCATGTTATTGCTTATTTCGCGGGTATAATCATTGAGCATGTTTTTTGCTTGTTGAAGGCTGTCGTTAAAGTTCTCTAGTTTTTCCTGGCTTTTGATGTATGCCTGTTTTTGATTGTTGATTTGGGTTTTGTAGTTTTTTAATTCATGGTTCAGGCTTTGTCTTTCTTGCTTTTGTTGGTCAATAGTGTTTTTTTGAACCTGGAGTTTATTTTGCTGATTTGATATTTTGTTTTGGTTTTCTGAAAGCTGTTTCCCTAACTCTCCCAAACTGTCTTGAACAACATTAAGTCTGGAGTCGGCATTTTTAAGTTGCTTTTGTGAGTTTACATACATTTCGGCCAGGTCAACGATGCTTCCTCCCATCAATAAAATTTCGTCATCAATCTTTATGCCGCGGCCATAAATATTCCCTTTGTTCATCTCAAACTTTATTCTATGTTCCGACTCATAAAGGTTGAGCATGATCTGGGTTTTGTCGGTATAATTTTCAGTTACCAGCAGGGCCTGCGAATTTTTTGTTTTACGGAAAATTTGTGGATAAAGATCTGATTTGTCTGAATCTATGAAAATGAGGCAGGCTGAGTTATAGCTTTTTTCGGCTAGTGGATCAATAATTAGTTTTATGGGTTTTTTATGAATTTTCATTTCTTTTTCCATTTTCCTGAATTCAGAAATGACATCATTTTCTTCGCTAACCAGCACTATGTTATAAAAAGGCAATTCTGATTGGGTTTGAGAGCTGGACAGGTTGGCGAAATTATAAATATAAGCGCCAAGGACATCTGTTTTTGTTACCTGGCAAAAAGCGGAAAGATTGGCGGCGGTTAATAATAGTAATAAAATATTCCGGATCATGGATGTGGTTTTATTGGTGTAATTTATAAATCAGGTTAACATACAAGTTTCGCCCGGGTTGTGGGTGATACGGAGGAATGTATCCATCCGGATTTACGTTGTTGATGTAGTCGTAATCATTTATAAATCCGGAACCGTTTTCTCGTCCTATCCCATAGAACTGGGTGTTGAATACATTATTTACAATTAGCTGAGCCATTAAGTTCTGGTTAAACCTGTATGAAGTAACCCAGTTTGCTTTAAAATAGGATGGTGCATATCCATCTTTGTAGGTTTGAAGCCATTTGTTTGTTATGGGGGCTTTTCTTTTTCCTACGTAGTTCACTCTAAAGTCAGAAGAGAGTTTCCCGTCAAGGAATTTGGCACTGATACCGGCATTTATTTTGTGCCTGGCAGTACGGTCTATTTTATAAAAATCTTTATTGCTATTGTTATACCCGGTTATGAAATTGTAGTTGCACGATAAGCGAACCGTTTTGTTTAATTGATATAGTAAGCTGTATGAAAGGCCACCTATTTTCTTGGTTCCAATGTTTTCAAAACGCTCCCCTGATGGCATGTTCGTGTCGTCTACTTTACCAATAAGGTTTTGTACTACCGAATAATAAATGTTCAGTTTAGTAGATAATTGTTCGTTAAATAACAGGCTCGAAAATTCGGTTTCGTAGGTGTTGATATTTTGGGGGGTGAGGTTTGGGTTGCCTCTAAATTCGCTATATAATTCAAAAATACTGGGTTGCCTGAATGCCCGGCCATAGATAAATTTTGCCCCAAAGGCGGGAGTCCGGTTAAAATCAATCGCAAAACGTGGGTTGATAACACTTCCGTATTCTGAATTGTAATCGTATCTTATACCAAATGAACTGGAGAAATTATCATCAAGTTGATGGTCCCAAAGTGTGTATAAAGCAAATTCTTTTACATTGTACGTTGGGTATTTTTTAAATTGATTAATCCCATCTCCTGCAACTGCAATATCCCATGAGCCAGGGGTAGATTGTTTGTTTTCCGGATAAATGCCCAGTGAAATAATACGGTCGCTTTGGCTGCTGATACTAGCCTTGAAGCCAAATGATAAATCGTTTCGGGAATCCAGATCGAAAAGGAGTTTTTCTTCCAGATAGGTTTGGTGGCTATATCCTGCATAGTTTTTTCTCATATCAGTAAAGCGATATAAGTATTTAAATCCTCCGTCGGGAATAATATTGGTGGCCCTGAAAACCAGTTCTGATGCCAGGGATAACTTTGGATTTAGAGCCGTTTGGTTGTGGGCATAAATATTATAATTCCGGTAATGATTTGTGTTTTCAAGATCATTCAGGTCGTATTCATATGCAACAATGGCCGATCCGTAAGCCCTGGTGTTATCTGTTATAAAAAAGCCTAGTTCGCTGTCTTTATACGTGAGCTTTGATCGGATTGCGTAATTGTGTTGGTGCGTGTTGAAGCCATCCTCAAGATGTTTTCCTCCATCGGGATTAATGGTATTTGTATGGAGATTCCCTTCTGCATCATAGTTTGCAAGGATAGTTGCCGGGCGAAGTATATTGTGGAAATAATTGCCTGGGTCATATCTGTCGTCACCTCCATCTCCTTCTGAATTGTAATAGTGGAAGGCAAGAGATAGCTTTAAATCTTTTGTGATGTCGGAACCAATAAACACTTCCGCTGCCTGGGTTGAATGCGATCCTGAAAGGATATTGGCATCTATACCCTTGTGGTTTTTTTGGGTTATGATATGGATGATCCCGGTAAAAGCCTGTGCGCCATACATTACAGAGCCAGGTCCTTGTATTATTTCAATTTTGTCTACATCTATTAATATGTTTTCGTAGGTCCATAAAAGAGACCAGTTAAAGCTGATGTTGTTTTGGATGATTCCGTCAATCATGATGAGTATTTCCGGGTTTCCAACATCGCCAATGCCACGGTTCATACAAAATGTAGGGTATTCGCCACCACCATCGTTAAACATCATAAAGTCAAAGCCCGGAATATCCTGGCAAATATCTACCAAAGTTTTATAGCCCCTTTCTTCTATCATCTGATGAGTAATGATAGTGATATTTGAAGGTGCAGATTTTCTTTTCTCTTCTTTAATAGATCCTGTGGTAATGGTAAGTTCTGATAAGTCCTTTAACGAATAATTATAAGTGAAGTTATCCTGTTTGTCCTGTGCAGAGGAAGGGTTGTAGCAAAAGAATACGAATAAGAATAACAGGGATATATTTATTATGGGGTTAGTTTTTGAGTTCAGTTTATTCATATAATTATAGGTTTTCGCAATTTGGTGCAATAGAAAAATTGAAAGTAATGATTAAAAGTACTTATAATTTTTAAACAATTGCGTGTTAGCATTGTTAAAGTTGATAAGATTCCGGCAATTTATGGAAGATAGAAAAAGCCTGCAATATTAAAAATACTACCACCCCAGCAGTATAAAAATATATTTGCAGGCTTTTTCGGTTGGTGAGGATGTATAATACTGATCAAATATGCATACCCCTCTTGCGTAACCTTTATTTTAGTGCCAAAGGTTACTGATGTATAATTGTAGTTTTAGGTGTGTATCTGTTTGTTGCCCCGGAACTTACTATTGTCTGGTGCTTTTGTTATGTTTTGATCTATATTAAATTAAAGCCTTAGGATGAGCTCTCTCAGTTCATCATTGTTCACGCTTTGTTTTTTTGTTTCAGCAAGTTTTTTGACTTTGGGCAGTATTTCTTTGCCTTGTTCTGTGCTGATATGGATTCCCATGCTTGCCAGTGTATCCAATACTGATGCAACCCCCGAGTGCTTACCAATAACAAAGCGGGATTTTTTGCCAACTTCGGAAGGGTCAAAGGCATGGTAGCTCATAGGATTGTTTAGCAACGATCGACAATGGATCCCTGATTCGTGACTTGTTATGAGCTCGCCAGTAATAGGTTTTGTTTGGCTCACTTTACGGTTCGAAACTTTTTCTACAAACTGGCAGGCTTCGGTAATGTTTTTCAGGTCGATTCCCAGGTTTTGGTTTAAAGAGAATTTTGCTGCTGCAGCCACCTCTTCTAAAGGGGCATTGCCGGCCCGTTCGCCTAGTCCGTTAATGGTTACATCAATGCTGTTGCATCCGGCCTGCAGGGCAGCAAGGCTATTGGCTGTAGCCATACCTAAATCGTTATGGGCATGGAATTCCAGATCAATTTCCGGAAATAGGTTACGATAAGAGGCAACCATCTCATGAACAGAAAAAGGATTCATGATCCCTACCGTATCAGCAAATCGTACTCTTTGTACACCCAATGAAACAGCCATATCAATATAGTCTCTTAAAAAAGATGGATTGGCACGAGAAGCATCCTGGGCTCCAATCCCAACAAAATCGAAGTGGTTGTTGGCCAGACCAATCATAATTTCCATTTGGGCAAATACCCATTTGTAATCTTTTCCAATGGCTGCCAATTGTATATCGCTAACAGGAAATGAGATGCTGATTCGCTTTGTCCCGGTTCGTTTTGCAGCCATAATATCTGAAACAGTAGCTCTCGACCAGCAAAGCATGTCAAAGTTAAAACCTTGTGCAATAATGGTCTTAATGTCTTTTTCTTCTTGTTGAGATATGGCGGGCGTTCCGATTTCAGCTTCAGTGATTCCCATTGCCTCCAGCATTTGAGCAATTTTTATTTTCTCATCTAAAGAAAATACGACTCCTGCAGCCTGCTCTCCATCTCGTAATGTGGTGTCAATTAAGTACTGTTTCATGTTGTTTAGATTTAGAGATATTAGATAGTGCTTGCAAGAAAACTCGAATTTATTCCAACCCGCACCCTCCAACTCTCCCGAATACAAGTTCGGGACAGGCTCTAAAGGGAGAGTGTCAACCCACACGGTGCGAGAGGCTTCCCCTTTAGGGGATGAGGGGTGAGCGGAGGGGGCCACTATAATACAGGAGTTTTCT
>NZ_JAPDPI010000079.1 GCF_026013615.1 Plebeiibacterium marinum
CTTTCTCTCATTCAACATACCAATATTTTTTAGTTTGCCCAAACTTAGATATTGGCATGAATGCTTCCTATGCGTGGTTTACCGGATGCTTACCATCAATATCTTTCGCAAAAGTATTAATAATGAGTAGAGATTCTTTCCTACAACAAGCCACTAAGGCGGTTCCTGAGTTTAAAGTAATCAGCGAGCAATTTCTTAGTAAGTATACCTGCTCAATTGCAAAGACTGTGGTGGCGAGTTGGCTTTGATACTATCCTATCCCGGTTAAAGAGCTCCTCCCCATTGCCAAACAACCCCTGTAACCGTTTATTATCCAACAACAAATCATATGCTGAAACAAAGTTAAACCAATAAAAAAATACGATTAATACCACTATAGGTAAATCACATGCTTACAATATCTTACACAAAGACTTCTGGAATAATGTTTAGTTCAACAAGCCCTCCGATGTGTAGGGCATGCAAGCAACCCTACATTATAGGCTAAGTGTTAGCCTCTGTTGTTTCTTATCTTCTCTATCTGGGCTATAGTAAATCCTGTAATATTTGAAATAGTTTTATTATCAAAACCTGTCTTTATTGAATTAATTATAATCTCAATAGCTTTTTCTTGCTTACCTTCTTCTTTTGCTGTATCAAGTGAATTCTTTAAGTCGCGATAGTATTTCAAACTATCCTCATATGATAAATATTCTTCATGAGAGAATTTTGCAATCTCTGCAACCTCAAATACTCGCTCAAAAACTCGTTCTTTTAATTTCTCAGGAAGTCTATCTAGTTTATGCAGATTTTTAATCACATACAACCACTTGTCATAATGAGATTCCAGTTCGTCAATTGACTTATTAAACTTAGGCATCTCAAAGTAAATAAAAGTCAACTTGTCATAAAATGTTTTGTTTGTCTTTATATCCTGAAGCTTTACATCATATCTAAACTTATCCTTATCAGTTTTATCTTCATCAAATACAAAGTCAAGAATCCCAATTACATAGACAGCTTTTAATTCATAATTCCAATCTGATTTTTGAGCTTGTTCTTGAATTGGAAATGTTGAATAATACAAACTTCTATCCTTGAAAAAGTTTTGCTTTGATTTCTGCATTTCAACGATAAATTTTTCTCCTTTTTCGTTTTCGCAGTACAAATCAAAAATAGCTTTTCGGTCTAATTCTGTATTTCCAAGTTGTTCTGTCTTTAAATAAGTCAAATCAACAATCTCACCTTGTTGTTCTTTTAGCAAAACATTAAGAAAATCAATCAAAAGGTCTTTATTTGGTTCTTCCCCAAAAAGTCTTTTAAAACCGAAATTTGTAAAAGGATTGATATATTTTTCTTTAATGTCGCTCACAACTCATTTTTTCTTTCAAAAATACATTTTTTTATTGAATCTATCCTTTCTACGATTTTGCGTATCAATAGAGGCTAAGTGTTGTCGCCTGTGCTTTTTCTATCTATTAGTCAGTAATTTAAATAATTCTTCATTGATATAATAATTTCCTGTCCCAAGCTTCTCTTTTCTCAACATATTATCATCAGCCAATTTATTCAGATAATTTGCTGCTGTTAAGCGCGAAACACCTAAATCATTAACAACATATTCTATCTTCGTATAAGGGTGCTTGAAAAGATTATTCAATAAATCCTGACTGTAAAATTTATAATTATCTCTTAATCGATGCTTATAATCAAGCATTAACTCCCTTATTTTTGTAATTAATTCAAAACCTCTCTTTAATGCAGCAATATAATTCTGAACTTCCTTTGCCTCTAATGATTTAAACGCATCTAGATTTAATTGCGATTTATATAAATCATCATGTGTTGTAATGATAATCCCCAAGATTCCATTGTAAAGAATTTTCTATACATAAGGATGTTCTGTTCTGAAGTTGCATAGGCGACAACGAAAATGCACTTATGCAAGCCGCCTACCCCGCTTGCATTAAGTGCAATGTTAGGGAAATTATTTTTTCATCATCTCTTTGGTGATTAATGCGTTATCATTACGAAAATCCTCAACAAAATGTATGTGAGGTAAATTCCATTTCTCAATCATATCTTGTCTTGCATTATCAAGTATTATAAATTGAAATTCATCTTCATGTCTAAGATTTAAGTACTCAATAAAGCCAGTTAATAGTTTCATTGCCTTTTGAAATTTAGTAATCCTCTGCTCTTGCGTTGCTTCTTTGGCAAATGGACGACTGAATTGGTCTATAATTAAAAATGGGGCAACAAATGCTGTTTCTGCTTCTCTTGGTTCTAAGAAAAATTCATGCAAGCCTAAAAAGAAAGATAAATGCAAAAACAAGTAATTTGAACTACTGCCAACTCCTGGAAAATATTTGAACTGCGATTTTCTTAATCTTATTATTTTATCAGCTAAGTCAAAAGAAGCCTTGTAATTTTTGTACTCTTCAAGTGCATTTGAATTATCTATTTGCTTTTGTATCAGAGTTTCTATTTTTGATTTAGTTAAGGTTTTATCAATATGTTTACTTTGTATATAAGGCTCTAATTCTGCAATTTCCTTTTCAAATGCAGCAATATTTAAGTCAAATTTTTCTTTTGCCTTATATTCCTCATTTTTCATGAACCTTTCTTTTAATCTTCCGATATGAATATATTTTCCAACTTCATTTTCAAAATTCCAGTTGAATAGAGGAAACTGCTCCAATTCTTTTTGAATATCAGATAATTGCTCTTGTAGTTCATTAATTTCTTGTGAAACATCTGGGGCTTCAAATGGACTATCTAATATTTGCTTCTTTATGTTTTTATATTCTGTTTCTAAGTTTTCTATAAATTCAAGAACTATTGGCGTTTCTATTACTTCGCTGAAATTATTGTAAACATAATCAATAGCTTGAATACTATCTACATCTTTCTCATTCAATTCGTTATATTTATCAAAGTCTCTTTTATAACGTTTTAAGCTCTTAATTTGGCGGGTTAATATTAGCTCTTGGGTTTTTAAGTCCTCGAATTGAACTAAGTCAGTTGATAATTTGTCATTATTAAACTTTTGCATTAAATTTTTGACAGCCTTATAATTATCGTCAAAACCAACTATTGTGTCATCAATTATTCCAAAATTTTTAGCGTCCTTTGAAATAGAATATAAGATTTTTTCAAATTCATTTCTCTTTGTCTCGTTCGTATTCTTTAACTTTTCAAGCTTTTCAATTCTTTTTCGCAATATTACATTACTTGGGTCTTCTGCACCAATCGCTAAGTTAAAAGCAACATCAAAATTTTCCTTTGTTCTTTTCTCTTTTTCATTCTTATCTTGCTTAAATGCACCAAAATCCAAATAATCATCTCTGTGTGTAATAACATTATCTGTTAATACATTTAATATCAACAATGAACGATATGATACATTTTTGATCAAATCGGCTTTTTCGCCCTCAAAATCGAACTTTGCAAACTTTAAATTAAATTCATCGTCCAGAATTGATAAAACTTCACGTTTTTTTGAATTGTTAGTAGGTTTATTCGGAATTTCTCCAATTTTAGAAAGATATATTTCAAACGAAGTTTCTCCTGCTGTACCAAGTTTGGCTCTTGCAATAGTGTATGTATTGCGATTTATGGTTATGTTTATTCCATACCATGAAACATTTTCATTTATTACTTCTTGTGGTATGTCAACTTTTTCAGAAAGTAAACAATACGAAATAATTTCTAATATCGCAGTCTTTCCTCTATCATTAGTCCCTGTTAAAAGATTGACCTTATTTGGTTCAAATTCAATTTGTCGTAAATAATCTGTTTTTGAAGACCATAATAGGACTTTGTTTATAGTAAATTTCATAGTATTACTCTTAATTGGTAAAAAAGATTGGTTTCGTTTTCTATCAAAATATTTGCAAGTTTATGACCTGCGTCATGAAGTTGCTTTCCTCGATTTCCTATTTCAGCTTTTGATATGTCAATTTCTTTTTGCTCATTTATTGAAATCACATTGTTGTCAAAAGATATTAAATCAGATGATTTCATTATTGAGATAACGTTCAAACAAATGGGAAGGTAAGTTTTAAATCTATCATTGAAGTTTACAAACAAATGAGTGTTGCTTGTAAATTCCTCAATACTGGAATCTTCAAAATCATCGTTCATGATGTGTTTAAGGGACTTTTCATGAAATAACAATGGCAAAACCAAGGTTATTTTTGCTATGTTAATCTCTCTAATCTTTTGAAGAACAGAATAGATTGAAATAAGCCCAATTGCTTCGTTATTGTAAAAATAATTATTTCTCATTTTTATACTTTTTTTCCCAATCAAAACGCCAACCAATTTTAGGATTTTCATCTGATAAGTAATAGTATTGACCATTACTTTGCTTTGGTGTTAAATTGGTATTATCAATATTAAGCTCAATTTTCCTTACTTCATCATAACAGTTCAATGCAATTTTATTCAGTTTATTTTCTCTTGATATAACAATTGTTTTATTGTTAATTTCTTCGCTTTCTCGCTCGACTGTTTCAAATCTAACATACCATTTTTGAATTGCTGTCTCTTCTAATTCCAAAATGTCTGTGCTAAGTAAGTCTCCTGCTTGCTCCCAAGCTTTGACTAAATTCATAAGACTTAATTTTGCACTTGTAAGTTCTTTTATTTTATGCTTATTTTCTGGGTTTATAGCCTTAATATCAATTAATTGTTTTATAAATTTTTGATTTTCCAGATTAATCGGTTGCTTATAGAAATTCCCTTTTCTCTCTGGCAACTTTCCACTTTTTGCAATGTTTAAACACCTTGAAGAAAGTTTATGGAAATTTTCGGCTGCTATAATAACCTTTTTTCTATCTTTTATTTGTTTATAAATCAGTTTGCGTAAATTACTATCTAAAAGATTAAAAGCTTTTTCAACTTGTTTTTCATCAATACTTTTTCTGTATTTAATTTTCTTTTCAATTTTTTCGATTAATTCATCTATTCCAGTTTCTACAAAAAGGTGTTCCAAAAAACTTGATAATACATCATCATTTAATGCTTGAAATTCCTTTATATATCCCTTTATCAGATTTTTCTTTGTAGGGTCGTCAGGGTCTTTTGTTTTCGCAAATAAATCGGCAAGATATTTTCTGAACTCCGCTAATGATTTATCCTTTTTATACTTCTTTAACTCTTTAAGAAAACTGTTATCTTTTGAGAACTGTTTGTTAGTAACTAATTGAAATATAGTATTATTTATATATTTTACTTGCTCGTCACTTGTTCTTCCTCCGACATTTTTTATTACTTCTATCCAATTATGAACTGTGTGCCACAAATCTTTATCTCTTGTTGCAAGGTACATTAAGCTCCCCTTGCTTTTTCCTTTCTCAATGATTTGAGTAGTGTGTTTAAGTTGAACCAATATTAACTTACCATCAGGCAATTCAATATGTACATCGTCCTTTACCTCAAAACCAATTTCGCCTGTATCTTCTAATTTGTCAAGCAAAGTAAAGAGAAAGTAGTAATATTGATATTCAAATCCGACAAACGTATCTGCCGCGCTTGTTGTATCATAATAGCTATCTGTCATATTTTCTTAAATTTAATTGGTTTCATAATTTCAGTTTTCCCTAACGTTTGAAATATAATTTAGTAGGGCAATTTTAAGAAGCAAACCTGTCGGACCACTACTGAGCCGAAGCTTTTGCTTTGGGTATAACTTTTATTCGTAACATAGCCGAAGCAAAAGCTTTGGTGGTGCTCAAACACCCTACATACTTACAAATTACACCAAACTGCCCTATTAATTATATTTTGTGTTAGGTGCTGGTGTTTCTACCAATATACTTGAAATGACAATTCTGATATCTTATTCATGTCAGAGTCGGCTATTGTACTTAAGTCTAAAACAACATGTCGTGTCTTTATCTCAAAGTCAATAAATGAATTTATGTAATCGCAAACATTATCCATTAATTGGTTCTGGTCTATTTTGATTGCAGGCTTACAAATTATTTTAATTACTGTATTAGAGTTGGGGTTTTTAAAAATATTTTCCTCTATGTTTATATTAGATGAAAATCCACTTTCAGTTAATGTTACTATTAACATAATTTATTGTTTTAAATTAAAAGTTATTTCCTTCCGCATTTATTTTTAAATTCTATTCTAACATCTTCAAATGTTGGAGCTCCAATTCCAGATATTTTAGCATAAGAATCAATCCCATTATCTGTAGCCATTGCGCTCCAAAAAAATCCCTCAACTTTTAAAGCACTTTTTAACTGGTTTAATCTCATTCTTGTCGCTCTTATTTTTCGTTTTATTGTCAAATTCGATTTAGGATGATTTTCCGCTGGAGTTAAAACCTTTTCTTCCAAAAATGATATTAATTCTTCTTTTGTTACTTTCATAGTTAATTAATTTTCAAGGTCTGCGCAAGCACTTGCACCTAACATTTCCCTAAACCCATTGGCTTAATATATTTTATATAGCAGGTCAACAACCTCTGTAACTCACTGATTTAACGAGCATATATATATGTTTTGTATATATTTGGTTATTAAAATTTCAGTAAAAAGGGTATGCTTGCTTTTAAATACAATCAGCTCCATAGTTGCTCTTTATTTTTTTGTGTTATTGAATATCCTAATAGTTAAAATGTCATTACATGTATTTTAGGATCAACAAAGGTAATAAATGATTTTAAACAGCACTACTTTAAACTATAAAGTCTCCAGTATTATTATATCCATTAATAAACAACCAATTAACACACACTTACAAACACATATCACAATTATTTGGTACAGAATATCAATTAGCAATGAACAATGAGCAATGACCAATTAACATTGTTTGTTGTTCATTGGTTGTTGTTCATTGTTCATAACCATTCAATAAAGGGAGTCTCCGGATTGGCGTCCTAATGTTGTCTTTGCTCGTTCGGTTCTCCTTCGGTTCTCGTTCGGTTTTCGTTCGGTTCTGGTTCGGTTAAAATAGAATGAAATGGGTATAAATACCATCTTAAGGGCATCTTAAATACGAACACGACCGCACCACAATAGAAACCAATCCCGATGCAGGGATAATTACAATCTATTATTAATACCATTTTTTTTACATTATGGGATTTAACAGATCGTTAGATTTTAGATAAGAGATAAGAGACTTATTTGCAAGATGCTTAAAATCAGATTTTTACCTAACCTAAGTTGATTTAATTAAGTATCTCATAATCTAGCACTTATAAAAAACCAACGAATTATTGGGATTAGAATGGTACAGAAAATCTTCGGATAGGCAATCCTTAAAAACAACTAAGCGTAAATGTCATCCTTTATATATTAGTATTAAAAACAAAACGCTGTCAAGTAATAAAATGACAGCGTTTGCAATATATTAATGAATACTAAACTTATCGGTAGAGTTCTTTCTTTAAATCAGCAACTCCAACATGCATCGAATTTAATGCAAGTATCTCGTCGACCAAAAATGCAGCAACATTTGAATTCCTAAGCCCATTTTCAGCAAGCGCGATCAGAAATTTAGAATCCACTGCATTACGCTTTTGAATATCATCTTCAAAAACCAACAACAAAGGCAATGATGTTGCAAAATAATCAATTCTCACTGTCTCTTTTAGTTTAGCCTCTGCAAATTCTTTGATATTATTTAACAGCTCATTAGCCTCTGCTGCTTCACCTAGTTCTCTTAATGAAAGAGCTTTATAGTACGATAGTTCTGAATAAGCACTAACTGCCATATCAATAAAGTCTCCTTCCTCGTTGGTACTGGCTTCAAAATATGCCTTAGCTTCTTCTGGTTTACCCATTGCTTTAAGTGCCATCCCTTTCCAGTAATTAATATGAGCTACAGCCTGTAATGGGTGGTATTTCTCACCTAAATTATCCGGTGTATCCATCGACTTTTCAAAATATTTCAATGCAGCTTCTGCATCTCCGTTTAGAAGAGCTTCTTGTCCCATCTTTAAACAAGCATAAGTATATTGTCTTAAAACCTGACCTTCACCACCTTCCCAAGGATGGAAGTTATGGTTCTCCATAAGATCTAATGCACTAATATAATCCCCTGTAAAATTATACAAGGCAGCCAATTCTACTGAAAAATCATCACGGGTTGCAACCTGATTTTTTATTGCCAACAAACTTTCTAAACGATCTTTTGGATCATCATTTAGTTTCTTACGCAACTGATCATATTCAAAACTGATACGCATATCCTCAGGAGACAATTCAATAGCTTTAAGGAAAGCTTGTCTTGCTTTTTCCCCATCTTCAAAAGTATTCCAGTATGCGATACCTAAGTTTCGGTATAATGTACCATAGTTACTGTTTGCATCTGCAGCCTTTTGCCATGCAGCAATAGCATCTTCATGACGTTTCAAGTTAAAATAGTAGTTTCCTAAACCATACGCTGCAATAGCATTATTAATATCTACCTGTAATGCCCACTCCATTACAATCTGCTCAAAAGTACGTGAAGGGAAAGCATAATCGTATGATGCAGCTTTTGTCTTTTCAAGAATTTCTTTTGATACGGCGGCTTCTCCTTTTAGATTATATAACCAGGCCAATACAAACTCTGTCATGATGGATTTTGCCATTGGATTTGGCACTGCACAAGCAGGTATTTCATTTTTATGATGTAACTCTATCACATCAATTGCTTCCTGATAGAAACCCGCTTCAGCATAGTCAAATGCAATATCGATTATAGTCTGTGCATCATTTCTTGATGACTGAATAAAATCTCCGTAATTGCCATTTAGATTTGCCAACTCAAATTTTGCCCATTGATCAAGAGAGTCCGTTTTAAACAGTTCTGTAAATACACTCTGAGCAGCCTCTTTATTTCCCTGATGCTTAAGCACAATAGCTTTTAAAATGTATGCCTTGTTATTCTGACGATTTGTATCCAATGAAGCTTCAATATGCTCAAGAGCTGTTTCGAAATCTCCTTTTAAACAATCCAATGCAGCCAATTGATAATAACCCGCTGCACGCCACTCATAATTCCATATAGACTTATAAAACAACTTATAAGCTTCATCTTTTCTTCCTTGATAAGAACACGCTAAACCACAGAAATACAATGCCTCACCTGATGCAGGATTTGGATGATAAGTGGTTTGAATATCAATAGCCGTTTTAAAGTTAGCCTCTGCTTCAGCAAACTTTCCGTTTTTAAGTTCTACACGACCAAGAGCAATATATGATTTGTAACTCTTAGGATCTTTTTTAATGGCCTCTTTCCAATATGGTTCAGGATAACGAGTTGGGTGACGGTACAACTCAAGGTGTTCTCCTATTAATTCAAGCTCGTTAGCACTTTCAATTTCTTCAGGTTGTTTTGGTTCAAAGGCTACCTTACGATTACGTTCTTTAGGAACCTCACGATGATGATATGCAATAAGCTCTTTACCTTGCTCATTTAATACAATTAATGAAACTGAATGCTCCTGCCCTGCCTCAATCTGGATGGTTTGATCCTGCCAGGGCTCATCCGGAGTAACTGTTTTATTTTCGAATACAGTTTTCTCATTTCCGATTAGAAGTATAAACTTCAGGTTTTCAAATTTACGACTTGAAGCAACTCCTAAATCCAATTTATTTCCTTGCTGAACTTCCAGACGAATGGCTAAATCCTTATCTGCATTTTGAACAGGGCCAAGCTTTTTAAAACTCCACCAGAACTGAGAGAAAGTTTTAGTCTCGTATGGAAGTAAGTAAGTAAAGTCTGGTTGGTTATCGGTATATACACCAGCCATTAACTCAAAATAAGGCCCGCCTTCATCTGTTAATTCACGATCCCATGCACGACCAAAGTCTTCACTACCCCAGGTCCATTGCTTTTTACCAGGAGCAATATGACGGTTAGCCACATGAATAAAACCACCCTGTTCTTTAAAGTCGTATCCTCCAAAGAAATCATATTTAGTATCACAAACCATGTAACTGGTTGGTACAGGGATGTTATTGTAGTTACGTAAATCATTTTTCCCAGGACGTTCATGATATGGAATGCCATAATAATCATTTTCGGCATATGGGAAACTACTTTGTGCACGAACTGCGTGGTCTGCCACATAATGCACATCAGGCGGAAAGAAACTTTGGTAATCTTTATGTACCTCAACAGCCACGTTTGCCCACCATAAAAAGGTTTGAGTTAATGGTGTACGGTTAAACAAGCGACCGCGTAGTTCGATCAATGCACTATCAGGGCGAATACGGATTCCATGCATACCTTTCAAACGGTACATTGGATCATATTCCGACATCCAGATCGTTTTTGCACCATCCGCTTCCTCTTCAATATATACATCAGTAGGTAAATAAGTTCCAGGACGGTGGTGTTGTGGCCAGTTAAACTCTACACCTCCACTTATCCAAGGACCAGCTAAACCTACCAAAGCAGGCTTAATTACCTTTTGCTGGTAAAAGAAATTATAATCATTATTAGCCTTGTCTTGCGCCTCAAAAATTCTACCGCCAATTTCAGGCAACATGACTAATTTTACAAAATCATTTTCAAGCACAGCTGCCTGATATTCCTTATCCACTTTATGATCATAAACTTTATCTATAAAAGGCACAGGATATACTTTACCTGATGACCCCTGATAAACTCTCTTTTCAAAAAACACCGGATTAATTTCTGATTTACCCAGTTCATAGGTTGGAAGTACCAACTTTTCGAGCCTTGCTTTAGCTTCCATATGATAAAAATTTAATACTTTTTTGATGTAACAAATATCCATATTTCCATTTATTCCCAAAATGGAGGTATATTTGGATTTAATGGACTATCTTATTATTTTAGCACAAAAACAACAAAATGATAAAACCAGATGGCTTTCAAGGTGAGCGAACAGTTATTATTCCTGAATTAATTCTTGATGAGATACAGCACAATCCAATAAGCAAACAGCTATATATTACCGATATCGGATTCTACCCCAAAGCACAAAACCATCTCAGAGAAAGGATTAGCGGCAGCAAGCAACATATATTAATGTATTGCACCGATGGAGAAGGATGGATATTATTAGGAAATAACCGCATTACAGTCAAAGCCAACCAATACTTTATAATTCCTGCTAACATACCCCATTCTTACGGCAGTTCAAAAAACAATCCATGGAGTATTTATTGGGTACATTTTAGTGGATTAACAGCAGAGTATTTTATAGACACAATTAGTGAAGCCCAAAGCATTACACCATCTGAAATATCGCGTATTGACGAGCGTTTAGACCTTTTTGAAGAGATGATACAAAACCTGGAAATGGGATTCAGTATGGAGAATATTGATTATGCCAATATTTGCCTATGGCACTTCTTAGCCTCTTTCAGATATTTAAGTCAATACAGGCAAGTTAGAAAGCCCCAGGAAAAGGATCTGACCGAAAAATCTATTTTCTTTATGAGAAACCACCTTAATGAAAAGCTAACATTGGAAGATCTGGCAAATCAGGCAAATTTATCAGTGGCGCATTATTCCCTTGTTTTCAAACAGAAAACAGGCCACTCTCCATTAAACTACCTGATACAGTTAAAAATACAAAATGCCTGTCGCCTGCTCGACCACACACACCTTAACATTAAAGAAATTGCTCAACAGGTTGGCTATGATGACCCTTACTATTTTTCCAGAATTTTTAAAAAGGTCATGAATTTGTCTCCTAAAGAATACAGGAAAACATTAAAGGGTTAATTAGTTTCAACAAGAAAACTCCTAAGATAATTAAAACTCCAATCGCTTACCCCTGGCGCCTTCTAAAGGAGAAAGTCCTACCTTTCGGCCCTCACTTTACAGGGTGTGTAAAAACTCCACTAACGAAGAGTTGGCACTTACAAACTGAAAGTACTTTCTCGTTCTACTCCTCCATACATCCCCATAAGTGGAGGCTACCCTTGTGGAGTTTTATTTGCAGCTTGCCACCCCACATAGCAATCAGGCTAAGGTTCTATTTTACTAGAATAATGTTATATATTTTAGGCTGAAGATTTTTTGTAAAAGCATTTTGTATATCGTGCTGAAAGCACAGCTTATCCTAGCCCCATGCAACGCAT
>NZ_JAPDPI010000007.1 GCF_026013615.1 Plebeiibacterium marinum
AAGTACTCGAGGCGGGACTTGAACCCGCACGTCCTAATGGACACAAGATTTTAAGTCTTGCGTGTCTACCAATTCCACCACTCGAGCATCCTTGAGCGAAAAACGGGACTCGAACCCGCGACCCCGACCTTGGCAAGGTCGTGCTCTACCAACTGAGCTATTTTCGCATCTTCAATATTTTCAATCACAACATCCATCAACCTTTGCCGATAAATATCCCTTTTGCGATTGCGGATGCAAATATAGAGTATATTTCTTTATTTGCAAAGTTTTTCTCTCATTTGAATCAAAGTTTTTTCACACTCTTTATTACTTCCTGATTACCAGTACATAAATTAGTTTATACCTGCAAATTTCTTTATCTCATTCAGTTTATTCAAGGCCTCCACCGGTGTCAGGTTATTGATATCCGTATTTGCAATTTCATCCCGAATCTGTTTCAAAACCGGATCATCCAATTGGAAAAAGCTCATTTGATACCCTTCCCTGTGCTTACCCATATCATTTACAGGTTTAGCCAAACTACCTTTCCGGTTAGCACCTTCCAACTCAGCTAATATTTCATTGGCCCTGTTCACAACACTCTTTGGCATTCCGGCCATGCGTGCCACATGTATACCAAAACTATGCTCACTACCACCTCTAACCAGCTTTCTTAAGAAAATAACTTTATTATTCACCTCCTTTACAGAAACGTTATAATTCTTGCACCGGTCAAAAGAACGCTCCATTTCATTTAATTCATGATAGTGGGTTGCAAACAGGGTTTTAGCTTTCGCCCTCCTGTTTTCATGAATATACTCCACAATACTCCAGGCAATAGAAATACCATCATAAGTACTAGTCCCCCTCCCAAGCTCATCAAACAATATTAAACTTTTAGGGGAGATATTATTAAGGATACTTGATGCCTCATTCATTTCAACCATAAAGGTAGATTCCCCTGCCGAAATATTATCAGAAGCCCCAACTCTCGTAAATATTTTATCAACGACTCCAATCTTTGCAGATGTTGCAGGAACAAAACAACCAATCTGTCCTAAAAGCACTATCAATGCTGTTTGACGTAACAAAGCAGACTTACCCGCCATATTTGGTCCGGTAATAATGATCACTTGCTGCTTCTCATTATCAAGATAAACATCATTAGGAACATATTCCTCTCCTACCGGCAATTGTTTTTCGATAACAGGATGCCTGCCATCTTTAATATCAATAATATCATCATCGGTAATAACAGGACGAACATATTTGTTCTGTGCAGCTACTGCTGAAAACGACAACAAACAATCCAATTTAGCCAACAAACCAGCATCTAACTGTATAGCAGCCAGATATTCGGACAAACTCATTACCAAATCGTTAAAAAGCTGTGTTTCCAGGGATAAAATCTTCTCTTCAGCCCCAAGAATTTTCGCCTCGTATTCTTTTAATTCTTCTGTGATATATCGCTCAGCATTTACGAGTGTCTGCTTCCTGATCCACTCTTGCGGTACTTTATCCTTATGCGTATTCCTGACTTCAATATAATACCCAAAAACATTATTGAAACTTATTTTTAAAGATGGAATCCCTGTCCGCTCAATTTCTCGTTGCACAAGATTATTAAGATAATCTTTACCAGAAAAAGCAATATTTCTTAGATCATCCAATTCAATACTAACCCCTTCACAGATAACATTCCCTTTATTTATCTGAGCTGGAGGATCTGAGGCGATCTCATTTTCAATCCTGTCTCTAATTGAAAGGCATGGGTTTAACTGGTCGCCAATACTGCGTAACGTTGAATTATCAGACTTTTCACAACCATGCTTTATTGGTTCAATAGCTTTGAGTGCATTTTTTATCTGTACAATTTCTCTTGGCGACACCCTACCTACGGCAACCTTTGAAACCAGGCGCTCCAAATCTCCAACCGGAGTTAAAAAATCAACAAGTTCATCTTTAAGATCAGGATATTTAAAAAAATACTCCACGGCAGACAACCGGTCTTCTATCAACTTTACTTCTTTTAAAGGCAAGGCCACCCATCTTTTCAACAGACGACTTCCCATAGGAGAAACTGTTTTATCTATAACTCCGGCCAATGAATTTCCTCCTTCATTTACCGATCCAAACAATTCCAGATTCCTGATGGTAAATTTATCCAACCACACATATTTGTCTTCTTCAATTCTCGAAAGCCCTGTGATATGCTGAATTCTATTATGCTGGGTAATATCCAGATAATGCATTATTGCCCCGGAAGCCACTATTCCATATTTCAGGTTATGCACCCCATATCCTTTTAGCGATTTTGTTTCAAAGTGCTTCAACAATCTATCATGGGCAGAATCTTCGGTAAACACCCAATCTTCGAGTCCATAAGTATAAAATTTATCGCCAAATTTTTCAACAAATTGCTTTCTTTTACTTTTTTCGAAAAGGACTTCCTTAGGCTTAAATCCATTTAGAAGCTTATCAACATACTCAAACCTACCTTCTGCAGTAAGAAACTCTCCTGTTGAAATGTCCAAAAAAGAAACTCCGGCAACATTTTTATCCAAATGGACAGCAGCAAGAAAGTTATTTTCCTTATGCTCCAACACATTATCACTTATTGCAACGCCAGGAGTAACCAATTCAGTAACACCCCTCTTTACAATAGACTTAGTCATTTTAGGGTCTTCAAGCTGATCGCATACAGCTACGCGCTGGCCTGCCCTAACCAATTTTGGTAAATATGTATCCAATGCATGGTGCGGAAAACCAGCCAATTCCACCGAAGAAGCAGAACCGTTAGCCCTCTTGGTGAGTGTAATCCCCAATATTTCAGATGCTTTTATGGCATCATCCGAAAATGTTTCATAAAAATCACCCACCCGGAATAGTAATATCGCATTTGGATGCTTGTCTTTAATTTCGTAATACTGCTTCATCAGTGGTGTCTGAACCACTTTTTTTCCTTCTTTTTTCGCCAATGGAGTACTCTTTTTCTTTTCAACAATGCTGCAAATATAAGCCAAATTAAACCATTTTTAAAAGCAATATGATACTGTTTGACAAACAATACATACAACATTGGGTATTAGTCTGAAACTTGATTTTTTACAATTTGGTTCGTAAATTAAATAGTGAATTAATATGGCAAAAACAATATGAGGTGCTTTTTAAAGAACATCGGTATTTTAATGATCATTGCAGGGGTTGTGCTACTTGTTTTCTACACCACACAAAACCGAATTAAAAACATTCATTTCATAATCACGACCTGTCTGGAGATTGGCGGTTTGATTATTTATATTACAACCAACAGATTTTTCAGAAACTCAGACAAATGCTAGCCATTCATGTTTTCTAAGACAATACTACCGCCATAGAAAACCGGCACTATTTCAAACACACTGGATCGGAAACAATAATCAAGGTCGCTGTCATAACCCAATCCGGCCAACCTACTATAATGCTCCCCTTGCGCTGCAATTTTATGAAGATCGCCTTTTGCTGTATGATATAACAGCGACATAGCCACAGAAACATCTGTCAATCGGGCATCATAAGCCTCCTTTAAATCCATAGCCAACTTCCCTGCACACAATGCATCTTCCATTGTAAATTCATCATAAGAACCAGAGCCCACCAAAACAACCTCCTCTTCTCCTTCCAAAGCCTTAACAATTGCAACATCATTTACAAATGCCCCTATTATTACCTTCGACGCCCCTTTTGAGTTTAAAATGGCCCTGGTTCCATTTGTTGTTGTCATGACCAAAGTTTTATCACAAATAACTTCAGGAACATAGGAAAAAGGAGAGTTCCCA
The DNA here is from genome assembly GCF_026013615.1 of Plebeiibacterium marinum. Classification (GTDB taxonomy): domain Bacteria; phylum Bacteroidota; class Bacteroidia; order Bacteroidales; family Marinilabiliaceae; genus Saccharicrinis; species Saccharicrinis marinus_A. Next base: position 3,801 of record NZ_JAPDPI010000007.1, read on the forward strand.
TAATCGAATCCCTCAATAGGAACCGCATCCCTTTCTCCCCCTAAAACAACATTTTCTTCACCTAACTCTTTTTTTATATTAAAGGCCTCTTCGGGGTGCATAACCGGGATAACACTTTTTGCCCCATTAGCCAAAGCAGTAACCATAACAGAAGTTGCTCTTAAAACATCTATCACAACCACTGTCTTGTTTGCAACTCTATCAGGAAAAATTTCCCTGGCAGATAATATTATATCAACATTCATACTTATTAAATTTTTGATATAGCTTACGGTACCTTATTTGCAATAAAAAACTAGCTACAAACAAACCTATAAGATAACCTATCCATATCCCAACTGCATTCATTTCAAACACAAATGCGCAAAGATAACTTATTGGAAGGGCAATTAAAATCCATGTAACAAATGCAATCACAGATGGAGCATTCACATCCTGCAATCCCCTTAAAATCCCCAACCAGGTCACTTGCAAACCATCAAACAGCTGAAATACACCAGCCACAACCATTAACTGAGCAGCGATAGAAACCACATTCACATCATTTATAAATAACCGGGGAAGTTCATTACGCAATAAAACAAACATCACTCCATTAAATGCCATAAAAATAATTACCTTATGGATAATGGCATATGCTGAATATTTTAAATTATGAAAATCATTTGCACCAAAATAATTGCTCACCTTGATGGTAGCTGCCGAAGACAACCCAACAGACATCATATATGTTAAACTAGCCAAGGATAACACAATTTGATGGGCCGCTAAAGAATCCTTATCAATCCAACCCATCATAAGGGTACCCATACTGAATGCAAACACTTCAATAACCATTTGTCCACCGATTGGAAAACCGACTTTAATCACCTCAAGTACTTTTGTCCACTGAATCCTTGTTCCTATACAATCCCGCTTATACTTATTAAAAAATGGCAGATATACAAACGCAGCAACAAATAAAACTCCCATAACAATACGAGAAACCAGAGTTGCATACCCTGCACCATCTAGTCCCCATGAAGGAAACCCAAGCTTACCAAAAATAAAAATGTAATTAAGAACAATATTCAGCACATTGGCCACGAGTGTAATTACCATGGCTATCCTTGTATTGGTAATCCCTTCTGCAAACTGCTTAAAAACCAAAAATATCACGTAAGGAAATACAGATAAAACAAGAATATAATAATAAGGCCTGGCCAACGACACCACCTCTTCTGCCTGCCCCATATATTTTGTCAGCAATCCAACAAGAAACATCAGGAACATCAACCCAACGGCAAACAACACATTGGCAACCAATCCTTGCTTTAACCATTGAGCGCTCAACTCCCTGTTACCTGCACCAAAAGCTTTGCCTACCAACGGTGTTAAACCATAAGCAACTCCAATAGACAGCACCAGCCCAAGAATAAAAATACCGTTTGCAAACGAAACCGCAGCCAGCTCTGTTGCCCCAAGCCGACCAACCATAACCGTATCAGCCAACCCTACAACCATTTGCCCTCCCTGCGAAAAAACAACAGGCAGAGCCAACTTTATATTAGGAATATAATGAGGGCGATAATTGCTATAATACGATTTTAAGAAAAACCTTTTCATAAAACACTTTAAAACTTCAGGTAAAAATCCTTTGTAAGTTCTTTATACTCGTCAGAATATCCATGACGCCCAAATTCTTCTACAACCATTACCTTTTCATCTACATCACTGATTTTTTCAAAGCCATACTCCATCAAAACCCTTTTAGCTTGCTTCTGGGGAGTAGGTTTAACCTTCAGCACCTTCTGTAAATACAGCAAATTTTCATTCGCATATTTCTCAAAATCGCCGAAAGCATCAAAAGGCAACACTACTGCAAACCTGCCTTTATCGCTCAACAGACTTACCACCCCCTTTATCAACTCCATATATGTAAGCGTTTCGGTATGACGTGCCATACTCTTTTGCTCACAAACATTTTTTAATGAATTATTAAAAAAAGGAGGATTAGAAACAATAAGGTCATATTTCTTTGAAGCTACAACTGAAAAATGCTGAAGACAGTCATTTATGGCAACAATCCGATGGTTCCATGGTGAATTTTCTATATTGATTCCAGCCTGAACAAAAGCCATATTATCAATTTCCAGGGCATCAATATTGGCATATTGATTTTTTTGAGCACACATCAATGCAATCAACCCGGTTCCTGTTCCAACATCCAATATTACCCTGGCATTATTACAATTAACCCAGGCACCAAGCAAAACACCATCTGTACCAACCTTCATGGCAGCCATATTCTGCTCTATGGTAAAGTGTTTAAATTTAAAATATGAATTCGCCATAACTAAAACTTCTCAAAAACTCCAAGTCCAAACAATGCAAAATCATATTTAACAGGATCCTCCGGGTCATATTGTTTTAAAACAGAAGTTATTTCTTCTACGGTAACCCAGTCATTTTGCTTTCTCCCTATTAAACCAAGCTTACGTCCTACATTACCTGTATGCACATCCAGCGGCAACATTAAATCAGCCATATCGATCTGATTCCAAATACCAAAATCCACTCCACTATTATCTTTCCTAACCATCCATCTGAGAAACATATTCAGCCTTTTGGCAGATGATTTTTTATCAACATTGGCAATATGTTTGCCCGATCGGCCAATCTCTCCTACCGAAACAAACACCTCTCTAAAATATTTTAAACACCCCTTTATACCCCCTGATATTTTATAACCATCAGCAAACACTTTTTCTAATCCACCATGATTATCGTATATGTTTTTTAGGGAATTGAAAAAATAGGAAAGATCTTCACCATTAAATGTTCTATAAACTGCTTTGTTCCCGAGATCCGGAAATTCACCTTCCTTTATAAAAAGAAAAGGCTCATAATCCATCCATTGCATAATTTTGGAAACACTTTTTATTATAGCTTTCCTTTGTCCCCATGCTAATGTTGCAGCTATAAAACCTGCTATCTCAATATCTTCTTTGCAAGTGAATTGTTTTGGGATAGAAATTGGATCTGACTCTATAAATAAGGGATTATTATACTGAATCACTTTTTCATCAAGAAATGCCTTTATTTCCTTACTGTTCATCCTTGATATTTTACATTACAATCCCGTCTTTCATTCTTATTTCCCGATCGCTCAAGTGAGCAAGATGAAGGTCGTGGGTAACAATAACAAATGTTTGTTTGAACTCATCCCGTAAACTAAAAAACAACTTATGCAGCTCTTCCTGATTTTTTGAGTCAAGCGATCCGGTTGGTTCATCAGCAAATACAACAACCGGGTCATTAATTAATGCCCTGGCAATAGCCACCCTTTGCTTTTCGCCTCCACTTAATTCTGCTGGTTTATGATGCTCCCGATCCTTTAATTTTAGAAACGATAAAATTTCTTTAGCCCTTATTTCACTTTTTGATTTATTTTTTCCGGCTATTAGAGCAGGTAGAATAATATTCTCTATGGCATTAAATTCGGGCAACAATTGATGAAACTGAAACACAAAACCGATATTCTCGTTACGGAAACGGGCTAATTCCTTTTCCTTCAGATTCTGAATTTCTGTATTGTTAATTGTAATACTCCCCGAATTTGGTTTATCAAGTGTACCCAATATCTGTAACAAGGTGGTCTTCCCTGCTCCACTTGGTCCGACTATGGACACAACTTCTCCTTGTGCTATATTTAGGTCAACTCCTTTGAGAACTTCAAGTTCTCCAAATTGCTTTTTTATGCCCGTAGCTGAAATCATTATACTTTTACTTAGTGAACAACAATACCATGTACAAAAGATAGGCAGAAACAAAGATAGCTCCTTTAAACCTATTTATATGCCCATGTTTAATAGGCAACATGGCCAACACCAACAAGACACTAATACCCATCATCCAAATCATATCCACCGAAACCATAAAGCTGGAAATATTAATGGTTTTCAACGCCGATGTTACACCCAAAATACCTAAAAGATTAAATATATTTGAGCCAATAATATTTCCGATAGAAATATCCGTTTCCTTTTTTATTGCAGCCATAACTGAAGTTGCCAACTCAGGAACACTGGTTCCAAATGCAACAACCGAGATGCCGATAACACGTTCACTCACATTAAAACCCTTGGCAACAATAACCGCCCCCCGCACCAGGAGTTCAGAACCCAAATACAGTCCTACTGCAGCCAAAACCAACAACCCAATAGCAAGCCTGAACTTCATGGAAGGCTTCTCAATAACCTCACCTGACTTACCCATTTGCTTTCGTGAATGATATACTGAAAACACTAAATACAATACCAAAAAGGTTAGAAAAATAACCCCCTCATGAAACTGCAATTGATAGTTCAACGAAAAAACATAAAACAAGATGGAGGCCATCATCATGATACTCCAATCAAATAAAATAGATTTCTTTTTTACCGTAATAGGCAATATTACAGAAACAGTTCCAAGCACCAGGGCTATGTTAGCAATGTTAGAACCTACCACATTCCCAACTGAAATATCCGGCACCCCATCAAACACAGCCTTTAAGCTCACTATTAACTCAGGGGCCGAAGTGCCAAAAGCCACAACAGTTATACCCACAACCAAAGTTGATATCTTAAGGTATCTGGCTATTTGAACACTGGATTTAACCAACCAGTCACCACTAAAAAAAAGCAGGACAAAACCTGCAATTAACATCAAAAATCCCATACACAAGTATCTGGTATTTATATTTACTTCTGTTTATCTCAATCGAAACCTACTTTACTTTTCCTTTAAGGCATCAAAGTCATCCTCTTTGCCTTTCCCATTTCTTTCAGAATCTTCCTCCAGACTACTGTCAATATCCCTAACATGTTCCTCAATTTCTCTCTGACTATCACGCAGATCCTGGGCAAAATCCTCTGTTCCTTCTCTGAATTCCCTCTTTATATCATCCGTAGCCCTTTTAAATTCATTCATTCCCTTTCCGAGCATTCGGGCAAAATCAGGTATTTTATTTGCCCCAAAAAGCAATAATACAGCAAGGAACACCAAAATGATTTCTCCACCACCAAATGATAAAAATGAAAAACACATATCTTTAATTTTTTCAAACAGATTCAAAGATAATAAAAACAAAACACCCTTTAAACATAAAGGTTTAAAGGGTGTTTAAATATCTTGTAACTAAAAATTACTTTTTGTCCTTTTTCCTATTTCTGGCATCGATAACACCAAACGCCACCGGAGTTGCAATAAATAGTGAAGAATAAGTACCTACAACCACACCTAACATCAATGCAAATACAAATCCTTGGATCACTTCACCTCCGAACAAGAAGATTACCAACAATACAATAAATGTAGTTAATGAGGTATTTACTGTACGGCTGATTGTTGAGTTCAATGCAGATTCAACAACTCCCAATCTATCTCTCTTTGGATGTAATCCCAAATACTCCCTGATACGGTCAAACACTACCACTGTATCGTTGATTGAATAACCAATAACAGTTAGGATAGCTGCAATAAATGCCTGGTCAATTTCCAAACTAAATGGCACCACTTTGTACAATAAAGAGAACACTCCTAATACAACTAACACATCGTGTACCAATGCAACCAAAGCACCTAAACCATACTCCCAGTTACGGAATCGGATTAAGATATAAATAAAGATCACGATTAATGAGAATGCGATAGAATAGTATGCCTTTGTTTTAATATCGCTAGCAATAGTTGGTCCCACTTTCTGAGAACTCATCCTATGTTCATCAACAAACTTCTTAAAATCAACATCTGCTCCCAAATGTGATTTTACGCCATTATACAATTTCTGTTCAATGTTATTATCAACATCTTCACCAGCTTCATCAACCATATAGTTGGTTGCTATTCTTACCTGGTTATCACCACCAAACGTTTTTACTTCAACCTGAGCCCCTGTGAATTCATCCGTTAATGACTCATGAATATCTGATGCTGAAACTGCCTCATCAAACCTTACTACGTAAGTTCTACCTCCAGAAAAGTCAATACCCAACTTAAGCCCTTGAGTAGCCAAAGATGCCAAACCAATCACAATTAATATTCCAGATATAGCATAAAATATTTTCTTCTTATCTAAGAACTTAACACTAGTATTTTTAAGGAATCCTTCAGTCAGTTTTGTTCCAAACTTCACATCTGATTTCTTTTCAAGCATTTTTTCAAAAATTAATCTTGTAATAAAAATTGCTGAAAAGAATGAAGTGGCGATACCAATCATTAACGTGGTAGCAAAACCTTTAATTGGACCAGTACCAAATGTAAATAAGATAATACCTGTTAAGAATGTTGTAACATTGGAGTCAATAATTGCAGAGAAAGCATTTTTATATCCATCTGCAACTGCCAGCTTAACACCTTTACCTGCCGATAATTCTTCACGGATACGTTCAAATATCAATACGTTGGCATCCACCGACATACCAATTGTTAATACAATACCGGCAATACCAGGAAGTGTTAACACTGCACCAAATGAAGCTAAAACTCCAAGAATAAAGAACATGTTTGCCAAAAGTGCAAAATCAGAAACGGCACCAGCTTTAAATCCATAATAGAAAATCATGTAAACAAGTACCACAAGGAATGCCCACATAAATGAAGATAATCCTGAATCAACTGCTTCCTGACCTAAAGAAGGACCTACTACAGTGTCTTCTACAATTCGTGCTGGAGCTGGTAGCTTACCAGACTTAAGAATGTTGGCAAGGTCTTCCGCCTCTTTCACATCAAAGTCCCCGGTAATAGAACTGCTACCACCTTTAATTTCGTTTTGTACAGTTGGGTAGCTATATACATAACCATCCAATACAACAGCAATACTTTTACCAATATTTGTTTTTGTTAGTCGCGCCCACACATTAGCACCCTCTGCGTTCATACGCATACTAACTTCGTATCCACCTTTATTTGTAACCGACTTGCTGGCATTTGTAATCACATCACCTTCAAGAGGCGCACGTCCATCATGTGTAGTTACTTTAACAGCAATCAACTCATAAATTTCCTGCTTGCTCATGGTACCATCCTCAAGCTCTCTTTGAGGAAGCGGCTTTACTCCCCACATAAACCTTACGTTTTTAGGAAATAAGGCTCTTACCTGATCCAACTGAAGGTAAGCATTAACTTTTGAAGTATCCTGTACCATAGCAAAACCAACAAGAGGCCCTTTTTGACGTTGCGACGGCTGTAACACAGAAAACAAAGACTTTTGAGACTGTAGCGCCAACGAATCCACTTTGGTACTATCAGATTCAATAGCACTTAACAAATCCGATCCCTCTTCTTTTTGAGGAGCTTCAACTTCTGCTACAGTTTCTTCAGGTTTATTTAAAGCATCTTTTGCTTGTTCAATTTCTACCACTTTGCTATTGGCAGCAATTAAACTGCTCACCAACTCACTTAATTCATAAGTTTCCCAAAACTCAAGGCTTGCTGTTCCCTGAAGCAGCTTACGAACCCTTTGAGGATCTTTGATCCCTGGAAGTTCAACAAGCACACGACCTGCTTTTTCAAGTTGCTGAATATTAGGCTGGGTTACACCAAAACGGTCGATACGTGTACGCAGAATATTAAATGCATTATCAATGGCACTTTTAGATTCTTCCCTGATAACTTTTAGAACTTCTTCGTTTGAACTGTTGTAATCAATTTTACCCTGTAGTTCCACAGTACTAAAAATTGCAGCCAACCTTGCTTCCGTATCTAATTCAGTAAAAGCATTATAAAACAATGTTATAAAATCCTCTGAAGAAGACATTTCTTTTTGTTCTGCAATCTGTAATGCTTCATTAAAAGTATTATCTGAATTATAGTTCGATAAAGCCTTTAAAATATCCGCAACCTTTACCTCAAGGATTAAGTTCATACCCCCTTTAAGGTCAAGACCAAAGTTGATTTCTTTTTCTTTACACTCTTTATAAGTGTATTTCCTTCCGAAAAAATTATAAACCGGCTCATTAGCAACCGAATCCAAATAATTTATTTCAACCTGCGGATCTCCTTTTGCAAATTCTTTTGCCTTATTCTCTTCCTCTCTGGTTTGATAAGTAAATATCAATTGATATAAACTTACTAAAGCTAGCAGGATGGCAAAAACTCTGATCGCTCCTTTGTTTTGCATCTGTAAATATGATTTTTAATTAGTCAATTAAATTTGATTCGTTTTTCTCGAATTGCGCAAATATATTGTTTTTTTTTAGAATACCATTGAAGTTCGGTATCCAATTTCAAAATGCTCTTGGGCTAATTCGCAAATAGAATATTAATTTGAAACAAATGAAGTAAAACAAAATAACAATTGCCTACGAGCTTTTAGAGAAAGGAGAAACCTTAATGGTTCGGGATGAATGAATTAGAACAAACAAAAAGGACAAGCCAAAAATCGCAACAGCCACCGCAAACATAACAAAAACCGGTATCCTACTGTAATATGCAAATCCTTCAAGCCACAATTGCAATACCACAAACGACAAAGGAATTGACACAATCACTCCTGTAATTAAAAACTGCCCAACTTCAACAAATAGTTCATTGAATACCTGAACATTAGAGGCTCCCAATATTTTTTTAATTTCAAAATCCGACATTTTCAACTCTGTTACATATGCTGCAAAAGCCCTGATACCCAGCCATGCAACGAAGAGTGACAATATTGCAAACAGAACAATCATCTTTAGCACGGTTTGTTCCTCTACCAGATTGCTCTTCAACAACTCATCCATCATCACATATTCAAACGGTTCATTATCCGTATTCGCCTTCCACAACTGTTTTATCTCGCCAACTAACTGTTCTGCAGAAGCATCATCCGAAATTTTAATCAACAAATTATCATAAAAACTCCCTTTGGGCAAATCCAAAAGCAACAAAGGCCTCACCGGCAACTGAACAGGTTCAAAATGAAAATCTTTGGAAACGCCCACTATTGAAAAACCATAATCCTGACTGGAGGCATCCATATAATTGATTTTTTTACCCAGGGGCTTCGACATACCAAGTGCTTCTTTAGCTTTGAGGTTAACAACTATATCGTGCGACATTTTTTGATCAGTCCTCCCCCACATCGTTCCTGCAACAAAATTTACCTGCAGAGTTTTAAAAAAATCTTTATCTACATAATTATAGGGAAGTAAAACCATCCTTTCACCCTCTTTGTCAACAAATTTAAATGATTGCAGCGGGGCTTCTTTACCAATCATGTGTTTACAGGCAGACACACTCACCACCCCGGGAATACTTTTTAATTTAGCCTTTACCTCTGAAAATTTTTTGCCCAGTGCATGCCCTCTTTCTACAACCAATATATTTTTACTTACAAAACCCATATCCTTATGATTCAGGTATTGATATTGCCAAAACATTCCAAGTGAAAAGATGACCAGAAAAGTAGCCACTAAAATCTGACAACCTGCCAACACCCCCCTCATCATCATACTTTTTTTCCCAAGAGCGGCACCTCTTTTAAAAATCACATCTTCATTATATCCCGAGAAAGAAATGGCTGGATACAACCCGGAAACCACACCTACTAAAAATGTTAACAGTGTAACATAAATCAAGTCTACACTACTCCCCTGCCTGTCAATCTTAAGATTTAAATCGAACAGCATATTAAAGCCAGGCAAAAGCAGCTCTACCAGCACCAATCCAATAAACAAAGCAATAAAACTATAGGTTACCGCTTCAACAACAAATTGAACAAAAAGCGCATTTCTTGTCCCTCCCATCAATTTCCTAACCCCTATCTCCCGAAGTCTTTGAGAAGCTCTGGCAGTAGTAAGGTTAATAAAATTAAGACAGGTAATAACCAATACAAAAAATGCTACGGACAAAAAAAGCACAACATAGATATATCGCGACCCTGGCTCTAACTCATTTTCCAGCTTAGAATACAAGTGAATATCCTTTATTGCCTGCAACCTGAAGCCCATTGACTTTAAGCCTCCACCAACACCTGAATCAACACCCTCAAAACGTTCTATTTGAGTTTCAATTATCAACCTTAACTCATCATTCAAACGCTTTTCCAAACCAACAGTATCCTGCGCTACAATATAGGTATACCTCCCAATTGAAAGCCAGTTATTCATAGCCTCCTCAACATCTTCCGGATTCTTCCATTGATACAACTTTCTGATAGCATTATCTGAGGCAATAAAATCACAATGAAAATGTGAATTACCCTTAAAATCCTCACACACTGCCTTTACACTGAATTCCAACCCATTATCTAACAACAATCGTTTCCCTAAGGGGTCATCATCACCAAAATATCGTTTTGCTGTACTTTGGGTAACAACTATATCTTCAGCAGAAAGGAGCAAATTACGCTCCTCTCCCTTTATTATCTCAATATCAAAAACCGAAAAAAACGAAGCTCCTGCATAGTAAAAATTGTCCTCATTAAACTTCTTATCACCATAACTAACCAGTTTATTTATACCCCTGACAATTTTTAAACTTTTATCTACCTGAATAAAATTGTTTTTAAGATATGCAGATAATGGGACAGGTGACATAGCACTATTAAAATAATCATCTCCAATATAACCTTCCGTCACCACCCTATAAATATCATTATAATCAGAGAAATGCCTGTCGTAATTCAATTCCGTTCTAACATACAGCAATACTATAATACTGATTGTAATCCCCACTGACAACCCCACAACATTTATTATTGCATCAGTACGAAACCTAAACAACGAACGAATCGCAACCTGTATATCTCTTACCAGCTTCATTTCTATTTCAATAAATTCTCCCTTACCAAATGACCATCAATAAGCTGAACGACCTTTTGCCCCCTTCCGGCAACTTTTCCTGAATGAGTAAACCCCAGGACAGTAATGCCTGACTCATTTACCACACTCAGCATGTCCAAAATCTCATCTCCTTCCGTTGTACTTAAATTTCCTGTAGGCTCATCTGCTATTAGCACAGAAGGCTCTACTACTATGGCACGAGCAATAGCAACCTTTTGTTTTTGCACTGCTGTCAGATCCTTAGGAAATTGCTTTTTTCGGTGGAGCATATTAAAATCTTCCAATACTTTTAACACCCTTGTCTTTCTTTCTGCCTTCTTCATTTTCAGATAAACCAAAGGCAGTTCTATATTTTCATAAACAGTAAGTTCCTCAATTAACCTTGATTCACTAAACAGATACCCAATCTTCCCTCTTCTAAATAATAGACGATCCCGCTCTGACAACTCTGTAACAGATGCATCCATAAAAATCAAATCACCGGAACTAGGATATTCTAACAAGCCTATAATATTTGCCAAACAAGTCTTCCCACTTCCTGATGGACCATAAAACATTACAAAATCCCCGGGATTAACATTTATATTAATATTGCTCAAAGCCACACGAACAAGCTCCCCATTTCTGTATTCTTTAGATATGTCTTTTACCTGAAGCATAGTAATTCTTTTCTATCTTTAATTAAACAGGCCTTCATGTATGATGATACCAGCTCAAAAGTGTACGGTTTCGCATCATTCATGTACGCATTCGCACACTCAAATAACGCACCTAAAACCGAAATATTAACCATTGCATAACAATCCAACAACAACAACCCTCTTCCTCAAAACGCATACAAACCTAATTCACTGCTACTTACAAAATCACCCCAATAAATATTCTTTAAAATACATGAATCTTTCCTTACTTTACACATCATTTATTATGCCAGCAGCATTAATGCCTTATTATCAAACACATTACACCTTCGGCATTTTTTTTGATTCATCCGGGCAATAGAAAAAACTGTTCGCTTATGAACATTTATCAGTAAAAAATAACACTGAATGTATTATATTTATAAAAACAACTTAAACTCTTTAATCTGATGCAGAACAAAAGTGGAAAAATATTAGCCGTAGATGATAACGAAGACATATTATTTGCTCTTAAATTACTCTTAAAACCTCATGTTGAACTAATAAAAACAACAAATAATCCCTCTAACATTTCGTCAATACTGAAAGAGGAGGAATTTGATGTAATTTTATTGGATATGAACTTTTCCAAAGATGCCATCAGCGGGCAAGAAGGTTTCCAGTATCTGGAGGAAATTTTACAAATTGATCCTTCAGCCGTTGTTTTGTTTATTACCGCATATGGAGACGTTGAAAAATCAGTAAAGGCCATTAAGGCGGGCGCCACAGACTTCATCTTAAAACCCTGGCAAAACGAAAAGATCCTTGCCACCATTTCTTCTGCTGTAAAACTAAGAAAATCAAAAAACGAAATTCACGAGCTAAAGGAAAAACAGCAAGAATTCAACACAATACTCGATCAGCCATTCGCTGATTTCATTGGAGTTTCCCCTGGAATGCAAAGAGTATTTACAACCATACAGAAGGTTGCAAAAACAGATGCCAACGTTCTTATCCTGGGAGAAAACGGAACAGGTAAGGAATTGGTTGCCCGTGCCCTGCACAGAAACTCATTACGACACAACGAAGGTTTTGTAAGTGTTGACCTGGGCGCTTTAAGCGAAACACTGTTTGAAAGCGAACTATTTGGGCATGTAAAAGGCGCATTTACCGATGCAAAAACAGACCGCCCGGGCAGATTTGAACTAGCCAACAAAGGGACTATATTTTTAGACGAGATAGGAAACCTGTCGCTTCCCTTCCAGGCCAAACTATTAACTGTACTGGAAAGAAGGGAAGTTACCCGCGTGGGAGCCAACAAACCCAAATCCATCGATATCAGGCTCATCAGCGCAACCAATATGCCACTTAGAGAAATGGCAGAAAAAGATGAATTCAGAATGGATTTGCTATACCGCCTAAATACTGTAGAAATTGAGCTCCCCCCACTAAGGGAAAGGCCGGAAGACATCCCAGTATTAGCAGATCACTTCTTAAAAATATTTTCAAAAAAATACAAGAAACCTGCAAAACTATCCAAAAGTGCTTTAAACAAATTATCTCACTATGCATGGCCCGGCAATGTGAGGGAATTTCAACACGTTTTGGAAAGAGCAGTAATCCTGAGTGACACCCCTACCCTTTCGCACGATGACCTTCAGCTCTCTCCGCAACAAACAGGCTCTGATGGCATTGAATTAGACACATACAACTTAGAGGAAGTTGAAAAAACAATTATTGAGAAAGTACTAAGGATGAACCGTGGTAATATTTCAAAGGCTTCAAACGACCTGGGACTGACTCGCACATCCCTATACAGAAGAATGGAAAAATATGGTTTATAAAAATTTCAGAATCAACTTTATATTCAGAACGGCACTGTTAACAGGGACCATATTCTTATTTTTCTACCTGTTTTACAACACCAGTTTAACCATGACCCTTTTTTTAGTTGGAGGAGCCATTGGGATACAGATATTTGCGTTTTTTCATTACATAGACAGGACAAACAGAATTTTAAATAACTTTTTAGAATCCATCAGATACTCTGATTTTACAAGAACCTTTCAGGTAGAAGGAGAGGGATCATCCTTTGAAAAACTCAAAAACTCATTCAACGAAGTAATTAAAGATTTTCAGGAGGTAAGAGCCGAAAAGGAAGAAAACTTTTATTATCTGCAAACAGTTATACAACACATTGGTATTTCATTAATTGCCTTTCAAAAAGATGGCCAGGTTGAATTGATAAACAATGCCACAAAAAAACTGTTTCAAGTAAGAAACCTGCGCAATATAGATTCTCTTCGCAGCTTTAGTCCCGAATTGGTTGAAAACCTGTTTAAGATTAAGCATGGAGAAAACACTTTGATCAAAGTGCAGGAAAAGGACAACCTTCTCCAGTTAATCATATACGCAACCGAATTTACCATCCACAACCGGAAGATAACGCTGGTCTCCATTAAAAACATACAACAGGAGCTGGAAGAAAAAGAGATGGAATCATGGCAAAAACTCATAAGAGTACTAACCCATGAAATCATGAACTCCATAACCCCAATCTCATCTCTTTCCTCCACTGTTGCTATGATCATAAAAGACTTATGCGAAAACCTAAAAGAAACAGGTGCCAACAGTGACGATATTGAATCCTTAGAGGAAGTAGAAAGCGCATTAAAGACCATTCATAAAAGGACGGATGGGTTGCTCCACTTTGTAAACACCTATCGCAACCTGACCAAGATCCCTAAACCCAGTTTTTCCATATTTAAAATCAGCCACCTTTTTGAGAATATAAAGAATCTGTTCGAAGAAGAACTTAAAGCTAAGAATATTACCTGCACTATCAACATCGAACCCAAAACATTAGAGCTTTCAGCAGATGAACACCTTATCGAACAAGTTATTATCAATTTAATTAAGAATGCGATTCATGCAACGGAAAACAGAGAACAGGCCCATATTCAACTATTATCAAACCTAAACAGCCGGGGAAAAACAATTATCCAGGTTGTAGATAATGGACCAGGTATCTTACCGGACGTATTGGAAAGGATCTTTATTCCGTTTTTTACAACAAAACCTCAAGGTTCCGGAATCGGATTAAGTCTTTCCCGTCAGATTTTGCGATTACACGGTGGCACAATAAATGCCTATTCAGAACCTGATAAAGAAACCAAGTTTACTCTTACTTTTTAACATGCCCCATACGGTTGAACATTACAGCCAAATGGGCATACAAGGAAGTATCCTGAACGACTACATCATCACCAAGCCTGATTCTGATAGGGGTAAAATTCCAAATCCCTTTAATACCTCCTGCTGCCATTAACTGGGCCACATCCTGGGCAAATTCAGCAGGAACAGTCAATATACCCACTTGCACGTTTTCATCTTTCATTTTTTCAAACTCGCTCACATGAAAAATGGGAACCCCCTCTATTGATCGTCCAATCACTTTGGGATCCACATCAAAAGCCGCAACAATCTTCAACCCATACTGATCCAGTCCATGATCATGCAACAGGGCATTACCCAAACTACCTGCCCCAAATAAATATGCCTTATCCAGCTTGGTAAAGCCTAAAAAATCCTCCAACACCTCAATCAAAGCGTTTACTTCGTATCCAACCCTGGTTTTTCCAACAATACTGGTATATGACAAATCCTTTGTTACCTGCGTAGGATCAACACCCATATCCCGCGCAATATGTGTTGATGAAACAAATTCCTGATTTCTTCTTTTTGCCAACTTAAGATAAGCCAGGTAACAAGGCATCCTTCTTAGTGATGGTTCAGGAACCAATCCTTCTTTCTTTTTATTTTCCGACGACATATTTAATGTAAATCCTATTCTGTATAAAAGATAGTTATGGAGTAAAGATTATTTACCCCTTAATCACAAAAGTAGGTAAGTTTTCGATTAAAGAAAATATTCATTATTATTTAATTTCAGAATAACTTACTTATTCTCCATATTTATATTGAATCTATACAATCCTAAAATACTATTTTTCCCATCCCGGCAATTCCTTATTAAAATGATATTCTGAAATACCTATGTTATTTAAATATATACTCCTGGCTTCCTTGGCATAATCAACTAAACGGTTATTGGCATCCTGATCCATAAACAAGTTATCCTGCTCAAAAGGACTAACCGGTAGCACATAAAACTCCTTTCTGTTTTCAATTACAGGGGTATAAACCCAAGTCAGATAATACCCTGCATCACTAACTTCTGTTACTCCACCCCGCTTAGTCAGTTCCACCCTGACAACTCCTCCTCCATCACAAGGTGCTGTTCGTTGGTTAGAAACAAAATTTCCCAGTGAATAAACAACAAAATGATCTTCCCGGAATTCTATGGGCTGCAATACATGCGGATGCGACCCGATTACCACATCCACACCATTATTCCTGAACAGCTGATTAATTTCTTTTTGGGCATCATTTGGCAGAGTTTGATATTCGAGCCCCCAGTGAACAAAAGCTATAATCTTATCAGGATTCAGTCTTCTTGTTTCTTGAATATCTTTAACAATAACATCCTTATCTAAGAAATTAACAATATTGGGCTTACTCACCGGGATTCCATTTGTACCATAAGTATAGTTTAAAACAGCTACTTTAATTCCATTCTGTTCCAGAATCATAGCCCGATTATTTTCTTTCTCCTTAGGATTTTTAAATGTGCCAGTATGCGGAATACCGAGGCTATCCAATACATCAATTGTCCGCTCCAACCCCTGCTTTCTCCTGTCAATACAGTGATTATTTGCAGTAACTACAGCATCCACACCAGCATCCTGCAAGGCAACAGCAAGAGCATCGGGAGAACTAAACTGAGGATATCCTTTAAATGGCGGGCCTGCCAGGGTTACTTCCAGGTTTGCAATGGCAAAATCAGCATCTTCAAAAATATTGCTCACATACTTAAAACAATTTTGATAATCATACTCCCCGGTTTCAGGATTGTAAGCACTGTTTATCTGGGTATCATGGCCCATAACATCACCTATAAAAACCAGAGATAGTGTAGTTGAATCCTGGGCAACTAAAAAAGGGGATACTGAAAAAATTATAACAAAAAACAGAAGATTTTTCATGCTAAATAATTTTGTTTCTTTTAAAATTGTGCATAAATATAAACATTTAACAATTAAGCCACTTGAAATGATTTTTGAAAGGACATTTGATATCCTTTGGCATTTAAAGGAAAACGATGGCAAACAAGATATTCTTTGCACCAAAAAGAACGGGAGCTGGACAAACTTTACTGTAGATGAATATTTTGAGAACGCAAGATCGTTTGCCAAAGGGCTAATCCAATCCGGGTATAAAAAAGGGGATAAGATCGCCACTATATCAAACAACCGGCCAGAGTGGAACTTTGTGGACATGGGAATGAGTATGGCAGGCATAATACATGTACCTATCTACCCTACCATCAGCGAAGAGGAATTTTCATATATCTTTAATCACTCCGGAGTCAAAATGGTGATCGTATCCGATAATTCCCTCTACAAAAAAATAAAGCCTATAGCTGATAATACCCCACACATCGAAAGCCTATATACTTTCAATAAAATTGAAGGCGCCCTTCACTGGAGCGAAATTATAAGGTTAGGCCAGCAGCACAGGGTTAAACTAAAGCCCGTGCTCGAAAGTATCAAAAAAGGAATTACTGCTGACGACACTGCCTCTATTATATACACATCGGGAACAACCGGGATGCCCAAAGGCGTAATGTTGAGCCATGGTAATTTTATGAATAACGTAAACGGCGTATGGGATTTATTTGACCTTTATAAAAACACCCGTGTATTAAGCTTCCTGCCCCTTTGCCATGTGTACGAGAGAATGGTTAATTACTTATTTCAGGCAAAACAGTGCTGCATATACTATGCTGAAAATCTCGGAACAATTGCCCCGGATATGGCCAGCTGCAAAGCAAATGCATTTGCTACAGTACCCAGAGTTATAGAAAGGATTTATGACCGCATCGTATCCAAGGGCGAAGACTTAAACGGTGCAAAAAAAGCAATATTTTTTTGGGCCATGAGGCTTGGCGAAAAATACAGCATAGAAAACAACAATAATGCTATATATAAAATCAAGCTTAAAATTGCCCGCAAATTGGTATTTAGCAAATGGCAGGAAACCTTTGGTGGCGAATTAAAGTTTGTAATTTCAGGTGGTGCAGCCTTGCAACCCCGGCTAAGCAGGTTGTTTTTTGCAGCCGGAATACACCTGATGGAAGGTTACGGATTAACAGAAACAGCTCCTGTAATAGCAGCCAACTTCTCTGTAAGACCCAATAATTTAATGATTGGAACAGTAGGCCCCATACTCAACAACATTGAAGTAAAAATTGATGAAGACGGGGAAATCCTGACCAAAGGCCCCTGCGTTATGAAGGGATATTATAACGCTCCGGAACTGACCGAAGAAGTAATTGATGGCGATGGCTGGTTTCATACCGGAGACATCGGTCAATTAGTTGATGGGAAATTTTTAAAGATCACAGATCGCAAAAAAGAAATGTTCAAAACCTCAAGCGGAAAATATATTGCCCCACAAACAATTGAAAACCTGCTTAAAGAGTCGATTTTTATTGAACAGGCCATGGTGGTTGGTGAGAGTGAAAAATATGCCAGCGCATTAATCT
Organism: Plebeiibacterium marinum; assembly: GCF_026013615.1. Classification (GTDB taxonomy): domain Bacteria; phylum Bacteroidota; class Bacteroidia; order Bacteroidales; family Marinilabiliaceae; genus Saccharicrinis; species Saccharicrinis marinus_A. Next base: position 21,875 of record NZ_JAPDPI010000007.1, read on the forward strand.
CTCCAAACTTTGATTATTTGCACATGTGGGCCCACGACCACAAAATTCACTTTAGGGACAACAAGGAATTAGTAAGAAACCCAAAGATTTTGAAAGTATTTAACAAAGAAGTTCATAAAACCAATAAATTACTGGGACAGCACGAGCAAATAAAGCGCTTTAGGATAGTTTGCGAACCATGGACTTCGGCATCAGGGGAACTGTCGGCGACTCTCAAATTAAAAAGAAGAGTACTCTACAACAAATATGCAGACCTTTTAAGGAAAATATATTCATACGAACCCGATCAGGACAACCGGGGCTCAATAAGCTTTAACGGAGATTAAGAAATAAACCATAAAAGCCGGATCATCCATTTGATGAATCCGGCTTTTCTTATTCATATTTCTAAAAACTTAAAACTACTCGGCTAAAAACGGGTATTTATAATCTTTTGCCGGAACAAAAGTTTCTTTAATAGTACGAGGACTTACCCAACGCATTAAGTTAATCGCTGAACCTGCTTTATCATTTGTTCCTGAACCCCTTGAACCACCAAATGGCTGCTGTCCAACTACAGCACCTGTTGGCTTATCATTGATATAGAAATTTCCGGCTGTATGTGTCAACCTTTTTGTCATCATTTCAGCCACATATCTATCTTGTGAAAAGATTGCACCTGTTAATGCATACATTGATGTTGTATCAAGAACATCCATTGTAGCCTCAAATTCAGCATCTTTATATACATAGATAGTAACTACCGGACCAAACAACTCCTCTTCCATGGTGTCGTATTTAGGATTTGTAGTCAACACAATAGTTGGCTCAATAAAATAACCTTTTGATTTGTCGTAATTTCCACCAAAAATCACCTCAGCTTCATCACTTGCCTTAGCTGCATCGATAGCACCAGACAACTTATTAAAAGAAGATTCATCAATAACTGCATTCACAAAATTGCTGAAATCTTCCGGATCACCCATTTTCATTTCAGCCAATTGCGCTCCTACATAACCTTTAATTTCTTCCCAGCGGCTTTCTGGTAAATAAATACGCGAAGCAGCAGAACACTTTTGACCCTGGTATTCAAACCCACCTCGAACTATAGCTGTTGCTACAGCTAATGCATCACATGACTTATGGGCAAAAATATAGTCTTTACCACCTGTTTCACCTACGATACGAGGATATGTTTTATATTTTTGGATGTTCTCACCAATTGTTTTCCACATTCCCTGGAATACACCTGTAGAACCAGTAAAGTGAATACCTGCAAAATCAGGATGTTCAAAGATAACCTTTGCTGTAACAGGACCAGAAGCATAAACAAGGTTAATCACTCCATCAGGCACACCAGCCTCTTTAAATATATCCATCAATACTTTTGCAGAATAAACTGCTGTTTTTGATGGTTTCCACACAACTGTATTACCCATTAAAGCAGGTGCAGAAGGCAAGTTACCGGCTATTGATGTAAAGTTAAAAGGAGTAAGCGCAAAAATGAATCCCTCTAAAGGACGATACTCAACCCTGTTCCACATACCAGGAGCAGACTCCGGCTGATCAGCATATATTTCTGTCATATACTGAACATTGAACCTTAAAAAATCTGCAAATTCACAAGCCGCATCAATCTCAGCCTGAAAAGCATTTTTTGACTGACCCAACATAGTTGCAGCATTCAGCTTTTGGCGATATGGCCCTGCCACTAATTCAGCAGCTTTTAGAAAGATAGAGGCTCTATGTTCCCAACTTAAATTTTCCCATGCTGGCTTAGCCTCAAGTGCAGCATCAATTGCCTTATACACATGAGTTTCATCTCCCTGATGATAATATCCTAAACAATGCTTGATATCATGCGGAGGATGCATAGAAACCTTATTTCCGGTTCTTACTTCCTCTCCTCCAATATACATTGGAATATCCACTTCCGTTTCTTTAAAAGCCTTAAGTTGGGCTTTAAGTTCATCTCTTTCCGGTGTTCCCGGTGCATATGACAAAACCGGTTCGTTTTCTGCAATCGGCACGTTAAATATTCCTTTTGGCATAATTCAAGTTTTAATAAATTAGTTATATAATGTTCTTAATTTTTTACATGATCTAATGCAAAACAAATTTACGACCGAGCAGAATGTTTTGAAATGAAATATATCAGTGTTTAGAGCCTCATTTTACTGATTAATATCAATGATTTGTCATTATTATGTTAAGCCTACGAATAACAGCAGACCATATACAGATGTTCTATCCAGAAGCAACTCAGGTTTGGTTATAATTTATCAGGGTTTCACCGAGTTAGACTGGGCAACTCCAATGAGCCTATCGTAGTTATCGCTAATATCGCGATAGTATACCAAAAACAAATAGTCATTTTCCGCCTCGCTATATGAACCTTCCAAGATACTAACCGTAGCCTGGTCGGTTTGCGGAGTTTTAAACGCATATAAATAATTATAAAAGCCTTGCTTTAACAGCAAAGTCTTTTCGTATCTTTTAAACTGTGGATTATACCTCATCACACTCGAATCATCAATCCTCCAGTTTGTGAGCCCTCCCATTATATAAATATCGCCACCGGCAAAAGGTTCATTCCTGGGCAAGAAAAAATGCACCAACACATAATCGCTTTCTGTAAAAGGATCGCGCCCCTCCCTATTCTCAATCACATAACGCCCGTTAAAGTCATTCTGGAAAAAGTAACTCTTTTCATTACGCGACTCATCTGGTTTTAGATCCAGATGATAATAAGGATCATGAAAATGAATATCACTAACATCCTCCGTCCTAAATTCATACGTCCTTAAATCAAGCCACCTAAACTCATTCCCCCCTTCAAACATGGTTTCCCTGTTGTAATTATACTCAAGCGATTCGGGCTTAATAAACTGGGGTTTAATATCATGAATAGCGTTATCCAGACGCTGATTTTGATAGATACTAACCGTTACTTCATGCAAGGGGTTTGAAATTTCAAAATTTCTATGCGTTACCGTAAAGTTAATATCCTGTTGTTGCTTCCTCAAACTAGAGTTCATGGCAAATTTTATCTGGGATTGCACCTGAACCTTCCTTTCCACAACCATAAATCGCCGGGCTAAAACGGGTGCCTCCCTATTGAAATCCTCATATACCAAAATGATATAGTTTCCACTGTAGTTAATGCCAATATCTTCATTGGGAAACTGCATTTTATAGTGCACATATTCGACCGTGGTATTAAAGGAAAAATCAAAATCCAGAACAGGGACCTGATTAATACCATTTACATATTCCTGTTCACTAATATCTGAAGGTTCCCAATGACTATTACAGTGCACCAATGAATAATAATAGCTCCTGGAATCATTATTTAAATCGTCAAAACTCAACTCGATCTTTTCATCTGTACCAAGTTGGATTACAGGATAGGACATAGGCCACCCCTCTTTGTGACACATAACTGTTTTAATAGATTGACTATATACAAAATTATTGAGAGATTGCGCTCCGGAATACTGAAAACCAGAAACAAACAACAACAAAACCACATACCTTACGTACCACATATCCTTTATTATTTAAAACGAAAATAAACATTTTAAAGGTGTACAGGTTACTATTTAATTATTATTTAACGAATTTTTTCTTTATTACATGACACTAGAGCGTGTGTAACTTATAATTTATTGTATTTTTGCAACAAAATTTTAAAAATAACTTTTTTCAAACATGTCAGACGTAATTAAAATAAAAAAAGGTCTTGATATTCGGTTGAAGGGAAAAGCAGAAAAAGTTTTTGGAAGTGCAGCAATGCCAGAACTTTATGCTATTAAACCAGGTGACTTCCCTGGTTTGGTTCCTAAGTTAGCGGTTAAACCTGGCGACAAAGTTAAAGCCGGTTCTGTATTGTTTTATGACAAGTACCGTACCGACATTAAGTTTGTGTCTCCTGTAAGCGGAGAAGTTCAGTTGGTTAACCGTGGTGAGCGAAGACGAATATTAGAAGTAGTGGTTAAGAGCGATAACCAGAACGAAGCAGAGAAGTTTGGAGCTGTTGATCCAAAACAGGTTTCAAAAACAGAGGCAGTTGAAAAGATTTTGGCTTCGGGTATGTGGCCATTCCTTCGTCAGCGTCCGTACAACGTAGTTGCGAATCCTGCTGACACTCCAAAAGCCATTTTTATCTCAGCTTTTGATTCTGCACCTTTGGCTCCTGATTACGACTTTATTGTTGCAGGGCAAGAAAAAGAATTTCAGGCCGGGGTAGATGTTTTAAACAAATTAACTGACGGTGGCGTAAACATTGGCATCAACAATGAGATGGCTTCCAAAGCTTTTGTATCGGTAAGCGGTGCTAAAACACAAGCTTTTTCGGGTCCACACCCGGCAGGGAATGTTGGTATTCAAATTCACCACGTATCACCGATCAACAAAGGAGAAGTTTACTGGACTATCCAACCACAGGAAGTTATTTCCTTAGGTAAGTTATTCCTGTCAGGATCGTATGACGCTTCAAGGATTATTGCAATTACAGGTTCTGAAGTAAAAAACAGAAACTACGTGAAAACAAAAGTCGGGGCTCTTATTAAACCTTATATTGAAAACAATATTGAGGAAGGAAGCCTTCGCTTTATCAGCGGCAATGTTTTAAGTGGATCAAATATTGGCAAAGACGGTTATATCGGGTCTTACGATTCACAATTAACTGTAATTCCGGAAGGTGATCAACATGACTTTATGGGCTGGGCAGCACCAGGATTGAAAAAATTCAGTGTTTCCAAATCATTTTTCTCATGGTTATGTCCAAACAAGGAGTATGCTTTAAATGCAAACCTTAACGGAGGCCCTCGTGCCATTATCATGTCAGGACAGTATGACAAGGTATTGCCTATGGATATTTTACCGGAACATTTGATTAAAGCTATTATTACGGAAGATATCGACAAAATGGAACAGCTTGGAATATACGAAGTAGCAGAAGAAGACATGGCTCTTTGCGAATTTGTATGTACTTCTAAACTAGAAATTCAAAGCATCTTACGAAAAGGTATTGATGTAATGATTAAAGAGATGAGCTAATCCGTTAATCAATTGTAAATATTTAAATTATAATAAATTGAAAGCATTAAGAAATTATTTGGATAAAATCAAACCCAACTTTGAAAAAGGTGGGAAGTTTGAGAAATTACACTCAACATTTGATGCTTTTGAGACCTTCTTGTTTACTCCAAAAACAACTTCAAAGACAGGTGTACATATTCACGATGCCATCGATTCAAAAAGAACGATGTCGGTTGTGGTTTTGGCATTAATCCCTGCTTTATTATTTGGTATTTGGAATACAGGATACCAACATTTTCTTGCATTGGGCGAGACTGCTGAGTTTTGGCAGATGGTAGGTTATGGTGCTTTAAAAGTATTGCCTATTGTTGTGGTATCGTATGTAGTTGGTCTTGGCATTGAGTTTATGTTTGCTCAAATGAGAGGACATGAAGTGGCAGAAGGCTTCCTTGTGTCGGGTATGTTGATACCTCTTGTTCTACCTGCAGACATTCCACTATGGATGGTAGCTGTAGCTACTGCATTTGCAGTAATCATTGGTAAAGAAGTTTTTGGTGGTACCGGAATGAACATCTGGAACCCGGCTTTGGTAGCCAGGGCATTCTTATTCTTTGCTTACCCTTCAAAAATGTCGGGAGATGTTATTTGGGTATCAGGAATGAGCAAAGGAGAAGGTATTGTTGATGGTTTCTCCGGGGCTACTCCGCTGGGTAACGTTATTACAGGAAAACTGGATTTATTACCAACAACACTTGAAAGTTTCATTGGAACTATCCCCGGTTCAATTGGCGAAACCAGTACTTTAGCTATTTTAATCGGTGCTGTTATTTTATTAGCTACCGGAATAGGAAACTGGAAAATCATGTTAAGTGTATTTGCCGGAGGTTACTTAATGGCATTAGGATTTAATGCTATTGGTACAACTGACGCGATGAACGTGGATGCTATACAGCAACTTTGCTTAGGCGGTTTTGCCTTTGGTGCCGTATTTATGGCTACAGACCCGGTTTCAGGATCTCGCACAGAAACAGGAAAATATATCTACGGATTTTTAATCGGTGTATTTGCTATTATGATCCGGGTGTTTAACCCTGCATATCCTGAGGGTGTAATGTTAGCGATATTATTAATGAATACTTTTGCTCCGTTGATTGATCATACAATTGTTCAGCAAAATATTAAACGTCGTTTAAAGAGAGTTAAAGTAAACGCTTAATAAATAATAAAATGGACAAACAAGGAAATTTATATACGTTTCTGTATGCATCAATCATGGTGATTATTGTAGCGGCCGTTTTAGCTTTTGTATCTGAATCGTTAAAGCCGATACAAAACAAAAACGTTGAAGTAGCAAAAAAGATCGACATTCTTAAATCGGTTGGTATAGCCAGTGATGCAAAAAATGCAGAAGATTTATACGAAAAACACATTGGTGCCAACACCAAGGTGATTAACATGAACGGAGAAGAAGTTAAAGGAAGTGCATTTGACGTGGACATGGCTAAAGAGCTTCGCAAAGATGCCGACGCCCGTAACTATCCGTTATATGTTTGTAAGTTAGATAATGGCCAGGAGAAGATTATCATTCCTCTTCGCGGCGTTGGTCTTTGGGGGCCAATCTGGGGATATATCTCTTTAAACGAAGATAAAACCACTGTTTTCGGTGCTACCTTCGATCACAAAGGAGAAACTCCAGGTTTGGGTGCTGAAATCTCAAAAGAGTTTTTCCAAACACCTTTTAAAGGAAAAACAATTTTTGACGAATCAGGAGCATTTACTTCTATAAAAGTATTAAAAGGCGGATCTGCCGGTAATGCCCACGCCGTTGATGCTATCTCAGGAGGTACTATCACCAGTAATGGCGTTACAGATATGTTAGAAGAGTGCCTTAAAGGGTACGAAAAGTATTTAAAAAATTAAACGGTTAAAAAATGAGCGACAAAGAACCTTTGTTTTCAGCGAAAAACCGAAAATTGATTACTAACCCGATTGGTGCTCAAAACCCGATTACCATCCAGGTATTGGGTATCTGTTCTGCACTTGCGGTAACGGCAAAATTAGAGCCGGCAATTGTAATGTCTATTTCGGTAATGTTTGTATTGGTTTTCGCCAATCTATTTATATCATTATTGCGTAACACTATTCCTGCACGTATCCGTATTATCGTACAGCTGGTAGTTGTTGCTGCGTTGGTTATTCTGGTTGACCAGATTCTTAAAGCGTTTGCTTACGAAGTAAGTAAACAGTTATCAGTATTTGTTGGATTGATTATCACCAACTGTATTATCATGGGACGTTTAGAAGCATTTGCCTTAGGAAACAAACCATGGCAATCAGTTTTAGATGGTGTAGGTAATGCTGCCGGTTACGGTGTTATCCTGGTAATCGTAGCTTTCTTCAGAGAGCTTTTGGGTGCCGGAACATTGACACTCCCTGCTGTTGGAACATTAACCATCATTCCTCAGGCATTTTACGATTTAGGGTACGTGAACAACGGATTAATGATTCTTCCTCCAATGGCCTTGGTTACTGTAGGGGTTATCATCTGGGTGCAACGTTCTAGAAATAAGGATTTGATTGAATCTTAATTTATTAACTGGAAAAACAGATTTCAATGGAAAATATAATTAATATATTCATCAAGTCTATCTTTATCGACAACATGGTATTTGCTTACTTCTTAGGTATGTGTTCGTACCTGGCTGTATCAAAAACTGTGAAGACTTCATTTGGACTTGGTGTTGCTGTAGTATTTGTACTGGCCATTACAGTACCTGTAGATTATTTATTAAATGAATATGTACTTAAAGCCGGTGCTTTAAGCTGGTTAGGAGAAAGCTTTGCTGATGTTGACTTAAGTTTCTTAAGTTTCATCATGTTTATTGCCGTAATCGCCTCCATGGTACAGTTGGTTGAGATGATTGTTGAGAAATTTGCCCCTGCACTTTATAGTTCATTGGGTATCTTCTTGCCTCTTATTGCCGTAAACTGTGCAATACTTGGTGGTTCATTATTTATGCAGGAACGTCAGTATGCTTCATTAGGTGAAGCGACTTCTTTTGCATTTGGATCAGGAATTGGTTGGTTGTTGGCAATTGTAGGTATTGCAGCTATTCGTGAAAAATTAAAATACTCTGATATCCCTGCCCCATTACGCGGTTTAGGTATCACTTTTATCGTAACCGGTTTAATGGGTATTGCTTTCATGAGCTTTATGGGAATTCAATTATAACCGGCATGGCCGGAGCAGGTAACTAAAGCTTTTAAACTTTAGATGCTTGTTCATAAAAGCAAAAACTAAAATGAATATGATATTTTTAGCTAGTCAGGGTGCAGTAATTACTACCAGTGTGGTGGTATTCTTACTTGTTATCCTTGTGTTGGTGTCAATTCTTTTGTGGGTAAAGCAAAAATTGACTCCGGCAGGAACCGTTACTATCGACATCAATGATGGAGAGCAAGCTTTAGAGGTTTCTCCAGGACAAACATTGTTGTCTGCTTTAGGAAACAACAAAATCTTCCTTCCTTCAGCTTGTGGTGGTGGAGGTACTTGTGCTATGTGCCGTTGCCAGGTTAACGAAGGTGCAGGTTCTATACTTCCTACCGAAACAGGTTATTTTACCCGTAAGGAACAAGCTAACAACTGGCGTTTGGCTTGTCAGGTAAAAGTAAAGGAAGACATGAAAATGGACATCCCACAGGAAATTCTTGGTATCAAGAAGTGGGAATGCGAGGTGGTTTCTAATGACAACGTGGCTACTTACATTAAAGAGTTTGTAGTTAGACTACCAGAAGGTGAAACGTTAGATTTTAAATCAGGAGGTTATATCCAGATCGATGTACCTAAAATCACTGTCGACTTTAAAGATATGATCATTGGAGATGAGTACAGGGATGAGTACGAAAAGTATGGAATCTTCGACCTGCAGATGGTGAACCCAGAGCCTACTTACAGGGCTTACTCAATGGCTAACCACCCTGCTGAAGGTAACATCGTGATGTTGAACATCCGTATCGCCACTCCTCCATTCGACAGAGTAAACGGTGGATTTATGAAGGTTAACCCAGGGGTTTGTTCTTCGTTTATCTTCTCTCGTAAACCAGGTGATAAAGTTACCGTTTCAGGACCTTACGGAGAATTCTTTATTAAGGAAACTGAACGAGAAATGATGTTTATTGGTGGTGGTGCAGGTATGGCTCCTATGCGTTCGCATATCTTCCACTTGTTCCATACAGTTAAAACAGGCCGTAAAGCTACATTCTGGTATGGTGCCCGTTCTAAGAAAGAGATCTTCTACCAGGATCAGTTTGAGGCTATCGAAAAGCAATTCCCTAACTTTAAGTTTAAAATTGCTTTAAGTGACCCTCAACCGGAAGATAACTGGGAAGGTTCAACAGGATTTATCCACCAGGTTATTCATGATGAGTACTTAATCAATCATGATGAGCCGGAAGATATTGAATACTATCTTTGTGGACCTCCAATGATGAACGATGCTGTTAACAAAATGCTTTATGATTTAGGGGTACCTGATGAAATGATTGCATTTGATGACTTTGGATCGTAATCAAAGTAGCAAGATATTAGTAGCAAGTCGTAAGACTTATTAAATAAAAAAAGACTCCCAAGGGAGTCTTTTTTTATTTGGAGATAACATCTTCTTACATCATTTTTTTTACATTCGTTTAATCAAATCTTGAATCTTGATACTTACGTCTTGATACTTTTTTAAATTATGCGCAAAAAACATCTTATCCGAAATATTTTATTTATTGCTGGAGCATTTATCCTGCTACTTGTTATCCTTGCTGAAATATTTAAAGAGGACATTGTTAAAATGGCCATAAAGAAAGGAGCTAACACCTTTGATGTACCTCTTGTGGTTGGCGAAGTTGACTTTAGTCTGCTTTACAGGTTTCCGCTGGCAACAATTGAATTTAACGACCTGGCCATGCTAAACCAACTTCCACACCCTGATTCTCTAAATCAGCATATTGATACGGTTGCAAGCATTTCCAGGTTATATGCATCAGTTGACCTGATTGAACTAACCAGAGGAAATATCTTTGTAAAAAAAATCGATATAAAAGACGCTAAGGCAAAATACCTTGTCGACTCATTAGGGAACAGCAATTTCGACTTTCTTTTTAAGGCATCAGAAACGGATTCTACAAAAGCAGATGAAAAAGACACAACTATTGTACAAGGGGTATATTCTCTTGAAAAGCTCACTTTATCAAACATCGACCTTGAGTATATTGATGAATACATGAATTTTTCAGGACATTTAAATATTCCCAACCTTTCAATAAACGGAGAACTTGAGCCTAAGGGATATGTTGCTGAAACCAAAGGTGAGATACTGCTAAAATCTATCCATTATGCAGATTTCCACCTGGAGGAATTAAAACAAAGCAGCTTAAGCTTTGATGTTTCGGCACTTAATGATTCTTTAGAGGTCAGGGAACTTACCCTAAACGCAGCAGGATCAGAAATTACCGCACTGGGGACCATTGTAACACACGACAGTTTATTTGTAGACCTCAACCTAAGTGGAAACCAGATTGACCTATCGAAAAACATTGCCTTGTTACCGGAGAAAATGCGTAACGAACTAAAATTGAAACAAGGAGGCGGGATCCTTAATGTAAGCGGAACCACAAAAGGCTTTATCTCTCCATCAAGCATCCCCCAGTTTAATATCAATATCGATCTTTCAAACGCCCTTATTGAGTATGATGTATATCCTGTAGTAAAAAACATCATCCTTAACAGCAATATTTCAAGCGGATATACCCCCGGTTTAAATGCTGCCATGGTAAACATTAAACAACTTCATGCAGAAACAACACGTAGTTCAGTAGACTTATCCGCCATACTAAAAAATCCAAACAGTCTTGAATATGACATTGCTGCTGACATCAGTGCTTCATTGGATGAACTGAAACCTTACTTGCAAGACTCATCAATAAAAAAAGCTTCCGGATTAATAAAAGCACATATAAAAACCAATGGGGTTTTACCCGATTCCATTACACCTGGTTTCACCGATAAGGCTCTTGCAAATACCAGCATGAATATATCGTTACATAACATTGCTATTGCTATGGATTCAATACCATCTGTTGACAAACTAAACGGTAAATTTATTTTTACGCCGGGAAACATTAAAATAAGCGATTTTAAAGCTTCCATCCCTGAATATAACATCAATATAACAGATGGAATAATTGCATCGTCATTTAAAGGAAAATTGAGCAATTACAAAAAGCTGGATGTAAAGCTGGATACCTTTCTGGTGGCTATGCCGCAATCATCAATTGCTGCCACCGGTAAAATAACCGGACTTGAAAATATAAAATATGATTTAAGGTCATCAATTAAACTTGGTTTGGGCGAAATTAAAGAAATGCTCCCCGATTCCTTAGCCAATTATATGGGAGGAGAGATTGATGCCAACATTAGTTCTTCCGGAAATTTCCATATTGATTCTGTTGCTGATAAAGCCCTGGAACTACTTTTTGAAAACAGCAAGTTTAATGTATCGCTAAACAATGTAACACTAGAAATGCCCGACAGTATGATGAATGTTACTGCCCTATCGGGACATGCAGATTACCAACATGACACATTAAAACTAAACAAAGTGATTGGAAGCTACCTTGGGTTGGATTTTTCTGCTGACTCAACTACCGTTTCCAATGTGTATACAGCGGCCGTACAAAACAATGAAAAAGAACTATATGTACGTGGCATTTTTGGAGCAGGAGATTTGGATTATGCCTGGATTAATGCTTTTATGACTGATACTGTTCCCATGTCAGAGAAAGAAACTCAGGCCGCTATAAAAGAACAAACTGAAAATCCATATATAAAAAAATTTACAACCAAAATCAATGGCAAAGCCAGACTCAGGAGTTTTAAATACGGTGATATTTTTGTTGAAAATATTGACACAAAGTTTCTGGCAAAAGTAGACGAAGGATATTTTGTTGCAGATGATATGTTGTGTAGTGTATTTGATGGTGATGCCAGACTGTCGGTCCGAATGGATATCAATAATAACTTCAGAGATTTGCTGCAGTTCAGGTCAAATTTTTCAAAACTTGACGTTTCCAGAATGATGGATGAATTGGAAACCTTTATAGATCAAGAGGATTTTAAAAAAGAAAACGTATTTGGAAATTTATCAGGCCATATGGATGGTCGTATTGTCATGAAAGATTATAACTTGATATATGATTCATTAATGGTAAGGGGCGATATAAAATTAGAGAATGGATCTTTGGTAAATGTTAAGCCTGTAATGGCAATTGAAAAAATACCTATGACGGGCTTAAAAAATTTGGATGATTTAAAATTCAGTACGCTTGACAGTAAGATATTTCTTTACAACAACGAGTTATACATTCCTCAAACGCAAATAGTAACCTCATCATTTGATGCAAGTTTTTTAGGGATGTATAGTTTAGGGGAAGATTATGCTTACCATGTAAGAGTTTTTTTAGGCGAGATATTGGCAGGCAAATCAAAAGCTAATATTAAAAAGCAAGCTTCAGATGGTGGATTTGCCGAAAACGAGGAAGAGGCAAAAAAAGGCAGGACGCCTCTATACCTGGTTTCTAAATCGGAAAATGGAAAAGAAAAAGCCTGGTGGGATAAAGAAAGTGACCGGAAAAGGATGATAAATACAGTAAGGGTGAAGCAGAGAATATTGGGCTTCAACTTTTTTCCGGAAAAAGTGACCTACGAAACTGAATAGGAGGATCATATTTATTTAAAAGTCCATTGCTTGCAGTATAACAATCATCAGATTATTGAAAACACATTAAAATATGAAACGAGTACTTATACAGATAATTTCTTATTCGATTTCATTAATTTTGTTAATACTAATTTCTGTAAAAATATATAATCATTTCTCAGTAAAGAGGTTTGTTACAAAACCAATCTCAAAAAAGGAATCTGATATTATTTTTGGAAATAAAGATGCTAAAGAATCCATATTTTTATTTGGGAATTATCAATGCTCACACTGTAAATACTTTTTCAACGAGGATTATCCCAAATTAAAAAAAGAAATACTGGATTCTGGAAAAATAAATTTAAGAGTAAGGTTTGTGCCTTTATCAGATAACAAATCAATTTTAAACGTTTATTCTATGTCCATAAGCATATTTAAATATGGAGAATATGAGAAGTTCCACAATATGCTTTTGCACAATTTCAATCTGGCATTTACTCCTGAATACGAAGATCTTATAAACAATATTATGCAAAACAATGAAGCCATCGCCCAGGATTATCTTTCAGAGAATAATATTGCTGATTTGGAAAATAACAAAAAGGAATTTAAAGAGCTGAAATTTAAAGGAACCCCTACAATAATATTCCGTAATAGAATTTATAAAGGAAGACCTTCTATTAAAGAGCTAAAACAACAATTAGAAATAAATTAATTCACTACTATGAAGAAATTACTTTTATTACCATCAATTTTATTTGTCGTTTTCATAACCCTAACAGTTGCTTGTTCGGAAGATGAAGATGAAATATGTGAACAATTCGTTTCACCAGAATGCTCTGCCGACATCACAACATGCAGTGGCGGTGACTATGGATATTATTTATATAATGAAAAAGAATACTACTGTGAAGATGAAGATTGCTTAGATGCAACACGTGATGTTTACATTGCGGCAGGATGCCTTGATGCATCTGGAGTACTTGATATTAATTCTCAGGACTATATTCAGCTAAGAGCAATATCATTAAAAGTTATTGCTGAAGCAAGAGCTGCCTCGGGATGTAATTAACAACTATAAAGGATTAAAAAAAAAGCTGCCCATTCAAGCAATGGGCAGCTTTTTTCATTAGTAAGGATCAGATCTGTATAGGCATCATGTTTATCAGATCTGTTCCTCATCTGGAATTAACGAACAGATTTATTGAGTTTCATAAACCTAACAGGTTTTACGTATTCCCCAACTAATTACTCCCTTCACTTTGTATATTACTCCGCAATCAACTATTTTTGCCGGCATAAAAACCATTTCATCATGAAGCATTTTCTTCTAATAATTACAGTCTGTATTTTATCTTCTTGTCAACCCAAAACTTACGATTACCTTAAAATGCAGGGTAAGATTTTTGGTACTTTTTACAACATCATCTATCAGCCTGTAAAAGAAAATGATTCCATTGATATGGGCATTACTAAAGAACTCGACAAAGTGGATTGGGCTTTATCAACTTTTAAGGATACTTCAACCATCAGCAAATTCAATTTTAGCAACAAAGGGATTACTATTGACCCCATGATGAAATATGTTTATGAATCAGGAATCAGCATATACAAAAACACAGATGGAGCTTTTGATATGACAGTAGGCCCGCTGGTGAATGCCTGGGGATTTGGATTTAAGAAAAAGGATAACGTTACTTCCGGGATGATTGATTCATTGCTTTTGAATATAGGGATGGACAAAGTAAAGCTGGACACCAACAACTATTTAAGCAAACAACAACCCGAAATCATGCTCGATGCCAGTGCCATTGCCAAGGGGTATGGCGTGGATGTGGTGGCCGATTATCTGGCATCACAAGGCATTACAAATTATATGGTTGAAATTGGTGGAGAAATCAGGGTAGCAGGCATTAACAACAAAGGAATTGCATGGAGGGTTGGCATTGACAAACCGATTGACGACAAAGCTGCAATCAGCCGCGAATTACAAGATATTTTGTCTTTAACCAATGTAGGACTTGCCACAAGTGGTAATTATCGGAATTTCTATGTTAAAAACGGCAAAAAATATGCCCATACTATCGATCCCAAAACAGGATACCCGGTGCAACATTCACTTTTAAGCGCCTCCATTATTGCAAAAGAATGCATGGTTGCCGATGGCTATGCCACTGCATGTATGGTGATGGGATTGGAAAAAAGTATGCAAGTAATCGAAAGCCTGCCCAATATTGAAGGATACTTTATTTATCAGGATGAAAATGGTGAAAACCAGGTAAAATACACCAAGGGATTTGAAAAGCTCATTCTTCAGCAATAAACAATTAACAAGGAGCAATAAACAATGAGCAATAAACAATGAGCAAGGAGCAATTTTGACTAATGACTAATAACTATTGGCTATTAGCTATTAGCTATTAGCTAATAACCATCAACAACTAAGCGTTTGGCTATCTCCTTCCCCTTCCAAATGCAGGGGCTTAATTTTAATAGAGTCCTTTTGAGCTTCCCTGTGTTGCGAAGTGGCGCATGAAATCCCTCTTTTTCGCATTTCTTTATTACTCCCAATATGAAGATTTGGGAACTTTCCATTCTTTTTAATCAAAATGCTAATAGCCATTAAAACAAACACAACCGCAACCAATACAACACTTAATAATAACACTTTGATCATAACATATAATTTTTAATGAGCATGCAAAAATACTGAATTTTCTTACTTATTAAACAATGTAGCCACAAATATGTTTCAAGTGTGAGAATTGATACAATACCAATATCCCAATGATATAAATTTTATAGTGAAATTGGTATAACTTTGTAGTTTTGCAAAGTAATATAGTCTTTTATCTATTATCTAAAAGTCAGCAACAGGATGATCTCAGGTACCGGAATCAGTTTTGATGAATTTAAAAAAGAAGTCCTTCGCGATTATCGCATTGGGCAGGTAAGCCGTAATTTAAGTTTAATAGGCCGTAAGGAGGTTTTAGGAGGAAAAGCAAAGTTTGGCATCTTTGGCGATGGAAAAGAAGTAGCCCAATTAGCCATGGCAAAGCAGTTTAAAGAAGGAGATTGGCGCTCGGGATATTACCGCGACCAGACTTTTATGCTAGCCTCAGGGATGCTTACCCCGCAACAGTTCTTTGCATCATTATATGGTGAAACCAATACTGATTTAAACCCTGATAACGGGGGGCGGTCTTTTAACAATCATTTTGGAACCCGGACCATTACTGAAACAGGAGAATGGAAAGACATTGCAAACATCAAGTGTACCTCTGCAGATATTTCCCCAACGGCAGGTCAGATGCCACGTTTAGTGGGGTTAGCCTATGCCTCAAGGTTATACCGGAACAATCCGGCCCTTTCAGACAAAACAAAGTTTAGCAATAAAGGTAACGAAGTAGCTTTTGGTACCATTGGAGATGCCAGCACTTCTGAAGGCCACTTTTTCGAAACGATTAATGCTGCAGCGGTACATCAAATACCCATGGTAGTTTCGGTTTGGGATGATGGATACGGAATTTCTGTCCCCAAGAAAATCCAAACCGTAAAAGAAAGCATTTCAAATGCCTTAAAAGGTTTTGAAAAGGGGGCAAAAGAAAAAACCGGAATTGAAATCTACAAACTAAAAGGATGGGATTATGCCGGGATTTGCCAGGCATATGAAGAAGGTGTAAAAAAATCCCGTAAGGAGCACGTGCCTGTATTATTTCATATCGAAGAACTTACCCAGCCCATTGGCCACTCTACCTCCGGATCTCACGAGCGATACAAATCTGAGGAACGCCTGCAATGGGAAAAAGAGTTTGACTGCCTGAAAAAAATGAGGGAGTGGATTATTGAACGTAACCTGGCCAATGATGGCGAACTCAACGCAATTGAACAGGAAGCACTTGTGGAAGCCCGAATGGCACAAAAAACAGCCTGGGAACAATTTAATGCCCCCTTAAAAACAGAGAGAGACTCCCTGATTAAACTGATAGAACAAAAAACCTGTATCTGCGCGGGCAGCAATAACAATAAAATCAACGATCTTATAAATGATCTTAAATCGGCATACACCCTGAACAGGAAAGAAATTCTTTCAACAGCCAGAAAGATCCTTCGACATATCTGCAGCTCATGTGCAAAACCCGACAGTTTAAAATCCGTGCTTCAAAAATGGATTGCAGAGTACAGGGAAGTGACCCATGTTATGTATAACGACCGTCTGTATGCCGAAGATGAATATGCAATCACAAAAATACCGGTAATACCACCTCACTATCCTGCAAATGTTGAAAAAGTTCCCGGAAGGGAAATACTAAGAGATAACTTTGACCAGTTATTTGAAAAGATTCCGGAACTGGTCAGCTTTGGAGAAGATACCGGCGTATTGGGAGGTGTAAACCAATCGATGGAAGGCCTGCAACAAAAGCATGGCATTCATCGGATATGGGACGAAGGGATCAGGGAAGCAACCATCATTGGCACCGGGTTAGGACTGGCACTAAGGGGATTGCGCCCCATTGCCGAAATACAGTATTTCGACTACCTTTTATACGGCCTGCAAACCTTAAGTGATGATGTGGCCACGCTCAGATACAGAACAAAAGGAGGGCAAAAAGCTCCGCTGATAGTAAGAACCCGGGGACACCGTTTAGAAGGCATCTGGCATTCCGGATCCCCCACAAGCATGGTCATCAATTCCATCAGGGGCATGCACGTTTGCGTTCCTCGCGACATGACCAGGGCTGCCGGAATGTACAATACACTGCTAAGAGCAGACGACCCGGCATTGGTTATAGAACCGCTCAACGGATACCGCATCAGGGAACCTCGTCCTGAAAACATTGGAGAGTTTAACATTCCTCTGGGCATACCTGAAGTACTGCATGTTGGACACGACGTTACCCTGGTAACCTATGGATCATGTGTTAGGATTGCCCAGGAAGCCGTTACTCAATTAAATGATATAGGTGTTTCTGTTGAATTGATTGATATACAAACCTTGCTTCCGTTTGACTTATATGGTGTGATACTTGAATCCGTAAAAAAAACAAGCAGGATTGTTTTCTTTGATGAAGATGTTCCGGGGGGAACAACGGCTTATATGATGCAGCAAGTAATAGAAAAGCAAGGAGGATATAAACATTTGGATTCTACCCCTCGAACGGTAACTGCCAAAGACCACAGACCGGCCTTTGGAACCGATGGAGACTATTTTTCAAACCCCAATGCAGAGGATGTTTACGAAACCATCTATGATTTGATGAGCGAATCAAATCCGGAGAGGTTTCCAGAGATATATTGATTTAACAGATCGTTTGATTATAACTACTTATACAAACAGTGTATCCTGTTTTAGTAAAACTGACACCGTGGCATTTTAAGTTGATATTGCTTGTTTCCTCCAACATACACTCAACCACAGAGTCTCGGAGAGCACAAAGAAACACAGAGCTTCATATTTCTCTGTGATTCTTTGTGCCCTTGGTGCCTTTGTGGTAAAGGTTTTTCACACGTTTTACTTATTATTCATAGATATATTATTGTTTATTTGAACTTTTGAGAAAATCCCAAAACCACAGGATACAACTTTCTACAACAGTCTTTTCAATACCCTTCCTTCACTCCAAAAGTCTTTTCAAGTTTAACCTTATCGTTGCCCCTTGAAATTACAATAATATAATCTCCTTGGTTTAGAGACTGGTTGTCGTCCGGATCTTTCACTAGCTTACCTTTTATTACCAGCCCTATCAAAATCACATTTAAGTCCTTTTTTAAACTAACAAAAGCATCTATGTAATTCATCCCCATATATGGATTATCCTGTGTAATTTTATATTGCTGAATATCCTGATCGTTTTCTACCACACTGGTCGAGATCAGGTCTGAGGTATATTCAGCCACATGCGGCTCAAACAAATAACTCGCCACCATACGCGAAGCCACTTCATGACGGGCCACAACATGCGACACCCCGGTATTTTCAAGTGTTTCCTTTAAATCGGGATTGGTACAATTGATTATGATATTTAAATCAGGGTATTCCTTTTTAATGTTCAACACAAAAACAAGCGTATCCGTGTCTTCCATAAAATTTACAAAAACAGCCTTACTTTTACGGATATTTACTTTTTCATATGCCAGCATATTTTTAAAATCTGCAAACAAAGCAAAACTATTATCGCTTTCATACAAATCATTAAAAAGCTCCAGGTCATTTTTTGAATTGGTAACCAATGCAATTTTGTGCCCTGCATAATAAATTTGATTGGCCACCTGACGGGCAAACTCGCTCCAGCCAATTATAACGTAATGATCCTCGAAGTCGGTTCCAAAAAATCCTTGTTTCTTTTTTTCCATATATGTGTTGATTCTGTATGTTATTTCACCAATAAGAAAGCCAAGTATCCCCAGACTCCCCAAAATAATAAATAAACCCAGTATTTTACCACCTAAGGTTACCGGAAAGTAATCGCCATACCCAACTGTTGTTAATGTCACCACGCTATACCACACCGCATCTGTCAACGATTTAATATTAGCATTGGGATCTGATTTCTCCAATATGGATATGATGTAAATCAGCAGAATATATACTACAACTCCGGCAGCAAACAGTTTTCTATTTTTCATCTATTAAAATATTTAGCCTGATACAAATCCGATAACAGATTAGTTTGTACTAGCAAGAAAACTCGTTTTTTTTTCCAACCCACACCCTCCAACTCCCCCGAATACAAGTTCGGAACAGGCTCTAATGGGAGTGACTCAACCCACAGTGCGCGAGAGGCTTCCCCTTCAGGGGACGAGGGGTGAGCGATGGGGTTAACTATAAAACAGGAGTTTTCTTGCAGAGACGATGTCATATATTATAAAATCAATAGCTATAAAGAATATTCCGGATTACCACGAGGTTTGGTAACCTTAATTTCATCATCCCAATTTAGGTTATAATCCATTTTTTCGCAAAGTGATTTAAAGATATTTGTCTTAGATTGGTTACAACTCGACAATTCAATATAAGTTACATTGCTTTCTGTAAATGTATGGATAGCAAGATGCGATTCGGCTAAAAGCCAGAAAGCAGTGTATCCATTCACCGGGAAACGATGGGCGTTATAATCCAGGATTGTAAACCCCGATTGTTTTAATGTATTTTCAAAAACAGCACGCAATTCACCTTCATCCACAAGCTGGATCCATCCTTTCAGGTTCACTATCTCCGGTTCTAGTTTTATGTATTCTAATTTGTCCTTCATTTACTTTTTTCTGCCAGGTTATTTCTAATACAAATCCCAATTACCCTTTAAATAATACTTATACAAAACAGGGTCATGAAGCTTATTGACTTTTACGGAGTCTCTTTGACCCGGATAGATTTCTTTGCCAAAGGATGTAATCAATTGCATTGCTTCATTAGTAATCCATTGCGTCTGTATATCCGTAAAATGCAAATCTTGCAATACTTCCTTCAACGGATAGCCTTCCGGTTGCTTCACCCCAAGACTCCACCCCCATTCTCCCAGGGTAATCACATGATTATGCAGGGGTACCACCTCAAAACCTGCACTTCGCATGGTACCCACAATACACTTAAATGCTTTGGTAGCAAAATACGGGCTGCCTGCCTGAGTTACAATAACACCTCCGGGACGGAGATGCCGGTACGCTATCTTATAAAACTCTTCCGAATAAAGCCTGTTAAGCTCTATGTTCCTTGGATCGGGCAAGTCAACAATAATAACATCATAAAAATCCTTGTTTTCACTTATATAAGTAAAACCATCCCTGTTTAAAACCGCCACCCTTGAATCTGATAACGAGTTATGGTTCAAGCGGGTTAACAAAGGATATTCTTTCCCCAATCTTGTCATGGCAGGATCCAGGTCCACAAGGGTAATATTCTCAGCTGCCTTATATTTTAAAATCTCGCGGACAGCACAACCGTCGCCCCCACCTAAAACCAGAACATCCTTAGGATGCGGATGTAAACTCATGGCAGGATGTACTAAAGGTTCATGATACATCATTTCATCCATAGTACACAATTGTTGGTTCCCATTCAGATAAAGCCAAAAATCATCTTTCCATTGGGTAACAACAATCCGCTGGTATTTTGTTTGCTCGGCATAAATAACCTTATCCTTGTATTTCTGCTGTTCTCCGTAAACAATAATCGGTTCGGCCATAAACACGCCACATACCAAAACTACAACAATCCCAGCTATAGCCGCATTAAATGGGATTTTATATGCCGGTGAAATAAAATTCTTTAATGAAAAATAGACAACAACGGCAACACTAAAATTTATAATCCCCAAAACAAATGGAGTATAGTTTAATCCCAAAAACGGAATCCCAATAAAGGCAAAGAATACTCCCCCCAACAAACTACCATAATAATCATTTTCCAGCACCTTGGAAATATTAACCCTTAAATCTTCATACTGATCATTGATCCGGGTAACCAAAGGAATTTCCATGCCTATCAACAAGCCAATCAAGATGCTGCAGGCATAAATAATAACCGCCAGCGATGCAGTATAGGCTGAGGCTGTATATACAACCAAAGGAACAAAGGACACCACCAAAGAAAGAATGAACTCAAGTATCAGAAATTTCTCTGTAAGGTGAGATATAAACGATTTACTGATGCGACTCCCCAACCCCATAGAGAACATCATGGTAGAAACAATTAATGCCCACTGGATAGTTGAATCTCCCAAAAAATGTGTAGCCAGGGTCGACAATAGATATTCTGCAACAATTCCACTAAAACCTGTAGCAAAAATAGCAGCCATCAATATGGCAGAATACTTGTTCTTAATTTTAAACATTAACAAGAAAAGATGAAAAAACAAAAGGCACTACTGTCAACCTGTGCCTTTTATTATGAATATTATTATCAATTTACAATGATCAAATTACAATGATCAATGACCAATGACCAATATTAACTAATGACTAATGTCCATTGACTATTGACCATTGACTAATGACCATCTACAAACACCAGGTAATCAATACAGATCCCCCAACATAAGCAAATGCCTCAATAACCGCAGCTCCTACATTAGGATGCTCCTGGTTCACTATCTCATCAGTTAGCCGTTGTCCCGGAAGCAAAATTTTATCAGTTAAAAAACGCATCACCGGCAACAATGCCAAGCCAAGTACCAGTTCAAAACCAGCTTCGGTAAATGTTGGCCCCCATCCTTCAAAATCACCGGCTATGCCAAAACGGATCAGGTTTGCAATAGCAATCAAGGCACCTGCAAAACCAACTCCCACAGCTACATTGTCCTTTTCTATATGGTCGTGAACATCATACGGTGTTATCAACTGGTAAACCCATGCCCCAATAATCATTGCCAACTGGCCAAAAGCCCAGAATACTACAGCTGTTAAAAACCCATGAGCCCATCCGCCCATATCTGTTTCTCCGGTTACTGCACCAAAAATAATCAAACCCGAAGCCACAGAAACCGCTCCTTCAATAATTCCGGTTCCTGAGTTTCTATCTGTGATAATTTCCTTTTTAACAGAAAACTTTCGCAAAATGATTTTATCATTCAGCCAGATCGAAAGGTTCAACAATATAATAGCTAAGGCTCCGTATGCCATAATATCAACCAGATCATTTACCAAGCCTCTTGTAGGACCAACAATAGCACTCCCTATGGCCAGTAACAATCCAATAAAATAACCGGTATGAGCAAAAGCAAATGCCACATTATCCTTTTCAACCAACTCTTCCTTTACACTAAAGCTCTTGTTTACTAATTGATAAACCACTTTTCCCAGGAAGAAAATCACAAATCCTGCGGAAATATAGGCTATCGCATCATATAATATGATTGAAATATCTGATAAATTCATATTTTTTAAATTATAGGGATTATACTATTTACCAAAACCTCCGCTACGCGAACGCGATGATGAACTACTATAGCGAGATGAGCTCCTGGACTTTTGCGAATAACTTGACCCCGAAGAATAACTCCTTGACTTGGTAGTTGTAGCAGATCGGGAAACCTGGCTTCTTACCTGGCTTTTGAAAGAAGATGGCTTGGATGCCCACGTTGTGTTTTTGCCAGTTCGTGACGAGGTATAAGAACGGGTTCCGTACATATTTGAACCGGAAGGCCCGTAATACGCCCTTCGTCCATAATAACCTCCATAATAATCATCCCAATATGATCGGCGAACCGGGTATGTCATCATATTAAACATCGACGACATAAAGGCATATCTTCCGTAAAACTCCCAAAAAGAACCACCATCTCTTTGTACCCAATGCCCATATTTTTCATTGCCAACATAGTGGTTATAACCAGCAGGACTAGCTACTTTGGATAGCTTACCATTCTTTTTTGAGGCAATTTCCATACCCATATTATTTACATTACTGGCAAAAAAGCTATCGCTCACTTTTTCCCAATCAGTATCTTTTGCCACAACTGTATCTGGTTTCTCTACAATTACCTGGTATTGGTGATAATAACCATTACTCCTGGAATCCATATCCAAAAGAATTATAGAAAAATTAGGTTCATTGGCCAATGATCTGATCAACTTATCAACCGGAGATTTTTCCCAGCTGCCCGACACCACAGGCTGCTGGCTATAATCCCTGTTCGACTTCCTGTTACTACAGGTTTTTAGAATAAAAAAACCAATAATAACAGCAATTATAATCTTTGCGAGTTTATTATCCATTTGTTTTGCTGTTTGTTTTATTATGACGAAGGTAATATATTGGAAATTTCAAATTCCTTAATCTTTTTACCTACAGAAGCTTCAAATTCTTTTTCATCCCACTGTTCAATGCAAAGGATATTCACCCCATCCTCATCTTCAAAGTCCCACGAGCGGAACTCTTCCCATGTTTCCCCCTTGGCAATATCATGAAAATAACCAGGAGCTTCATTCTCCAGATAATAGGCAATTCCTTTATATGTTATTTTTTTTGGCGGTTTCTGTTGATGATGCAATGTTTCTGTAAGACTATCATCCAAAGCCCTTACTTTAACCTTTTGGGATATGGAAAGTTCCAATTCATCATCTTCTGCCAAAGAAAGAAACTGATTCGTTTTTCCATCAGTAATTTTAAATTCCCGGGTAAAATAGTTATCACCCCAATCGTACTCATAGATAGCCTTTACTTCCCAGGTGGCAAGGTCGTAATCAAAAACAAAACCAACATCCAGGTCTTTAACCTGAATGTTGGTGCTATCATAATGAGGTTCTCTTTTTTTAAAAATATCAAAGATACCCATGTATTAACAATGTTATTGCTGTTTAAGCTTAGCCTTTAACTCTTCCAACGAGTTAGAAGCCTTAACGTTTTTATCCGACAGAACATCGTCAATTTCCTCATCGATACTCCTGTTTTCCATTGAAATTTCGCCATAAGCCTCACTCATCGCTTCTTGCTGGGCTACTTTCTCTTTCATTTTTTCCAGCATAGAAACCGTACCAGAACTATCAATACCGCTTAACTGCTTATTAATTTTTTGTGTTGCACTACTTACCCTGGCCCTTGCCTTTAGGGTGCGCAATTCATTTTCATAGCTTGTAATAGTGCTTTTTAGTTTCTTAATATTTTTATCCAGCTGTGAGATATTGGTATCAAAGCGATTTACTTCTTCCTGCGCCCTTGAAGCAGCTTCCACGGCTTCTTCTTTACGAGACAAGGCTTCTGTTGCCAACCGGTCTGCTTCTGCAACTTCTAATTCGCCCTTTTCGGCTTTTTGAAGTAAAAGAATAGCCTTTTGCTCATAATTTTTGGCCATTTCCTTATTGGTATTCAAATCTTTCCTGCTCCGGATAGCCATCGCTTTTACCTCTGCAAGTGCCTGAAGGCTCTTATCCAGATCCTGTTTTAGATCACGGATACCTTGCTCGGTCATTTTGATAGGATCTTCTAACTTATCAACAATAGCATGTGCCTCTGCCTGTCCTACTCTGAAAATTCTTTTAAAAATACTCATGTGTTTACTTTTTTAGGCTTTTGAAAACTCTATTAATTCCTCTGAATACTCTGACAATAACAACTTCAATGAGTTCAATGTTCCTTCCAACTCATTTAAATCCAGATTTTCCAGTTGCAAAGTATCTCTAAAAATCACTCTGTTTCCTGTTTCATCAAGCGTAAATGCCCCATGAACTATTTCCCGGTTTTTTTTAAGAAGTGATTTATAGATTTCCTCTGAACCAGAGCTCATTTCAAAAAGAAGTCCTTCTATTATTACAATACTGTCTTCACAATCTATAACAATATTGCTGATCCCGTCTTCTTCTTTTTCAATAACTACTAATTCTTCATTTACATCCTCTGATACAATCCTGTATTCAAGGTCTAATAGGTAATTTTTTACCTTGTTAAAATATTCGCTCATAGCAAATCAAATAATTGAAAAGGTTTATAAATAATATGAAATCAAATTCCACAAACTCAGTATCCCAATAAAACTTATTAAAAGTGTCACCTTAAAGAATACATGTATTTAACATTTGTGTTCAAATTGAAAAAACAAGCAGTACACAATAATATGAAATTTATGGTTATTTTACAATATCCCAAACGCTAGTTTTTTGTTAATTATTGTTTACGACGTACAATTAGTAATCCTAAAAACATAAAGCACCCGTTCATAATCAGCTTTTCATAACCCAGGGCAAAACCAAACCAGCGCAATGCATTATAATCCAAAACTCCCGTAATTACAGGTGCTACAATTGCTAAAACCGGAATCCAGTTATCTTTAACCTCAATTTTGGTAAACAGGCCAAAGGCATACATACCCAACAAAGGGCCGTAGGTGTACCCGGCCAATATAAATATAGTGCTGATAATGCTGTCTGCTTTAAACACCCTGAATAGAATAATCACCAACATCAGTAGCACTGAAAATGAAAGATGCACCAGCATCCTTTTTCTTTTGGAGAGTTCCTCACCATGTTTTGTTCCTAATATATCTACCGAAAACGAGGTGGTTAAGGAGGTCAGGGCGGAATCTGCACTACTGTAGGCAGCAGCTACCAGGCCTATTATAAAAAACACCCCTACTATTGCGGGTAATGATCCGCTGTTTACAATAACCGGGAACAAATCATCTGAACGTTCGGGCAATGCGATTCCCTGCTGATGCGCAAAAGTATAAAGCAATACTCCTAATGAAAGGAAAAGTATGTTTGTTGGAATAAAGGCAAATCCATACCATTTCATGTTTTTTTGTGCGTCCTTTAAGTTTTTACACGAAAGGTTTTTCTGCATCATATCCTGATCCAGCCCGGTCATAACAATGGTAATAAACGCCCCGGTAACAAACTGCTTAAAAAAGTTTTGCTTCGAATGCCAGTCGTCAAAAACAAAAACACGACTCAGCTCACTGCTATTAATCAGGTCTACAACTCCCGGCATATCAAGTTGCATAGATTTAGCAATATAAACTATGGTAATAACAACAGAGGTAAGCATAAACAGGGTTTGAAGCATATCTGTCCATATAATGGTTTTAATCCCACCCCTGAAAGTATAAATCCAAATTAAGGCTATGGTTATAAAAACGGTAATAGCAAACGGAATCCCCAATGCGTTAAACAAACTAATTTGAAGCACGTTGGCCATTAAATACAGTCGTGCCGAAGCGCCAATTGTTCTTGATACCAAAAAAAGCCATGCCCCGGTTTTATAACCAAAAAAACCAAAGCGTTTTTCGAGGTAGGTATATATCGATGTCAGGTTCAACCTGTAATACACGGGAAGCAACACATGTGCTATAACCAGGTAACCAATAAAATACCCCCCTACCATTTGAAGATAGGAAAACTGGGTTGCCTTTACCCAGCCCGGTACGGAGATAAATGTTACACCCGACAAACTGGCTCCGATCATACCGATGGAAACAATATACCAGGGCGACTGCCTGTTTCCTAAAAAAAAGTTTTTGTTATCTGATTTTTTCCCGGTAACATATGAAATTATCATTAAAACGATAAAATACAGTGCCACAAGCAATCCGGTATATTGTGGTTTCATACGCTTATTCCATTATTAGTTTCAACAAATATAAAAAACTTATCCAGAATCGGGCATTTGTTGAATTTGAAGACAGCTAAGCCTGGCCAATACAACAAAAGAGAGCCGCTAAAGGCAAAAATGTATAAAAAAGCACATTCACTCATTACCTTTTTATACCTTACTTCACACCTTATAGGTGACTGCAATAAACCAAACTCGCAATTACATCACAAATACTACACTATTTCTTCACTATTCCTTCACTACTGCTTCACTGATTTGAGTTTTATTGTGGAGAAATAGTGAAGAACATCTGAAGCATGTATGTATTAATTGCACACTTGATATATAGCAGTCCCCTATCAGGTGCATTGCAGATTAGTACAAGCATGGTGTTTTATTAAATCCGACCTTTTGAACAACTATAGATAAGTTTCGGCATCATTATTTCAAAAAGCTAAAACATATTAACCAAAAATCTCACGTTATGGCTATTTTATCAAAAGGAATATTAGGACCCGGAAGCGGGAAAGTTGGTAACCTTGTAATGTTCTCACGGTATGGAGTTAATATCTTAAGGACTGTACCAAAAAGAAAACCAAAGAAAACACCAGGCAGATTAGCACAGAGGCAAAAAATGGGATTGGTTCACGAATTTCTTCGTCCTGCAAAAATAATTATTCACAAAACCTTTAAAAACGAGGTTCCTACCAGAAGTCCATATCAGGCTGCCCAGTCATATCATCTTAAACATGCCATTGCCGGGGAATACCCCAATCAATATATTGATATGCAAAAGGCACTGGTTTCGCATGGAGACATTCCGCTACCTGAAAATATCAGTTTTTCTGTTTCTGACGAAGGGATACACCTCAGCTGGGATCCTTATTTTGACAGTCCGAAAGCAGCCAATTCAGATTCTTTGGTATTTATGTGGAGATATAGGCAAAGTTATATGGTTGATCATATGCCTGTTGGTGTACGCAGAGCAACAGGGGAATTTTTATGGAATAAGTTTACAACCGACAACATTAGCGATTATACCATATGGATTGCTTTTAGAAATTGGAGAGAAACAGAATACAGCAACAGTTTTTGTTTACAGATTGCCCAATAAACTATGGCGCCAATTGAATGAAAGAAATAGTACTTGCAAGAAAACTCCAGAAATTTTTGTTAGCCCACCCACACCACTCAGCCTAAAGGGGAAGTTGCTTCCGCACAGTGCGTTGGAGTTTTCCCCTTTAGGGGAATCAAAGGGGTGAGCGTAGGAATCATGAATTTTCTTGCAGGAACTAAATAGTTATCTGCCTGTTGTTAGAAAACCATTAATTCAATATCCTATAATTTTTTGCATGCGGCAAACATAGGTTAT
Organism: Plebeiibacterium marinum; assembly: GCF_026013615.1. Classification (GTDB taxonomy): domain Bacteria; phylum Bacteroidota; class Bacteroidia; order Bacteroidales; family Marinilabiliaceae; genus Saccharicrinis; species Saccharicrinis marinus_A. Next base: position 50,037 of record NZ_JAPDPI010000007.1, read on the forward strand.
AAAGATTTAAACTTCATTGCAACCTATCGGCTGCTCTGCCCAAAGAATTTTCTTACCTTTGGGCGGCAAAAAATTTTAAAGGGTTATGAACACCGATAGCTTTCCATCGCAAATACTTGAAAATGCAGTTAAGGAATTTTCCCAACTCCCTGGGGTAGGCAGAAAAAGTGCATTGAGACTCGTGCTATTCTTGCTTAAGCAGGAAAAAAATGATGTTTTGCGATTTTCGGATGCATTAAAAAAACTTTGCGAAGAAATAGTTTACTGCAAAGTATGTTACAACCTTTCAGATACCGAAGTGTGCGACATCTGCTCCAGCACAAAAAGGGATCATTCCACCGTTTGCGTAGTTGAAAACATTAAAGATGTAATGGCCATTGAAAACACACAACAGTTTTTTGGTGTTTACCATGTGCTGGGAGGCATCATATCACCTATGGATGGCATTGGCCCTGATGATTTGACCATAAAACCCCTTGAAGACAGGGTAAATTCCGGAGAAATAAAGGAACTGATTTTTGCACTTCCCACAACAATGGAAGGGGACACAACAAATTTTTATTTATTCCGTAAGTTTAATAATCATGATATTAAAATAACAACCCTGGCCCGAGGCGTATCAATTGGCGACGAGCTTGAATATACCGATGAAGTTACCTTGGGGAGATCATTGATCAATCGCACCCCTTTTGAGTCGAGCATGAAATTATAAAATACATAGTAAACACAAATCATAAATTTGACAAATAGAAAGATGCAAGCTGACATAAAAAAACAATTTAAAACTTTAAACATCTTATATGCCGCTATTCTGGTATCCATATCACTGGCTGCACTATTTACGGTATTTTTTGTTTTCAGATCAGGACACCTGCCCATATTCGATGCAGAACACCAGGCATTAATAAAAACCGTTGTAATTATTTCCCTATTGGTTGGCATTCCGGTAAGCCACATATTTTTTTACAAAAAAATAAAACACATCAATCCCGACATACAAGTAGTAAACAAACTTAGGTTTTACCAAACCGCATTTATTGTTAGGGTAGCCATGCTCGAGGCCATTGGTCTTATAGCCTTAATTGGATATTTAGTAACTGCCGATAAATCATTTTTATATATGTTTGCCGTAGTTTTTATACTATTCATGATTCATGCCCCAACCAAAAATAAATTGTGCAGTGATTTAAATTTAAGCGAACAGGAAGAAGAGTTACTTTTTTAAATTATTACCATACAACACAAGAAATTTAAAAACGATTCGTTATTACAATGATTATAGCTGTTGATTTTGACGGAACTATTGTTGAGCACAAATATCCTGCTATCGGGAAGGAAAAGATTTTTGCTTTTGATACATTAAAAGCAATGCAGAAAGAAGGGCATCTGCTTATATTATGGACCTACAGGTCGGGAAAAGAGCTGGATGCTGCCGTTGAATATTGCCGAAAGAAAGGAATTGAATTTTATGCTGTCAACAAAAGCTATCCGGAAGAAAAGTTTGACGAAGCCACTGCCAGCCGTAAAATAAATGCCGACATGTTTATTGACGACAGGAACATTGGCGGTTTTTATGGGTGGGGCGAAATATGGCAAGAGCTAAAATTAGGAGGTGATGAAGAAAGTGCCAGAATGAGACAACGGATGGAAAATACTTCCGGGAATCTTCTGACCAAACTCCTCAGATTCTTATTGGGTTAACACCACGCTTTCACTTTTGCATTAATAGATAATGAAGGCATGGTACGTTTGTAAAAAGTAAATGGAATTGGATTTATCTGTAGTTATTGTAAGTTATAATGCTGTTGATTTTTTAAGGATTTGTTTGCACTCAGTCTTTGCTGCGTGCCACAACCTAAAGGCAGAAGTTTTTGTTGTTGACAATAACTCGGCAGATAATTCGGCAGAAATGGTAAGTCAGGAATTTCCCCAATGCCATCTTATTGCAAACAAACACAATCCCGGATTTTCAATTGCCAATAACCAGGCTATCCAGATAGCTCAGGGAAAATACATTTTAGTTTTAAACCCGGATACCATACTGGCCGAAGATACGCTTGAGAAAACACTCTCCTTTTTAAATAAAAATCAAAATATTGGTGGACTAGGAATCAGAATGATAGATGGAACAGGTCAGTTTTTGCCCGAATCCAAAAGAGGTCTCCCAACACCATGGGCTTCATTCTGCAAGATGTCGGGTCTCTCGTCCATCTTTCACAAAAGCAAAATATTTAACCAATACCATAAAGGATATATCGACTCAAACAGCAATGCCATAACAGAAGTGCTCTCCGGAGCCTTTATGTGCCTGAAAAAAGCAGCATTAGAAAAGACAGGATTGTTTGACGAAGATTTTTTTATGTATGGTGAAGATATTGATTTATCCTACCGCCTGATTAAGGCAGGGTATGATAACTTTTATTTTGCAGAATCGTCCATAATCCATTTTAAAGGAGAAAGCACCAACAAGGACAAAATATACAGAGACCGCTTTTACAAAGCCATGGTTCAGTTTGCACAAAAGCATTTTAGCAAAAGCTATGGGTTTGTATTCAGCCTGCTGATCAACACGGGCATCAATATAATCAAATTTTCATCTGCCGTTCACCGGGACAAACCAACTCCCCGGGCAGGCATTTTAAACTATTATTCCATTGACTCCCCCATTAATATTGAAAACAACATAAAAACCACACCAATAACCGAAGAGGGTTTGGCTGATGTAACAAATGGAATCATCGTTTTCCCCATTCAGAAAATCACCTATAAAAAGATGATCCGGATCATGACTAAATACGGCCCGAAATTCAGATACCGTTTTTGGTTAGATGAAAAGAAAACACTTATGGGCAGCGACAAAAAATACCACAAAGGAGACGTTCAGCATTATTAATTGTTGATAAATAAAAACATTTGCATATTTTTATAGATATTTCAGAAAACGAAGATCTATAAAATAAAACGAACATATCCTGATTCTCACCTAAAAGGATAATTAAATTTATTTGAGAGAACCTGTCATGATTGAGTATTAAAAACACGGGATGACGAATAAAAAGCTTTTTACTTCAAAACGCCATTCATCAATCTTGATACATGAATCCGGATACTAATTTATTAGAGTATATGAAAAAGCAGTTAACGGTAACACTCCTCATACTTTTATTGTTCAATATTTCTTTCGGACAAGATAAAACCTATAAAAAGCAGATCACAAAAGCAAACCATTATATCAACATTGAAAACTACGCAAAAGCTGCTGAGATTTACGACGAACTCCTAAAGGAATACCCCACAGATTCGTTTGTGCTATTTAAGGCCGGCGAATGCTTTTTATTTTCAGAAGGAAGAATAAAACAAGCGGTAGAAATATTAGAGAAAGTAGTGAAACAATACCCCATTGAAAATAAAAACAGTATAGAAGCCATTGAATCCCGTTTTTACCTGGGGCAGGCATACCATCTGGATTACCAGTTTGAAAAAGCCTTAAAAACATATGAGCTGCTTAATAACCAGATACCTGCAAAAAAGAAAGATGCCATAAAAAAAATAGAACGGGAGGTTGGCTATTGTACCTCTGCCATTGAACTCATGAAAAATCCGGTACAGTTTAAAATTTCAAACCTTGGCCCACTGGTTAACACAGAGTTTGATGAACACAGTCCCATCATAAACCTTACAGAAGACCTGCTCATATTCACTTCAAACAGAGAAACAGAAGAGTCATTAAAGATGGCTTCGGGTATCAGTGATGAAAACGTTTACTTTTCATTGTGGCGCGAGGGCAGGTGGATAACCACCAGAGCACTTGATATTAACACCAAAGGAAACAACGCCAGCATCGGCATTTCTCCTGATGGTAAAACTTTGCTTTTTTATCAAAACGATGGTGCCATCGGCAATATTTACACCAGTACTCTAAAAAACGACAAATGGGGAGAACTGGAAAAATTACCAGCTCCCATCAACTCTATGGCAAACGAAACCCATGCCTCATTTTCACTGGATGGGAATACTATTTTCTTTAGCAGCGACCGCATAGGAGGGTTCGGAGGGAAAGACCTGTATAAATCTACCAAGCTTCCCAATGGAGAATGGGGAAAAGTTGTGAATCTGGGTTCCGGAATCAATACAGAACTGGACGAAGAGAGCCCTTATATACACCCCAACGGAAAAACTCTTTACTTTAGCTCAGAAAGCCATAATTCAATGGGAGGCTTTGACATCTTTTCTGCCAGCACAGACAGTTCAGGCGTTTGGGACAATGTAACCAACATTGGATACCCCATAAACACTCCATTTGACGACTTGTTTTTTGCACCAACCGTTAATGAGCAAAGAGTTTACTACGCTTCAAAACGTAATGACAGCTTTGGAGGATCCGACCTTTATTTATTAGAATTTCCCGACAACGCTCCCAACGCACTAACCGTTGTAGGAGGCTTTATATTTAACCAGGATGGAGACCCCGCTGCGGATGCCCATATCTCTATCATCAATAAAAAAACCGGCAACAAAGAAGGCGTATATCGCCCATCTCAGAGTAACGGTAAATATATTGTGATAATTCCTGCCGACACCGATTATCTAATGGAAATAAAAATGAAAGGCTACAAAACCATTTTGAAAGATTTCAATATCCCATCAGGAAATGCGTTTGCCAGAAAAGGTCATACTTTTTACCTTGATCCAATACTGCTTGAAAAGGATCAATAATACACTTTTAAACCAAAGCACATAAAAACAAATAACGGCACAACACAACTTAGATCAAATAACTATTATTGTTTATCAAAGATATTAAACCCATTATGTAATATTTTTGCATTTTTAATGCTTTATATCAAAAAACAAAAAACTTAAAATGAACCGTATTTCAGCCTCTATTCTCTTTGCGTTTTTTGCATTTGTTTTATGCGCACAAAACAACAACAATAGTAAAATGTACCATTCAGCAGTGCAACTTGCTGAGTCAAGGGATTACGTAAAAGCCATTGATCTATTCAAAAGAGTTGTTGACATTGAACCAGAAAACATTAACGCCCAATATAACATAGGACATTGTTACTTAAACCTTAACAATGGAGCAGATTCGGCATCTGTATATCTCAACAATGCGAAAAACCTGTTAAAAAAAGATGACTACAACACAGAATTAGGGCTTGACATCTTTATGGCACTGGCAAAATCATATCAACTACAATACCGTTTTCAGGATGCCATTGACACTTATACAAAAGTACAGGGTTTTATTTCCAAGGATCTTACAGAACTAAACGAGGCCATAAACCACCAGATTGAGGTTTGTAATAACGGAATTGTATTAATGAAAAACCCTGTTAAACTGGAAGTACAGAACCTGGGCGAGAACGTCAATTCTAAATATGACGATCACAGCCCTTTGGTTACAGCTGATGAGTCATTGCTGCTTTTTACTTCCAAAAGAATCTCTTCCTATTCTACCATTATGGACGACGGACAGTTTACAGAAAAAATATTTGCCAGTTCAAAAGACAAAGAATGGAAGAAAAGTGAAATTATTAAATCTATCGTCAAAAAAAACAGCCATGAATCGGGCGTTTGCTTATCGGCTGACGGTACAGAACTGTATATGCTAATCAGTAATATTGACGGACAGGATATTTACGTTAGTAATTTTGATGGAGAAACCTGGAGTGAACCCTTTAAATTACCCCAGGGAATTAACAGCCGGTTTAATGAAACCCACGCTTCTATCAATGCTGACAAATCAACCTTGTTTTTTACCAGCGACCGCAAGGGCGGATATGGGGGACTGGACATATACATGGTTCGCAAATTGCCCAATGGCGAATGGGGTACCCCAAAAAACTTAGGCAATACCATCAATACGCCATACGATGAAGAAACCCCGATGATACATTATGATGGTAAAACCCTGTATTTTAGTTCCGAAGGCCATAACTCCATGGGGAATTTTGATATTTTTTACAGTAAGATGAACAACGACAGCTCGTGGACAAAACCCGTTAACATGGGCTACCCAATCAATACTCCCGATGACGACTTTTTCTTTACCCCAACAGTAGCAGAAAACAAGGCATATATGGCTTCATCCCGTTTCGAAGATAATTACGGCGGATCAGACCTTTACCTGATTGAATACGAAGAACCTTTTGAAAACAGATTGGCAGTGATAAAAGGCCAGCTCAAAAACACGCCGGAAACAGCCTGGGACAATGTAAAAATCACTGTAAAAGAAAACGGCACTAACAATGTAATTGGAGAATACAAACCCCATCCTGAAACAGGTAAATATTTATTAATACTTGAAACCGAAAAATCATACGACATAGCATTCTCGGGGCAGGGTGTTGAAACAAAGAACATCACCTACAATGTTGAGGAAGATATGGCGTATCATAGAAACGCGCAACCCACTTTGTTGGAAGACTTGTATTTAAATGTAGATTCTCCTAAGGAGGATAACATTAACATTGCCGATAAAACTTCTCATCAAGCAACAGTTGTTGACCCGGAAAAACACCCTTATACAGTTCAGTTTGTTACACTAAAAGAGCTCCTGGTTGATTTGGATAGATTTTCGATTGACGTAAACCAGATTAAAGTATTTAAATGCAAAGACGGCAATTACCGATATGTATTTGGTGCATTTGAAAACTTTAGAGATGCCAAAAACGCCAAAAAAGAAGTTATTAAAGCCACTGGCTATGACGATCCGTTTGTGAGGTATTTCTGGCAGTTAAACAAAATGAAAACAGAGGAATAACAAGGTGGTGAACCAGGTAGCACTAAGAGCCATTGAGCCGGAAGACGTAGAGATCCTTTACCAATGGGAAAACAACATGGAGCTTTGGGTAGTTTCAGATACCCAGAAACCATTTTCGCGACATCAGCTTCAGCAATACATCAAGGGTATAAACCTTGATATATACCAGTCAAAAGAACTGAGGCTGATGATTGAAACAGAGGAAGAAAATCCGGTTACAATAGGAATAATTGACCTGTTTGATTTTGACCCCTTTCACAACAGGGCAGGGGTCGGAATCATAATTCACAAAGATTTTGAAGGGAAAGGCTTTGCATCAAAAGCACTCGATTTGTTTATTGATTATTGCTTTAACAACCTTGGCATCTTTCAGCTGTATTGCACCATCGCAACAAACAACACCAGAAGCATTAAATTATTTGAGAGTAAAGGCTTTATAAAAACAGGCATCCGGCAAAAGTGGCGTAAAATTGGGAAAGACTATATTGACGAAGCGTTTTACCAACTGATTAATGAATAAGCATATTGCACAATATATGCTTTTCTTCTAAACCCTTTTTAGGGATACAAAACCCCAATGTCAGTTATTCACCAGTTGCTTATATCCAGGGATCCCTTCCAGAAAATGATACTCCCTCCCGTCTTTGCTAAGCAAGGCACAATAATGGTTAATTCCATTGGTTACACATATAAGACTGGTTTTTAACCTGATATTGTATCGGGCAACCTGATCAAACACCTGATTGGTAATTTTTATATGGGGCGCTTTGCACTCAACCACCAAAACCGGCATCCTTTTTCTATTATAAGAAACAATATCTGCCCTTTGCGACAAGCCATTGACATCAACTTTTGATTCCACTGCCATTAGAGAGGCAGGATAACCCTTACTCTGAGTCAGATACATCAAGAAATTTTGACGCACCCATTCCTCCGGGGTAAGCACAACCATCTTTTTTCTGATGGGATCAAATATCATCCTTCGCCCATTTACCTGCTTAATCGTGAAATCAAAACGGGGCAGATTCAACTCCTGCATCATTTACTTTTTATGCAAATATAAATCAAAAACAACATTCTATCGCTATTTTATAAATCCCCCTAAAAAAACTATATTCGTAGTTATGAAAACTAAGCAAGATATTGTTAACAATTGGCTGCCCAGATATACAGGAAGGGCACTGAAAGACTTTACTTCACATGTATTATTAACCAACTTTCAGCACTATGTTGACCTGTTTGCCGAATGGCATAATGTACCCATCATAGGAGAAGATCACAACATGCCCAACGCAAGTGCCGATGGCATAACCATTATCAATTTTGGGATGGGTAGTCCAAACGCTGCCACTATAATGGATTTATTAAGTGCCATTCAACCCAGGGCCGTTTTGTTTTTGGGCAAGTGTGGCGGTTTAAAAAAGAAAAACCAGCTTGGCGACCTGATCATCCCCATTGCAGCCATCCGCAACGAAGGAACATCTGATGACTACCTTCCTGCTGAAGTTCCGGCACTTCCGGCATTTAGTCTGCAAAGAGCTGTTTCCACCACTATCAGGGACAATGCCCGTGATTATTGGACCGGAACGGTTTTTACCACAAACAAACGAGTTTGGGAATATGATGAACGTTTTAAAAAATATCTTGAAAAAACAAGGGCCATGGCCATCGACATGGAAACTGCCACCATATTTACAGTAGGATTTGCCAACGAAATACCAACAGGTGCCCTGCTATTGGTATCCGATCAACCTATGATTTCCAGCGGTATAAAAACTGATGCCAGCGATAAAAAAGTAACAAAGGAATATGTAGAGCAACACCTTCAAATTGGGATCGGCTCCCTAAAGGAAATTATTAATGGAGGGAAATCCGTGAAACACCTACTGTTTGATAATTAGCTATTAATTGTATTTTTGCAGCAAAGCAAATAAAATATGAACGAGTTTCAACAAATTATGGCGGGCTTAAAAAACCGCCAGTTTAAGCCCATTTACTTTTTAATGGGAGAAGAAACCTATTACATTGATGAAATAACCAATTACATCATAAACAACGTTTTAACAGAAGAAGAGAAAGGGTTCAACCAAACCATCTATTATGGCAAGGATGTGGACGCCTCAACCGTTGTTATGGCTGCGCGCAGATATCCTATGATGGCACAACATCAGGTTGTTGTTGTGAAGGAGGCCCAATATCTTGACAAAATAGAAGAACTTCAGCATTACGCAGCCGCCCCGTTATCGTCAACAATTTTAGTAATAAACTACAAATACAAAACGCTTGATAAAAGAAAAAAGCTAGGCACGATACTAAAAAAAGACAATTGTATATTCGAGTTTAAAAAGCTTTACGACAACCAGGTTTCAGCATGGATTACAGGATATTTGAAAGATAAGCAAATGACCATTGACTTGAAAGCCAGTATGCTTTTGGCTGAATCGTTAGGAACTGACTTATCTAAAATTGTTAAGGAACTTGACAAATTACAAGTTGCTATAGGTGCAGAAATCAAACATATTACACCGGAACATATTGAAAAGAACATTGGGTTAAGCAAAGATTATAATAGCTTTGAACTTCAAAAAGCCATTATCAACAAGGATATATTAAAGGCAAACAAAATAATCAAGGTATTTTCTAAAAACCCCAAGGACCACCCTATTCAGGCGACCATTACAGTACTCTTCAATTACTTTTCAAAACTAATGGTTTATTATTACCTGGCAGACAAAGGGAAAAACAACGTGGCCAAGGAATTGGGGATTAATCCATACTTTGTTCAGGACTATACACTGGGAGCAAGAAACTATTCGGCAAGAAAGGTTGTTTCTGTTATTTCCATTTTACGCGATTACGACATGAAGAGCAAAGGATTCAATAATGTTTCTGCCGACATGGGGGATCTGCTTAAAGAAATGCTCTTTAAAATCATGCATTAATACAATACTAACACCCCAAATATTAATTTTAATGAATGTATTAATTATACTTATCGCTGCTATTATCATTATCAGCGCTACCGCCTTTAGTCAAACCACCTTATTGTACCGCTATCAGTTTAACGCATATCAGATTATCCACAGAAAACAATATATCAGATTAATATCGCACGGTTTTTTACATGGAAGCTGGACACACCTTTTGGTAAACATGTTTGTTCTGCATTCTTTCGGCAGGGCAGTTATTTACCATCTGAACGATAACTTTGAAGGCAGAGGCATTCCCATGTTTTTGTTACTTTTCTTTTCTTCTTTGATATTTTCAAGCCTGTATTCCCTGATTAAAGAAAAAGACAATCCTCATTACAATGCCATCGGTGCCTCCGGAGCTGTATCTGCAGTAGTTTTCACTTCTATATTCTTTAGTCCGTACAGTTTGTTATATATCTTTTTTGCCATTCCTGTTCCAGGTATTGTATTTGGCGTAGCTTACCTTATTTATTCAAGAGTAATGGCCCAACGAAATGTTGATAACATTGGTCACGATGCCCATTTTTGGGGTGCCGTATTTGGTTTTATCTTCCCTATCCTTTATAAGCCATCATTATTTATTGACTTTATTAATAAACTGATGCCGTTTTTATAGAGATAAAAAGTGAGAGGTAAGCTCGAGTATAAAAGGTAATCTTAAGCAATGCAAAACAAACTGCACAATGAACAAAGCAATATATATTGACAGGGATGGGGTGGTTAATAGTGACGAAGGGCATTATTACGTATACAAAACAGAAGATTTTGTATTTAATACTGATATAGAAGAAGCTTTAGCCCTGCTGAAAAAGCATGGCTTTCTATTAATACTGATTACCAACCAGGGAGGAGTAGCCAAGGGGGAGTATTCAGAAGATGATGTAAAAAGTGTTCACCAACACATGCAAAAACACTTAAAGCAACATCAGGCTGATTTTGATGCTATTTATTATTGTCCGCACCATGATGCCGTTTCAACATGCCATTGCCGCAAACCCAAACCCGGAATGATCCTCCAAGCCCGGAAAGACCATGATATTGATATCAAAAAATCTTTTTTAATAGGAGATTCCCAAAGAGATATTGACGCCGGAATTGCTGCAGGAATAGAAACCTGCTACAAAGTACCTAAAAACACTTCAATTTTAAGCATTGCACAACAAATCATCAATAAAAAGCAATAATCAATGCATGACTTGGTAAACTATAACGGCAAGATATATCCCTCTAACCAGGTTCCTGTAAGCTATAAAAACAGGGCATTTAAATTTGGAGATTCCTTATTTGAAACCATAAGGGCAAATGGTCATTACCCACTTAGCTTCAACCTCCATTACAAAAGGCTTAGAAAAGCCATGCTTAGTTTAAAAATGAACCTGGCATCCATTCCTGCAGAAGAAGAACTTAATGACCAAATAGTAAAGTTATTGCAAAAGCAAAAATCATATGGTGCATCAAGAGTCCGTTTAGAGATATTTAGAAGTGGCGAAGGATTATACACACCTGCTACCAATTCTGCAGACTTTATCATAGAAACCTCTCAGCTACAATCCCCCAAATATAGTTTAAACAGCAAAGGGCTTTTAATATCCGTCTATCCGGAAATGAAGAAATCATATAATCCTATATCATTTTTTAAATCAGGGAATTCTTTACATTACATTCTGGCAGCCCTTCATAAAAAGGAGGAGGCGCTTGATGACTGTCTGCTTATTAACGAGAAAAACAAAATAATTGAAGCAACCAGTTCAAATATATTCTGGATTAAAAACGGCATTGTTTATACACCTTCTGTGTTTTCAGGATGTGTTGACGGGGTTATGAGACAAACAATTATTGCCCTGATACAAAAAACTAAAGATTTACAGATAGAAGAATGCAACGGAGCTACAGAAGAAGAGTTGCTTGATGCCGATGAAATATTTTTGACCAACGCCATTCAGGGAATCCAATGGGTAGTAGGATACAAAGACAGAAGATTCTTTAACTACAACACCAAACTGCTGTTGGATGCCCTAAACAAATATACTTTTGATTAGCTAATTTCTTGTGGGATCATTGGGAAACTTAGACCAGGTTTTATAAACACCACCCAGGTTTTTCAGGGTATCTTCCCATATATCTTCAACTCCTGATTCCATAATCACTTTATCGCCCAATTCAGCTACAATCCATGACTTTTCTTTGATTTCATTTTCAAGTTGACCCGGAGACCATCCCGAATACCCGGCAAAGAATTTCACCTGCTTAAAGGTTGCCTCATCATTGTTTATCATCTCCTTTAGCCTATCAAAATCACCACCCCAAAAAATATTTTCAGTTACCCTAACTGCCCCTGGCAAGGCCTCTCCTATGGTATGGATAAAATGCAAAGTATCCGATGCTACAGGGCCACCAATAAACAACTCCCCTTTAAATGAAAACAAGTCATCTATCACTTCATCAGGATACACATTGCTTGATTTATTAAGGACAAAACCTACAGCCCCCTGTTTACTATACTCTGTTAACAATACAATTGACCTGCTAAAATAAGGTCCCTTCAAAAAAGGCTCGGCAATAAGTATCCTACCTTTCGAAGGCTTGATAACAGGAACATCAGTCTCAAAAATATTAAAATCTAACTGCCTCATAATTGTGCTTTATTATAAACAAATTAAGCATTAATTGTTTTCAAAAAAAATAATTCAAATAATTTTTCACGAAACATGTGTCTATAGTAAACAATGCCATCCCAAAAGATTAAATTATATTTGCGGAATCAAATGCCTGAAAATATATACAATGAATTTAAAGAGTACACTGTTTTTAATAATCACACTCCTGTTTTTAAAGCCTTGCAGTGCAAAAAACACCTCTATTGAAGTTACATTCCCCGATTTGATTGTTTCTTCAATCAAGCATGAGTTCAAAATTAATTTAAACAGTACAGCACCGGACTATAAGGATATAAAAGTTTATCGAAACGATTCGGTATTAGAAACTACCTTTTCAAACAACTCGCTGCTTTTCGAAGCCTCTTTTAACAAAGGAGATACTTTGGAAGTTTATAAAGATAAAGAGGTTATCTATTCAAAAAAAATTGATCCGATACCTTTGTGGTTTTCAGTGCTACCCCCACTTATTGCCATTATTATGGCGTTAATAACCAAAGAAGTGTTTTCATCACTTTTTATTGGACTTTTAGTTGGTACTACCATCATATACAAATACAAAGGTTTCGGCCTGTTCATCAGTTTTTTCAAAGGTACTTTTGCAGTTGTAGATACTTATGCACTAAGCGCCCTAAACAATCCCGATCATCTATCCATCATTATATTTTCCATGCTTATTGGTGGAATGGTTGCGTTAATTTCTATGAACGGCGGTATGAAGGGAATCGTATCCCACCTGTCAAAATACGCCAAAAGCCCACGCTCCGGTCAGTTTATTACATGGCTCATGGGACTCATTATCTTTTTTGATGATTATGCCAACACCCTTGTTGTGGGCAATACCATGCGCCCCGTAACCGACAAATTAAAAATATCCAGGGAAAAACTGGCCTACATAGTTGACTCCACCTCAGCACCCATAGCCTCAATTGCATTTATCACCACATGGATTGGTGCTGAATTAAGTTACATAAACGAGGGAATTTCAAACCTGGGCATTAACCAGTCTGCCTACCAGGTATTTTTAAATTCGTTAAGCTACTCGTTTTATCCGGTTTTTACATTGTTTTTTGTTTTGATGCTTATTATCAAAAAACGGGACTTTGGCCCCATGCTAAAAATTGAAAAAGAAATCAGAAAAAATGGGATACCACAGGAAAACCTCAATACATTTAAGGATTCGAAAATCCCCGATGAGCTAGCCTTAAACAACAATATTGAAGGACGATGGCTAAATGCCTTTATTCCTGTAATGGTAGTGGTTTTTGGCACCCTTGCCGGCCTTCTATATACGGGATGGGATAACGAGTTATGGCAACAGCAACAAGTTAGCTTTGGGACTAAACTATCGCAAACCATTGGAAACGCCGATTCATTCAAAGCCTTAATGTGGTCCTCATTAACAGGTGTTATTGTTTCTTTAATATTAACAACCTCTCAAAGGATTATGGGATTCAGAGAGGCCATGGAAGGATTGGTAAATGGCTTTAAAACGATGTTCAATGCCGTATTGATTCTGGTTTTGGCCTGGAGCATTGCCTTAATAACAGAACACTTGCATACGGCAACATTTATAACAAACGTATTAAGAATTATTGAACTCAGCCCTTACTGGATACCTGTGATGGCATTTGTATTTTCGGCATTTATTGCCTTTAGCACAGGCTCATCATGGGGAACTATGGCCATCATTTATCCTCTGATACTTCCTGCCTCATGGAAAATTGCTGTAGAATATGGATTCTCAACAGATGAGATCCTACCCATTTTTTATAATGTGGTTTCAACTGTTTTGGCAGGTTCTGTATTGGGCGACCATTGTTCTCCAATATCGGACACAACCATATTGAGTTCGTTGGCCAGCTCGTGCAATCACGTAAACCACGTTAAAACACAGATGCCATATGCATTAATTGTAGGAGCTGTATCACTCATTGCAGGAACGATACCCGGAGCTTTTGGAGAACCAAACTGGATATTATTTATAGGTGGTTTTGTTATTTTATATTTAATTATCGTAAAAGCAGGGAAAAAAGTTGACTTATAAAACAATAGGGTGCTCTAAGATTTATAAAATACAAGAACACCCCATTTTGCTAAAATATCAAGTCATTTTTTGTTAGCCTACCTCTTAATAAGCTTTTTATATTGGGTTTCCCCGCTTTCGACAGAAATTTCCACAAGATAAATTCCTTTGGGTAACTGCCCCGTTTCAAAAACAGCTCCGTGTTCATTAATACGGTTACGGTGTATCAATACCACACCACGGGTATTAAAAACCTTAACTGAAATTATGCTATTATTGGCTTTTACATAAACCTTGTCTTGAAAAGGATTTGGATAAACACACACACCCACAGCATTCCTGTCTGAATTTGACGTTTGATTTCCCGCCGAACTGGCATTGACAACAATATTATCAATTGCAAACTCATCCCTTGAATCTGTACCTGAAACATCATCGCTGAACCACTTCAGGTAAACACATTGGTTATCTGCCACCAAAGCAGAAACAGAAACACTCACTGTATTTTTAGTCCAAACAGGTGTTCCGGCCTGTACTTCAGGTGAAATAAATTCACTTTCTGACAACACGGTATACTCAATATTATCTAACGAATAGGACATTGTCAGGCTATTACTTCGGTCCTGGTCATTAAAGCACCACAAATCATAAGTCACCCCAAACTCCCCAATATTTCCGGCTTCATTATTCATTACCTTCAATATAATTTCCCCTGGAGTAAAATCGGTTTCCCCGGGTTGAAAACCCAAGGCATAATTGCCCTCTTCAACTTCAAAGGCATATAATCCCCCATACCTGACACCCCCAACAGAGTTTCCCCTGGTCATGTCATTTGAAATATTTTCTTCTCCAAAACCAACATCCCCGTCACTAAATCCTTTTACGATAATTCCGTTTGAATTTAATTGACCTGTAGCCGGAACAGGAGAAAACCCGGCTGCACTAAAAACTTCATTATTAATCCCATCTACAGTATGATCAAAATCAATAATATAATCTGTATTAACATTAGCGATATTCAACTGTGCGTTCACAAAACAACACACACAGAAAGGTACTATGAAAAGTATCTTTTTCATGCATAAAAAATTTATAGGTTATAAAAAAATAAGAAGAGTAGTGTTGTTTGTAGTTTTAGTTTAGATGATAGATTTGTTCATTGGCAAAAATTTAGGAAACACTTGATATTTAACTCACGCTAATTTACCATACTAAATTGCCAATGTCAAGTTTGATTTTAAAATCTATCAAGTTTTTTAATTTTCTGGCCAATGGTATACTGATATTCCCCTTCATTCAGGGCCTTTGCTTTTTGTATCATTTCAGCACCCTTTAGGGTATCATTCCTGCTTAGATATATCTCTGCCGCATAAAGGGCAGCATAA
Source organism: Plebeiibacterium marinum (assembly GCF_026013615.1). Classification (GTDB taxonomy): domain Bacteria; phylum Bacteroidota; class Bacteroidia; order Bacteroidales; family Marinilabiliaceae; genus Saccharicrinis; species Saccharicrinis marinus_A. The sequence goes on from NZ_JAPDPI010000007.1 coordinate 65,843, forward strand.
GGTCTAAAATACCGCTTATCTTTATCTGGTAGCGCAATGGTCTCACTAAAACAATTTAGGGCATTTAAAGTATCTCCCATTGCATAAAAACTCCTCCCTAACCTATAATGGAATTCAGGATATTTTTTTACACTCCCATTATTCTGAGAATAACCAATCAACGCCTTTTGAGCTTCTTTATACGCTCCTATATCAAAAAGCATTCTTGCTTTAAGAAGTAAAGTATCCTGTTTACCATCAAGCTTTGCTTCATATCTTGCCTGACGATCCTCGCTTGTTGGAAACTCAGTTAACACTCTTATTGAATCCCGATAGTTTTCATATTTTATTGGCTGCCCATTCAAAAGGTAGTGCCACGACAAATAGCGATAAGCATCTGCCCTGAACTCCTCATTATGAATCATATTCAAATAACGATTCAAGATTTTGGGTGCCCCATCATATCCCTTTTGAACCGCATACTTTCCTTTCAGATATACGAGTGGAGGAAAATCGGATCGCTTTTCAAAAAAGGAAGCACATAAAAAAGGATCACGTATTTTATTTGCACAACGAAGCAGGATCGACTGCAAAAAATCGGGGATTTTTGTTGAAGCATATTTTTCCACAAAGGATTTAATGACCTTTTCATCCTGCCCGAATTTCAGATATGAAAAACTCAAATAAAGCAATGCTTCATATTGATCCCCGGTATTGGGATGTTGCCTTCTCAGGTAATTCTCCAGATACTCAAAACCCGTTTGGGTGTCCCCATTAAAACCAAACCAACTCACCCACTGGCTATATGGCTGGGGCAGGTTCCCAATCAATAAATTAAATATCCCGGCCAGCTTATCATATTCCGGCAAATCGTAAGACTTACTGTTACATTCTTTCCAATAACTATAGGCTGTTGAAAAATTACGAACTGCTTTAAGGGTGTTGTCGTGCTGGTAATCCACAATGCCTTTTTGCAGGTGCAGCTCCGATAAAAACAAAAGGGACTTATACGCCCTTTCTTTTTGATTAAGAAGTCTTTTTACTCCTTTATTAAATTTTGAGGTATAGGAGGCATAGTCTTCAGTATTTAAAACCATATTGGAAACAAAACTCCTGTATAGCCCCAAATATACTTTCTCTTCCTCCTTTTCAATGTGGCTGATACACGAATCTGCACCTTCCGGATCCAGTTCAAATATCAGCCTTTTGCATTTTTCATACCTATTGCTTTTAACCTGGGAAAAACAATCAATCCATAATACAACCAGGAAAAAAAACACCAATAATGTATTTAATGCAAAACGTACCATAGAACAAAGGCCACTCCGTTAGAAGCAGCCTTATTATGTTATAAAAACAGGTTTAATCTATTCTGCTGATTGATCCATCTCGTCATCAACCAATATTCTTCCACAATACTCACAAACAATAACTTTTTTGCGAGATTTGATATCCAATTGGCGCTGAGGTGGAATTTTATTAAAACAACCTCCACATGCATCACGCTCAACTGTAACCACAGCCAGTCCGTTAACGGCGTTTGACCTGATTCTTTTAAAAGCGGTTAATAAGCGCTCATCGATTGTGCTTTCGATCTGCGAAATTTTATCAACCATTTTCTCCTCATCAACCTGAGTTTCACCGATAATATCAGTCAGCTCCTTCTTTTTTGCAGCAAGATCTGCCTTTCTATCTTCCAGCAATTGCTTTGAAGAATCAATCACTTCCTGCTTATTGCTTAACTCAGCACTAAACTCTCTGATTCTTTTTTCGCTCAATTCAATTTCCAGTTTTTGAAATTCAATTTCTTTCGACAATGAATCAAATTCGCGGTTATTGCGAACATTCATTTGCTGAGCTTCATATTTTTTAATTAAAACGCCAGATTCTTTTATCTCATTTTTTTTACCTGTAATAGAATCATTTAATGTTTTAATTTCGCCTTCGTAATTGGAAATACGAGTTTCAAGACCTTCTATTTCGTCTTCCAAATCCTGTACTTCTAGTGGTAACTCACCTCTTAAAGTTCTAATCTTATCAACTTCAGTTGCCACTTTTTGCAAGTCGTACAATGCCTTTAACTTTTCTTCTACAGACATTTCAGCGTTTTGATTTGTTGTTGCCATTATGCTACAAATATTTAATAGGATTTGTATTTACTTTTGATAAACGAATCGCAAAATTAGGGATTTTTTTTGTAAGTAACTCAAAAAAAACTTCTTTAGTAAATTGTTCGCTTTCAAAATGCCCAATATCGGCTATTAAAATTTCATTTTCAGCATCAAAATATTGATGATATTTAAAGTCGCCGCTTATAAAAACGTCTGCCCCTGCGGCCTTGGCTTTTCCTAACAGAAAACTTCCAGCCCCCCCACAAACAGCAACTTTTTTGATTGGCCGGTTATTTAATGCAGTGTATTTTATTGTGCCACAACCAAACACTTCTTTTATCCTGTTTAAAAAAGAAAGCTCATCTTCCGGCTCCTCAAGATCTCCATACATCCCCGACCCTGCACTTTCAAAATTATTTGCCAAAGGGTAAATATCATAGGCAACCTCTTCGTATGGATGAACTTTAATCAGGGCAGAAATTACCTTACCCTTTAAATGCGAAGGAAAAATGGTTTCTATCCTTATTTCCTTTTCTGTATGCAATTCGCCTTTAAGGCCAACAAACGGATTGGTATTTTCCCCTCCCCTGAAAGTTCCATTGCCATTGATGCTAAAACTACAGGAATCATAGTTCCCGATATGACCTGCCCCTGCGTTAAATATTGCATTACGAACTTCGTCTGCATTTGCTTCGGGCACAAAGGTTACTATTTTAAATAAAGTATCTGTTTTAGGAGCCAGAATCCTGCAATTTGTTAATCCTATTCTTTTACAGATTTCTCCGTTTACTCCAGCCAATACACTATCGGCATTGGTGTGACAGGCATAAATCGCAATATTATTTCTAATTGCTTTGATAACGCAACGTTCCACATAATTTTTACCGTTCAGGCGCTTAATTCCTCCCATTACAATAGGATGGTGAGATACAATCAGATTATATCCAAGCGCTATCGCTTCGTCAACCACTTCTTCTGTCACATCCAGGGTAATCAAAACCCCGGTAACTTCATCACTTTGGGTTCCAATGATTAAACCTGAATTATCGTAACTTTCCTGATAAGCAGGAGGGGCAAACTCCTCTAATATTTGAGTAATGTTTTTTATCTGCATGCTAATTTTTGAACTAGTATTAAAATATAGATGATTAGCGAACTGCATACCAAATTGGTATTGATCGCAACACTTCAGGTTCCACACAAAAGCAATCCGCTATAAGCCATGCGCTATAAGCCATAAGCTATCAGTTATCAGCCATAAGCTATCAGCTATTGGCTATAAGCTATAAGCCTATTCCTCCTCTTGATTTTCAGATTCCAAACTTTCCTTCATTTCTAAAAGCATTTCCCGAATGCTCTTTAGTTTAGAAACCACTTCAAAGTTATTTACGGTATCATCATGATTCTCTTCCAGTTTTTTTTGTGCCCCTTTCAAGGTCATCCCCTTTTCTTTCACCAGATGAAAAATCAAATGGAAGTTTTCTACATCCGCAGGAGTAAAAAGCCTGTTGCCTTTCTTGTTTTTATGGGGTTTTATAATATCAAACTCCTTTTCCCAAAAGCGAATTAATGAAGTATTCACCTGAAACATTTCAGCTACCTCGCCAATGGTATAGTATAACTTCTCAATTTTTGGTTCCTTATAAGGCATTGCGCTTCTCTTTTTGTGAAATTGGTTTTACAATATTAAGTCATTTGGGTTAAAAACCCGCAATATACAACAGAAAATATAGTGTTTCAGACCATTCTATTGCTCGCTCTACTTATATTTGTAAAATGAAGACAACACTTTATATTATTCTGTCAGTATGCTTTTGTTTTTATGCTGAAGCACAGGAAAAGGATTCATTAATATCATTTATTGGGGTTGGAGACATGATGTTGGGAACTGATTTCCCAAAGAAAGAATATCTGCCCCCTGACAACAACCCTTTACCTTACTTATCGGAAGCGATTCCTTATTTAAAGGATGCTGATATTACTTTTGGAAACCTGGAAGGAAGTTTCCTTGACGAAGGACCTGTATTCAAAAAATGCAGGGACACAACCAAATGTTACGCATTTAAGATGCCCGAAATATACGCGCCCATTTTTAAAGAGGCTGGTTTTGATTTTTTGAATCTTGCCAATAACCACATCAGGGATTTTGGTCCTGCAGGATTAGAGACAACCCGTTACCATCTTAATAAACTGAATATTGCATGGGCCGGCTTATTGGATAAGCCCACAGACACGGCATCCGTAAAAAATCTGACAATTGGGCTGGCAGGGTTTTCACCCAATACCGGGACTGTTGACATCAACGATTTGCCAAACGCCATAAAAATTGTACGCGACTTAAAAAAGAAATACGATATAGTTATCGTTTCCTTTCATGGTGGAGCCGAAGGAGCAAAACACCAACACATCACCCGTGAAAATGAAATCTTTTATGGAGAAAATCGTAGCAATGTATATGAATTTGCACATGCCATGATTGATGCCGGAGCAGATATTATATTTGGTCATGGCCCCCATGTTTGCAGGGCCATTGAGGTTTACAAAAACCGTTTTATTGCCTATAGCCTTGGGAACTTTGCCACCTATTCGCGTTTCAACCTATCAGGTCCAAACGCTTTAACTCCAATTATAAAGGTGTACACCAATAAAAAAGGAGAATTTATTAAAGGCCAGATAATTCCTTTCAAACAAATTAAAAATGTTGCATTGACCTATGATAACAGTAACGCGGTTATACATAAGATAAAAGATCTCACCCGAATAGATTTTCCGGAACTAAACGACCGGCTGATGTTTGAAAACAATGGGTGGTTTAGTATGCCTTTTGAGAGAAAGATGAACTCAAAACCGATTGTCTCACCAGGCAAGTCATCTACTATCGACAGCAAAACTCTACATAAAATGGAGGAGCGATAATTGTAACTGCAATTGATGTTTTAAAACCCAGGTCAGAAAGCTGTCCTAATTTTTATACATTTGCAACAAAGTATTTGCCATGAGATTTTCAAAAATAAAAATTCCATCTTATTTGAAAAACAAATACATACTTACATTGGTTGTATTTGGTGTTTGGATAGGATTTTTTGATCAGAACAACCTATGGGACAGGAGCAAACTCTCATCACGTATCAATCAGCTTGAAAAACAAAAGCAACATTACGAAGTTGAGATAGAAAACAACCTTCGCAACCGAAATGAAATTGAAGAAAGCGCTGAGAGTCTGGAAAAGTTTGCCCGGGAACAATATTTAATGAAGAAAAAAAACGAGGATATTTTTGTCATTGTTGAAGAGGAGGAATAATGAATTTATATAAAACACTAAGCTTTACCTATTATTTGGGAATGGCCGGAATTATTTTAGGCGTATTTTTAAAACTGAACGATTCTTCTTTAGCATTACCCTTTTTAATTGGAGGCTTTATCCCATTTATGGGCATCCGCCTTTTCAACTTACTAAATGCCAAAGAAGACAGACGAAGATTGCATGCCATACTTACAGTCAGTGCCCTATTTTTAGCGGCCGCCATTGTAGCCATATATTTTCAACGTTCTTACTGGATCATAGGTATTTTACTCACTGCAACACTTGATTTTTATGTAAGTTTCAGAAAGTACTCGTGAGAAACTAGTGAATAGTTAAAAGTTGAAAGTTGAAAGTTGAAAGTAGGGAAGCTGAGTGGGGATTATTACCGTTTCTGGAATATTTAATGATGGAGCTTTTGCATTTCCCTGTATTTTAGCAATAATTCTTTCTCGTCAAAATAATCAGCGGTATCAACACCTAAGCGCTGCAGCAACTCAATAGCCGCATCAAAAGCTGTTGTTTTTTCAATAAAATGCTCATGAACATAGTTGAGATACTTTACAACCTTAAACGCGTTAAAAATATGGTAAAAACGCTTTTTAAAAACATCGGCCGTAGTACAGTTGTTATATAAATGATTCAACTCTTCCCAAAAATCAGAGTTTAGTAAAAAACTCCTGACAGCACCTGGTAATTTCAATATCTCCTCATGATAAACCTCTTTATCAATTTTATAGTATTTATCTGCATTCAGGAATAACTCTTTCAAATCGAAAAAAGCAGTAGGGTTATAAGTCAGATACTCTCCCTGCCCATCAACAATTTGTTTTACAGATGGCCCAGTACCAAAGGGAACCCTATCCGAGATCCTTGAAGAAGGTTTTATTGTGGTTGAGTTCAATTCCCCATATCCACCAAGCTGTATTAGTTTTTGAATAAAATAAAATTCTTCACCACCCTGACGGCGGTTCATCCCCCCTGCCCTGACATACGCATTGGCTGTAAAAGCAAAACAAGAGCCAACAGTATGATAAGCATATGGGAAACCAATGGAACGAAGAGACTCAACGTAATACCTCAAATGAAGTTCATATTGCGTTATGGCATCATAAATTTCTACAGCATACTCATCCCCATCAACAGGATGCTCGTAATAAATGGAACACGCATTATTTTTTTGACTAGCCCCAAACCACTGCCTTATTTCCTCAAAATAGTTTTTATCAACTAAAGTATCTGCGTCCAAAGATGCGATAATACCTTCCTGGTTTTCGGCATTGTAAAAATGCTGCACAGCCAGATCCATACCAATTTTCCGGGCCAGGCCAGCGCCAAAATGCTTTTGTGGAAGTTCTAATGCTTCAACAACATAAAAACTTAATGATGATGTATTATTCTTACCAGCAAATTCATTGAGCTCCCTGATGGTTTGCAACTGAAGACTTAAAACCTTTTCTGATGAACCTGCGGCCGCATTTATCACCAATATTACAGAAACATGGCAATCAATCTTATTACAGCTTCTTAACGAATCAAGAGTTGCCCTGATCGAGTCTTCTAAATAAACAGGAATAACCACAATCAAACCTGATTCTTTAATTTGCAGGACATCAAAGCTTGTAAAAGCCGGATGTCTCCTAAGATATTTACTGAACAAGTGATCCATTAGTTCTTCTTTGCAAAAAAGGCAGAACCCTTTTTAGGATTCTGCCTTGAATATTATAAAAAAATCTTTTGTTACTCTGCTGAAGCTTTTCCTTTGCTTACTTCATATCTTTTATTTAAAGCATCCGCAACACTTTGCGTAATATTAATACCCGGAGCGCTGTAAAGAACATTATCTCCCAAGGTATTACTTAAAATAAGCTTATAATTGCCTGCCTTATTCATTTCTTCAAGATAAGAAGTCAATGTATCTCTCAGCTGGCGGTTTAGCTTTTCCTGCTCAACCATTAATTCATTTGATAACTTGGCATTCAAACCTTGTAGTTCCTGCTCTTTTGACATCAAGTTTCTTTGCTCTTTTTCAGCTCTTTCTCTTGATAAGAAACCATTATTTTGAACCTTACGCTGAAATTCTGCCAGCTGGGTTTCTAATTTCTTAGCCTGTTCGTTAAAATCTGTTCTTGACTTTTCTTCTTTCTTTAATAGTTCTTCCTGTAAGTATATGGCGTACTGATACTGGCGTAATAATGAATCTGTATCTATATATGCAACAGGAAAAACATCTCCTTCGGCAATACTGCCTGAACCTTTCGGATTGCTTGCATTTGTGTCAGAATCAGCTTTTTCGTTACATCCTACTAATAATACCGAACTCAATCCTGCTAAAAAAACTAAATTAACTACCAGTAAAAATCGTTTCATACATTTAAAATTTACATTCTTGAACATATATCTAAATCCAATTATAACTGAATGTGATTTATTTATACGCCATTAATACTTTGAGACTATATCTTTGATTAACGCCTTATAAAACTAAACAAGCATTATAACAGCTTTTACTTAATCGGACAACAAATATAAATTAATAACAAATATTTAAAAATTTATTTTGGCTTTTTTGTCTAACCAAACCAAAATTGACGCCTTGTTTTAGAAAATACGCCTTGACCTGCCTCGATATTTACTTCTTGAAGGCCCTCCTCCAGAATATCCAGGCTGTGAACAAGGGATTGCATTCCTGTTAATTCTGGGTTTATTAGACGATGGTATTGTATACATCAGCGATACCTCATGCGCCCCCCCTGTATTTCCTGCCAGGTCGGATATGGTTAGATCATAGGAATAACCAACCCGGGTTCGGCCAAGATGAACACCAAATATTGCGATTATAGCATCTTTATTTGACAATTGTTCTTTATTTGAAGTGGGGATACCCCGGTACCAAAGCCCTAATTCAATTGGGTTATACTGCCAATATGCACCAACATCCAACTGGTTAAAGTCGTCTTGATTTCTGTAATTAAAAGCAAAGGTAACACTTTGATCAGGCTCCCTTCTCCTTCCTTCCTTATATACCCACTTAACGCCACCAAACATAGTCAGTTTTAAACCGCTTATGGGTTCTATATCGGTAAAGCTATTGTTATTCTTAACCAAATGGTCTACGGTTATCCCTCCCCAATAAAAATTACTATAAATCATTACAGATGCTGCAGCATCAAATTTATTGGTTTGATCCTGCGCCAGAACAAAATCTCCACTAGTTGCATCCCCCCCGGTATTTGGATCTATTTCACGACCAAAAGTAACTTTTGATAAGTCAAGGAAAGATTGGGCAAACTTAAATTGAATACCCGGACGAATCATAATTTTATCTGATACATAGACTTCATAAGCATACAACAGACCTACATTTTGATTTACCAAAGCACCCTTCTGTTGGTCATCACGAAAATATAAGAAGCCTAAACCGCTATTAAAATCAGAGAAGTAATGATCAAAAGAGAAAGAGAAAGAACTATATGTTTGCGGAATACTTGGCCATTGATCTCTGTAGTTTAATGCAAGCCTGCTCCCTTCTGTTAATCCGGTAAAAGACGGACTTAAATACAGCGGCGATGCATAATTTTGGGAAAACGATACATCCTGAGCATTTCCATTAATACAAAACACCAACAGAAACAAAACAAAATAATATGTTCTATTTATAAATTCTCTCATTTGGTTGTATATCCTTTAAAACGCCTCACAAAATAATAAAACTTTGTAAGACGTTTTAAATGTTTCATTAAATAATTTATCTGATCAACAATACACTTCCGGATTCCGAAAATACTTTTCCACTAATAAAAGTACCCGAAGCTTTCCAAACATAAGCACCCTGAGCACAAAGCTCTCCGTTATAGAATCCATTCCAGCCTTCTTCAACATCGGTACTTTCGTAAATAAGTTGTCCCCATCTGTTGAAAATTTGAAGCTTATAAGTGTCAACATCTCTTTTTACTGGTCTGAATACAGAATATTGTTCACCTCCACCAATAATGGCCGAAGTTTCTCCATCCGGACGAGGAGCAAATGCTGTTGGGAACCTGATAAACCCTTCTAAAACAGAGGTTATCACACCTGGCTTAACCAGTTCATCCACACATCCATGTGCACTTTCTACTGTCAGTGTTAAATCAAACACGCCTTCTTCCTGGTATTCATACAATGGGTTGGCATCTGTTGATGTACCTCCATCCCCAAATTGCCAGAAGAATTTCACAGCATCTTTTGATAAGGTGTTACAACTGAGTTTATCCCCTGGCACATATACCACATCCGGAGTATAACTAAACTCAGCTACCGGATGGTCATGTACCAGGATATCCCTGGTATACTCGCCATTAACTCCATCTGGTCCGGGAGCAATAAGTTTAACCGTATAGGTACCCGGATCCTCAAAAGTATGTACCGGGTTTCTGTCTGATGAAGTATATCCGTCTCCAAATTCCCAAATGAAGTTTGCTCCTCCATCAGAGTAATTTGTAAACTCAATGGTTAATGGATAACATCCTTGCGTTGTATCAACCACAAAGGCAGCATCCGGAACAACCCTATATTCAATACTAACATCATCGTATGTAATACAGCCATTAACGTCCATCAGCCATCTGTATGTATTAATACCTTCATTCAGGTTACGGACGGTTGTATTGAAATAGGTATCATCATCAAAATCACCAGCTCCTGCAACAATGCTCCATGTTGCACCCAGATTACCTGGATTAGATGCTTTCAGTTCGAATGACGACTCATAGGTAACTTCATCTTCTCCTGCATATGGATCAGCCTTATTGCTTACTACCTCAACAACATCTTCCGTAGTACACGACCCGTAAGCCACAGTCCATTTAAACCTGTTCTCGCCTAATCCTAATTCCCTGACAATAGTTGTTGGATCATTGGCATTATCAAAGGTTCCATTACCCGATAACACCGTCCATGTTCCAACCCCGGAGTCTGGATCGTTGGCATTTAATGTTAAGTAATCATCACAACTGGTTCTGTCGGTACCTGCTGCTGCCTGATCAGGGATCTGATTAAACACCGTAATCTGATCAGATGAAATACAGCCTCCTTTCTGAACATTCCACATCAGGATATTTTCACCAAAGGTTAATCCTTCAACACGCGTTTTGGCATCTTTATCATCAACAAAGGTGGCATTACCTGAAATCAGCGTCCAGAAACCTTCTCCTTGTGTTGGCAAATTGGCATCCAAAGTGGCGTAATCCTTGCAATCCTCAATATCAGGACCGGCATTTGCTGTGGTAGGCGTATTATTCAATACTTCAATATCACTTTGCTTGGTACATTGACCCTGAGTAATCGTCCATCTCAATACATTTACTCCTTCATTCAGATTAGATATTGTTGCATTCGGTTTAGTGGAATCATCAAAATTACCACCTCCTTCAATGATAGACCAGTTACCTGTACCAAAGTCAGGAACTGCTGCCTTTAAGACAACTGTTGGTGAACAATACTCTTCATTAGCACCTGCATAAGGATCAGAAGGCTCGTTATTTGTTACCCTAACCTCATCAACCGAAGTACACAGGTCATTATCACTGGTGACTGTCCATCGCATTACATTATCACCTTTCGACAAGCCTGTAATGGATGCTTTTGGATTATTAACCTGATCAGCAGGAATAGTTGCCGCACCAATAAGTACTTCCCATGCTCCGGTTCCTATATCTACCGGGGTAGCATCCAGGGTAGTATTATCAATACATATTTCCTGAGTATTTCCGGCATAGGCTGTACTTGGCGTATGGTTAATTACGGTAACTTCTGCCATAGTTATACATCCTTCATTATTGATAGTCCATCTCAACAGGTTGCTTCCTTTAGCCAAATCCAGCACTTCTGTTGTTGGATCATGCGTATCCTCAAAGCGTGCCTGACTGGAGCCTCCTATAACACTCCATGTCCCTACTCCGGGAGCTGCATTGTTTGCATCAAGGAAGGTATGGTCTGCACAAATTTCCTGTGTGCCACCAACAACAGCCTGAATAGTATTATAGCTGATTTCCACATCATCATATAAAGTACATCCATTGTTTTCCACTGTCCATCGGAAAACATTGGCTCCAAATTTCAGGTTGGTCACCTCTGTGGTGTTATCCAGATCATCTGCAAAAACGCCACCTCCACTTCGTATAGTCCATGAACCGTTTCCTACTTCCGGTTCTGCGGCACTCAATACAAAATGGTTTTCACAAGTTGCCTTGTTATCTCCGGCCAATGCCTTAGATGGTTCATTATTTGTAACCTTAACCTGGCTCACAGAACGACATCCCTTATAGTCAATAGTCCATGTAAGGATATTCTCTCCTTTATCCAGATTTTTCACTTCAGTATACGGACTTTCATTATCGACAAAATTAGCCGATCCGGAGCCTCCTACAATCCCCCAGGTACCTAAACCTGGTGATGGGTTGTTGGCTTCTAAAATAGCCGTATCAACACACAATACCTGTTCATATCCGGCATGCGCCTCTATTAAGTTGTTTGCTATTTCAACATCTGAAACGGAGGTACAGCCATTGTTATCGATTGTCCATCTGAATAAGTTCTTACCCTTGCCCAGATTTCTAACCAAGGTATTTGTCAACGATGAATCCTCAATTTCTCCCTGACCTGATATTAAAGTCCAGGTACCATCCCCGTAAACAGGCACACTTCCCGAAAGCGATACAGTATCGGTACAGATAGGCCTGTCGTGCCCAGCAAACGAAACAGAAGGCTGGTTATTTACAATGGTAATGGTGTCTCTCTTCACACAATCAGAAGAAGCCCCTTCTACCTGCACTTCCCAAACCAGCTTGTTGGTTCCCGGTGCAAGTGAATACACATACCCACTTGAAATTTCATCAATTTCATTACCACTAGCATCTTTACCTTTACCTGAACCCTCTATAATTCTCCATTTACCAATTCCATATTTAGGAATTTCCGGATTCAGAACAGCACTGTCTTTACATATAACCTGATCTTCACCCGCATAGGCATCAGAAGGTTCATAGTTGAAAATACTCACTGTATCATAAGAGAAACAAGCATCATTTTGGATTTGATACTTAATTACGTTCTCACCTTTTGCCAGTCCTGAAATTATTGTTTTCGGATCAGTATTATCATCAAAAACACCACCTCCTGATAAGATACTCCATGAAGGGGTTCCATAAATGGGCTCCCTGGCGTTTAGTGTAACAACATCTCCACATTCAAAAATATCTATTCCGGCATCAGCCTCTGTAGGCTTGTTGTTTATAACAATCACCGTATCGGTGGTGAAATTTTCACTACCTCCGGCAAAACGCAGTGTCCACCTAAAAATATTGCGTCCCGGGCGTAAACCGGATATTTTTGTTTGTGCTGAATTTGAATCTTCAAACACACCGGTACCCTCGGCAATGGTCCATTCTCCATATGTTCCTTCAGGATCATTAGCATGCAAGGTTGTATAATCCTCACATAGATGCAACTGATCAAGTCCTGCGTCAGCCTGTGCTAACACGCCACTCTGCACTGCCACATCTATATATTCAAAACAGTTCACGTTGGATACCGTCCACCTGAAATAGTTATAGTTTGGTAATAAATTGTTTACCCGGGTAGTTGCAGAAGATGGGTTTTCAATTTCCCCCCGTCCCTCAACCAAGGTCCACACTCCGGTACCAATATCAGGGATTTCAGCCCTTAAAGTGGTATAATTATTATCTGTATAGATATAACTGGAAGCATTTACTTCATATGGTTGATTATTAGAAATAATTACTGTATCTGATGATACACAACCATCCCTGGTCACGGTCCATACCAAGGCATTGGTGCCATGCCCCAGCGATGTAGCACTGGCATTGGCCTGGGAGTTGGATGGATTAAAGACCACTCCTGCTGATCCGCTCACAAGAGTCCATTGCCCAACAGCGCCCTCTGGCGCCGGGGTAGCCCTTAGTTCTGCTACCCTTCCACAAACAGCAGTATCTGCTCCTGCATAGGCGTCTACATGTAAATTGGTTACTGTAAAATCAACATAAGTAGCACAGGTATTATTGGAAACGGTCCACCTGAATACATTATCTCCATTGGCAATATTATAAACCCTGGTAGCAGGATCGGCAGGATTGTCGAACCTACCTTGCCCTGATACAACACTCCAAACTCCTGTTCCATAAACCGGAGCCACCGCATTTAAGTTATATTCATAATCACAAACTGAAATCGACCTGCTACCTCCTACAATCTCGGCAACTGAAGGCTGGTCGTTATAAACAGTTACTTCATCGTACGAAGTACAACCATTTCGGGTTATGGACCACCTAAACACATTTCTACCGTCGGGAGTGGATTGATCCAGGCCTGTTACTTCTGTTGAAGCCTTGTCTCCTCCATCCACAAAATTACCGGTTCCTTCAATGATGGTCCATTGACCAATGGCATCGGCAGGAACATCCGTACCTGAAAGCATTGTTGTTCCGCTACAAGTAAAGTGATCTTCACCGGCTGTAACATCCAAGGCATTGTTTCTGATGGTAACTAATGTTTTTAGATGACAATCTCCATTTAAAATATTCCAACTTAGTATATGGTCTCCTTTGGCAATATTTGTAATATTGATAGATGCACTGTTCATATTATTAATTGAAACAGCACCAGATTCTATTCTCCAGTAACCTGTTTCTCCTACAGCCGGCATACTACCCCTTAAAGAAGTAAAGTCAGTTTGACAAGGAAGATCCTGAAGTGTAATTACCACATCACTCGCATTATAAATAATTGGTTCTGTAGGCTGATTGTTGACCACATCAACACTGGCAGAGCTATAACACGATCCTTTCCTGATGGTCCATGTAAATGTATTTACTCCTGGATCCAGGCCTGAAACAACGGTATTATCACTAGTTGACCCGGCAATAAAACCACCACCAGTAGTTGACCACAAACCTTCATCTGCAGCGTCAACAGCATTCAGCGGAGTTCCAAATAATGTAACTTGCCCTTCACATACTTCATCGTCAGAAGCCGAAGCAGTAACTGTAACCTGATCATTATAAATAATAACTTCATCTGATGTTTCACAACCAGTTGCAGAGTTGGTTACTGTCCATACAAATATATTTGCTCCTTGTGACAGGTTCCATACATAGGCATTAGGCCTGGCCTGATCAACTGCTTTATTTCCGAACTGACCAGCCCCCTGAGTTATGGTCCAAACCCCTGTTTCTCCAGCATTCAATGGAGCTGCATTGAGCGTATAGGTTGTTTGACATATTCTGTCATCAGGACCTGCATCCGAAATTGGAAGCGGCGTAATATTAATGGTTAATCCTGGTGACCATGGCTCATCGGCACTACATGCATTTACAGGACGGACAAAAATTTCACCTGTTGTAGAAGGAATATCCGGATCCAGATCTACAATAATTGACGTTCCCGTACCATCACCCTGTAGTATTAACCCGGCAGGTAATGCCCACTCATAAGAAGTAGCATTATCAACAGGTGGAATACTATAAATAACTCCTGTTTCACTCTGACATAGGTTCTGATCGCCAGAAGGGGCTACCAATATCGGATCGGGCAATACTTTTGCATTGACCCATCTTTCAACAGTACTGTTTACCCCGCAAGAATTTTCCGGGTATACCCTGATATAACCACCAGGGAAGCTCCTGTCGAAGTCAACAGTAACATTTGCTGTACCATTACCTGATGTAATAGTCATGCCCGGATCTACGCTCCAAACATAATTTGTTGCATAAGTAACTGCATCAACAGAATAATCAATTCCTGAGGTACCCTGGCATATCTCACCGGCATCCAACGAACTCTTAATTACAGATAAGGCTTCAGGAAGCTGATCCACAATTACAGTCGCCTCAACAGGCACAATAATATCCATGGCACAGCCATTGGCATCAACAACTGATGTAATATCGTATGTTGTTGTAACCTTAGGATTCACATTCCAAGTGTATGTTAATGCTGCAGTAGGCGTCACCACCAAAGTTCCTTCAACACCATTGGCCTCATAAGTAATGGTATATGGAGCGTTGTTTTCATTAAATCCAATAGTCAATGGAGTGGTTTCATTAATACAAATATCAGTGCTACCACTCAAGGTAATTACAGGCTTGTTATTAATAGCCACATCAACCTGGCCATTTCCAACATTATTACATGCATAATCATCAGAAACACTCAACACAACATAACTAGCATCTGCAACTGGTGCATCTGTAAATGTATATGTATTGGAAGTTATTCCTGAAACAGTATTTGATGTACCATTATTCATATCCTGCCATGTAAAACTAAATGGCTGTTTCCCGGTAAAGGAAACGGTTAACTGAACAGTACCATCTTCACAAACTTCTGTTGGACCATTTATTGCCGCGGTAGGCAGATTGTGCACTGTTAACTGAACTTGATTTCCCGTAGTTTCACCTTGCAAACATGTAGCATTTGATGGACTGAAAACTCTGGTAATCTCATACGTCCTGCTGGAAGCAGGATTTACAGTAATCACATAAGGTGATCTATCAACCGTGTATTCAATAGTTGAGAAATCATCATAAACAGCAACCCTTAAATCACCTTGAGCAGTGAAATCCCAATTAGAAGTATTTATTGCCAAATCGTAGCTATCACCCACACAAATATCAGTTGCTCCACTAACCGAACTAATTTCAACTTCGGCAGCAGGTTCTGTAATTAAGGTAAAGTCGGAAAGCTCACAATTACCCCTATCCGGCACTTTGGTATCAAAATCTTCTGCATGATCTTTTAAAGTAACAGTATAGTTTCCTGCAGGAAGACCTGTAAAATCAAATGGTACACCAGATATCGCATCGTCTTTAAAATCATAATATCCTTCTGCACTGGTTATCTCTACCAAATAATGATTTGAAGCATCCGCTTTTCCACCACCAACAGAAACTGTTATAGCACCCGTAGACTCACCATAACAAGCAACTTGTGTACTAGCTGTTGTTGTGAGTGTTAATGGTGTATATTGTTTTATTTCAATATCTTCCTGATAAGTTACAGGGACATTATCGGTAACAATAACACGATATGTTCCCGGAGCTAATCCGGTTAAACTCAATTCTGTATCATTAACATCTTCATTTACTCCGGGACCTGTTACCTGAATTCGGTAATAAGAACCAGCAATAGCAAATCCACCAAACACCCGGTTGATATGAATTTCACCATTATCAGCGCCATTACAAGGACTAATCTGATGAACTGTTTTCTCAAAACCTAGTGCTTCGCCAGGTTCAATAACCCGTATTCCATCAATAGAAGCTGAACATCCATTATTATCTGTTGCGATCACTTTATAAGTACCGCTGGCAACCACTCCATCATCCAAAGGATTCAGTTTTCCTTCCGGATCTGCAAGCAATTGATATACATCAGAGGCATCCTGTTTAAACCACTGAACGCTTCTTGGAGCTACGCCGTCATATACATCAACTAAAATGACTCCATCACTACCCCCAACTACCGAAACATCGGTTATTTTCGGATTATCCACTTTTATATGAGAATCCGGTTGCGTTACTTCAATATTGCCTGATTCTACAGTACATCCATTATCATCTGTTACAGTTAAGTTGTATGTACCTGCAAAAAGGTTTATTGGATTACTTCCTATGGCAGGAGAAGCTCCTCCTGTCCATGTATAGATATAATCACCAGAAGCAGGCATGGTACCCCCCGAAACAGTTACCTGGATAGCACCCGTGTTCTCATTATGACAAAGCACATTGGTTACTACAATATTATCTATGGTTAATGGAGCTGATGGGCCTTTTATTTCATATGATTGGATATAATTGCATCCTAAAATATTATCAACTACTTCCAAACCATAAATACCCTGAACCAGATTATCAAGAACTGCTGTTCCCTCTACTCCATTCCAATAATATTTATAATCTCCTGATCCACCTGTTACTGACGCCTCCAGGCGTCCACCAGGTTCGCCAAAGCACATTTTTGAATCAGATACTGCCACATTTACTGATAAACCTGTTGCTGCCGGAACAATAAATATTTTTGTAATGGCACAATCAGTTCCACCTGAAGTGCGACCATCTGTGATTATGACCTGATATTCTCCTTCGCTCAAACCACTTTGGTTTTGATCTGTAGTAACAACCCTTGTCGGATCTCCGGAAATGGTAGTCCAGCTATAGCTATAATTGCCATCGCCACCTATTACATCAAAGTCTATAGAACCATCATCATTACCAGAACAAGTAACTGGTATAATCACATCATTAACCACCTCAATTTTATGGGTTAATGTAGCTGAAGCTGTTGCAGTACATGCCCTGCCATCACCTAAATCAGAAACTACAACGGTATAAGTACCTCCTGTTAATCCAGCCTGGTCTTCAGCACCCTGAACCAGACCTGATCCATCTGCGGAGTTCCAGTCATACGAAAATCCGGTTCCGGAACCTCCGGTTACCGTAATATCAATTTCACCTGCAGTTCCGTCACATTGTGTTTCAGTAGGTACTGCCGAAATTAAGATTTCATCATCCTCTTCAACCTCAATATTCCTGTTTGCCTTACAACCGTTGTTATCAGTTACACTCACGGTATATATATCAGCAGGTAAATTATACTGATCTTTATTCTGTGCTAAATTGGCACCAAACACAGGACTCCATTTATAAGAATATGGAGCTTTTCCTCCGGATACCTCTATTTCAATCTGCCCATCACTTAATCCAAAACAAGAAGTATGCACCACTGTTGGATCGATTACAATAGGTTCAGGATCTTCGATTTCAATATCAAATGATCTGAAACAATTGCCGGAACCATCATTCTCTTTGGTATCTGTAATAATAACCGTATAAGTTCCTGCATACAGGTTATCAATATTTCTATTGTTAGAGGTATAAGCTCCCGGACCAGTCCAGGCAAAAGTATAAGCTCCTGTTCCTCCGGAAACATTTAATACTATAGAACCACTGTTTCCTCCATCACATTTTACATGGTTCACAACAGGATTAATAGTAATTTCATTGGGCACAGAAAGTGACTTAGTAGCCTCACATTGATTCTCATCTTTAATGGTAATGCTATAGACTCCACCCTGGTAGATTTCTACATCGGTTGGATCAGCAGGGACAACAGGACTAAACGCAGGTCCATCCCACAAGTATGTATAAGCTCCTGAACCTCCTGTTACATTATCTAATTTCAAAGTTCTAACAAATGGATCACAGTCAGTATACTCATAACTGGCGTCATAAGTAATAGGATTTGGCTGAGCCACAGTATAAACTGCATCTGCCTTACATGTTTGTCCATCTATGATAGAAGTAACCTCAACTGTATAATTTCCTGCAGTAAGGTTTAGCTGATTTTGCAAATCATCAGTAACAATAGCAGGACCTGTCCATGAGTAAGTTGTTGAAGCAGAAATTCCTGTCACATCAAGTGTGATAGCTCCATCACCACCACCATTACAGGTAATATCCTTAATGGTTGGCATTATGGAAATTGTATTGTTTACATCTACATAAAACTCCTTGGTTACAGAACAGCCACCCCGGCCAGGATCTGTAATTTCGAGGATATAAGTACCTACAGATAAACCTGATTGATTTAAAGTACTATTATCAATACCAATACCTCCATCGGTTGTAGTCCAGTTATAAGTATAATTTGCAGAAGCTCCTGCTATATTAATACCTGTAATTGCCCCATTGTTTACCCCTTCACAAGTTGTATGAACAACCGGATTATTGGTGATTACAATATGTTCTAAAGTAAACTGATAGTCAACTGCGCATGAAGCCGGATCAGTAGAGTTCATATCCAGAACCGTAAGCGTATATGTACCGGCTTCAAGATTATTAACAGACTGCAAGCTTGTTGTATTCTCATTAATGGATAAAGGATATACCAACGAAGCTTCCGGTAATAAGATTTGATAATTATACTTTCCTCCGGAAACAACACCTCCAGTAACATTAAACGAGAAAGTTCCACTTGTTGATTGTGTTTCATCACAAGCTATATCATGAGCAAAGCCACTTACTTCAAATGCATGAACTGGCTCATCTATAGTAACATTTTGCGTAACTGTGGCACATCCAACACCACGGGCATCCGATACCTCGATCACATAATCTCCGGCAACAAGGTTTTCGAATACGAAGGCCTTGCTTCCATCTCCGGTTTTTGTTGGTTGACCTGTTACATCAACAGTATAGTTAGCTATTCCATCTTCTACGCTAACAGCAATAATCCCGCTATTATCACCAACACAAGTTGTGATATCACTCTTTGTGTAATTAATGGTAATAGCACTACCATCAACTATCTCAATATCAGAAAGCACGGCAGTACAACCATCAACAATACTTTCAACAGTAACCTGATATTCACCGGCATACAGATCTTTCAATGAAGCAGTAGCACCTGCATAAGCCTGATAAGTACCACTTGCATCCTTTTTCATCCAGGTGTAGGTATATCCGCCACCTGATCTTCCGGTAACTGAAATATCTATAGAACCATCATTACCTCCTGAGCATGTTACGTGTTCAACATCGTCCACTGAAATAACAATCTCATTTGGCTCTTCTACCTCAAAAGTACCGGTATACTTACACCCTTCAGCACTGCTAACAACTACATAAAATTCTTCAGGTGATGTAACCGGATCAATTTCATCATTACTTATGAAATCTCCGGAAACAAAAGTACCTTTTGAACCAGTCCATGAGATGTTATCAGTAGCTTCTGCAACCCTTCCATTAAGAGCAACAATAATACTTCCATCAGCATCTCCATAACAACTAATATCTTTAATAGTAACAGATAATGTTACTTTTGGCTCTTGTTCTATTCTGATATTATCTTCATGATAATGTGTTCCTTTACTGTCATAAGCATTAATTTCATAAGTACCAGCTTTTAAACCAGTAACAACGCTTGTAGCTAATACCGGATCTTTTAATCCTGAATCATAAGGATGTCCATCATCCGTATTTCCTGTAATCTGATAAGATAAACCTCCGTTATGTGAAGCAAATTCAACTTGTATCTCCCCATTGGCATCTCCATAACAAACAGCATCCTTTGGAGTAACATTTACAATTAACTCGTCAGGTTGACCAATAACAATATCGGTAATTGTTGTATCACAACCGTTTGGCGTATCAACAATAGTAAACGAATAAATACCTGCATCCAAATCATTTCTTAGGAAATCAGTTACAGAAGCATCATCTGCCCAACTTATTGTATACGGTACTCCATTACTTCCTGTAACAGTATGAACATCGATAATACCATCACCCTTTCCGAATATAGTTGCATCCTTTGAAGTATAATCAATTGTAAAAGCATCCGGTTCTGCTACCGTAATCGTGCCAGAAACAGGACAACCATTACCATCTGTAAAGATATATGTATAATCACCTCCCTCATAAACAGTAACCTTGTCAGTATCGATAGTATTATTTGTTGGTAAAACTCCATTGTCAATAATACCTTCAGGCCCTGTCCAAATCACTTTATCTCCTGCTACAAAATTTCGGTTCAACTGTATAGAAACTTCTCCAGCTCCTTTATCGGCAGCATGACAAGTTAAATGCGTCACACTCTCTGAAATAATATTCTGATCTGGCTGGCTAAGCAATATAGCTGATTGGGTATAAACATTACCAACAAAATCAGAAATCTGAATTTCATATTCTCCTGCCAGTAAATCACTCCACGTATGACTTCCTGTATTGGTATTTAGTGTATAACTATCATTATAAGCATTACCATCATATTGGTTTCCAACGATATTTATTGTATATGGCTCATTACCTGACAATACCGCAACAGAAATTCTCCCTTTGTTATCACCATAACAAAGAATATCTACATCTGAACTCGTAACATTGGCTGTAAGCGCTGTTGGTTCAGGGATAATAATATCACCTGAATCATAAATACAACCACTTGCATCCTCAATATGATAAGTATATGTTCCAGCAGGTAATCCTGTTTGCAAACGCTGATGGTCTACAAGTAGAGCTCCTGCCGGACCTGTCCATGTAATCGAATAATCTTCAGGATACAATGGATCAGAACTAAACGGAGTATTACCATTTAACACATCAATATTGATACTACCATTGCTAGCACCTGTTGGTGTAACAGCAGTAAAATCATGATGAACATCCCAGGCTGTTGGCTCTGTAATAGTATATTTATCAGTTACTATACAACCATGTTGGTTTGTAACAATAATATTATAATCACCAGGAAGTGCTGCAGGCTGAGTAGCACTTCCATTTAGAACACCGTTATAAACAGTAGCTCCATTAGGATCAATGACTTGCCATTCATCAACACCCACATTAACATTACCACTTAAAGACATAGATATTGTTCCATCCCCTTGCCCAAAGCAGGTAATATCCTTTAATGTTTCTGTAAGAACAGTCTCTGCATTCTGAGTAATTTTTATATCAGCCAAACTATAAGTTTGTGAGGCACCATCCTCAACATCAACTTTGTAAGTACCTGGTTTTAATCCAAGAAATACACTATTAGTTAGTGTTAAATTTTGCGCAGTAAAACCGGAACCATCATCCGGAATACCTGTAAGCGTAACAGAATAAGAAGCTGTTCCGGAAGTAATATTAACTGAAATTATTCCATTATCATCTCCATAACAATTGATATCAGTGTCTGAAACTGAAACAGATAAAACACCTGGTTCTGTAACATTAATATCTTCACTGGTATAGGTACAACCATTATCATCAGTGATAACAAACTGATAAACACCGGCTTCAATACCATTATTGTCATTTCCAGTAACCTGAACTCCACCTCCATCTAAATACGGATCGTAAGTTCCCGCTGCATTTTTCTTATTCCAAACAACCGACTGAACATTATTTTCAGAGACGATATTTGTAATCTGAATCCTTCCATCCGAAGCTCCAGCTATTGACACATGCGTTGGATTGTAGGTTGCTGTTATCGCTGCAGGCTCTGTAAGTACCTCTACTAAGGATGTAGCATCACAACCAAATTTATCCGACACATTAATGGTATAAGTACCTGCCTCTAAAATATTTTGAAGCTTAAGCGCATCTACAGATCCACTTGCAGACCAACCTGCAGGATTGGTACGTGTCCAATTAATTGTTGCAAGAGTTTCATCAATTACACGACCATCAATTTCAACTTCGATGCTTCCATCATCACCAGTATTACAGGTAATATTATTTGAGTCCACCAGTTTTACACTAAACTGAGCAAGCTGACCGACAGTTACTGACTTGGATAGATTTTCACCTTTATCATCAGTAATAGCCACTTCGTAACTTCCTGCTTTAAGATCAGTAAACTCATGACTGCCAGTAGTATTCCCATTTACGGTTACTGTCGTAAATACGGTACCATCATATTCAGTACCAGTTAATACCATTTTATAATTAGGGTTGCCAGATGTTACATTTACACCAATACTTCCATTATCATAACCATAACAAGTTGCATTGGTAGCAGTTAAATTAAACAATAGCTGATTTGGTTGAGTTACTGTAATTGTACCTGAAGTAGTACAACTTCCGGTAGCATCTGTAATCTCATAATCATAATCCCCTGCTACTAAACCACTTCTTGACCAAGAGGTTAATGTAGGATCATTATCCCATTCAATAGTATACGGAGCTGTATTTCCTGTTGGTGGAAAATCAACGGCAACAGCTCCATTGTTATTTCCATAACTGCTAACATGCGTAACAGAAGTTGTTACGTTCCAAGGAGCTGGCTCTACTATAGTAATTGGAGTAACACTTACCGTTGGACAACCATTATTATTGTTAACCGTAACTGTATAATTACCAGCTTCTAAGTTTGTTTTAGTCAATGCACCTACAGCAGTAACTAATTCCGGCCCTGCTGCATAACCAATATCTGAGGTCCATGAGATCGTTGCCCCAGCAACTTCGCCACTCAACGCAACCGAAATCTGACCATCTCCATTTCCTTCACAAGTAATATCCGTTGGAGTAGGAGTAACAGTCAGCTCGTCTGGTTGAGTAAGAATAACTGTTGAGGTATACAATTCTCCTGACGGATTATCTGTAAGTTCAATATAATATGAACCTGCTTCCAAAGCAGAGAAGACAAACGTATTGGTAGCCTGACTAAAACTCTTTGTATATGGAGCTCCTCCTTCTTCAAGCGTACCAACAACATCTATGGTATAATCACTATTTCCTTGAGTTACTATTACATTAATCTCTCCATCATTACCTCCATAACAACTTATATTTGAACTGGTTGTATTAGGATCAGTAACAGTAAAGTCAAATGGTTGAGTTAAAGTAATATCAATACTTGTATAAGTACAACTTTTACTATCTGTAATAATAAATCTGTATGTACCAGCATTAAAAGTAGTAACGTTCCATACATTATTATATGCAGGAAGCGGAGTACCATCCTGTTCTTCCCATCTTATAGAGTAGCCTCCATTACTTCCGTTACAAGTATGTACGTCAATAGCGCCATCTCCGCCATTGTATTTTGTTAAATTGGTTGGAGTAAAACCTACGTTCCATGGTAAAGGTTGGGCAACAATATAATCTCCTGAAGTCAGATCACATCCATTGTCATCCTTAACAACTACAAAATAAGTACCTTGACTCAAACCTGTTATATGATCTAAACCAACTCCCTGACCCTGAATTACATTTGGAGTTCCTTTTTTGTACCACGTATAAGTATAATCACTTCCTCCAGCTATTGTTCCACCATTTACATTTCCTTGTAAATCGATTTCACCATTAAGCTCACCATTACATTTAACATCAGTAATTAACTCAGCACCAATGGTTATCGGGGCAGCTGGTTGAGTTATAGTTGCATCTGCAGCCAATACCTGATTTGTTTTTTCACAACTGGTACTATTATCCTTAACATCAACAACATATACACCAGCAGTTAAACCGGTAAGTGGAGAAGATTTCCAAGTAGTTCCCCCATCAATACTATACACAAATGCTCCCGGGTCTCCATTTGAGTACTGTGTTGATAATGTTAAAACTCCTGTTGCATCACCAAAACAATCAATATTTGTAGCAACACAAGTTGTTGTAAAATTCATAGGTTCAGTAACCGTATGATTTACAGTCGCTACAGCACACCCTAATTCATCATGATCTCTAACCTGAAAATCATAAACGCCATCACCCAATAAATCAAATGTATGAGTTGCTCCAGTTCCTACGTACCAGTTTGCACCGCCATCTTTGGAGTAATCATAATTACCGCTTCCTCCTGTGGCTGAAAGTATTACTTCACCATCTTCAATATCAAAACAAGAAGCATCTGTTGAATTACTTATTGTTAAATTCAAAGGCAAAGGTTGATCTACATAGATAACAGGATGAAGTTTATATTCACAAGCAGTTGCTTTTGAGTCCCTTACCCATATAGTATGATTACCTGATAACAATCCGGCTTCTGTAAATAATGCAGCATTATCACCACCATTATATCCACCGTTATCCACATTAAATTGATAAGTCCCCGAACCTCCTGATGCTGTAACTGTTACAGAACCATTTGCAAGTCCAAAGCAAGTTGCATCGGAAACTAAATTAGTAGTAAGGTTGAGAGCAATAGGATCAACCAAGGCATAATTTCCTATTAAGTATTCACATGCAGTATTATTTTTATCTCTGACTTTTACATCATAATTTCCTTCAATCAATCCGGTAAAAGTAAAATCATCCATTGTGGCAGAAGTAGAATTGCCCCAGTCTTTTATAACCGGACCTTCCAATCTGAATTGGTAATCTCCAGAACCTCCATCTACTTTTACATAAATACTTCCGGAGTTTCCTCCATTACATGTGTTGTTAGTAATTATTGCTGCAGCCTCCAGGGTAATTGCAGAAAGTTGTCCCACAACCCAAGGTGTTGCCACATTATTATAATTACAAAGTTCTGAATCAACAATATTGATATTGTAATTTCCCGGTGCAAGACTGCCAATAGAAATTGTACCACTTGCTGGTAGTATAAATGGAGCGCCACCTGACCAAGTTACAGTATATGGTGCTGTACCTCCAACAACATCCAACTCTATTGACCCGGTATTTTGTCCTGCACAATCAGCATCCGTAACAGTTACATTCTGAACAGTTAACTCAGTAGGTTCAGTAATGGTAAAGGTTTGAACTACAGGACCACAACTATTTGGCACATCTGTAATAGTAACTGTATAAGGACCATCTGCTTCATTAAGATTTTCAGCAAAAGCATCGGTTGAAATAATAACTCCAGCACCAACACTATTCTTCCACTCATAAACATAATTACCGCTACCTCCTTGCCCTAAAACCTGAAGTCGCCCATCATTGCCAAAGTTACAAGAAACATTAGTATGTTCAATTAAGGTATAACTAAGAGCAGGAACATCGGCAATGATCACACTTACAGAAGTATAACCACAAGTAGGGTTAGCTAAATCCCGTACCCAAACTGTATATGTTCCTTCTCCTAATAAAGTTTCAGTATATCCATCAGCCCCACTATTACCTGCAATCCATGTAGGTACAGCAACAATAGCTGGATCATCGGTTGTAAATTCATATGTACCAGATTCACCGCCACTAGCTCTTACCACAAAACTACCATCAGTAGTTCCGTTACAAGTAATCCCAACTTGAGATTCTTCAACAAGACTTAATCCTGCTGGTTCTGTAATCACAATTGGAATAGCGATTTGTGTAATACATCTGTTATATAGCGGATTTGCATCACGTACCCAAATATTATAACTGCCATCTTCCAGCTTATTCAACTGGTATTGGTTTGCAGCAACATTTCCTGGCAACCATACTTCAGCTGTTGTAGCCGGATCGGTTAATGAAAACTCATAACTACCTGAACCTCCGCCTGCTGTAACAGTATAAGAACCATCTGCCCCGTCTTTACAAACATTATCATCATGATCAGCAGCATTTTCAGTAATTGTTAATGCCGGATTGGTCTCAATAAGAATTCCCAAATTAAATGTACAACCTTTTCCATCGGTAACAGTAACACTATGATTTCCAGCCGGCATATTGGTTTCTGTCAAAGCTGTACCTCCTGTTGACCAGGCAACTCCATAGCCTACTCCCGGATATGTTACATAATCAGTAGTACCTCCTGAAATAGTGATGGTTGAACTACCTTCACAAGTTCCTCCTGCAACAGAACAACCTGCACATCCCACTTTAACATTATCAACCTCAACAGCAGATAGGGCAGTTGGTTGAGTTATGGTAACTGTTAAAACATCAATTGCATCACAAGCTGCTGAGGACATATCTTTAACAGAAAAGCTATGCGGTCCCAAAGCCAAACCTGTAAAAGTTGGAGAAGCTTGCCACGAAGCACCACTATCATCCGAGTACTCATAACTTCCACTACCTCCTGAAGCCATTACCGTTACAATACCATTGCTCAAACCATTACATGTAATATTGGTTTGAGCATCTAGCTGTAGAACCAATTCGTATTCTTCAATATCCACAGAACCAGACATTGTAGAAATACATCCACCATAATCTGCAACTACGGTATAGGTACCTTCACCATCTTGCACAGGAGCAAAGTCAAAAGCCCCTCCCAAAACAACACCTGTATGAGTAATCCCTGCCCCAATAGCACCCCCGTTTAAAAGAAGTTCATACTCAACCCCTGCATCAGAACCACTTAATCCAACAATCACACCTTGAGGAGCCGGATCATCAATACAATAAGCCCCACCTCCTGTAACAGAATAAGTTGTAGTTGGAGTACTTACAATTTCAATATCTACTTCAAAAGATGAAAGACAACCATTTGTACTTTCATATTCATATCTAACAGTATAATTCCCTGGTGTCATTGTAGATGGAGACAACACTGCCAATCCATCATCAGCTGTAGCATCTGTTAAACCAACAGCCCCTCCAAGTAAAGAATAATTTCCATCTCCCCCATCAGGTAATGTACCGGTAAGATTTATGTCTGCCGAAGAAGTACAAATCTTATCTCCGTCAGACACGCCCCAAAACGAAACCGGTATTTCATCATATATTGTAACATTCTGAATTATTGTAGTATCACAGCCATCACCTGCTTTAGTAAAATACATTGATACTTCATATACACCTGATCCTACAGAAGGATCAATTTCGGCAGAATTATCACCAACACCACCATCCGTCAGGAACAATGTTGGATTTCCATTTATAGTAGCAGAGAAAGAAGCATCTCCTGCTGCGGCATCAGTACCACTAGCACTTATTGTCTGCTTTCCAGCATTTGTACAATAAGAGGCATTTAACCCACTTATAGCAACTTTTACTTCTGTTACATATATATTCCTGGTATCGGTTGTTGTACAACCTTTATTATCAACCGTATGTGTAATTACATTTGCTGTAGGGGATAAATTCACATTAGGATTACCAGGATAAAAATAATTACCAGCTACTCCTAGACCTGTATAAAAATGCGTAATTCCTCCAACTATAGAACCATTAGGTGTAAGTAAAACTTTAGAATCATTTTTACAGTATACAGTTTGTTCTGCAGTTCCCGCTGCATTATCAGGAAAAATGAAGCTGGCATCAATCGCCTCTACAATATCAAATGTTGACGTTAATGTATTGGTGCAAAGATTTGCATCCTGATATTCATATACCAATGTATAAGTTCCATCACCGTATATGTTGAACAAATTTAACGGATTTAACCATGCTGTACCATCTGCAATTCCCGAACCGATTACTCCTGATGCACCAGGTCCGGTAACGGTAAAAGTACCCCCATTAGGACTACCATCAAGGTTATATGTAGTATTGTCATCACTACAATATTGAGTATTTGCACCAACCAGCGCCAATGGTGTACCAATTGTGATTGTAATGGAGCCTGTACCAGTACAATTAGTAGCTGCATCTGTGTAATCAAAATCAATTATATGCACACCATTACCTGCATCTTTAGGATTAAAAGTACACACAGCATCTGTAGGATCTGCATCTGTAAAACCGGACGAAGTACTGGAAAAAGTACCATTTACTGCAACATTATTTAATTCTCCGGTTAAGGTATAATCGGTATCATCATCCTGACAGGGATTAGCTGGAAGAGTTCCTCTATCAATAGTTACTGCACCTCCATTTAAATCATGAACTGTAGTTGTTCCAAAATCTGTAACCACACAGCCATTACCATCTGTATAAGTATATTGTATTGTAAATAATGTTTCAAAAGCAGTATTTCCAGGATCAAACGAAAGTGTTCCGGCATTTGCATCAGCAACTCTTCCCGGATCAAATCCAGCACCTCCAATAATTTGATATAGTCCCGTACTAGAACCTGAAACTACTAATGGCGTAGCTGTAATCACAGATGGATTTGCATCATCAGAACAAAAATCCGTTGGAATATTTGCATTTACAGCAGCAACAGGGTGTTCTGTAATTACAATGCCTGTTTGCAAATCTCGAGAGCAAGAGTTTGTTGTAGCACGTACTGTATATACACCATCTGTTACACCATTAAAAGTAATGGCATTGCCTGTTCCCGAAATTGTTTGATCAACAACACCAGTCCCCTGATTATATAATTCGTACTCAACACTACCCTGGGTATCATCAACCTGAATTGACACAGCTGGTTCATTGGCACAATAATCATTATCTGCAACCGTAATTGTTTGTGGTAAAGGAATTGTTTCTACAACTAGTTGGTCGCTTAGAATTGTTGTACAAGTTCCATTATTGGCCAAAACTGTATATGTTCCAGGAACAAGACCATTAAACTGAATTGTATTTACGCCATTACCAGTTAAAGGAGCATATATCGGATCAGCTGCACCATTTTTATATAAAGTATATGTAACACCTGCCTCGCCTGGATCATCCAACACTACGTTTCCGGAGTTACAAACAAAACCATCTGTTACAAAATCAATATCAGTTGGAGCTGCTACAATAGTAATTATGTCTGAAATCCAGCTTGTACATGTTCCTGCTGTAATTCTGGCCATAACAGTATAATCACCTGCAGCTAAAGGCTGATTTAAAACGATATTCCTTGAATTACCAGTGAATCCCGCAACGGTACTCCCTTCCGCTACAGATCCTGTACCATCATCATAATACAATATGTATGTTACACCAGTTTCTGTATCCGAGATTGTTAGAGTTGTATTTATTCCTTCACATAAAGATGTAGCAGATAAAGTAACTCCAGTTACATCTGGAGAAGCATTAATCACATAAGTATTTGTCATTACTTTATCACAAACACCATTTTTTGTTGCTATAACAGAATAAGTTCCTGCAGTTGATTGAGGAGTAAATGATAATCCTGTTCCGGCTATATTTCCTGATAATGTTTCTATTAAAGTTTCACCAGCACCACCATAATCTCTATATAAAGTATAGTCAACCCCGTTTTCACTCGCATCTGTACTAAAAGTTATTGGATTTAATGGATCGGAACATAATGATCCCGCTACTGATGAACCCACATTTACCAAAGCAACGTCTTGCTCAATAACCACTGATCCTGACATTAAGATATCAGGGCATGTTGCTGTATTGGCATAAACTTGATAAGTACCCGCTGTATTATACGGCCCCCATGACAAAGCTCCTCCTGTACCAGCCTGAGAAACCTCTCCTAGGTCAACACCATCTCTATAAATTACATAATCAATACCTACCTCTGAATTTGGCAACTGCACCGTAGTACTTGAAGTTTCACAAATTGTACTAGAAGTTACAGGCCTGTCTGAAGGTGAAGTATATACACCAAAAGAAGCATAATTAGAAGAAGTTGCATCCTGCACCAGGGCTAAAGAACATCCTGTTGCATCTGTAATACTAGACACCCAATAATTCGTATTGTCAACTGATAAAGTATTTAAATCCAGGTTTGCATTAGCAGCTACATTGCTAAAAGCTTCTGCTGGCAACCCTCTGTCATTTGAAAAGGTAACATTATAAGGCGCTATACCTCCAGTAATTGAAATATTTAAATTTGGATCACCACTTAAACAAAATCTTGAAGGTAACCCATTGGTTGGGGTTAAAGAAACCCCTGTTACCCCATCCAGCGATACGGTGATGGAATTACTTTCCTTCCAACACTCTTCATTTCCTTGTTCCCTAATAATAGTTTTATAAGTTCCCGCTAATGGGGCAACTATATTAGTATAGTTGGTAGTACCTGTTATACCATCTGCCAATAAAGTTGTATTTCGAAACCAATCATACTCTACAGGAACAGATGGTGCTGCAACAAGTGAACTAGTAAGGTCAACCTGCGTAGCGTCACTACATATAGAAGAAGATGTACTAATTGTTACATCCGGCAACTCGTAATCCCGAACCGATACTACATTTGAAGTATATGTAGTAAGCACCGGAGGTGTACCACAAACACCCGTTACTTCCACATAATAATCTCCAGCCCCATCTGCTGGATTAATTGGATATATATCCACATCTGTATCCACATTTTGAACAGGTCCGGGAGCTACCGGATCAAAATACCATTCATATGTAAAACTCCCTGTATTAAAAGGGATAACTTCTAAATCTACACTTGGTATTGCAGCACCAACGCAAACTGAATAACCTCCTACAACCTGTACTTGAATTGTCGAAACATCAGAAATTGTTATCGTGTTAGATGGCTTCGTACATTTTGACGAAATATCTTGCACCATAACAAAAACCCCATCTAATAAGTCATAGTCTGCCGCCCCTACTGTATATTCTGGAGTAAACTTTACATTATTATCATCAACTAAAGTATTTAAACCCGTATTTGGATCCACAGTCCAGATCTGATATGTATATTTTGTCTCATTATCAGGAGATATCCTAAAGTCAACATCATCATGGGAACAAAGCAAAACATCTTCGGTTGAACCATCAGATTCCAAAATCGGATCAGTAGCATAAGACCAGGTATTGGAACTGATTGCCACATCATAACTATGCTGACTGGTACCATTCTTATATGTCCAAACAATAGTAACTGTTGTTGGTGCAACGATACTTGCCGGGACTGTTATTAATGCATTTGGATCATTTATATTGGAAAACTGCAAGCCTCCTGTTGAAGTCCATTCTCCCTGTGATCTATGACCATTGGGGGTATTGTCTGCTTCAAACAAATCATACCCCGTAAAGGTACTTAAATCACAAACCGTCATAGTTTGCGAATTTATTAATGTTGAATAACCCAAAAGTATAAACACAACAAAGCTCAACCGCATAATAATCCGATTGAGCACATCTCTTTTGTGTTGAAAGTGTGTGTTAAGATGCATCATACTATATATAGTTTAAGTCCCCTATTAGGTATTGCTCCCCAATTAAATTAGCTGGCCTTGCTCTTTAACTGGATCTAAAATTTGGTCCTTTTCACAACACCTGGAACTGTATACGCTTATTTTTTTAAAATGTTTTTAATCCTAACCGAAAAATAATCAAGTAATTAAATGCCTGATTTATTAAGGTGTAATAAGGTTTATTTTCAACACATAGAAATGCAATAATGCTAATAATAAGAAATCCACTTCATGGAATTCTTATTATTGGGACGTTGTCCCAAACCCTACTCACTTTTTGTCATTGCCACAAAAAGTAAGCAAAAAAGTCTAGAGCAAAAGAATCCTTCCTCCCACATCACCCTTCAATTCCATCCGGCACACATCCTCCTCAAGTGCGCCCTTGAAGGCCTCACTCCATCCCCGGCCCGGACTCTTGCTCAGGCCTCCCCACTTTGATTTACAGCTCCAAACACTTCTAGGCTAAAAAATACATTCTACTACAAACACCTATATACATTTCCCGGTAAACTTTTTACCAGACCATCAAACTCCAACTGGAGCATGAGGGATGATATTTTATTAACCGGCATTCCGGTTTTTAAACTTACTAAATTTAATGTGGCTTCTTTTTCCTGTCGTACCATATTATATACAATACCGGCGTCCCCTTCCGGTTGCACAAACATAGTTAATTGTTTGGCATCTGCCAAGTCTTCTTTTCGCTCCCAACCCAAGGCATACTCAACGTCTTCAATTTTCTCAATCATGGCTGCCACATTGGTCTTTATCAACTTATTGCACCCCCTACTAAACTCATCATCAATCCTTCCCGGAAATGCTAACACATCACGGTTATAGGATTGTGCCAAATGTGCCGTTATCAAAGAGCCTCCTTTTTCGGCAGATTCCACTACCAAAGTTGCATCTGCCAATCCGGCAATAATCCTGTTTCTTTTCACAAAATTCTGCCTGTCGGGATTGGTGCCACTCATAAACTCCGTAACCAAGGCCCCTTTTGCTAAAAGGTTTGCCGCCGTATCGCGATGCATGCCCGGGTATATACGATCCAACCCATGTGCCAATACAGCTATTGTTGGCAAACCAAACTCCAAAGCTGCTTTATGAGCACAAATATCAACTCCATAAGCCAAACCACTCACTATGGTTGTATTAGGATAATAACGTGATATATCCCTAATTAAATTTCTACAGTTCTCTTTTCCTGCTTCCGTTACATTCCTCGTCCCCACAACGGCAAGCAATTTTTGTCCCTCCAGGGAATGGTTTCCTTTATGGTAAATCATTACCGGTGCATCTTCGCACTGGTTTAAACGAACCGGAAAAGTATCATCTAAAAAGAAACTGGCTTTCAAATTATTCTTTTCTATAAACTCAAGTTCTTTTTCTGCACGCTCAAGGGTATTGGATTTTGTAATTAACGAGGCTGTGATCGCTCCCACACCCGGAATTTTACCAAGCACCCCTTCCTTCTCCCTGAAAACAGCTTCTACATCGCCCAAATAGGCTATGATATTTCTTATTAATACAGGTCCGATACCTTTTATTAAACTGATTGCAATCTGATACTTTAAATCGGTTTGGTTCACTTTTACCATATTATTTTTTAAACATGAGTAAAAATATGTATTCTTATTGACTTGACACAATCGACCCAATGGTCAAATACAAACATTCAGCCTTACTTTTAAACATCTTATCCACATGGTGGAAAACGAA
Source organism: Plebeiibacterium marinum (assembly GCF_026013615.1). GTDB lineage: Bacteria > Bacteroidota > Bacteroidia > Bacteroidales > Marinilabiliaceae > Saccharicrinis > Saccharicrinis marinus_A. Next base: position 99,369 of record NZ_JAPDPI010000007.1, read on the forward strand.
GACACAATGAACAATGAGCAATCAACAATGAACAATGAACAATGAGCAATGCACAATGAGACAATCAACGATGACAATGACATCTAGCTATAGGCGCAGCGTCCTAAAAACCAAAGGCGAAGCCGTCCTAAGAGCTAATCATTAATGTAATTTATTCGAGATAATATTAAAGAACTCCTCACGGGTGGCCTGGTTTTTCATAAAGGCACCAGTAAAATCTGATGTGGTAGTAACAGAGTGCTGCTTTTGTACACCACGCATTTGCATACACATATGCTGTGCTTCAATCACAACAGCCACTCCCAATGGGTTTAAAGTATTCTGGATAGCGTCTTTAATTTGGGTAGTTAAGCGTTCCTGCACCTGCAAGCGACGGGCAAAAGCTTCCACAACACGAGCAATTTTACTTAATCCGGTAATATGGTGGCGGGGAATATAGGCTACGTGAGCCTTCCCAAAAAACGGTAACATATGGTGTTCGCATAACGAATACAATTCAATATCCTTTACTATCACCATTTGCTGGTAATCTTCGCGAAACATAGCTGATTTGATGATTTCTTCCGGATCCATATCATACCCCTGGGTCAGAAATTGAAAGGCTTTAGCCACACGCAAGGGGGTTTTTTCTAATCCTTCGCGCTTTACATCTTCTCCTAAAAGGGTAATTACTTCTGAGAAATTATCGGATAACTTTTCTGTTGTTTCGTCATCGTATTTCTCAACTTTGCTGTACCGGCTGTTGTTTCCATTTAAAGTAAATTCCATTTCAATACTGAATTATATATTTTTCTCTCACTTACCGGCTACAAAAATCATAAAAAAAAATCAGCTAAACACTGACTTTTGTGATTTTTATTAATCCAACAGTCTTAAACAGATTATTAGTCCCGATAGCTTCAGGAAGACATGAGAATGATTTACAAAGCCTGCTCCGTCCTTGTGGAGGCGCTTGACACCAACATGTTAACAAACAACAACCTACTTTACTAACAAATTCACTATAAATACAATACAAAAGTCTTAACAAAATATTGCAACCTATTACTCTTTAAACAAAATGGCTTTTATGGAACAGATCTGATTTGCAGCTTGCTTATACAGATCTGATCCATGCACTTTGGAATGCTTTAGAATTGCAAGATATCGTACACGAACCTGCCCGAAACCGAAGACGAGATAAAGTCAAATTTAACACTGTTATAAGTCATATTAAACTCAGACCAAACTCACTGTTTAGTGAGTTTGGTCTGAGTTTAGTCTGAGTTTTATCTGTGTAAAGTGTGAGTTCCTTACGCAAACATCAGGTTGACTTCTCCCAATAATCACCGGTTAATACCGATTATATAATGAATATAGCGTCAAGTTCACTGCGTTCCTTTACACTAACCATTATTATCCCGACATAAAGTTCGGGACAGGTTATCGTCATTTGTTCACATCCCTCCTTAGCGGGGATCCCAAGTGCTAATCCCATTGCACAAATGGTATAACACACTTATTATCAACACAAACACATAGCGAAGTGATATTAATTTACACTGCTGGTTTTATGGAACAGATCTGATGTGCAGCTTGCTTATACAGATCTGATCCATTGGATCCCGCAAAAAGAGGATACCTTGTCTTCATTAGGTACCCTCTTCAAATATTTTGATTATTTCTTTTAATTATAAATTCCTGCCAGCTGCAAACAACATAATCATTCTTAATCAGGGAACTTTACCCTTAAAAACATTTAATACTTAAAACATATAATTCAGGTCGATATAAAAACCGCTGTTACCATCTCTTTTATCCATCACCCTACCATAGGATGTAGACACAATAAAATTATCGTTCAGAACAAATTTTAATTCTGCACCATAGCTGGCATGAATACTCTCCTGATCTGTTTCAGGCTGTACCATCAGCCTCACATCTGCCGGCAATAAGGAATAATCAACATCTACTTCATTGGTAACCATACCCATATCAACAAAGGGAACCAATCCCAGATAAAAATTCTGCTTTTTTATCACCGTGCGCAACAGAATAGTTCGGAGCTCAAAATTGGCAAATGCCACTCCATCTCCCACTATCCGATTTCGCACTATACCCCTTAAACTATAAACGCCGCCCAACCCATAACGATCGCGACGAGAATTATAAATATTGGGTCGCATATACCAGGGTATATCACCAAAAACTTTAGGCTGGTATGAAAGACGATATGCAAAATTTACATAATCAGGCACCACTGTGTTATATTGGTGCCAGTTAACAACCACTTTGACATAAGCAGATCCATCAAACCCGGGATTTGCCAACAAAAAAGCTTCAGCCCAGACACCCTTGCCGGGGTTTGCCTCAACATCTCTCGTATCAAATATCCCACCAATTTTTATAAGACCATTGGCACCACCTTTTTTCTCCTTAGCAGGAATGATTCCCGCATCCACATAATATCGGTACAACCCAGGCTGTTCTTCATGCTCCGGAAGCTTATCTTCTTTGCTCAGCCCTTTATTTAGTTTATCTATATCAACCTCTTCTGTTTTAATATTAACAAACGAAACGCCTGCCAAAGCCCTAAGTTTTGTACCTATAAGGTTTATATGAAAATCGCTTTTTACCACAAACCGGCTACGGTCTATCCTATAAAACATCCGGCTCAGGTAGGACGAATGATCCTGGTCTTCATAGTCTGGATTATAAAAAGCCCCATACCCGTTAAACCCATAAAAATCCAGGGCTTGTTCGGTTTTATAGCTTATTTCGGCAATTAACCGTGTATTAGGAATCAAAACCTTGCTATCGTAAATCATCTGATTAATCCCACTCCCTTTAGTGGTTCTTGACCACTCAACATATAACGACCGGTTATAATCGGGATATCCGACACCATCACCATAATCAAAAAAATTGACCAATCCCCCATATTTAAAACCTTCATCAGAATTAAATGCAATAACAGGCAAGGCCCCAAAAGTCCACCCCTGTTTATTCACAACCTCTCTTTGTGCATGTTTTTCCTGCGCACAAACACACAAGCAAAGCCCCAACAAAATATTTGTGCTATAAAATCCCTTCAAATACTTTTTTATCATCTTTGTTCAAATAAAATACAGGTATAAAGAAAGCAAAATTTAAACATTATAGATCGTTAGATTTGAGACAAAAGATAAAAGACTAAACAGCTACTAACTACAACTTACGCCTTACATCTAAATGAGGCATTAACAATCTAAACAATAATTACTTAATAAAACACCCCCATTATCTAAAAAAACTCTATTTTTGCGCAAAACAAAAAGTTGCAATGCTCAAAAAAATACTATACATATTCCTTATCGTCATGCTCCCACTTCACGTTTCAGGAGAAGAATATGAAATAGGCTTTAGCAACTATTACCCTCCCTACAATTACCTTAACGACGATGGTGAATTGGTAGGTTTTAATGTTGACATCTTAAACGCCATAAAAAAACTATATCAGATAGATATAAAAATAAACGTATCAGATTGGAGTACAGCAAACAAAAACCTTGAGGAAGGAAAACTAGCCGGCGTTGCAGGAGCACATTATTCAGGAAGCCATGACAACAACTATATATATTCCCGTTCGATTGTAAATACCGAACATTGCTTTTTATACAACCGCAATTATCACCCTAATTTTTCCATCGAAAAGTTCAGATCCATGAGAGAACCAACTGTTGCCTTATGGAAAAGCGACGTATTGGTTGGCTACATAAAATCGATAAACCCCACTACCAAATTTAAATTTGTGAATAGTTATGGGGAACTGATTACGATGTTAGACAGAACAGAAACCACCTGCATCTTTGCGCAAAGGGTTATCAGTATCTACCATGCACAAAAAGCCGGAAAAGATTACATACTCAACCTGAACCACAGGATACTGGAAAGAAATATGGGATTTAAGATCTCTAAAAACAATCCCGACCTTGCCCAAATTATAAACAACGGTCTTGAGGTAATTTTTGCTACCGGCGAATATCACAAAATATATGAAAAATGGATTGCCCCCTACGAGCACAACGACAATTACTGGGGGCGCAATATAAGATACATCATTACGGGAAGCTCCCTGATTCTTGGACTCTTTTTACTTTCACTAGGAGTTAATTATATATTAAAATCAAGGATTAACAAAAAAACCCTTGACCTTCAGCAACAACTTGAACTGAACTCTAAAATTGTAAAAGAACTTGAAAAACAAAAGATAAAGGCCATTGAAAGCGAGAAGATAAAAACGGCATTTTTAGCCAACATGAGTCACGAAATCAGAACGCCTATGAATGGTATAATCGGGTTTACCGACCTCTTAAAAAACTGCAACTATTCCGAAAGCGAACACAAGCATTTTATTGACCTTATACAACAAAGCGGATACCGAATGATGGATACAATCAACAATATTATTGATGTATCCAAACTTGAATCGGGATTAGAGCAAACCAAACACGCCAAAGTCAACATACAAAAAATTGTTACTGAGCTACATTCCTTTTTTCTTCCTGAGGCAAAAAACAAGGAGCTACAATTATTTTCAGAAGAAATATGCACTGCACCTGTAGAAACATTTATTTCGGATGAATACAAAATAAACTCCATACTGACAAACCTGATCAAAAACGCAATAAAATTCACCAAAACCGGTCATATAAAGATAACTTACTGCATAAGCAACGACTATGCTGACTTTTGGATAGAAGATACCGGGATTGGCATTTCAAAAGCAAAGCAAAGTACCATATTTGATCAATTTGTTCAGGAAGACCTGTCTCACTCCAGAGGTTTTGAAGGTTCCGGACTAGGGCTATCCATTTCCAAGGGCTATGCCACACTGCTAGGCGGTTCCATATCTCTCGAATCGGAAACACAAAAAGGATCGAAATTTCATGTTCGAATCCCTAATCTGGACAAGACTACCATTTGTTAAGAAACAAACTACAGATAAATAAACTATATAATTTTACAACTATGGATGGCAAAAACAGGAAATTCATTTCCGCGGGTATAGAAGTTTCCATCGTACTGAAAGAAGACCAGCGATCAGGCAACCTAACCCAAGGAATTGTGAAGCGAATTTTAACCAAATCATCACATCACCCACATGGCATTAAGGTAATGCTGGAAACCGGAGAAGTAGGTCGTGTAAAGATCATCCATCATTAACGCTGTTTAATTAGCTTATAGCTTATAGCTGATAGCTAGTAGCTAGTAGCTGATAGGACGGCTACGCCTTTAGGACGCTTCGCTTTAGCTTAACTACTTGCCATTACAGCATCTATGATTCAGTAAGATAATTGTATAACACAAGAAGCAAATAATCTTAAATAGCTGATAGCTGACAGGACGGCTGCGCCTTTAGGACGCTTCGCTTTAGCTTAACTTCTTGCCATTACAGCATTTATGGTTCTGTAAGATAATTGTATAATATAAGAAGCAAATAATCTTAAATAGTTGATAGCTTATAGCTAGTAGCTGATAGGACGCTTCGCTTTTGCTTAACTACTTGCCATTACAGCATCTATTGTACAGTAAGATAATTGTATAACACAAGAAGCAAATAATCTTAAAAGCTGATAGCTCATAGCTTATAGCTAGTAGCTTATAGGACGCTTCGCTTTAGCCTGATTGCTTGCCACCAATACAACTTTTGCTCAGATAGAATTATAACATCACAAGAAGGGAATTATCTTGATACTTGATACTTGATACTTGATACTTGTGTCTTGTATCTTAATACTTGTGCCTTGACACCTAAGAATTGCTACTGTTCCGTTTTATCCAGATTAGGGTTTAGGCTGCTTCATTTTTAACCTTTCATGATAAGTGGCAATCAGGAATTCCCATTCTGATAAGGTGATATAGCTTTGGGATGGTTTCTTTTTTTTGCTCAATTTTACCCTTTCAATCTCCGCCTGAACTGCTACATTACCAATCCCAACCATTTGACCAGGCTGCACCTGACCTTTATACACCACATCATTAGTTCGTGCCTGAATAAAGTTTTTTTGGTTCATTTCAGCATCCCACTCTTTTACCGGTTGGGTTATAGCCTGATAGGTTGACACATCGACATTGTGCTGTGCCACCGCTTCTTCTTTTGTACTAAGCAATGGCATATTACGGGCATAGGCTCCGGGACTTATGGTTTGTGGAATGATTACAACCTCAGACAACACTATGGTATCCCGGCTTAAAAACACCCCCATCAAAAAATTATCATTGGCCAGGGAATCGTGAATCGCAACATACAAAGACTCAAAACCAACATAAGAAAAGTGAACCACATCCCCATTCTTACCCCAGAAAGAAAACTGTCCCAATTCATTAGAAACATAACTCCGATCCGAATTAATGGTATATTTTGCATAAGGCAAAGCAAACAGGCTATCCCCTTCCATAACAACGCCCCTGAACAATAACGAATCGGACACCTGGGCAGACAAGCTTCCCAATAACAAACATAGTACCAGCGCTAAAACATAAATCCTTTTCATAACTCCCGGTTTTAAAGATTATGCCAAAAACAGCTTGCTTAATTGGCAAAAAAGTATCTACCTGAGTTTGATTACAACAAAAGAGCTCAGGTTATTATTTTAAAGGTACACAGTTTTACCATGGAAGGCAAGACTAAAAAAAGGACTATCCTCAAAAGTTATTTAAAATTCCCTTAACTCCTGAAGATGTCCTTGATGTCAGATTGTTATTTCTGCAGTTTCAATATAATGTCTGCAAGACTTCTTTTAGGCACATGGTGCACCTCCTGCATATCTCTCCAGTATTTATGGTCCTTATCAAGCTCTTCAATTACCACCTCTTCTTTTGGTACACCCAAGGCAATAACCTGAACTATTTTATATTGTGCCGGAATATCCAATTCTCTCTGTATCTGCAATCGCTCTACAGAACCAATGATACATCCCCCATAACCTTTTTCAACTGCCCCCAGCAAGATACTTTGTGAAGCAATTCCATTATCGCTAAAGAAATTAGAAGTAATTGAGGTGTCATTAACCATGATAATATAGGCAGAAGGTCTTTCCCCTTCTTCCGGCCCGCTCCATTGGGGTAAATATCCGGCCCACGACAAGTGTTTAAAAATAATGCTATTTATTTCCGGCGTATTGGAAAGGATATACTTTAGTGGCTGAGCATTACGTGCCGAAGGCGACAACCTGGCCAAATCAACCAATTCTGAAAGTTCATCAAGGCTAATTGTTTTATCCTGATAAAAGCGCCTATAACTACGATTTTTTAATATAAGATCTTTAAGCATAATGTTAAGGGAATATAATTAATGATAATGTAGATTTCTGCTCACAAAACAAAGGGGCAGCCTCAGAATCAACTTAGCTCCCTGAAACGCCCCCTTGAAATATAAATTAATACCGCTCTGAAACGATGTTCCAATCAATCAGTTTCCAAAAGTTTGCAATATAATCCGGACGCTTGTTTTGATAATCCAAATAATAGGCATGTTCCCACACATCACAAGTTAAAACAGGAGTCAGCCCTTCTGTCATTGGATTTGCCGCATTACCTGTCTGTACAATTTTCAACTCACCGGCTTCATCTTTTACAAGCCATGCCCACCCGGAACCAAACAGTGTAGCTGCCGCTTTTCCAAACGCATCTTTAAAAGCATCAAAACTCCCAAATGCTTTATCAATAGCTCCGGCCAAAGCTCCTGTTGGCTCACCTCCTCCATCAGGAGAGAATGATGTAAAATAAAAAGTATGGTTCCAAACCTGGGCTGCATTATTAAATATTCCGCCTTCAGCCTTTTTTATGATAGTCTCTAAATCTGCTTCGGCAAACTCAGTGCCTTCAATTAAGTTATTCAGGTTATTTACATAAGCCTGATGGTGCTTTCCGTAATGGAATTCAATTGTTTTTTGTGATATAACAGGCTCTAAAGCATCCGCTGCATAAGGTAACTTGGGTAATTCAAATTTCATGATAGTTTGTTTTAAAAAATTAAATAATACAGACTAGTAAAGATATTCGACGAAAAAATGTTCAACACATCCTTAACAAATTTAAAAAATACTGAATGAATTCCTAAGAAAATTGTAATGAATTAGATTAGCAAGCCTTAAAAACAATTATATAACCACACAAAAAAAGCCACTGCATTTCTGCAATGGCTTTTATATTATTGAAGTATATCAGCTTCTGTCACCCGACTTCTGCATCAAACTTTTCTTACATCATTCCGGGCATACCTCCGCCCATTCCGCCCATTCCGGCACCTGGCATAGCTGGCTCATCCTCTTCTGCATCAACAATAACACATTCTGTTGTTAAGAACATACCTGCAATTGAAGCAGCATTTTCCAGGGCAATACGAGTTACCTTAGCAGGATCAATTACTCCGGTTGCAAAGAAGTTTTGGTACTCATCAATACGGGCATTGTAACCAAAATCACCTTCTCCCTCTTTTACTTTTTGTACTACAACTGCACCCTCTTTACCGGCATTTGCAACAATCTGACGCAATGGCTCTTCAATTGCTCTCTTTACAATTTCGATACCTGTGTTCTCATCTTCTGTTTCTCCCTTTACACCATCCAGAGCAGCAATAGCACGAATCAAAGCAACACCACCTCCCGGAACAATTCCTTCTTCAACAGCAGCACGGGTTGCACTTAAAGCGTCATCAACACGGTCTTTTTTCTCCTTCATTTCCATTTCAGAAGCAGCCCCTACATATAGTACAGCAACTCCACCGGCCAATTTGGCCAAACGTTCCTGAAGTTTCTCTTTATCGTAATCAGAAGTAGTATTTGCAATTTGAGACTTGATTTGCTCAGCTCTTTCGTTGATTACCTCTTTCGCACCAGCACCGTTTACGATAGTGGTATTCTCTTTATCAAGACTTACTTTTTCTGCTTCTCCCAACATCTCTAAAGTAGCTTGCTCTAATGACAAACCTACCTCTTCAGTAATTAATGTACCGTTGGTTAGCACTGCAATATCCTGCAACATCTCTTTTCTTCTGTCGCCAAAACCAGGAGCTTTAACCGCTGCTACTTTTAATGAACCACGAAGACGGTTTACTACTAAAGTAGCTAATGCTTCACCATCAACATCTTCAGCAATAATCAACAAAGGACGACCTGTTTGAGCAGTAGCTTCCAATACAGGAAGAAGATCCTTCATGGTAGAAATTTTCTTGTCGTGGATTAAGATATATGGGTTCTCCAACTCAGCCGCCATTTTTTCAGTATTGGTTACAAAGTAAGGAGAGATATATCCTCTGTCGAATTGCATACCTTCTACTACTTCAACAGTAGTTTCAATACCTTTGGCTTCTTCAACAGTAATTACACCTTCCTGTCCAACTTTTTTCATTGCCTCAGCAATCAAACGACCAATTTCAGCATCGTTGTTGGCAGAAATTTTTGCTACCTGCTCTATTTTTTCAGTATGTGTACCAATTTCCTGAGACTGTGCTGTAATACTTTCTTTTACTGCAGCCACAGCTTTATCGATACCCATTTTAAGCTCCATCGGGTTAGCTCCGGCAGTAACGTTTTTAAGACCTACGTTTACAATAGACTGAGCCAAAACCGTAGCAGTAGTTGTTCCGTCACCTGCGTTATCTGCAGTTTTTGAAGCAACTTCTTTTACCATTTGAGCACCCATATTTGCATAAGGATCTTTCAACTCAATTTCTTTAGCTACAGAAACACCATCTTTAGTAATAGCAGGTGCACCAAACTTTTTATCAATGATAACATTTCTACCCTTAGGCCCTAATGTTACTTTTACTGCGTTAGCCAACTCGTCAATACCTTGTCTTAATAAATCGCGAGCTTCAATATCGAATTTAATTTCTTTAGCCATTTTCTTTAAAGCTTAATAGGTTCTTAATTATTTAATAAACAATACGTCTGTTTGAGAAATCAATAAGTAGTCAGTTCCGTCAATATTTAATTCTGTTCCTGCATACTTTCCGTAAAGAACAACATCACCAACGGCAACTTCCATTTTCTCGTCTTGTTTTTCAGCACCAACTAATACAACTTCTCCTTGTAGAGGTTTCTCTTTAGCTGAATCAGGAATAATGATCCCACTTGCAGTTTTTGTTTCTGCCGCCTGAGGCTTAACCAAAATTTTTCCGGCAAGAATCTTTCCTTGTACTTGTGACATATTTATAAGTTTTAAAAGTTAAACTATTTTATAATTACGGCTTCTGCCAGTCATAAACTGTGCCATTTATAATTATGGCCGTTTTTACATGTCGGGACTGACATTTTTGCACCATTTGTGCCATTGACTGTCAGGAAACAGATTTAAAGCAACAGTATATCAATAAAAAAAAGCCGGCATGCAATGCATACCGGCTTTCAATATTTTTATAAGGCAATCCTTATTCCTGAGTTTCTGTTGAAGTTTCCTCTGTAGCAGGAGCTTCTTCTCCAGTAGCTGAAGGGAAAGAAGGCATTGCATTCTGAGGCTGTTCAATTTGCTCTAATTTCTCATCAAGCGCAGCATTTTCACCTACTCCTGGTCTTTCAAGAACCATAACGGCAACTAATGACAATACTAACAAACCACCAGCTAAATACCAGGTAGCCTTACCTAAAAAATCGGTTGTCTTTCTCACGCCCATTATTTGGTTTTGCGAAGAAAAGTTAGAAGCCAAACCTCCTCCTTTTGAATCCTGAACCAAAACAATAAGTATTAACAAAATACTTACAATAATTACCAGTATAGATACAACTGAATACATACTCTTTATTTTATAAGATTTTTAATTTTCTTTTAACTCGCTAATTCGCCGTGCAAAGTAAACACTTTTTTCAGGATATTTCAAGCGCAATTTCTCGAAAATTGATATCGCCTTTGATTTATGCCCTTGCTTGATATAAATACCTGCCAATGTTTCTGATAATATATCCTCATCTTCATCATTTTTTTGCTCCGATAAATCCACATTTTTATGCTTCCTTGCCGTATCGGGTATTATTTTAGGTTCGGAGTTCAGGAAGTTATCTATTAAATCCATGCCTGAATTCTTTTTCTCCCCTTCACTTATATCGGTTGGATTGGAATAACGCATAATGTGCAACCAATCAGAAAATGACCTGTTCTCATTGGAATCAACATCATTTATCTCGTCAATACCTGGTAGTAAATACCCCGTTGAACTACTCGTTTCATAATCCAGCAAATCGGCTGCAGGCAATACTATGTCATCAAATTCTTCTTTAGGTTCTGTATCACTTTGCCCCGTGCTAAAAGTAAAGTTATACACTTCCCCTGATTCATCTGCCAGTTCATCCGAAGCCCCCAGATAATTATCCGTTATGGTTACTTCTTTAGGAGTGCTGGCAATCTTGTTTTCCTCTCTACTTACAGCAAACCCTTCATTTTTTGCCTCCTCTGCATGCTGTGTATTTCCCGCAATCCCACCGGATAAATGCATCAACTCCGGCTGTGTTTTTGATTTTTCATCTCCAATATTATTGAGCAAAAAAAACAATTTGCTCCTGTCCGGGATATAAACTGAAGAGTGCTTCAATTCACTATTGTATCGAATATGATCCACTTTATGCATATTCTTTAACAACAGCATTCTTCCGGCTTGAAAAAAGGGATATTCATCAACTATTTCTTTCAATGCCGCAAGCGTATCCTCATCAACCAAATCCGGACTTGTCAATATTTCACTAAAACCACGTTTGTTCATATGGTTGTTTTTTTCTTTCACAGGCCCAATGCCTTTCCATTTTTTTTGCATACGAGTCCCTAACCTGGAAAAAGCGGAACAGCAGCAATTCTTATGTGTCAAGACACAAGTATCAAGTATCAAGTATCAAGATAATTCCCTTCTTGTGATATTCTTATTCTATCTGAGCAAAAGTTGTATTAGTAGCAAGCAATCAGGCTAAAGCGAAGCGTCCTAAAGGCGCAGCCGCCCTATCAACTACTAGCTATTTAAGATTATTTGCTTCTTGTGTTATACAATTATCTTACTGAACTATAGATGCTATAATGGCAAGTAGTTAAGCTAAAGCGAAGCGTCCTAAAGGCGTAGCCGTCCTATCAGCTATCAGCTATTGGCTATTTGCTATTTAAGAATATCTCTTCATGTAATTCTCAACATTCTACCAATCCGAAAATGCCTTATTAAAAATATCTTGCGTTATCTTTTCTATGATAAGATCCGTTAACTCCTTTTCAATATCATTAATATTCTGATTACTGTCAAAATCTTCATAAGCACTAAAAGAAGATTCCCAATTCTTTTTAGGATCCTTAAAGTTACGATATCTTACTTTAATGGAGACGGTTAACCTGGTTTCTGCAGAAACAGCATCTGCCTGAATGGCCATAGGCCTTACGTTATAGCCTGTGATCTGTCCCGAAAAATCAATATCAGCATCCCTGTCTTCCAGTGTCAACTTTGACTCACTGGTAACCCTGTCTTTCAGGGCCTCTGTAAAATCCTGACTAAGCGTTGGGTTAATCAACGGCGCCCTGTTTTCAAAATACTGTACCGAAAATGTTTTCCATTCTTCAGGTACTGAGGCCCCATTAAGGGTAAACTCAACCTTACAAGACACCATTGCAAACAAAACTACCAAGCTTGCAATCACTTGTTTTATTGTATTATTTAATATCATATTCTTTAATCTTCCTATATAATGTTCTTTCCGAAATACCTAAATCTCTGGCTGCATATTTCCGCTTCCCGTTATACTTATCCAAAGCCTTTTTAATCAATTCAATTTCTTTTTCCTCTAACGACAAGGATTCCTCAACAAACTCCTCCGTGTCTTCAATGCTATCATGAGCACTACTATGACTGGAAGAATTATTGATGATTACAGGTGATGGGTTTGAATCTTGCTTTGAGAAGACTTCAACATCTTCATTATACAATTTTTTTATAATATGGGCATGTTCGCTGTCCACATTAATCGTTCCATCGTGTTGCAACATCTCGAGCACAAGCTTTTTTAGGTCGCCCATATCCTTCTTCATATCAAACAGCACCTTATAAAGAATCTCCCTCTCATTTGAAAAGGAACTTTCGCCTGTAGCACCCCCTTCAACCACAGCAGGCAGATTGTCGCCAGCATGATATGGAATATAGTTTTGAAGAGTAACTGCAGATATGATTCGCTCGCCTTCAATAACTGAAATTTGCTCAGTAATATTTTTTAGCTGACGAATATTTCCCGGCCAGCGGTAACGGGTAATCAAGTCAACAGCATCCGGCTGAAGCTTTATGGATGGCATTCTGTACCTTTCCGAAAAATCGTGGGCAAACTTCCTGAACAACAAATGAATATCCTCAGGCCGCTCCCGTAATGGAGGAATAGCGATAGGCACACTACTAAGCCGATAAAATAAATCTTCCCTGAACTTACCCTCTTTAGTTGCCTTTTCCATCATTACATTGGTGGCAGCCACAACGCGCACGTTTGTTTTCAGCACCTCCGATGAACCCACTTTTATAAATTCACCTGCCTCCAATACTCTCAACAATCTAACCTGGGTTGCCAGGGGCAGCTCTCCTATTTCATCGAGGAAAATGGTACCATTATCAGCTTCTTCAAAATAACCCTTCCTATCTGACATAGCTCCGGTAAAAGCGCCCTTTTTATGACCAAAAAGCTCAGAATCTATTGTGCCTTCCGGGATGGCCCCACAGTTTACGGCAATATACGGCCCATGCTTCCTTGAACTATATTGGTGAATAATCTTCGGAAAAACTTCTTTCCCAGTTCCACTTTCACCTGTAATCAACACAGATAAATCGGTGGGAGCAACCTGAACCGCAATATCTATTGCCCTGTTCAAGCCAAAAGAGTTTCCGATAATTCCAAACCTTTGTTTTATTTTTTGAATTTCCATATTGTTCTTTAAACCCCTGCTAAAAAACCCATAACAAACTACAACACTACACCTTACTTCAGTACAAAAATATCGCAATTTAGATACAGACTGCAATTTTTACAGTAAACACTGACAAAGTTACAATTCTATCTATAAATAAATATTTAATTCTATATCAATTTTCCTGATTTTATGATTTGTTTAAAAATAGTGTTGGTATATTAGTATTTCCTATTACAAATAAATTCTCAACACCTAAATTTATGGATACACCTGTTTTTGTAAAAAATGATCCATGGCTACAACCTTTTGAGCCAGCTATAAAAAAAAGAATTGACCATTACAACAATAGACTTGAAGATATAAAGGCAATATTTGGAGATCTTGACCAGATGTCGGATGGATATGACTTTTATGGTTTAAAAGATCTTGGAGATAAATATCAACTAAGGGAGTGGGCTCCCAATGCCACCGAAATATTTCTGGTTGGAGATTTTAACGATTGGAAACCCAATGAAAAATTCAGGCTCACAAAAATGGATTTTGGCAATTGGGAAATCACCATTTCTAAAGAACTGCTAAAGCACGGAGACTTATTTAAACTGCATATTTTTTGGCAGGGAGGAGATGGCATGCGGCTTCCATCATATATTAACAGGGTAGTTCAGGATGAACACACAAAAATATTCAGTGCCCAGGTCTGGACCCGGCATGGAGAATTCAAATGGGAAGATCAGGATTTTAAACCCTCTGTAGATCCCATTTTAATTTACGAAGCTCATGTTGGGATGTCCTCCGAAGAGCACAAAGTAAATTCATTCACTGAGTTTAAAAATGATGTGCTACCCCGGATTGCTAAAGCCGGATACAACACCATACAATTAATGGCCATCCAGGAACATCCTTACTATGGAAGCTTTGGATATCATGTCTCCAATTTTTTTGCCGTATCCTCGCGCTTCGGAACTCCTGAAGAGCTCAAAGATTTAATCAACGAAGCCCACAAAAATGGCATTGCAGTTATTATGGACATAGTTCATTCACATGCTGTAAAAAATGAAATTGAAGGACTTGGCCGTTTTGATGGTACATCATATCAGTATTTTCATGATGGTGGGCGCGGGGAACACCCTGCCTGGGACAGCAAGTGTTTTAATTACGGAAAAAACGAAGTACTCCGCTTTTTGTTATCCAATTGCAAATACTGGATCCAGGAATTTCATTTTGACGGTTTCCGGTTTGATGGGATAACCAGCATGTTATACCTACATCATGGACTGGAATATTCATTTTCGTCGTATAGCGATTATTTTAATGGCACAGAAGACTACGATGCCCTTACTTACCTCACCCTTGCCAACAGGTTGATTCATCGCATCAATCCCAATGCAATTACCATAGCTGAAGACATGAGCGGATACCCCGGTCTATCCGATAAGATAGAAAACGGGGGCATTGGATTCGATTACAGGCTATCTATGGGCGTTCCCGACTTTTGGATAAAGATGATCAAGGAACATAGTGATGAAAACTGGAATGTTTCCCGGATTTTCCATGAACTGATGCAACATAGGGCCGCAGAAAAAGTGGTGTCGTATGCCGAATCCCATGATCAGGCGCTGGTTGGTGATAAGACAATCATATTCAGGCTGGTTGATAAAGAAATGTACGACAAAATGGATCTGGCATCCCAAAGCCTTGTTATTGACCGGGGAATCGCCCTGCATAAGATGATCAGGCTGGCTACCATCACAACATCTCATGGAGGATATCTAAACTTTATGGGGAATGAATTTGGACATCCGGAATGGATTGACTTTCCGAGAGAAGGCAACGGGTGGTCATACAAACATGCAAGAAGACAATGGGGGTTAATGGATCATCCTGATTTGAAGTTTAAATACCTGGCAAATTTCGACAGAGCGATGGTTCATCTGGCCAAAGATGGGTTTCTTTCGAACAACGAGCCTTGTTACGGGATAGCGATTAACGAAGCAGACCAGGTGATGATTTTTAAGAGAGGAAATTACTATATGGTTTTTAATTTTTCTCCAACTAATTCGTACACCGACTATGGTATTTTTGTAGACCCCGGAAAGTTTAAAGTACTGTTGAACACTGACAATCCTGAGTTTGGTGGTTTTGGCAGCATAGATGAATCATACATATATTACACCGAAAGGATGCCCTACAACAAAGACCAGTACCAATTAAAACTATATATTCCTGCCAGAACGGCGATGATATTTGAAAGAATACCTGCCAAAAGCGTGTATTAAAAGATTTTTTTACAAAAAAGTCCTTTGAAGTTTTTCAAAGGACTTTTTATATAATAATCTGAATTGGTCTATATCCATCTCACACAACAATAATCCTGCTTTTTGCTAAGGTCCTCATTTTTAGGGTACATCCTGATACCAAAATTATATACACCAGGAATATTCAATTTATGATTTAAGGTATAATATAATTTACTACCCTCCTTTTTATCCAGTTCAAACTCTTCAATACTTAACATCTTAGCCGTATTATCATCCTGCACATCAGCAAAAATTGCCTGAACAGAAATATCTATACCATCAAGTGCTTTTAGGTCAATAATTAAGTTGATACGGTATGTTTCGCCAATTCCAAGTTGGTGGGAATAAATATCGGGCATTTCAACATTCACAACCTCCACATCGTTCCAATTGGATTTAACCCAACGTTTCCAGGATGATATTTTCCGTACCAGTTCACAATCGTTATCCTTGAGTTCCTTCAACCGATTGTCCATCTTATTGTAAAACCTGCTCAGATAATCATCCATCATGCGCTTGGTTGTATAGTCAGGTGCGATTTCACAAATCGAGTTCCTAATATACTCTATCCAATCAGGTGATATACCCTTTTCATTTTGGTCGTAAAACAAAGGAACTATCTCATTCTCGAACATACTATATATCGTTGCCGCATCCAACTCATCCTGAAGCTTTTGATCGCTATAGGTACGTTTGTCCGTCAAACTCCAACCTGCACCTTCACGATAACCTTCATACCACCAGCCATCCAGAACACTAAAGTTCAACACTCCATTCAGTTCTGCTTTTTCACCGCTTGTTCCAGAAGCTTCCAGTGGACGGGTTGGGGTATTCATCCAGATATCAACCCCGCTCACCAATCGTTTGGCTAATTCCATATCGTAGTTTTCAAGAAAAATAATTTTCCCCAGGAACTGAGGTTTCTTGGATATTTCAACAATATGTTTGATCAAGGCCTGACCTCCCCCATCTGCAGGGTGGGCCTTTCCGGCAAAAATAAACTGCACTGGCCTTTCCGGATCATTCACAATTTCGGCCAACCGTTCCTCATCCGTAAACAACAAGTGCGCACGTTTATAAGTAGCAAACCTTCGTGCAAAACCAATAGTTAAAGCATTATCATCTATCTGATCAATAACCTCTACAATTTGAGAAGGATCAGAATGGCTATTCACCATATTAGAGGCCATCCGGTTCTTAACGAACTCTATAAGTTTTCTGCGCAAGGTTTTTCGAACATGCCAAATCTCTTCATCAGTTACATCATGAATCTTCCTCCAAAAATCCTTATTTGACAAATCTGACATAAAATCAGTATCAAACCTTTCTTCATATAACCTTTGCCAATCACACGAAGTCCAGGTTCCATAATGAACCCCGTTAGTTACGTAACCAATAGGCACCTCTTCGGTAAAAAGGCCTTTCCACAATCCCTGGAACATATTCCTGGACACCTCACCATGCAACCAGCTCACACCATTTACTTCTTCAGATGTTTTTACGGCAAGTACACTCATGGAAAACTTTTCATGCAAGTCGTCGGGGTTCTCGCGCCCCAACGCCATAAAGTCATCCCAGCCTATTTGAAGTTTTTCCGGAATATGCCGGAAATATATCCTGACTAAGTCTTCATCAAACTTATCGTGTCCGGCAGGAACAGGCGTATGTGTTGTAAACAATGAGGAAGCCCTCACTAATTCAAGCGCCTCGGCAAACGAATAATGATCTTCAACATATTTAATTAGCCTGGACACATTGATCAGGGCAGCATGCCCCTCGTTACAATGGAAAAGGTTTGTTTTAATCCCAAGCTCATCCAATAACTGTATTCCTCCCATACCTAGAAGGATTTCCTGCTTCAGCCTGTTTTCCCAATCGCCTCCGTACAAACTGTGCGTAATATGCCTGTCCGCTTCACTATTTAACTCATGATCTGTATCTAACAAATACAAAGGTACCCGCCCCACATCGGCACGCCAAACTTTAACATGCACAAGCCTACCAGGAGCACTCATCTTGAGCAAATAGGGAGTCCCATCTGCATTCTTAACTTCAGTTATCGGAAGATTGGAAAACTCCTGTTTGTCAAAATTAGATTGCTGATCTCCATTTATAGTTACCGATTGTCGGAAATATCCATATTTATACAACAATCCTACTGCCGTCATATTCACATTTGAATCACTGGCCTCTTTCAAATAATCACCAGCCAGCACACCCAAACCTCCGGAATATATCTTTAGCACATCATTGATTCCATACTCCATGCTAAAATAAGCTATTGAAGGATCTGTTGAGGGCTCCCGATCCATATATGCGCGGAACATGTTATATACCCGATCGAGCTCCTTAACAAATTCAGGTTTTTCGGATAACCCCACCAAATAATCATAACTAACCCTTTCAAGAAGCTTTATTGGATCTTTCCCTGAAGCCACCCAGGTATCAGGATCAATAGCTTCAAACAACTCCGAAGCCCTATAGTTCCAAGTCCACCAAAGGTTATGCGAAAGCTCATTTAAGTGCTCTATTTTTTTAGGAAGTTTAGATTTTACAAAGAGCTTTTTCCAAACAGGCATTGCAGATTTTTCGGGCTTTATATGGATACGTTTATCCCTTTTCACAATATCTATTTGCTCCTTGCGGTTTGATACTGCTTTTAGTGCAACATCATATGCTTTAAAATAATGGTCAAAAAGCACATCCCACTCTACTTTGAGCGATAATTCATGCGCTCTGTTCCTTATATCACTTACCTCATTCTCCGACTTTAGTGCAAACTGGATTATGGCTTTTGATATATTAATGGAAGCCTCATCTATATTATGATCATTCCGTTCAATCACAACAAGCCCATCATCAATACCCTTGGCAAACTGTTTCCCCCAAATTCCAAAGCCTGCCAAACTGGTTGTTACGGTAGGGATATAAAAAGCCAAACTTTCCAAAGGCGTGTATCCCCATGGTTCATAATAAGAAGGAAAGACGGTTAAGTCCATACCAATCAAAACATCATAATAAGGAAGATTGAAAATGCCATCATCCCCCTTCAGGTAAGATGGAACAAAAATCAGCTTCACTGTATCTTCCTTTTCGTTATTAAGGTGGATATCCTGAATTTTATTTATGATAGGATCATAGCCCAGGTCGTTTAAACCATGTGTTAGAAAGGGATTTTTCAAACCGTTTTGAGTTTCACCATTAAGTTTAGCTATTAAATCCTTTCTGGCCCCAAAATTATTTGCGGGTATCAATACAAAAACAATTGTTTCCCGCTTATAGTTTTCATCTTCATTAAGATGTTTTAATCCATCTAAAAACACATCAATACCCTTATTCCGGTATTCATACCTTCCGCTATTGGCAATAAAAAGGGCATCATCGGCTAGTTTGTAACCCAATAAACTTTCAGAAACTTTCTTCAGTTTCTCCCTTGCCACCTTACGTTTCTCTTCAAACTCATTTGGCTGAGGGACAAAATCACCTTCAAAGCCATTTGGCGTTATTACATCAACCCGGCGCTCCATGAACTGGGCACATTCTTTTGCTGTAATTTCCGAAACGGTGGTAAAACAATCAGCGTTTATTGCTGATTTCTTTTCTAACGAGTGTTTTGCAACTACCCCAAGATCATGAGATCTGATATCTCCATTGAAATTCTGTAATTCGTCGTACAATGGTTCGCCATGACCAGCCAAACTACGACCAATAACAGTGGCATGGGTAGTGAAAACGGTAGCTATTTGAGGTAATGCACCTTTTAAATACAAGGCTCCACTACCAGTCATCCATTCATTAAAATGTGCTACTATTTTATGGTTGGCATTCAGGTAACATTTATAAAAGCTTTCTATCAGCTTTCCTGTTGCATACCCAAAAATTACAGATTCAACGTAATCCCATTGTCCGGATAGTGAATCCACTTTATACAATTCCCAAAAACGAGAAAGAATTTCATTTTTTTGGGACACCATGGTACTAAAATCTATGAGCAATGCAATTGGCTTACCCACAACTTTCCATCTACCTGTTCGTACCCGAAGTCCTTCTTTGCTCAAGGCCTCTTTCCATTCCGGAAAAAGATTATCATCTTGTTCAAACTCACTGACTTTTCCTGTACCTGAAATAAAATCAGGCCCGATAAATATTATTTTTTCTCCAAAATTTTTAACCAGAGTTAGTGCCTTTGTTGATAAAACGGTATGGATACCGCCCATTTTATTACAAACCTCCCAACTTGTTTCAAAAACATAATCGGGCTTTAAATAATTTTGCATCATTTTTTAAGATAATAAATTGTAATTGCGGTATCTAACCGTTTCCTGAGAGAATAATTAACCCCGGGGAATTGGGGCAAATAGATTAGTACTATAGCTGAAGTACACCATTTTGCTCCGAAGTACCCATTCCGTTATCTACGAAACAATCGGCCTCTTCATCATTTATCCACTGGCTGTCATCAACTAAATATCTGAATTGAAATTCAGATCCGCTCGAAAGATTAAGTGTTTGTGTAAAATCGCCTGATTTTAATGGCTTCATGGGCTCCACCGCTGTGTCCCAATCATTAAAATCGCCAATAACTTTTACTGACTCAGGCTTTAACCCATCTTTCTTCTCAAATTTAAAAGTAACCTTACACTCAGGCTTACTTTTTAAAAATTGCTTTTTAATGCTCATAATTTTCTCTGTTTATTTAAAATAGAAATATAAATAGGCCTAATTAATGGTGAACCCAAACCTTTAATACAGGCTTAGGTCACCACTCTAATAATTTATTAATTAAATTCTCCGAAATGAGAACAACCACAACCCAAGTCCATGGTTACATTAAATCAGTTTTTTCTCTACTTTCTTTTGTTTCTCCCTGAGTCTCTTAATATTTTCTTCAAGTTCGGCAATTTTAGCCTCCTTTTCAGCCAACAGATTGCTTAGGTTTGAGATGTTTTCATCCTCTTCATTTTCAGGAACCACAGCATTTAGTCTCAAGGTAAAGTCGCTCAGCACATTCATATAATTAATAAATGCCTGATAAGGAGATTCATATGGATTAAAATACGCATGCACATCTCCATCGGAGAAATACTTGGTGCACATATAATAAAAGTGATCACTAGCCTGAAGGTAAGTCCAGTCATCAATCAACTTCGGATCGGTGCATTTCTGCACTTTAGGCAATAAGGCATATAATTTATTAAAAGCCTCTTCCTGCATTTCATTGCCCAGCCAAGCCGTCAAATCACGTTCCTCATCAGCCCATGATATTGGATAAGGCACATTGATTGCGGAAACCGGCTGAAGGTTTTTTGCTACTTCAGATGGCGTAGAGAATGAAAATTCCTTATGCTTCAGGATTTCCTTTGGTAATCCTTCCAGGAATTCAAAAATACCGGTTTCTTTCCATTGATGCTCACCAAAGGTTTCATAATCTAAAAACAGATTTATCACTTCCGATTTAGCATCAACATCTTTTAACCACTGCGTATACTTTTCTGGTGTCAGAGGCCATTCACTCCATCCTTTATGACCAAAGCGAAAAGCAATATCATCACTTAGCACAAAGTTTTTAAGCAGCACTTTAAGCTTTGGGTTAATGCTGTTACAATACAAATAATTAGGGCTTTTCCAACCCAATACATGCTTAGCTCCTTCTGTTAACATGGCCTTATAACCCATTTTATAAACCATATCTCCCATTTCATCAGAATATATCAACTCTGTATTTCGAAAAACAGAAGGTTCCTGATTAAAGAGTTCTTTAACCAGGGCAACTTGCATATCAACCTGGCGCTTAAACTCATCTTTATCCTTCAGGGCCACTAAAGAGTGGCAATATGTTTCAGCAAGAAACTCAACCTGACCGGTATCTGCCAGTTTTTTAAAACTTTCGATAACCTCAGGCGCATATAATTGAAACTGCTTTATGGCCACCCCCGAAATTGAGAAAGCTACTTTAAACTTTCCCTTATTGGCTTTAATAAGCTTAAGCAAGATCTCATTGGTAGGCAAATAGCATTTTTGTGCAATTTTTACCAAAATGCTTTCATTGGTATAATCATCATAATAGTAATGGTTATTACCTATATCGAAAAAACGATAGCGACGAAAACGGAATGGTTGATGTACTTGAAAATATAGACAGATTGTTTTCATAAGTTTTTGATTTTAAGAGTTAGATTGATGATTCTTCAGGCACCACAGAATCGTATACTTCCTTAACTTTATGGGCAGAGTCTTCCCACTTCAGAGCCTCCACCTCGCTTTTTCCATGCTTGATAAACATAGACGAAAGGGAAGGATATTTTAATACTCCGTACATGGCATCTGCCATAGCATCTATATCCCAGAAGTTGGTTTTTATGGCATGATTAAGAATTTCTGCAACTCCTGATTGATAGGATATCAGAACAGGCACATTACTTTGCATGGCCTCAAGGGGTGAAATACCAAAAGGTTCCGAAACGGATGGCATCACATACAAGTCACTCATCCGCAACATAGTAAACACTTCCTCTCCTTTCAAAAAGCCTGTGAAGTGAAATTTGTCCGTAATTTTCAGTTCAGCAGCACGACGAATCATTTTCTCCATCATATCACCACTCCCTGCCATCACAAACCGGACATTATCCATTTTTTGAAGTACACGGTAGGCGGCCTCGATAAAATACTCCGGGCCTTTTTGCATGGTAATCCGCCCAAGAAAGGTCACAATTTTTTCATTCTTGTTTTTCTTAATAGGATTATCAACCAACATTTCTTTGGGTTCGACTGCGTTGTACACGGTAACCACTTTTCCCGGATCAATGCCATATTTTTCGACAACAATATTCCGGGTAAGGTTACTTACCGTAATAACCTTATCTGCAGCATCCAGCCCCCTCTTTTCAATCTCATACACTGAAGGATTCACACTTCCTCCGCTCCTGTCAAAATCGGTAGCATGAACATGAACAACCAAAGGTTTACCGGTAGCCTCTTTAGCTGCTATTCCAGCCGGGTAAGCCAACCAGTCATGTGCGTGGATCACATCAAATTCGTTATCCTGCGCAATAACCCCGGCTACCAAAGCATAGTTAGATATTTCCTGCAATAAATTAGCACCGTACTTTCCCGAAAAATCAATTTTCCCCTCTTCATTTGTATGAACAATCTTTTTTTCGCCCTCAACCTTTATACGGGTGAGTTTCCAATAATCTTCAGGATCTACATAAGGGATGATATGGGAATCAACCTCTATATAATCCATCTCTTTTTCAAACTTTTTTAAGTCTATTTTTCGTTGTCGGATGGATATATTGTTGGCTCCTACCAACTTTATTGCACTTTGGTCTTCATCACCATAAGCCTTTGGCACAACAAATAATACATCCAAATCCTCAACATGTGACAATCCTCTTGTCAATCCATAACACGCTGTTCCGAGCCCACCTGTAATATGAGGAGGAAACTCCCAGCCAAACATAAGTACCCTCATATTAACTATATTTTTCGATTAGTTTAAGAATTTTAAGAACTCCGGCTACATTCCAGGCCATACTAACAGCACCTTTTCCCATCTGAGGGGGATTCCCATCATAATACTCGGATAAAGTACCTATGCAGTGATTAGTCATCTCGTCGCTAAAATTATCTGCAATCCTTTTAATATGGCTTATTCCGCTTTGCTTATGCAGCTTTAAATACCCCTCTGCATAAAAAGATATCAACCATGGCCACACAGCTCCCTGATGCAAGCCAAATTCACGCTTATGAGCAATTCCTTCCATCACGCCCTTATAATTAGGGTTTTTAGGAGATAAACTCCTTAAACCTTTTGGCGTTAACAGTTGCTCTTTTACAACATCAATAATATCTTTTTTCTGTTCGTTGCTCAGGGGTGAGTAATTAAAAGCGGTTACAAATATCTGATTAGGACGGATAGAAGCATCAATATACTCACCATCCACCACGTCATACAGACAGCTGTCTTTTTCATTCCAGAATGTATCAAGGTAGGAAGATTCCAATTTCTCAGCCACTTCCTTTACCTTTTTAATAAAGCCGGCATCTTTAGTCTTTTCTTTAGCTAAATCTAAAAATAAATGCAGGGCATTATACCACAGGGCATTGATTTCAACACAGGCCCCATTTCGAGGGGTAACCGGTATTCCGTCAACAACCCCATTCATCCATGTTAATGGTTGAAAAGCATCGTTTATAACGATCAATCCATTATCCTGAACTTTTACGTTATTAAACCTTCCTTTAAGGTAAGATTCAATAACCAGCTTTAAAAAGCTATAGTATTGTTTACTTAATTTTTCAATACAAGTTTCACCCCAGCATTGCTGAAGTGTCCAGAAAAACCATAAAGGAGTATCGGCTTCCACCATATTCAACTTTTCCTTATCCTTTATGTTTTTTGTAATCTGACTGGCCGATGAATCCAGCACACTTGCAAACAGTTTCTCATCGCCCAATGCCTCGGTGAGTTGTGGCACCGATATCAATGTGTCGCGCAGGCGCTCTCCATACCAGTGGTAGCCTGCCACCATTGTAATTGCATCATCTTTAGAAACAAAGAACTGCTGCGCTGAATTTAAAAGGTTATTATAAACACTGTCCCGTGGAATCCGCCGCTCTAATTCCTTGTTAAAACGCGTATCAAAACCATCCGGATTCCTTTCTTCGAGGGAAGCGGAAAAAATAACGCTTTCTCCTTTCTTGATGTCTACTTCAAAATAACCGGGAACATAAAGATCCTCTTTGTAGTGATAGCCGCGACGCTCTTCCTTAAAATATTCAATCCCGCGGTACCAATCAGGATTTGCCACAAACTCATTTGTTTTTGAAAGCTGCATGTACAATCGGGGTATCCTGGGGTACATTTTTATACTGATCCCATTAGATGCCTGACTGTATTTAGTATTGGCAGCCATGTTTTCATGAGTTAGTTCATGAACGCTCCTATTAGCCAAAAAAGGTTTCAATTTTAACTTAGTGTCAGAATTTGCTTCAAGGAGTGTGTATTTTACAAGTACCCTTTCTTGCTTTGCAACAAGCACTTCTTCAACTGCAAGCAAAACACCTCCCACTCTATACACTTTACGGGGAATTACATCAAATTCCAACTCTCTGATATACTTATGCCCTTTGGGTTCATAGTGGTTTCCATTATATTTATGTATTCCCAAATTGAACGCTCTTTCGTGCTGAACTACGGTTACATCAAGAGAACTTAACAGAACATGACGCATCATGTCAAAATCGGGTAACGGACATACCAGTAAACCATGATATTTCCGAGTATTACAACCTATTATACTAGAGCTCATATATGAGCCTGCCCGATTGGTTCGAAGAATCTCTTTAAATAGAGATTGCTCCAGGTTTATTAATTTGGATTTTTCAAAAGTTAGATAGGACATTTAATTCGTTTGTTTATTTCATGTGTAATATTTTTGGTTTTTCGCTTTAAGAATCTCCCAGGTAATTATTTCTTTTTGGGGATCGGTTTTACCTGTTCGCCTCTATAAAACTAACGTTAATTAAAATTCAACAATGTATTATACTTCTCTCTGGTCAATATTTCTATTTGAATATATTTACTACAAATTTACATCAATTTATAACTAACAAATACTTTTAAGTGTTAATTTATTACATGTTAAGTATAAATAACATGGATTTAGATTATTTTACTCTTTATAATATCTAAATCTGAACTAAAATCCGCTTTTGGATATTTATTAATTAATTGATGAATTTTCTCAACCTGCTTAGTCAGAAAATTTTGATGCGATATCGAGGCTGAATCATAGGGTCTATGCCCAATTGCCTTCACTAATTTATGCATCTCCTTAATATATTCCAATGTTTCCAGTGAAAAAAAGCAATATTTAAACTTTTCCCATATATAGTCAATTGCCACGGTATTGGGATGGATCATATCCTCGGCATAAAACCTATAATCCCTTAAATCATCCATTACCAACTCATATGCAGGAAAATAACTACAACTCTCAAACTGTTCAACCAGGCTATTTACAGCCAGCAACAAGGTCGATTTACTGATTTGATTCCCTTGTGCACCATCTTTCCAGTGACGCACCGGGCTTACAGTAAAAACGATTTGAATATCCGGATTAAAGACCAGCAATTCGGTTAACAACTTTTTGTACTTACCTACAATTTCATCAACATTTAACAAAAAACGATTAAACTCTTTTGCCGGATATTTATGACAATTTGATACAATTGCTTCATTCTGCATCCATTGATATACCCAGGCGGTGCCAAAGGTGATAAAAATAAACTTGCTTGATTTTAAGAAATTGTAAGCCTTTGCATTGACTTTATTAATTTTTAGTAAACAAGCATCCTTATCCCTGTCTGAAAATGAACTGTGATGAAAGAAACTATGCCAATGTTCACCATAAAAATTTAAGTCTCCTTCCTCAAAACTTCGGTTAGAAATGATTGAGCTGATAGTATTTGCCACACTCATGGGATTATAGATTACCCCGTAAGGGTTAACCATTGCACTCAATCTACTTTGTAAAAATCTATCCCCAACATTGGTTGCAAAGCATGATCCCAAAAACATTACATCCATATCATATCCAATGTTCTTTTTATGCTTCTCAACTTGAACTTCAGTCCTGAAACTGCTCATAAACACACTTCTATTATTACTAAACATTCACCGCTTCCACACTCTCAAAACGAACCACTTCACAACACCCCTGCTGTAATATCCAATCAACAATCCGATTTAGCATAAAACCACTTTCAGCCTCTACATGAATCTCGTGCCTGGCATTTGACAATGGAACAAATTCTGTATCTGAGCAATACTTACTTTGAAACTCAATACTTGATTTTATATCTGTTACCCTATCCTTTTCTCCATGAAAAATAATAACAGGAAATCTAACATTTGCACCTCCAATATTCAGCAAACTTTTACCCAGATGATTTATTTTACAAAACAAGCGTGCCGAGATTTGCTTATGTGCCAAAGGATCACTTTTTGCTTTTTCCTGCATTTCCTCTGACGTTCTGAAATTTTCCGATTTTATGCCAGATGAAAATGTAAGATTTGGCATCAGTACCCCCATCAGCTTTACCATCTTTAAAACCAACCCTCTAGGCTGTTTTACCAATTTAAACCAAGGTGCTGCAAGAATAGCCCCCTTAAAAACATCCTGATTATCAATTGCCATCTTTAAAGCCAGGGGACCTCCCATACTATTTCCATATACGTACATGGGCACTTTTTCACCAACAAATCTTTTAACATACTTTACAGCCTGTTCTATATCATCGTAAAAACATTGCAGATTTTTAATCACTCCGGGTTTCCCATGTGATTTGCCATGACCTCTCAGATCAACCCCTACAAAGCCAATATTTTTACTGCAAAAGAAATTTGCAACCTCGCCAAAACGTGCCACATGCCCTCCCAAACCATGCACTAAACAAATTACAGCTTTAATCTCTTCTTTGGGAAGCCAGAACATACCATGAAGTAAGGTATTGTCTTTAGAATAAGTGTAGAATGAGGAATGATTAATATTATCCATTTATAGTTAATTTTTCGATACCTCAAGTTAATACAATATTTCCTTATCCAATACCAAAAAAACTATTTCTAAAGCATAAAATCAATATTTCTTTTCAGTCCCCTAAATTTTGCTCTTTTAATGGCCGACTTTTTAAATAATTCGGAAAACTGCTCTTGCGTCAACCCGTCCCATTCCTCTTCTGTTAATTTCAGGAAGTTTGTTTTAGGCAGAAACCGCTCTTCTTTATGCGGGACAACTTTATTATTCCAAGGACAAACATCCTGGCAAATATCACAACCATAAATCCTATTTTGCAGCAAGCCACTAAACTCCTCAGGAATATCCCCTTTATTCTCTATGGTAAGGTAAGAAATGCATTTTCGGGCATCTACTACCCGTGGGGATAAAATTGCTTTGGTAGGACAAGCATCTATGCAGCGGGAACAATTCCCACAGGCGTTGTTGATTTCTTTACCTGATGGAATCTCTAAATTCACTATCAGTTCTGAGATAAAAACAAAACTGCCCAATTCCTTATTGATCAGGTTTGAATTTTTTCCAATCCACCCTAACCCTGCCCTAACTGCAAGTGAGCGTTCCAGCACAGGAGCAGAATCCACAAACATACGACCTTCAAGCTGGGGATAAAGGTCGGCTTTAATATAATCGAACAATTCTTTGAGTTTATCCTTAATTACAAAATGGTAATCTTCGCCATAGGCATATTTCGAAATCACATATTTCCCATCCTGAACTTCTGCAGGATAATAATTGGAAAGCAATACGATAACGGTCTTTGCACCATCCACAAGCTTTGTTGCATCACACCTTTTCTCTAAATGATTCTCCATATAATGCATATCTGCATGCATTCCCTCATTCAGCCATTTTTGCAAATACACTTTATCCTCAAAAAGCTCACTCGCCGGCGTAAACCCACATGCATCAAAGCCTAACTTTTTAACTTTCTGCTCAATTAATCCACCATATGTGTTATTCTCAAATTTCAACTACAGTCTAAATAAAAAACGGATCAATACTTACCCAAAGCAAATATGATCCGTTCATAGTTTTGTTTATTATATTTTAAAGCAGCCCCAGCTCCAAAAGAGCTTCATCTGACAACATATCTTTTGTCCACGGAGGATCAAAGGTAAGATTTAAGTCCACATGTGAAATTCCGTCAAGCGCACTTACTTTTTCAAAAACCTCCTCCGGCATTGATTCTGCAACAGGACAATTGGGAGAAGTCAAAGTCATTACAATCCTCACCTTACCGTCATCATCAACATTCACTTCATAAATTAATCCTAAATCATAGATATTAACCGGTATTTCAGGATCAAATATTGTTTTAAGCGTGTCAACGATCTCTTCTTCTTTTGATAAAAATTCGTTTGTCATATCTAATAATATATGCTACAAAGAAAAACCTTTATACCTTTTAAAACTTTATAACTATTACACTTGCTTCGCTTTGAATGCCAATGCAAACAAACGCATCTGCTTAATCATGGCAACCAAACCATTGGAGCGGGTTGGCGACAAATGCTCTTTTAACCCTATTTTGTCGATAAATGATAGTTCATTGTCTAAAATAGCCTCAGGAGTTTGACCCGAAAGCGCCCTGATCATTAAGGCCACAATACCTTTCACGATTATCGCATCACTGTCTCCCATGTAATACACTTTTCCATCATCCATCCAGGCATGCAACCATACTTTTGACTGACAGCCATCCAGCAGATTCTGATCCAAACGATAGGTGTCGTCAAATGGTTCCAGATCGTTACCTAATTCAATCAGGTAGGCATATTTATCCATCCATTCATCAAATGATGAAAATTCTTCAACAATCTCCTCCTGAATTTCTTGTATTGTCATTTCACTTTATTTTTTCTTTCGATATAATTTGGAGAACAAAGATGCTAATTTTTAAGACTCTACCCAAATAGCACAGCCACCTTATTAATCCCGTCTACTAACTTATCAATTTCTTCTTTGGTATTATATACAGCCAAAGAAGCCCTCATTGTTCCGGGTATCTTATAAAAATCCATTACAGGCTGGGCACAATGGTGGCCGGTTCTTATGGCAATACCCATTTTATCGAGCATGGTTCCCAAATCAAACGGATGAATCTCCTTAACCAAAAAGGAAATTACGCTTGACTTATTATTGGCCGTACCAATAATGCGCATCCCTTCAATTTCATTTAATCTGGCGGTAGCGTATTGCAACAACTCATGTTCATATGCTGCTATATTATCGAGCCCCAATTCCGAAACAAAATCTATAGCTTCTCCCAGACCAACTACTCCGGCAATATTAGGAGTACCTGCTTCAAACTTAAATGGAAGTTCGTTATAGGTAGTTTCCTCAAAGGACACGCTTTTTATCATCTCACCCCCACCCTGCCAGGGTTCCATTTCATTTAAATACTTCTCTTTTCCATACAAAACACCAGTTCCTGTTGGCCCATAGATTTTATGCCCGGAAAACACAAGAAAATCCACATCCAACTCCTGAACATCGACATTTAGATGCTGAACCGCCTGCGCTGCATCAACCATTACCGGTGTATTATTAGAATGAGCTTTTTCTATGATTTCAGGAATTGCATTTACGGTGCCTAATGAATTAGACACATAGGCAACAGACACCAGCTTTGTCTTCTCCGACAAAAGATTCTCAAATGCCTGCATATCCAACTCCCCATTTTCAAACAATGGTATAACCTTAAGCACTGCCTTCTTTCGCTTGCACATCAATTGCCAGGGAACAATATTTGAATGGTGTTCCATGGTAGAGATTATTACCTCATCGCCCTCCTTAATATAGGTATCCCCAAAAGAAGTTGCCATTAAATTAATAGCCGCAGTTGCTCCCGAAGTGAAAATTATTTCATGAGAATTTGGGGCATTAACAAAGAGTTGTACTTTTTTCCGGGCTTCTTCATATGCAAGCGTTGCCTGATTACTTAAATAATGAACACCCCTGTGAATATTGCTATTAAGTGTATGATAAATTTCATTCACCTTATTCACAACCCTTGCCGGCTTATGTGTAGTGGCTGCATTATCGAAATAAACCAAAGGTTTTCCATAAACCTCTGTATGAAGAATTGGGAATTGCCCCCTAATATGTTGGATATCTAAACTCATAAACTACATGCAAGTAAATTCATTATCAGAGACCTGTCCGCAAAGCACGCATGAATTGCATTTATTCAACTCACCTCTAAACACCTGTTCAACAAGACCCCGGATCTGCTCTCGCACGGCCTCAACCCTGATTTTTTCTACAGCTTCATAAGCAAAAGCATACATAAGTAAAACACGCGCCTCTTCTTTACTAATTCCCCGTGAGCGTAAATAAAACATTGATTTTTCATCCAACTGGCCTACCGTTGCCCCATGCGAACACTTTACATCATCAGCATAAATCTCCAACATAGGTTTTGTATTGATCTTTGCATTATCCGTCAGCAACAAATTATCATTTTTTTGAAAAGCATTTGTTTTTTGAGCATTAGGGCGGACCATAATTTTACCCGCAAATGCAGCTGTTGCAGAATCATCAAGCACTCCTTTAAACAACTCTTCGCTGTAACAATTTGGCATAGCATGATCTACAAATGAAAAATTATCGACATGCTGAGTCTTGTCCGACACATACAACCCATAAATACGCGACTCACAATGTTCATCGTCCATATGTACATATATGTTATTTCGGGTTACTCCGGTATGCAACGTTAAGTTGTGAGTCAATACACTTGAGTGTTCCTTTTGCTTTACAAATACAGAAGAAATACTCGTTGTCAGATTATGTTGATTCTGGATATTATAGATGTCAAATACCGAATTTTTATCCACAAAAGCCTCTGTTACAGCATTCACCAGAAACCTATTTTCAGAAAGGGTATGCTCGCAAACCATAATTTTGGCCTGCGCATTTTCCTCTATCACAACCAGATTTCTCGAAAAAGCCATGAAGCTTTCCTCTGCCTTCATAATGTTCACAATCTGAATAGGTTTTTCAACCACAACTCCCTTAGGAACATAAATAAAGAATCCATCCTGAGCAAATGCTGTGTTCATTGCCACAAGGCTATCCTCTTCATTTTTGGCATATTTATTATAATGTGTTTCAAATAATTCAGGATGGGACTTCGAAAATTCGGCAAAACTACCGATCAAAACACCTTCCGGCAACGAATCGGGCAATTGGTTTTTACGGTAATACCATCCATTTATCAAATAAATAGTTATAGCCTCCAGGTCTTCCACATTACAATTGAAAACTTCCGTAAGGTTTTGATTAAACACCTCGTGTTCAAAATCACAAGTGTAATCTTTTTCAAACTGGGGATTCAGGTTGGTATATTTATAAGACTCCACCTTACGGTTGGGAATACCCTTATCTTCAAATATCTTAATAGCACCTTCCCTTGCATTCGCCACTACATCCGAAGCCATAATATTTAAACGGCCCTGATTTTCTTTGAATAGCGAAATATATTTTTCTTCTACTTTTATTTCTGCACCCGCTATACTCATTTTTAAAACATTTTAATCGTTCAACATGTGTTTACGGGTTAATCTTCAAACTGCTTTTTAATCCAGTCGTAACCTTTTTCCTCTAGCTCCAATGCCAATTCCTTTCCTGCCGACATCACAATCCTTCCTTTGTATAATACGTGAACAAAATCAGGCACTATATAATCCAACAAGCGCTGATAGTGAGTAATCACAACAGTTGCATTGTTTTCAGATTTTAATTTATTAACTCCATTGGCAACAATACGCAATGCATCAATATCCAAACCTGAATCTGTTTCATCAAGTATGGAAACCTTAGGCTGTAACATAGCCATCTGGAATATCTCATTCTTCTTTTTTTCACCACCGGAAAACCCCTCATTAACAGAACGGTTTGTAAGATTTGAATCAATCTCAACCAATTTCTTTTTCTCACGCATCAATTTTAAAAACTCACTGGCTGTATAAGGTTTTTCTCCATTATATTTTCTGTGTTCATTAACAGCAGTGCGCATAAAATTCACCATGCTTACTCCCGGAATTTCTACAGGATATTGGAAACTGTAAAACAATCCCTCTCGTGCTCTGTCCTCTGCAGGCATATCCAAAAGATTCTTTCCATAAAAGGTTGCAGATCCTTCTGATACGTCAAACACCTCACTACCTGCCAAAACCGAAGAAAGAGTACTTTTACCCGACCCGTTTGGCCCCATAATGGCATGAACTTCACCCGGTTTTACCGTAAGGTTGATCCCTCTTAATATTTCTTTATCGTCTATCTTGGCGTGTAAGTTTTTTACTTCTAGCATTTTATTTTAGTTTAAAAGTTTATAAAAATTGAAAGTTTGTAAAGTAAAAGCCTCCATGCAGAGACTCTTAATCTATTAGCTTACCCTACACTACCTTCTAAACTTATTTGTAATAATTTTTGAGCCTCTACGGCAAATTCCATAGGCAACTGATTGATAACTTCTTTTACATAACCATTTACAATCAATCCAACGGCATCCTCTGTTGACAAACCTCTTGTATTGCAATAAAAGATCTGATCCTCTCCAATTTTAGAGGTAGTTGCCTCGTGTTCAACTTTAGCTGTATTGTTATTGATTTCGAGATATGGAAATGTATGGGCACCGCACTGATCTCCCATTAATAACGAGTCACATTGCGAGAAATTACGAGCATTTTCCGCCTTTTTATTCACCCTAACCAATCCACGATAGCTATTTTGACTTTTCCCGGCAGACACCCCTTTGGATACAATTAAACTCCGGGTATTTTTACCCAGGTGAATCATCTTGGTACCGGTATCTGCCTGCTGATAGTTGTTGGTAACTGCTACAGAATAAAATTCGCCAACAGAATGGTCGCCCATTAAAACACAGCTAGGATATTTCCAGGTTATTGCGGAACCTGTTTCTACCTGTGTCCACATAACTTTTGAGTAGTCTCCTTTACAAAGTGCCCTTTTGGTTACAAAATTATAGATTCCACCCTTTCCTTCCTTATCACCCGGATACCAGTTTTGCACCGTAGAATATTTCACTTCAGCCCTTTCCATCGTTACAATTTCAACAATTGCAGCATGAAGCTGATTTTCGTCGCGTTGTGGTGCGGTACACCCCTCCAGGTAGCTTACATAACTATCGTCATCAGCTACAATCAGAGTACGTTCAAACTGCCCGGTATTTGTCGCATTAATTCGGAAATAGGTAGATAGTTCAATAGGACAACGAACCCCTTTGGGAATATACACAAAGGATCCATCACTAAAAACAGCATTGTTAAGAGCTGCAAAAAAGTTATCGGTATAATTTACTACCGACCCCATATATTTCTTAATCAAATCAGGGTATTCCTGAACAGCCTCACTAAAACTGCAGAAAATAATCCCCTTTTCAGCCAGTGTTTCTTTAAAAGTAGTCTTCACCGAAACACTATCCATTACTGCGTCCACAGCAACACCTGCCAATACTTTCTGCTCGTCTAAAGGAATTCCTAACTTTTCGAAAGTAGCCTTCAACTCCGGATCAACATCATCCATACTATCCAGTTGAGGCTTTTGCTTTGGAGCGGCGTAATAAATAATATCCTGAAAATCTATCTTGGGAATATTTAATTTAGCCCACTCAGGCTGCTCCATCTTTAACCAGTGGTTAAAAGCTTTCAACCTATACTCCAACATCCATTCAGGCTCGTTTTTTTTCTGGGATATTAACCTAACTACATCCTCATTTAAGCCTTTGGGAATCACCTCCGTTTCTATATCGGTTGTAAAACCATATTTATAGTCACTCCCGGTTACTTCCTCTAAAATTTTATCCTGATTTTCTGCCATAATCACTTCCTTTTCATTTATCTTACAACAATCTTACAGATTGAAGCAGACAACCTGAATTACATGCTTTTGAATGGACAAAATTAGCAAACTATTTAGATTAAATAAAATTAAGCCATTCTAAATAAGCAACATTTTTCAGAAACACTTAATGTATTGAATTTTAACACAAACAAACCTGATTACCCCAACAAAATCAAGTCATATTTAATATAATAAACGTGTCTTACCCCAGAGAGACAACTCAAAACCCACGATTTAAGGCAATGCATTACTTAATAATCTCAAATAATAACATTCCTCTTAAACTATGGTTTTTATATTAAAAATTTACCAGCCCTGCAGTAATGCACTTAAAACATACAACTACCCCAACCGGTAAAAGTTCAAATAAAAGGTGGTATTTTAATTAAACTCCCGTAAAAATAACATTTATCATTGTTAACAACCCCTCTTTTACATGTTAATCTCATCCATTTTATAGTTTTTTAGCATTGCTTACCATTATTTTATTGATTCTTTATAATTTTAGCCTGCTTTAAAATATGTAATGAAAATATTTCCTTCAAAATCAAAAAACATATCGGATTCAGAGTTGGTTGTGCAATACAAAAACACACTCAACCTTGACATATTGGGCATTTTATATTCCAGATATATGGATTTGGTTTTTGGGGTATGCCTTAAGTATCTAAAAAACAAAGATGATGCGCAGGACACGGTGATGCATATTTTTGAAAAGATATCAGTTGCCCTACAGGAAACAAATGTGAAAGATTTTAGACCCTGGCTGTATGTTGTTACCAAGAATTATTGTTTGATGGAATTAAGAAATAAAAAACATCACACCATTTCTTTTGATGACGAAAATGTTTTCGCAGAAAAATTTATGGAATCTCAATATGAAATTCATCCTATTGACAAAGAACAACATGAGCAAAACGAAACAGCTTTAAAAAATTGTATTGAAAAACTAAAATTCCAACAGAAAGAAAGCATAGAACTGTTTTATTTTAAAGAAATGACCTACCAGCAAATTTCTGCAAAAATGGAAGTTGACATCAAAAAAGTAAAGAGTTATATTCAAAATGCCAAGCGCAACATAAAAATTTGTTTAGAAAGAAGCAATGCCATATAACAACCAAAACATATCATCCATCCGCAAATATCTTAGGAACGAGTTGTCTGAAAGGGAAAGATATGCTTTTGAAAGAAAAATGGAAGCCGATCCGTTTCTGCACGATGCTGTTGAAGGATACAAAAACCTTAACAACGAAGAACTTAAGGACACCATAAAATTACTTCACAACAAATTTGAACAAAGAAAGAAAACAAAAGCCATTCCCACATGGATGCAACTTGCAGCTACCATTGTTTTTATAATCGGCATCTCAACTTTAATATTTATTTCAAACAACAACCAGCAACCCAAACTAAGCAAGGCTCAAAAAACAGAACCTATAGTTGATTCTGCCATTACAAGTAAAGGCAAAACCAGCATTAGTAAAGAACCCTCAACAAAAGCTACCATACTTCCAGAAAAAACCGTTAGCAACTCTGAACCTGAGATTTTAACTAGTATTGACGACGACATTTCCCTATCGCTTGAATTATCACACTTACCTGAAGCCCAAAAAAACAAGAGTATCGAGAAAGCAAACAACCAACAATTCACCATAAACCAAAAAGAATTAGTACTGAGTGAGGAAGAAGAACTTGATTTTATTATTGAAAATGAAAAACCTGTTTTAACCGGACAAATAAAAGGCGACAAACTAAACGGAACAACTCCACCCTCCTCGGCAGATCATATATTTATAAGAGGCCGCTCTATTATTGCGCCTGATTCATTTGTTCAATACAATGGGAAAGTAGTAGATAATGAAGGACTTCCTTTACCTGGCGTTACCATTATTGAAGCTGGAAAATCCAACGGAACAATCACTGATATGGATGGCAATTTTACAATCGAGGCTCCTCAATCGGGCAGTTTATTGACTTTTGATTTTATTGGATTCAAACAAAAGTCAGTTATTGTAACAAAAGATTCAATAGGAGAAGTAAAACTTGAAGCAGATGCACTCGCTATGGACGAAATAGTTGCAGTAGGATATGGGACAGAACGAAAAAGCAAAAGAAGCGGGAATCAAAAAGAAACTAAAGCAGACATTCCCAACACCACCTACGCCCAAGTTGAACCTTTAATTGGCCTGAAAAAATTCAAAAGAAAGATACAGCGCAATTTAAAACTCCCTTCAGACGCAATTTCCAATGAAATTACTGTAAAAATCACCATTGACTCCAGTGGTGATATTTCTGACATCATAACACTTACACCTGTAAACAGCACCTTCGCCAAAGAATTGAAGGAGGCTATCACTGAGCTTGGTAAGTGGCAATGCATAAGAACAGATAACAGTCCGGCTTCCTGTTCCAGAGTTATCGTTTTTGAATTTTGAATTGGTGACTGGCATTTTAAATACCAAACATTTATAAAAAAAAGGCAGAAGATCAACCTTCCGCCCTTTTTAAAACTTTATATTCTTAATCAGATTATTCATCTACAGTATAACCGTATTCTTTAAGATGATCCCAAAACTTAGGGTATGACTTAGACACAACTGCAGGGTCATCTACCTTCATATCTCCAATACAAGAAACTGCAGGTGCAAATGCCATAGCCATTCTGTGGTCTTTATAAGTAGAAATACAAGGCACTTCATCCTTTTCACAAGTGGCCCCATCCCAATTTAAGTCGTCAACCTGATTTGATGTGAGTACAAATCCCATCTTTTTCAACTCATCAATCAAAGCGTTGATACGGTCGGTTTCTTTTATTTTAAGCGTTTGTAAACCTGTAAACTTAAATGGCACACCTAAACAACAACAAGCTACTGCAAAAGTCTGAGCCAGGTCAGGTTGTTCAATAAAGTTATATGAAAACTGACTTACTACATTTCCGGTATTCTTTAAAACCAGTCCATTTCTTGTATGCTTTGACTCCACTCCAAGCTGTTTAAACAACTCTGCAACCTTAGCATCACCTTGCTCACTATACCTTTTAACCCCAGTTAGAGTCAGTTCTGCACCTTTATTTAATGCAGCAACTTCAAACCAATAAGAAGCTCCACTCCAATCGGCCTCAACAGTAAAATCAGTTGGCTGGTACACCCCGGCAGGAACAGTAATCACATTATCTTTCCAATGACTTTTCACACCAAACGTTTCCATCATTTTCAATGTCAACAATATATATGGTCGAGAAATAATTTCTCCTGTGAGCGTCAGTCGCAAACCATTCTTCATTGTTGGCCCGATCATCAAAAGGGCAGATATGTACTGGCTACTCACATCTCCGGCCAATTCAAGATCTCCTCCATCCATGGAACTGCCAAAAATACGCAATGGCGGATAGCCTTCCTTTTCGATATATTCAATTTTTGCACCTAGTTTATTCAAAGCCTCAACTAAAATTTTTATTGGCCGCTGCTTCATCCTCTCCGAACCGGTTATTGTCCATTCCCCTACAATCTTCGACAAGAAAGCTGTCAGAAAACGCATGGTGGTACCTGCAGCCCCAACATCAAATTTATTTCCATCAGACTGCAATGCTTTAATCAACAACTGCGTATCATCACTGTCGGATAAATTTTTGATAGGCTTTGAACTATAGGCCAATGCATTTAAAATCAAAGCCCTGTTACTAATACTTTTCGATGTTGGCAGATCAACAGTATAGCTTGAAATATTTTGTGGTGTAGAAACTTTATATTGCATACAACTTATTCTTTTAAACTGACTTATAAAAATTTAATGCCTCAAATATCAATTCTTTAGAGCATGTTTGATTAATTTTTATCTTTCCTATATCTTCAAGTAGTGTGAAATTAATCTGGTTGGCTTCATTCTTCTTGTCATGAGTCATTAAATAGAAAAACTCATCATAATCAGCCTCCTCAAACTCAAACTTACCATAAACAGAATTAATCAGGCCTATAACTTCATGAATCTTATCCATAGGGAAACCACATACCTTATTTCCCAAATATAATTCAGGTATCATCCCATAGGCAACTGCATACCCATGCAAAACCGGACGTCCCTTCTTCATTGCAAAACTCTCGAATGCATGACCTACGGTATGCCCAAAATTCAGTGATTTACGCACATTTTGCTCTGTTGGATCCGCTTTTACAAAATGCTCTTTGATATGAATAGATTTAACTACCAACTCCTTTAATTCTGAAATATCTGCATTTTTAACATCAAAGTCCCTAATAACTTCCCATTCTTCCTGATCGTAGATCAACGCATGTTTGATCATTTCAGCATAACCTGAGCAGATATTTTCTTCATCCTGGCTTTCAACAAAATCAACATCGACCAAAACTGCCGAGGCATGTTTAAACACACCGATCTCATTTTTAAAGCCATGAAAGTTAATTCCTGTTTTCCCTCCCACACTGGCATCCACCTGACTCAACAGGGTAGTGGGGATATTGATGAAGTTTATTCCTCTTTTAAATGTGGCTGCCGCAAATCCTCCCAGGTCACAAGGCATGCCTCCTGCCAGGTTGATTAAGGTTGACTTTCTATCTGCACCATGCGTACTCAAAAACTCCCAAACCTTTGATATTGCCTCAATGTTTTTATTCTGGTCACCTTGCTCAATCACAATCACATTGTCATCATTAAACTCTGGCATACCCTTAATTTTGGGGTAGCAATGCTGATACGAACCGGTATCCATTAACAAGAACACCTTGCCTTTATTGTATTTAGCTATCAATTCCGACAGATCATTCTTTAAATTATCTGCCCCATAAACCCTCGATTCGCTCTCTTCAATTACCTGCATTAATATTTGGTTTTAATACTTTTCTCAACTGTATAAAATATCTGCCAAAAATACATAAAAAAAGCACTTTGCAATACCAATTAGATAGTTAAATGAACTAATAATTATTAAAATAAAACGAAACCATCAACAATATTCGACAATATGTAAATCTTTAGGTACTCCAATGATTTTATACTTTTTTTATGCATTTTTACCATGAAAAATATACACCATGGAAAACAGGAAAACAGCCGGAGCATTTCAACTGCTATTAACGATATTAACCCTTGTATTTTTAACTTTGTTTATTTGCAGCCAGATATTTTCTACAATCTCACTTCCTGAGATTCAATGGGGGAGCGGCATACTCACCGTATTTACTGTTTTTTATTTTATGTCTGGGGGCTTTTATTATATAGAATTATCAAAAGCAGATGATCATTTTGAGATCAAGTTCTATAATTCATTCCCATTCAGCAGACAATTCAAAATGTATAGAATTCCAATAGCTGCATTTATAAAATATGATATTTCAGGCAGCAAATTATTCAAGCGCAAACTGATCCTATACCAAATGTCTTCGAGCCAGATGGCAAAATACCCCCCTATCTACATTTCGGCAATGAGCAAAAAAGATGAACAAAAATTGAGAACATTCTTCAATAACCTAAAGATCGAACAGTAAAAAAAGCAATCCGCTTACTCATCACGCAAATCCAGAATTTCTTTCGTTACTCTTATGGAGTCGCGATCAACAGAATACACCCTGAAGAAACCCTTGGCCCCATTGCTTATATTTCCAGGCACATTGGCTGGCGGACCACTAAACAAAGGAACCTGAATACCGGTTTCTTCCTGTACGGCATCTATAAAATGATAATAATCCTTATTGATGGTTTGCATCTCTAATTTAACCCAATCCCCTTCCTTTAAATGATATTCTGTTTCTTCTCCATCCGATTCCTCTTCAATAATTTGTTGCACAGAAACACCATTTACATCATTTCCATTAAAATACCTGTCCCATGCATATTCTAACTCTGAAATTTTATCCGAGATCAATTCATTGTTTAAGTAAACAGAAAAAGCATAAAAATCTTCCTTATCAGGGTTATCTTTTGAATATAGCAAAACATTCCAGTTTTTATCACCATGAGCGACATCCCATGATAAAGATATTTTATCAATTTTTGTAGGTTCATATAAAACATTGGATGCTGAGTAGCTTTCCACAACTCCATCCCCATCTATATCAACACCCGAAATATCCAATGTATAAACCTGACCATAAATTCCCCTGAAATCGGCAGGAATTATATAAAACCCAGGCCTACCGGCATCCTCGTCCAACTCCAATTGCTTCATCTCATCCCTCAAAATAACTGTAGCTCCAGAAACCGGAGGATTAGGGACATTACTAAAAAACTCCGATGAAACTGATAAAATTACTTCATGATCACGAACTTCATCGGTAAAGGCTGCATCCACAACCAACACGGGCTCCCCCGACTTAAGATCCATTGTAATTTCTTCGGTACATGAAACAAAGACTACACATACCAAAAGCAAAATATTTATAATAATACTACGCATAACCTAAAATTTGAAATTATATGTTACTGAAGGAACAAACTGAAATAAATATGTTTTTTGAGCAGTTGACTTATATGGGTCATCCTCATCCTGCTCAAAATAAATTGACCATGCATTTTTTCTTCCATATAAATTATAGACTGCAAAGTTCCATTCCCCTTCCCATTTCCTACCTTCTTTCTTTTTATTTTTTATCGTGAAAGACAGATCCATTCGATGATAATCAGGAAGCTGTTCTTCATTCCTCTTTGAATATAACGGAATAATATCTCCTCCTACAAACATCCTTCCATTGGGTGCAGTAAACGGCGCACCACTAAAATAAACCCAATTCAAACTCAGTTGACTTCGCTTACCCAGCTTATGGTTAAGCACAACTGAAATATCATGATCGTGATTATAAGGCGACAGGTACTTTTCTCCATTATTAATTTCATCAAATTTTCGCCACGATTTACTCCATGTATATCCTAACCAACCACTAAATCTTTCTTTGCGGAATTTCACCAATAACTCAACTCCATAAGCCCATGATTCTCCAGTGCGCACTTCGCCCTCCATCTTATCATTCAGTAACAAATCAGGATGATCCTTAAAATCAATGGAATTATCCATATCCTTATAAAATGTCTCCACAGAAGTTTCAACTGTATTATCTGCAAAATTTTTAAACAACCCAACCGAAAACTGATCACAAACTTGCGGCTTAATGTTGGGCGACGACATAAACCACACATCCAAGGGAGTAG
This sequence comes from Plebeiibacterium marinum, assembly GCF_026013615.1. Taxonomy (GTDB): domain Bacteria; phylum Bacteroidota; class Bacteroidia; order Bacteroidales; family Marinilabiliaceae; genus Saccharicrinis; species Saccharicrinis marinus_A. The sequence continues at coordinate 141,151 of NZ_JAPDPI010000007.1, forward strand.
TAGATGTTGAGTTGGTTGCCAAATGAATATACTGCCGGGTTCGTGAATAACTAGATTTCAGTGACGTGGTATTATTTAAAATATAGGAAGCGCCTACCCTGGGCTCCAAGCCCCAATAAGAATTAAATAGCTCACCACTCCCATACTTGTCCTCACCAACAACATCATAATCATCATCAAACCGAAATATTGTTCCTTTACCAATATTCTGCAAACCAGACAACCTCAATCCATATTTTACATTTAACCTCGACCCAAACTTCTGGCTATTACTAATATAAACTCCATGCTCCAAACCATTTGAATCGGGCACATCCACTTTGCTAAAAAGAGCATCATCTCCTTCTCCCTGCGCAGTTCCTGGTTTTATTGTGTGATAAATGCTTTGCAACCCAAACGACAGCGTGTTATTTGGGTTAAGATAATAGTTATAATCAAGCTTCAGGCTATAATCCCTCAACCTGCTCTTCCATGTAAATTCAGAAGCCTCCTCATTGGTTCCCAATTTGTAATCATACTTACTCCCAATAAAAGTAATATTTGAAAAAAGCTTAGGGTTATAAACATGATTCCACCTAAGGGTATAGGTCTGATTTCCGAAATCCATTTTCGAATTTACATCCTTAAACACATCCCTCCCCATGTAAGTACTTAGATACAACCTATTATTATTATTGATAACATGCTTCAATTTGGCATTAACATCATAGAAAAAAAGCTTGCTATCCTTGGCTCCTTCATCTGATGCAAGGGGTAAAAAAAGATCTGCATATGTTCTCCTGCCACTAACAATAAAAGAAGTTTTATCTTTTATAATCGGCCCCTCCAGAGTCAATCTCGAAGATATTAATCCAATCCCCCCTTTTGCTTCAATTTTTTTATTACTGCCATCATTCATCCTTACATCAACCAGGGAGGACAACCGACCGCCTGAGGAAGCCGGAACATCACCCTTATACAATTTTACATCTTTGATTGCGTCATTATTAAACACAGAAAAGAACCCCAACATATGACCTGCATTATAAACAATAGCCTCGTCCAATAATATCAGATTCTGATCCGGGTTCCCTCCCCGCACACTAAATCCACTAGCCCCTTCACTTGTGGCTTGTACTCCCGGCATCAATTGCAACACCTTGATAACATCCACTTCTCCCATCAGGGCCGGAACCGATTTAACATCCTTGCTCTGTAACTTTTGAACACTCATTTGAGGATCCCGAACATTAGCATCCAACTTTTTACCAGATACCACAACCTCCTGAAGGCTCTCCGTTTCCTGGAACAATTCTATATTCAGGCTAACATCTGTATTAATTTCCAGCTCTCTGGTTACTGTTTTAAATCCCATATACACATACTCAATGGTATATTTTCCCGGCTCAACACTAAAGGAATAAAAACCATATAAGTTTGAGATCGTCCCGGTTTTGAGCTCTTTAAAATACACAGTTGCTCCTATTAACAACTCCCCGTTTTGGCCATCTTTGATATATCCGCTTAAAACAACATTATCACTCAAGACGGGGGGAACAGAATACCCTTTTGTATTAATAAAACTTATTATAAATACTATAAAAACTATTTTCTTATACATCCAATTAATTTTCTATTATTCATTTCAAGGACAAAGGTCTGTATTAAAAGTTGCAAAATAACAACAAAAAAAAACCTGCCTTTATAAAAAGACAGGTTCTTTATTCTCTAGAATCAGATTTTTTGAGTGGGATAGACAACTCGTTTAAGATACGGTTCAAAGATAGAAAGCAATTTTACAAACGAACAGCCATACATAAAAAAGTCCCGGCTGTATTTCTTATTGCAAAGTAAGAAAGGAACCAAAAAAAACACTAATTTAATGCGTGACAAATCCGTGACAAAACACATGTCATTCTTTAACAACAACTTACAAAGACCATTTTCCTGCATTAATTTATCATAAAAACCCAACACTTATCAAAAAATCATAAAATAAATTTCTATCATTTACTATATTTTCCCTTTACCTTAAAAATTTCATACCGTGTAAAACCATTATTTCCACAGAAAAACTCATTTACCATTTCGCCTATCCTCCCAGATTATTATAGTATAAAATGACGATTTCGGATCAAAGATTAAAACCTGGCAAAAATCTTGTTTCAATTTTTTAGCAAAAAAAAAAGCCGGTCTGCTCGCTAAGGAACAAACCGGCTTACAATATTTTTTTAAAGCAACTATCTATCTGATGTAGATGTATACCCTTTTATAATTCCTCTTTGAGAATTTTTTATAAACAGTACAATTTCATCCCGCTCTTTAGATGCTGGAAGTTCAGCCTCGATTTTTTCAATAGCATCTGAGTTGTTTAATCCACTTTGATAAAGTACCCTGTAGATATTCTGAATACCATTTATCTGTTCGTTAGTATAATTCCTTCTTCGCAATCCGATTGAATTGATACCCCCGTAAGACATTTTAGTATTACCTACCTTAACATACGGTGGAACATCTTTGCTTAGCAAGGAGCCTCCCTGAATCATAACATGAGACCCAATGTGTACAAACTGATGTATTGCCGATGTTCCACCAATAATGGCAAAATCATCGATCCTAACTTCACCGGCCACCTGTGTAGCATTAGCAATAATTACATTATTACCAACTATTGCATCATGTGCAATATGAGTATAAGCCATCAAAAGGCAATTATTACCTACTACCGTTTTACCTCTGGAAGCGGTTCCCCTGTTTACCGTAACACACTCCCTGATAGTTGTATTATCACCAATAACTGCTAACGAATCTTCTCCTGCAAATTTCAGATCTTGAGGAACGGCAGCAATAACTGCTCCCGGGAAAATATTACAATTTTTGCCAATTCGGGCTCCCTCTAATATTGTAACATTTGATCCTATCCTGGTTCCTTCCTCAATTACTACATTTTTATCTATAGTAACAAACGGCTCGATAACTACATTTGAAGCTATCTTGGCATCAGGATGAATATATGCCAAAGGTTGTTTCATATTTTCTTGTTTTGTTTTTTCTGCCTCTTTTGGCTCGAACTGAATTGTTTGTGCCTCTTCCAAATCAATAAATTAAGTTATTCAGGTATATTCATTAATGTTGCTAATATTTGATTACAAAAAATAAGTATACCTGAAAAAATTCCGGTGCGAAAATAGTTCAACTATCTTAATAAAAAAAATAAAATGCTATTATTAAACCCCAAGCGCTTAATATACAACATGAACAAACTATTTCTTTGAACCAATCAGCAAACTTATGCTTTATTTTTAGTCACATTAGCCATAAACTCCCCTTCTGCGACAACTGCATCACCCACGAAGGCTGTTCCACGCATATTTGCTACACCTCTTCTGATGGGGGTTAATAAATCAAGTTTAAAAATAACTGTATCCCCGGGCACTACTTTTTTCCTGAATTTAATATTATCCATTTTCATGAAGTAAGTAGAATAATTTTCAGGGTCTTCAACCTGATTTAACACAAAGATACCACCACATTGAGCCATAGCTTCAACCAATAAAACACCTGGCATTACCGGCTCTGTAGGGAAGTGCCCCTGAAAAAACGGTTCATTTACGGTAATATTTTTTATTCCTACAACAAAATTTTCTTGCAGATCAATAATTTTATCAATTAAAAGGAATGGATAACGGTGTGGCAACATCCCCCTTATCTGGTTAATATCAAAAACCGGCTCTTTAGAAAGATTGTACTCAGGCACAACAGGCTTATTGGCACATTTCTTTATTTCGCATCTCAACATTTTTGCGAACTCAACATTAGACTGATGGCCAGGACGTGTTGCAATGATTTTGCCTTTTATAGGCAACCCTGCCAAACACAAATCCCCTATAATATCCAACAGTTTATGTCGGGCAGGCTCGTTCTGATGCACTAACTCCAGGTTATTCAATATACCAATTGGTTTTACTTCAACACGGGGCTGGTTAAACAAGTCTGCCAAGCGATCCAATTCCTCCTGAGAAACTTCTTTGTCCATTATAATAATGGCATTATCAAGATCCCCACCCTTAATCAGGTTGTGTTCCATCAACATCTCCACTTCATGCAAAAACACGAAAGTACGACATGCACTAACTTCTTCCTCAAAGTTATCTAACGACTCTAAAGATGCAAACTGGTTTCCTAACAATATTGAATTATTAAAAGAAACATGCGTATCCACACTAAAGGTGTCGTCGGGGATGGCAACTATTTTAACGCCTTTTTCCTTGTCCTCATAAACCATTTTCTCTTTAATGACAAAGTACTTGCGTTCTTCATTTTGTTCTTCTATACCAACGCTTTTGATAGCATCCACAAAATATTTTGAACTCCCATCAAGAATCGGAACCTCAGGGCCATCAACTTCGATTAAACAATTATCTACTCCTAAACCCCTCAATGCCGCAAGACTGTGTTCTATGGTACTTACCGAAACATCTTTTTTTTGCAGTACAGTTCCTCTCTCTGTAAAAGAAACATTTTCAGCAACGGCATCAATTATGGGTTGCCCTTCAATATCCACCCTTTTAAATTTGTAACCATGGTTAACCGGGGCAGGGTTCAATACTAAATTTACAACAGCTCCAGTATGAAGGCCTTTTCCTGTGAGCGTTACACTATTTGCTAAAGTATTTTGATTTTCAATCATAACAATGACATATGAATACCAGGCGAAACAACCAGTATGTTATTCCCCTTTTAGTTTTTTAATTTCCTCTTTTAGTTCTTTTACCTGCGCCGCTAAATTTGGCAATTGTTTAAAATTTGCAAAAGTACGCGCATATACTTTGGCATCCTGTGCAGGAATACCCCTCAACCAAACATCTTTTTTTGTTACATTTTTACTTACGGCTGTATATGCACTAAGCTTAACCTCGTCTGCAACAGTCAAGTGTCCTGCTACGCCGGTATGCCCACCAAACATACAATTTTTACCCACCTTCGCTGATCCTGCAATTGCGGTAAGAGCAGCCATAACAGTATTATCGCCAATTTCTGCATTATGAGCAATCTGAATCAAATTATCAAGCTTAACTCCCTTATGCACAATGGTAGATCCCATAGTTGCTCTGTCTACTGTAGTATTTGCCCCTATCTCAACATCATCTTCAAGTACCACATTTCCCAATTGAGGTATTTTTGTAAACACGCCATCCTCACCCGGTGCAAAACCAAACCCATCAGAACCCACAACACTTCCTGCATGTAAGATACAATTAGAACCGATTTTACAACCCTGATATATTTTTACTCCTGCATAAACAACCGTGTTATCACCAATAGTAACATTATCGCCAATATATGCATTAGGATATATACTCACATTATCGCCAATAGTAACATTATCACCAAGGTATGCAAAGGCTCCCACATAAGGAAATTCGCCTATCGAAGCGCTTTCTGAAATATATGATGGCTGTTCAATACCTGATTTTTTAGGCATAGACTCCGCATACATTTGCATTAGCTTAGCTACGGCCACATACGCATCCTCCACCTGAATCATGGTTGCTTCCACTTTATGCTCTGGCTCAAACGACTTGTTAACAAGGACAATCGAAGCCTTGGTTTCATAAATGTATTTGGTGTATTTGGGATTAGATAGAAATGAAATCGTTCCCGGTTTACCGTCTTCTATTTTAGATACATTGTTAACAGTAGCATCCGGGTCCCCAACAACAACCCCTTCAATTAATTCTGCAATTTGCTTAGCTGAAAATTCCATTTTATAAAATTTGGTGCAAATCTAATAATATTATCCTCTTAATAAAAAACCCTAACTAATTTCGCCGACCCATTTACGCAACGACTTAGGATAACAAAGCACATTTTTCTTTACGTTTTTCCCTAAAACAGAAAGGTTTAATATATCCGAGGCCTCGGATATATCCTTGACTTCACCACCCGAATAAAGTATATTAATTTGCTCATCTTTTATGCTGTAGGCATGATTTTCAATCACATCTGTATATACAAAACAGTTTATTTCATCTTTATTTTGAAGTGCATACATCCCTTTCACCCTTTCTTTTATTTGTTTAACCACAGCCTTATCAAATGGTTCTTTTCTCAACTCTATATGCAACAACTCCCTATTATAGAGCATTTGCGACAACTCTGACAGCACAAAATCCGGATGTTTTATCCATATTTTTATTGCAGTCATAATATCACCATCATCCAGCATTACAAAATTCTCAATAGCAGCACCTCCATTACCAAAATCATGAATATCCAACTTGTTCTTTAAAAAATATAACAACTGGGGAGGGGCAAACAATTCAACACCATTGCCACATAGCTGACGTGCCCGTTTTAGAACTTTCATCAGCATAAGTTCAGCAACCAAAGCGGTTTTATGCAAATAAACCTGCCAATACATCAACCTTCGGGCAATTAAAAACTTTTCTATCGAATAAATACCTTTTGATTCAACCACAAGCTGATCATCGGCCACATGGAGCATTTTGATAATCCTGTCGGAACCGATTACACCTTCCGTAACTCCAGAAAAAAAACTATCTCTTTTCAGATAGTCCAAACGATCCATATCGAGTTGGCTACTAACGAGCTGATGAAGGAATTTCTTGGGGTATCCATCCTTGAAAATTTCTATTGCCAGACTTAATTCTCCTCCAAATTCAACATTAAGGCTATTCATAAGGGCAAGTGATATATCTTCATGATCTACACCTTCTACAACAGAAGACTCCAATGCATGAGAAAATGGCCCATGCCCAATATCATGTAATAAAATTGCTATATGTACAGCTTTTGATTCTTCACTGGTAATCTCTACCCCTTTACTTTTGAGCACACTAACTGCCGAACTCATTAAATGCATTGCCCCAACAGCATGTTGAAACCTATTATGCATTGCTCCAGGATAAACCAAAGACGTTAACCCCAATTGCTTTATCCCCCTTAGTCGTTGAAAAAACCTATGCTGAAGCAACTCATAAATAATAGCAAACGGAACTTTTACAAATCCATGTACCGGGTCATTTATAATTTTAAGTTTATTAACTATATAATTCTTGTCCATACTATGTTATTAGAATTAAACCATTGCAATCCATTGTATTTAAAAATGAATTTGATTGATTTCGCAATATAATAAATGCCTATGGTTATCAATGCATAGTTAAATGTTATAATCAAAATCAATCCACGTTTTATATTAAAACGAATAAACTGCTTTACCTTGCATATTAATTACTTTATAATTATCTTTGTGCCGGATTTTAATAAAATGTCTTAGAGATAGGGGGCGACAGTCCCCTATTTTATTACCATTAGACTATGATTACAAAGGAATTAATTAATACTATAATTGAGGAAAAATTAACCTCTGACGAGTGTTATCTGGTAGACCTGAAAGTCTCAGCCGGAAATAAAATTACGGTATTAATTGACAGTTTAATCGGCATTAACATTGATTACTGTATTCAAATAAGCCGATTGATTGAAGGCTCCCTTGACAGGGAAGTTGAAGATTTTGAGCTTGAGGTTTCCACCCCCGGGTTAGGGCAAGCCTTTAAGGTTCACCAACAATACGTTAAAAATATTGGACGTGACATTGAAGTCATTCCTCTTGAAGGAGCACCTCTAAAAGGAAAGTTAACCGAGGTATCTGATGAATGCTTTACTATTCAGGAAGAAAAGAAGGTTAAAATTGAAGGGAAGAAGAAAAAAGAATTAAAAACATTTAGTCACAACTATAAGTTTGACGAAATAAAATCAGCAAAACTAATTATTTCGTTTTAACAAGCTGGCAAAGAACAAGTCATGGAGAACATTAATTTAATTGACACATTTTCAGAGTTTAAAGAACTAAAAAGCATTGATCGTGCAACAATGATCAGGGTGCTTGAGGACTCTTTCAGAAGCGTTTTGATCAAACGTTTTGGGACTGACGAGAATTTCGATGTTATTATCAACACCGATAAAGGTGACTTTGAAATATGGAGAAACAGGGAAATTGTTGAAGATGATGAATTAGAAGACGAAAACCTTCAAATTTCTCTAACTGATGCAAAAAAAATTGATGAAGATTATGAGGTTGGCGAAGAGGTAACCGATGAAGTAAAATTCCTTGATTTTGGGAGAAGGGCAATTTTAAGCCTACGCCAAAACTTATCTGCCCGTATTCTTGAATTAGAAAAAGATAACATTTACCATAAATATAAAGATAAGATTGGTGATATTGTTACCGGAGAAGTATATCAGATCTGGAAAAGAGAAATCCTGATTCAGGATGATGAAGGTAATGAATTGATACTTCCCAAGGCTGAACAAATTCCATCTGATTTCTTTAGAAAAGGTGACAATGTAAGAGCTGTTGTGGTTAGGGTTGAAATCAGAAACAACAATCCATTAATCATCATCTCCAGAACATCACCGGTTTTCCTTGAAAGACTTTTCGAGCTTGAAGTTCCTGAGATTTTTGATGGATTAATTACTATCAAAAAAATTGTAAGGGTTCCAGGTGAAAGAGCAAAGGTTGCCGTGGAGTCTTATGACGAAAGAATTGATCCGGTAGGAGCTTGTGTTGGAATGAAAGGAAGCCGTATACACGGTATAGTAAGAGAATTACGAAACGAAAATATTGATGTAATCAATTATACTTCAAATGTTCAGCTATTTATACAAAGGTCATTAAACCCTGCAAAAATTAATAGCATTAAATTATTTGAAGATGACAAAAGAGCCCAGGTTTACCTTCGTCCTGAAGAAGTTAGTTTGGCCATTGGTAAAGGCGGTTTAAACATCAAGCTAGCCAGTCAGCTTACCGGCTACGAGCTAGATGTTTATCGCGAAATGGAAGAAGACGACGAAGATGTAAACTTAGATGAATTCGCAGATGAAATTGAACCATGGATTCTGGACGAAATCAAAGCAATAGGATGCGATACTGCAAAATCAGTATTGGACTTGACTGTTGAAGATCTGGTAAAACGGACTGATTTAGAACAAGAAACTATTGAAGAAGTAATACGAATATTGAGTGCAGAATTTGAATAAATCTACTATTTTTGTCTGCATCAATAATATAAGCATTTAATTAAGAGAAATCATTAATTCCCAATATGGCAGTTGGTAAAACAAATAGGTTAAGTAAAGTTGCAAGAGAGTTTAATGTAGGAATTCACACTATTGTTGAGTTTCTGGAGAAAAAAGGTTTTGACGTAGAATTAAATCCCAACACCAAGTTATCGGACGAAATGTATCACCACATTGAGGGTGAGTACAGTACGGATTTAAGCGTTAGGAAGAAATCTGAAGCCCTTAGCAAACAAAAGGCTCAAAAGGAGACTATCTCAATCGAAGATATCAGGAAAGATTTAGATGCCCCTAAAAGCAAGGAAGAGCCTAAAAAAGAAGAACCTAAAGTTGAAAGGTTTGACATTCCAAAGGTTAAAGGACCCAAAGTTCTTGATAAAATTGATTTGAACCAAGTTTCAAAGAAAAAACAAGAGACAAAAGAACCTGAACAAAAGCAGGAACCTGCTATTGAAGAGCCTGTAGTTAAGGAAGAAAAAGAAACAAAACCAAAGGAAAAACCTGCTGAAGTACCAGCAGAGCCAAAAAAAACTGAGGAACCACAAAAACCAGCTGCCAAAAAAAATATTGAGGAACCTAAAGTTGTTGGCAAAATTGATATTGATGCTTTTAAAAAGCCTCAAAAACAAAATAAGCAGGAACCAAAAGAAAAGACTCAGAAGCCCGTTTCTGAGGATAAAAAGGTTGTAGAGACTACCAAAAAGCCCATAGTTTCAGAAAAAACTAAAGAAGCTTCTAAACCATCTCCTGCTCCACAGAAAAAGGAAGAACAAACTCAGGAAAAGACAGAGGTGAAAGAGGATTTATTTAAACCTACGCAGGTTAAAAAACTATCAGGGCCCACAGTTGTTGGAAAAATTGAATTACCAACTGCACCTGCTAAATCAGATAATAATTCTGATAAAAACAAAAAGAAGAAAAGGAAGCGCATCAGAAAAGATAAAGAGCGCGTAAACATAAATGACAAGTCAACTCAACAAGGAGGAGACCAACAAGGCGGCCAAAAACAAAAGCCACAAGGAGATCGCAACAAAAACCAGCGAAATCAGGATAAACAAAACCGCCGTCACAAAAATGCACCTCGCCGTCCGGTAAAAGCTGAGATCAGCGAAGAAGACGTACAAAAGCAAATTAAGGATACCTTAGCAAGGCTAACTGCAAATAAAGGTAAATCCAAAGCTTCCCGTCACAGAAGGGATAAAAGGGATGCTGTCAGCCAGAAGCATATGGCTGAAATGGAGAAGGCAATCCAGGAAAAAAATATTATTAAAGTAGCCGAGTTCGTAACAGTGGCAGAACTTGCTACCATGATGAATGTTCAGGTAAATCAGATTATTGCATCATGTATGAGCCTGGGATTATTTGTTTCTATCAACCAACGATTGGATGCAGAAACCATTTCTTTGGTAGCTGAAGAATTTGACCACCAGGTTGAATTTATCAGTGTTGAAGTAGCATCTGCAATTGAAGAAGAAGAAGAAATTGATGAAAGCTTATTGGAAGAGCGCTCTCCTATTGTAACTGTAATGGGACACGTTGACCACGGTAAGACTTCATTACTTGACCACATACGTAATGCCAATGTAATTCAAGGTGAAGCAGGGGGTATTACCCAGCATATTGGTGCCTATTCGGTAACCCTTGATTCAGGAAGAAAGATAACATTCCTGGATACTCCTGGTCACGAGGCCTTTACTGCAATGCGTGCTCGTGGTGCTCAGGTTACAGATATTGCCATTATTATTGTAGCAGCAGATGACAATGTGATGCCTCAAACTATTGAAGCCATCAACCATGCCTCCGCAGCAGGTGTGCCAATTGTATTTGCTATAAACAAAATTGACAAGCCAGGTGCAAATCCAGATAGAATCAAGGAAGAACTTGCCAATATGAATTACCTGGTTGAAGACTGGGGTGGGAAATATCAGTGTCAGGAAATATCTGCTAAAAACGGAATCAATATTGAAGAACTTCTTGAAAAGGTTCTTTTAGAAGCTGATTTACTAGAACTAAAAGCTGTTAAAGACAAAAAAGCTGTTGGGACAGTTATCGAATCATCGCTAGATAAAGGACGAGGATATCTTACTACTGTTCTGGTTGAATCCGGCACATTAAAGATTGGAGATATTATTTTGGCGGGTAGTTACATGGGCCACGTAAAGGCCATGTTTAACGAACGTAATAAAAAAATTGATGAAGCAGGGCCTTCGGAACCGGTACTAATGCTTGGTTTAAATGGTGCACCACAAGCAGGTGAGAAGTTTAATGTGATGGAAAATGAGCGTGAAGCTAAAGAAATCACAAATAAACGTATCCAGCTTCAGCGTGAGCAAGGCATGAGAACCAAAAAGCATATTACTCTTGATGAAATTGGCCGTCGTATTGCAATTGGTAACTTCCAGGAGCTTAACGTAATTGTTAAAGGTGATGTGGATGGTTCTATTGAAGCCCTATCTGATTCATTGATCAAACTATCAACAGATGAAATTCAGGTAAATGTAATTCATAAGGCTGTAGGTCAGATTTCAGAATCCGATATTATGCTTGCAGCAGCTTCCAATGCAATTGTAATTGGATTCCAGGTTCGTCCTTCAATGGCTGCTCGAAAGGTTGCAGAAAAAGAAGAGATAGACATCAGATTGTACTCAATCATTTATGATGCCATCGAAGAGTTGAAATCTGCAATGGAAGGTATGCTTTCTCCAGAAATTAAAGAACAGGTCACTTCTACTTTGGAGGTTCGTGAAACCTTTAAGATTACAAAAGTTGGAACCATTGCCGGATGTATGGTTAAGGAAGGTAAGATTAAGCGTAACTCTAAAGTTCGCCTGATACGCGAAGGTATTGTAATATATACTGGAGATTTGGCCGCCTTGAAGCGATTTAAGGATGATGCGAAAGAGGTTGCTTCCGGATACGAATGTGGTGTAAGCATTACAAACTACAACGACATTAAAGTTGGCGACTTAATTGAAGCATTTGAAGAAGTTGAAGTATCAAGAACATTATAAGTCTTAAATAATAGACTCGTAGATAATATAAAGGGGTGCCCTGCAAAGGTACCCCTTTTATTATTTCCAAAAGTTTAGTGCACAAAATTTATCCAAAAAAAAAGCCTGAGACTAATCCCAGGCCTTGATGTTATTTATAATATTGAATTAGCTGATGTGCTCTTTATATTGGTCTGCAGTTAATAATTCA
>NZ_JAPDPI010000080.1 GCF_026013615.1 Plebeiibacterium marinum
TATTGGAGATAGTTTCAGACTTACAGCCTGAGATTTACAGCTTGGTATTTTCAAGGGGCGATGCCCCTTGTTGTGAAGTCAAAGGCTTTCAGCCTTAAATTTATCATTAATAAAGATTCTATTCTAAAGCAATAACATTCTGCTGTTATGGATTGTAGTAAAAATTATTATTAATTGGGACAATCCTTCTTCAAATTTCTTTTGTTCAATACCTGTTTTTATTTAACAGCAAACAAAACTCTTTTTTTCTTCAGACCCAACTTTTGTTACTGATCCGGAAATTGCTTACTATATAACCCATAAAAAAAGGCAGAAAGTAAAAACTCTCTGCCCTTTTAATAATTTGCTGTGACTTTATACAACTAAGCCATTGCTTTTTCTACAACAGCTTTAAAAGCCTCTGGATGATTAACAGCTAAGTCAGCTAAAACTTTTCTGTTAATTTCAATATTTTTCTTAGTCATAGCACCCATTAATTTAGAGTAAGATACTCCTTCGATACGTGCAGCAGCGTTAATCCTTTGGATCCAAAGTGCTCTGAAATGACCTTTTTTCTTCTTTCTATCGCGGTAAGCGTAACCTAAACCTTTTTCGTAGGTGTTTTTAGCTACCGTCCAAACGTTCTTCCTTCTTCCAAAGTAACCTCTGGTTTGCTTTAGAACTCTTTTTCTTCTTGCTCTTGAAGCAACAGCATTTACTGATCTTGGCATTTTTACTTTTTTTAGAATGACTAGCGTTCTGTTGTTCTAACAGAATCTTTCGGCTAATTTCATTCGGTTAATTAATTAAATTTTTAATAAGGACGCCCCTTATTACTTCATGTTCAATAACAACTTAACATTCTTTTCGTCAGCTGCATTAACAGTTGTTGCGTAAGTAAGATTCCTTTTTTGCTTTTTAGTCTTTTTTGTCAAAATGTGACTTTTAAAAGCATGCTTTCTTTTAATCTTACCGCTTCCAGTGATAGTGAAACGCTTCTTAGCACTGGAATTCGTCTTCATCTTTGGCATTGTTACTACTATTAATTGGTTTATATAATTGAAACTACTTTTTAACAGCTTTTTTAGGCGAAAGGAATATAATCATCCTTTTTCCTTCAAGCTTTGGTAGTTGATCAACTTTACCATATTCTTCCAAATCCTGAGCAAATCTTAACAGTAAAATTTCACCTTGTTCTTTAAATAAGATCGAACGACCTTTAAAAAATACATAGGCTTTTACCTTTGCTCCTTCTGAAAGAAATTTTTGAGCATGCTTCAGCTTAAAGTTGTAATCATGGTCATCAGTGTTCGGACCGAACCTGATTTCTTTAACTATAACCTTAACCGCTTTAGATTTAAGCTCTTTTTGTTTACGTTTTTGTTGATACAAAAACTTTTGATAATCTGTAATTCTACATACGGGAGGATCAGCTTTAGGAGAAATCTCCACCAAATCCAGCTCTAACTCATCAGCCATTTTTAACGCCTGAGAAGTTGAATACACTCCCGGATTATCAATATTATCGCCAACAAGTCTAACTTGAGGTATTCGAATCTGATTATTTACGCGAAAGCTCGGTGTATCTTTTTGTTGCGAACCGTGTGGTTTTCTTCTAATCTGTGCTATTGTTAAATCCTCCTATAATTAATTAATAATATTAATGTCTACTCATTATCTATTTTAGAAAGTTGTTCTTCAACTTCCTTGTTTATAAAGCTTATAAATTGCTCAATTTCCATTGATCCTTTATCTCCTTCGCCTTGCTTACGTACAGAAACTGCATTTGTTTCAGCTTCTTTTTCACCTACAATAAGCAAGAATGGTATGCGTTTTAGCTCGTTGTCGCGAATTTTTCTTCCGATCTTTTCGTTTCGGTCATCTAAAACGGTGCGAATATCGGAATTATTCAGGACATTTGAAACTTTTTTTGCGTAATCGTTATATTTTTCGCTGATTGGCAGAACTACCACTTGTTCAGGAGTTAACCATAACGGGAATTTTCCGGCAGTATGTTCTATTAAAACAGCAACAAATCGCTCCATACTTCCAAATGGTGCACGGTGAATCATAACCGGACGGTGTTTTTCTCCGTCTGACCCCATATACTCTAAATCAAAGCGTTCCGGTAGATTGTAATCAACCTGGATGGTTCCAAGTTGCCATTTGCGGCCAATGGCATCGCGTACCATAAAGTCAAGCTTTGGTCCGTAAAATGCAGCTTCGTCATATTCAACAATAGTTTCCATGCCCCGCTCCTCACACGCTTCAACAATGGCAGATTCTGCTTTTTCCCAGTTTTCTTCGCTACCAATATATTTGCTGTGGTCATCTTTGTCGCGTAAAGAAACCTGTGTGATAAAATCTTTAAAATCCAGCGCCTTAAAAATGTAAAGGATGATATCGATTACTTTTTTAAACTCGTCTTTTAACTGATCTGGTGTACAGAAAATATGTGCATCATCCTGAGTAAAGCCCCTTACCCTTGTTAATCCGTGCAATTCACCACTTTGTTCGTAGCGGTATACTGTTCCAAACTCAGCCATACGTATAGGTAAGTCTTTGTACGAAACAGGCTTTACCTTATAAATTTCACAGTGGTGAGGACAGTTCATCGGTTTTAACAAGAACTCTTCTCCTTCGGCAGGAGTATTGATAGGCTGGAATGAATCCTTACCATATTTAGCATAGTGACCCGAAGTCTCCCATAATTCTTTTAATCCGATATGGGGTGTAATTACCTGCTGATACCCATAGGCTAGTTGAACTTTCTTTAAAAAGTTTTCAAGGCGTTCGCGCAGCTTGGCTCCTTTGGGTAGCCAAAGTGGTAAACCTTGTCCTACTCTTTGCGAAAATGCAAAAAGCTCCAGTTCTTTCCCTATTTTACGGTGATCGCGTTTTTGGGCTTCTTCAAGCTTCACCATATGCTCGTCAAGCATTTTTTGTTTAGGGAATGTGATTCCGTAAACGCGGGTCAATTGCTTGCGTGTTTCATCTCCACGCCAGTATGCTCCTGCAATGCTTAAAACTTTTACTGCTTTAATTCCATCTGTTGATGGTAAATGCGGTCCGCGGCACAGGTCGGTAAACTCACCATTTTTATAAAAAGTGATGGTGCCATCTTCAAGCTCGTTAATAAGCTCTAGTTTGTACTCATCTCCTTTATCGTTAAAATAAGCTAAAGCTTCTTCTTTAGTAACGTCAGTTCTTACATAGGCATTTTTCTGACGGGCTAATTCTTTCATCTTAGCTTCAATCTTAGGCATATCGGCATCGCGCAATACAACATCATCGCCAGGATCTACATCATAGTAAAAACCATTTTCAATTGAAGGGCCGATTCCAAATTTCATTCCCGGGTATAAAGCTTCCAGCGCTTCAGCCATCAAGTGGGCCGAAGAGTGCCAAAATGCATGCTTCCCTTCTTCATCCTCCCATTTGTACAACTTAATGGAAGAATCTTCGGTTATTGAACGCGTAAGATCCCAGGTTTCATCATTAACCGAGATTGATAAAACTTCTTTAGCCAAACGAGGACTAATGCTCTTGGCTATTTCAAGTCCGGTAATGCCAGACTCGTACTCTCTTACACTGCCATCAGGCAAGGTTATTTTAACCATATCTATTTGCGTTTTAAGATGTATTGAAGCTTAGATTATACGAACACCTTCACATTCAATCATCTTGTTGTTATTTTATAATCTTTTTGTAAGGTGTGCAAAGATAGATATTATTTTACCAAAATGGTTGCTTTAGCACTTTTTATGCCTTCAGATTTTGCAATTATATTTACTTTTCCTGAGTGTTTTTCTGATCTTAAAATAGCTAAAATTGAACCTTTATGCATTAATCTTTTGTTTCCGTTAAAAAGTTCATCACTTTCATGGTTTCCATTGTCAATAGCAATAAGCCTGGCAGCTCCGGAAACTTCGATGGTTACTTCTCCTTTAGCGGTTTGAACTTTACGTCCTTTTTTATCCACAGCATACACTCTGATGTATTGCAAATCCATACCGTCTGCTTTCCATTCCGGGTTTTCTGTCTCAATTTTTAATGCAGCAGCCTTTCCGGTAGTTTCCATTTCATACCTCGCTACTTCTTTGTTATTGGTCCGGGCAATGGCTACTATTTCCCCATTTTCATAAGGTACATTATTCCACAGAATAATATTCCGCTTATCAACAGCTGTTGTGTCGTTGCGTTTTGTTCCCAATGATTTGTTATTTATGTATAACTCCACTTCTTCGGCATTGGTAAATGTATAAAGGTTGTAGTTTTTGCCTTCATCGCGATTCCAATGGTCCGATAGGTTTAGAGTGCCAATGGTTTGATCGTTCCATTCCTGGCTTTCGGCAGCTTTGTCTACTACCCCTATGTGAACAATGGGCTCTTCAGAGAATGCGCTTTTAACAAGATAGGCTTGTGGAAAGGGATTTAAAGAATGGTCAAAGAATGAATAGTTCCATCCTTTTATGGGCCAGGCTCTTGATTCGCCCCAGTATTCTATGGCGCCCCAGTATGCCAGACCAACCATTTTGTTCCGGTCCATTCCAAAATATGGGGCTAATAACTCATTGGTGGTGGCTTCACTTTGATACACAATCATGTGAGGGGCATGTTTTAGATATTCCTGATAGTCCATCCAGCGATAATTGAAACTGGAGACTTCTGTTACGGTGGCTAGCTCCGGCGGGCATATATTTTTGTTGAAATCTGCGTCTTTTTTGTTTATGGCTCCAGCGCGGGCAGGGTACATGGCCACCGTTGTTTTGCGTGTTGGGTCGTAGCGTTTAACCAGGATATCCATTATTTTATAAGTGGTTACACCCCAATCGTTGGTCTGATATCCGGCCAGGTCTTCTCGCATTTGAAGTTCGTTGCCCAGGCTCCACATGATTACCGATGGGTGGTTGCGGTCGCGTTTTACCCATTCGGTTAAATCCTTATGCCAGGTGTGTGTCCAGGGTTTGCGCCCTGCCCAATAATGTCTGTCGCTCCATTTGTCGTATAGTTCATTTACAATCAGGATTCCTTTTTCATCGGCAATACGCAAAAATGCTTCTGAGTATGGGTTGTGTGAGCAGCGGATGTGGTTGTACCCAAACTTTTTGAGTAGGTCCATTTGTCTTTCAATGGCAGTTTCATGCGCAGCAGCACCTACAGCACCTAAATCATGATGATTGGATATTCCCTTTAAAAATACTTTCTTACCATTAAGCAAAAAGCCTTTTTCTTTTG
The DNA here is from genome assembly GCF_026013615.1 of Plebeiibacterium marinum. Taxonomy (GTDB): domain Bacteria; phylum Bacteroidota; class Bacteroidia; order Bacteroidales; family Marinilabiliaceae; genus Saccharicrinis; species Saccharicrinis marinus_A. The sequence goes on from NZ_JAPDPI010000080.1 coordinate 5,218, forward strand.
AAAATACAATGGATCGTATACCAAACTGTTCGCTTACATTATCTATGATTTGTCCATCAAGGCTTAATGTTATATCTGCTTTGTACAGGTTTGGAGTTTCGCAGTTCCATAAATCAGGATTGGTGATTGTTACTTTGGGAAGAGGTACTTCATTGCTTATTTTTTTTGATCCTTTAGGCGTTAATGTTCGGGTTTGTGCCACAAGTTCACCTTTTGAATTATAGATTTTGGCCTCAATTGTTAAGTCATTTCTTTTCCATTGGAAACCTTCTATATCAACCTGCAGGTTTACCGTAGCCTTGTTTTCTGAAACATCCGGAGTGGTTATAAAAACCCCATGACGGGCTACTGAAATCTGGTTTTTTACGATAAGATGTACATCCCGGTATAAACCCCCACCTGTATACCAGCGTGATCCTCCAGTTTTTCCTGTGGAAGCCTTCACTGCAACCACATTTAATGTGTCGTAACGTAAAAGGTTGCTGATGTCTGATTCAAATCCCAGGTAACCATAATCGGTTTTGCCAATTTTTTTGCCGTTGAGCCATACATCGCCTTGTAGCATGATGCCTTCAAAGTTGAGTAATACCTTTTGCCCTATCCATGCCGTATCTGCCGTAAACGATTTGCGATACCATCCTGCACTCATCTCCTTGAAGCCACGTCCTCTTCCGGCTGATTCTTTCCAGGGTTGTTCGATCTGAAAATCGTGCGGAAGGTCAAGTGTTCGCCAATTGCTGTCATCGAAATCTATATTTTGTGCATCTTCAATATCTCCATGCATAAATTTCCAGTCAAAGTTGAATAGCTGCTTTATTCTGCTGGTTTCTTCTGCTTTAGATTTATTTAGTCCGATAACTATAAAAAGGACACACAAGAAGGCTGATCTTATTTGAGTTTTCATATTTAAATTTTTGTTTTTATGTTCTGTTACTTTTTATTGCCATAGCTGAAATAAATTATGTAGTACTGTTGTTTTAATGGGTTATTAAAATTAAATAATCCACTAAGCAAATATTAAATAAACAGTGAAAAATGAGTTATCAAAACTGTTCAGATAATTATCATTTTTAAACAGTGAGATTGTAAGTGGTAGATATTTAGAGGTGTAGGTGTGTGAGTTGTGGGGTGTGAGAAGTTTCAGGCTTTTATGCAAATGTATTTTGTCGGGTTGCTATACAATTTTTTTAATGCCAAAAGTTTTATTGCTTAATGGATTCAATGTAATTAGTAGGTGTTTTGCCAAAGTATTTAGTGAATGCCCGGGTAAAATTGGCCGGGACGTTGTAGCCAACCTTATAAGCTGTTTCCGTAATGTTATACCTACCCTCTTTTAGATATTCAAGAGCCTTGTCCATCCTGAAGCTCATGATAAAATCATTACCGGATTTATTTGTCAGGGCTTTTATTTTTCGATAAAACTGAGAGCGACTCATATTCATTTTTTCGGCTAAAAAATCGATGTTAAACTGAGGGTCGTCAAGATATTGGGCAATGATACCGGATGCTTTTTCTAGAAAGATTTCATCGGCAGAGTTCACTGCAACTTTCTTTAACTCCTTGCCAGTACTTCCTGTGAAAAGTTCACGGAGTTGCCTGCGTTGCTCCAGTAAGTTGTTAACTCTTGCAGAAAGCACATCTGAATTAAAAGGTTTGGTAATGTAGGCATCAGCTCCTGTTTTATATCCTTCTGTTTTTGATTCGTCAGATTGGCGGGCAGTTAATAGTATTATCGGGATGTGGCTGGTGTGTTGATCTGTTTTAAGTTTTTGGCAGAGTTCAAAACCATCTGTGTCAGGCATCATTACATCACTAATGATAATGTCGGGAATGGTTTCAATAGCTTGGCTATATCCTTCGGCACCATTGGCTGCCTGTATTATTTTAAATTCGGTTTTAAAATGTGTTGTAATGTAGTTGCGGATATCGCTATTGTCATCAATGATTAGCATAATAGGTAAATCATTGTCGGTTTTTTTTGATTCTTTTTTTACTATGGGGGTGTTAGTTTCGGGCAGGATATTAAAAATAGTCTCTGATTGAATGGATTCAGTGCTGTCGTTTTCCATTATTGGTAATGTGATCGAGAAATCGGTTCCTTTGTTTATTTGGCTTTTAACTTCAATGTGTCCTTTATGCAGCTTTACTAACTCATGGGTGAGGGCAAGGCCGATACCTGAACCTGGTGTTTGTTTTATAGGGGAACCTGATTGATAAAAGAGTTCAAAAATTCTGTTCAGCTCGTGTTTTTCTATTCCTGTACCGGTGTCGATAACCTGGATGCACACTGCTTTTTCAACTTTGTCAGACAGGTAAACTTTTATATGAATACTGCCGTTTTCAGGTGTAAACTTAAATGAATTTGAGAGAAGGTTATTTAAAACCATATTAAGTTTCTGTTTGTCGAAGCATATTTGGAGTGAAGTTAGGGGAGCTTCAAATTCAAGGGAAATATTTTGGGCCAGTGCCTGGTTTTCAAATGCAGCAACCGAGTTTTTAACAAAAGCAATCAAGTCGCTCTTTTGGAGTGAAAGGGTAAGGTGTCCTGATTCCAGTTTTCTGAAGTCGAGGAGTTGGTTGATGAGTTCTAGCAGTTGTTTTGCATTACGGTACATCATTTTAAAAATGGAGTCAGCATCCTGATGTGCTATTTTTCCAGTCATTAATTTTTCCAGTGGATCGATAATCAGGGTTAAGGGCGTTCTGAATTCATGAGAAACTTCGGTGAAGAACTTCAGCTTGGCCTGATGGATCTCCTGTGCACGTTTTGCGTTTATCTTAGATGTCAGGTAATTATATATCAACCATATAATTGATGTTGTAAGGACTAGGTAGAATCCAATAGCCCACCAAGTTAACCACCAGGGAGGAAGGATGACAATATGCATGGTTTTAGGAGTGGGGTTCCAGACTCCATCGCTATTGGCGGCCTTTACTTTGAAAATATATTCACCTGGAGGAAGGTTGTTGTATGAAGCTTTTCGGTTTGTGGCATTTGTCGAAACCCAATGCTTGTCAAAACCCTCCAGCTGAAACTGATACTTATTTTCAGAAGAGTTGCCATAGTGCAATGCTACAAATTCTAATGAAAATGATCTTTCCTGATAATAGAGAATGAGTTTGTTGGTGCAGAGTAATGATTTTTCAAGTAATACGCGGTTGTTTATTGGTTGGCCGGGTAGTATATGCTTTTGCATTACATTCAACCCGGTAAACACAACCCTTGGGGGATATGGGTTGGTTTTAATATCTTTTGAAGTAAAAGAATTGAGGCCATTTACCCCTCCAAAGAATAACTCTCCATTTATACTGTCGAAAAAGCAGGCGTTTTGGCTAAACTCATTTCCCTGTAACCCATCTTGTATGTTGAAATTCTGAATAGTAAAACTGGTTGTGTTGATCCGGGACAGTCCTTTTTTGTGGCTTGCCCAAACCGAGTTTTGATGATCGTAAAGTACAGCCATGATAATACCTTTGGATAGATTACTTTCCCGGGCAATGCGTGTGATTGTGTCATTTTGGGGATTTAAATAGCATAAACCCTGATCGGAGGCAATCCAGATCATTCCGTTGCTGTCTTCGGTTAACGAATAAGTGCGATTGGAAGATAGGCCATTGTTGCTTTGGTTTTGCTGAACGTAATGTTCAACCTTAAACTGAATTGTATCATCTTTAAATTCAGGGGTGAGTTTGGTTACTCCATTGTCTTCGGTTGCAACCCATAAGTTATTGTTTTTATCTGCGAGTATAGAGCGGATGTATATTCCACCGGTTGTTTTTTGAGGAGGGAAATATTTTAGTTTGTCGTTAGCTCTGTCGAATAATGCCAGGCCTGCCATAGTTCCAACCCAAAGCCTTCCGTTTTGGTCCTCTGCAAAAGCAAAGAACTGGTTTGATGCGCTGTTGCTACAGAGAACAAATTTGTCTGATCCGGGATCATAGCACATTAAACCATTTTTTGTACCAATCCATACTTTGCCCTCTTTGTCGCAATGCAACGACCGTATTTGCAGGTTGCAAAGGTTTTCTTTTCCAATGTAACGATATGTTGGTTCAATGCCTGATGTATTAATGACGGTAATGCCCATATTGCTTGAGCCAACCCAGATGTGTCCTTCTGAATCTTTGCATATTGCCCTGACTACATTATCTGTTAAACCTTTGTTTGCTTGTTTTTTTGTGAAAGTGTTAAATGGTTTTGAATAAAGGTTTGTGAAATTAACACCGCCGTATTCTGTGCCTATCCAAAGATTTTCTTCATCATCTAAATAAACGTTTTTTATCATCTTATCGGATAGGGCAAAACGGTTGTTTAGCATGGGTTGAAATAATAGAGTGTCTCCGGTAGCAATCTGTTTTTGCAAAAGTCCGCTATCGGTGGATTGCCAGATGTATTTGTCGTTTTTGGCAACTTTAAAGTGATTATTGTGCCATAGTTCCACTTGATTTAAGACTTCGACAGGGGCATTGCTTTTGTTGTAGCGCTTAAAATTATCCAGGGAGTAGTTATATTGAAATAAAAATTGTCGTTGCTCGGTCTCAATCCATATGTTTCCAATGGAATCTATTACAATGCAACTAATCCGGTAATCGGGTAAGGCCGTAGAGTCGTTTTCTGATGGGCGGAAAAGCTTAACCTCATAACCATCGTATCTTACAGCGCCTCCCCAGGTACCAAACCACATAAAGCCATACTTGTCCTTAATTATGGAATAAGCTGAGCTTTGCGGAAGTCCATTGTCAACATTGAGATGATGAAATTTTAAATTTTGTGCAGGTTGGCTGTTTATGGTATTGAAAATGGTGGTTAAGAAAATTGCAATAAGTGTGATTTTTTTTGCTGTATCATTTACAATATTCATAGGGCAATTTCAAAAGAGCATAAATTGTTGTGTGTGCTAAAATAATCAATATCCGTGTGATTTGATAATTAATATTGTTTTGTTAATCCGGGAATGTCAAGTTTTGTATTCTGTTTAATATATTTTACACTCCCTTTTATTATCCTATGATATACCAAGTATATGACGTCGTACTTACTATGGTTTTGCCATGCCTGTTTTATGCTCTTTCTTCGGTCCCTTAGAAGCAATGCCGAAGCAAAGAACAATCAACGAATGTGCATAGTCAACACAACCACAATACAACCACAATACAAAGAAATAGCAACAACCATGCATAGGATTAGCATAGCCTATGCATAGAAATAGCAAAGCCTATGCATAGGAATGCAAAGACATAGCAAAGAAATGTCATAAAAACACCGAAAAATGACAAAACCGTGAATATTTTTGGCCAAAAATGCGATTTTGATGAATATTTTTGTCGTTTTTTTGCGATTTTCGTGAATATCGGACCTTTTTTAGATATTTCTGGCTCAAACCTGACTCTGTCTAAAAATAGTTATGTCTCATATTCAGTGTGATACAAGTAAAAAAAGTTACTGTAAAATTATAGTAATTTTTTCGCGTTACTCTGTATGCTACTTTAGTACTAGACAATTAGCAATGGTCAATTAACAATGACCAATTAGCTTATGGGCGATCTACTTGAGTGTGGGTAGTGATTGTTTAAAACTTCAGCTTCTTTGGATCTTGACGAGAGTCAAATAGTCTAGCAATTTCTACTCCATCAGAAACTACTCTATAATAAAGTGTATTTTGCTTTGTGATTACACTTTTTCTTATCTGCAACTCAGCATTGATAACGGGGAATATTTTGGGATCTTCCATAATCAACCCAATATTATCGTCAATCCTATTAATGAATTTATTTACGACATGTTGACTCCATTTACTTTGTAAATAATCTAATATTAACCTAAGATCTTCTTCTGCTGCAGGAGACCAAGTTGCTTTTCTATTCATTGGTATATTGATTTCTAATATCTGTCATTAAATCACTGTGACTTCGTCCTTCTCCTTTGTTCAGTTGGTCAATTCCATATTTAATTGCTTCTTGCTGCTCTTGTGTTAGATTTTGCCAATCATCTAGTTCACTTTTACCATTAATAAAATTTAATAGCATCCCATACGCTTCTTCTAGTCTATTCCCTTTTAGGGAATCTAATTTTCTAAACAAGTCTATTTTTATTTCTGCTGCATTCATAATTAAATCTTTTTGTAAAGATAAAAAATCAACAAACAATGAACAATGACAATTTGTGTCATTGTTCATTGTTTGTTGTTATTTGGTCATGCATATATTTTTATTAACCTGAAGAGTGGATATTTTACATCGACAATAGTACAAATCATCGGTAAACTTTTTCACCTAACAGGCTGAAGGTCTGAAATATCGCAACTTGGGGCAGCGCCCCAAGTACTTGTACGTCATGCAAATTCAGGCTGTAAGTCTGAAACATTTTCATTGCATTAGTTTCTTTAAATAATAAATACAGACTATAAACTATGGGGCAATCACTATCTCAACTTTATATTCATCTTACCTTTGGGGCCAAAAAAGGATATCCTTTTATATCATCAGATTAGGAGGGGAAACTCCTTGCTTTTATTACGGGCATATTGAAAAATTACGATTCTTCATGTATTATTTCCAATTCAGTTGAAGATCATGTGCATATTC
>NZ_JAPDPI010000081.1 GCF_026013615.1 Plebeiibacterium marinum
AGAGTAGGTCGCCGCCGACTTTTAAAAAAGGACAGTTTTCCAAGTGAAAGCTGTCCTTTTTTCGTTTACAGACAGGGATATGAAACTTGGGCCTGAAGAATCCAGAATCTTTTCCAAAGTTTAAAACTTTGGAAAAGATGGGGATGGGGGAAGAGCCTTTGCTTCACTACTTGGTGGCATCGCTCCTGTATCCGGATCATATATTTGTTATATCACAATTCGCCGGTATTGGCTTTTCTTAAATATGTTAACAGAGTAGAATATGAAAGATTGCCTGTGTTGTTTTGTTTTTTAACTTTTACAAAACGTGATATCACTTGCATGATCGGCTGTAAATCATTATTCCCTTTTATTGTAAGGTATCCTTTAGAAATTATTTGCTGCAGGCTTTTAATAAAATCTTTGGGATTATGGTTCCATTCAATAAATGGCATATCTGGTGACAAATCTGTTAGTTTGTGAATTTGAGATTTTAAATCATTCAGAAAGTTTATCCCGTTATTTGTTTTTATAATTTTATCTTTAAACAACATTTTAGACCTGCAAAGCTGGTTTTTTATAAAACCAATTTCTGAGTTTATTGAATTACCACTTAAGTTGTATTGTTGGTTCAATTGCTGCATATACAACCTGCATAGCTCTTTTGATCCCAATCCAAGTACTATGGGTTCTGAGATTAACTGTCGGTATTCAAGCCAGACATCTTCTTCCTCCTGGTTGTCATTCAGCCGTTTTAGTAAATTGTTGATGTCTTTAAGATGGTGGTTCAAATACTTTTCATGCTCAAAGTTTGTTGGCAAAGTATTAAAGGCTTCGTTTAGTAGCTTGATCGGTTTTGCTAAAATATGTTCAGCAGATATAGATTCACATAGTTTTTCATTCTCATAGATTAATTTTAAATACTTGTTTTGTAAATAGTAGTTTTCAATTGATATCCTCCAGGGACTGGACTTGAGTTGATTATAAACCTGTTGTACTTTTTTGGGATTACTGCTAAACTTTGGCAGGATTCTGACACATGATGGAATTTGGGCTCCGCATAAAAAGCCTTTGAACATCCTGCGGGCTTTTATAAGTATCCCCGATAACATCAGGTAAAAGTCCAGGTCCATCAAAAATGTTTTGTGTTCCTGTTTATTCAGGTTGCAGGGGATGCACCAGGGATGGGCATCTAATGTTTCTTTTATGCAAACCAGATTGGTAAGGTAATTTTGTGTGGATTTAGATTTATGTTTTTTATGAATTAGATCTGGTAATGTTTTATTAAGAAATAGTTCAAATCTGTTGTAAAGCGATTTACAATCCAGGGGCATTTTCTCTGCCGCAGGGCAGTCTTTCCATTTTAATGACTTTCTAAGTAAAATAGAATCGGCGATAGTATGTATTGTAGGTAACATGATTATATGTGTTTGGTTTATAATAATTAGTTTACTTTAAATTAAACAAATGAATGAATAATTCAAAATGATTTAACATTGTATAACAATTGTTTGTATTGGTTAATGTGTTTGGAAGATAGCTGATAGCTGATAGCTGATAGGACGGCTCCGCCTTTAGGACGCTTCGCTTTAGCTTGATTGATTGCTACTAATACACCTTTTGCACAGGAACAGCATTTTCGGATCCGTTCTTTATAAGCATCTTGTAAATAAGATCGGATCCTTAGAATATAGCAGTTAGCTAATAGGACGGCTACGCCTTTAGGACGCTTCGCTTTAGCTTGAATGCTTGCTACTAATACACCTTTTTGCACAGGAACAGCATTTCCGGATCCGTTCTTTATATGCGCCTTGTAAATAAGATCGGATCCTTAGAATATAGCTATTAGCAGATAGGACGGCTTTGCCTTTAGGACGCTTCGCTTTAGCTTAATTACTTGCTACTAAAACACCTTTTTGCACAGGAACAACATTTTCCGGATCCGTTCTTTATAAGCACCATGCAAATAAGATCGGATCCTTAGAATATAGCTATTAGCTGATAGGACGGCTGCGCCTTTAGGACGCTGCGCTTTAGCTTGATTGTTAGCTACTGATACACCTTTTTGCACAGGAACAGCATTCCCGGATCCGATCTTTATAAGTGAGGCTTGTTTAGTTAAACGGAATATTTATTGGGATCGTATTAGGAATAGCGTGCTGAAGGCACAATTTAACCTAGCCCCATGCAGCGCATGGGGTAATGCAAGAACAGTCTCAGCGTCCTGAAAGGACAGCTCAAAATGGGTTTTAGTTTAGTTGTCCTTACAGGACGTTGATTCAACAAACAGACAAACAAACCCCAGGTGTCACTACGTTTTACCTGGGGCTGGGATAAGCTAGGCTTTCAGAGACCTCCATAAAATATTTTAACTTATGCTTATGGGTGTACGTGCAATAAGTTATTTTTTAAATCACCCCCATCCCCATGCATGCTGCATGGTACTTCCCCCTTGCCTCATGGCAAAGAGGAAGGTTGGTTTTCGTAGGAGAAGGCAGCTCTCCGCTCTCGACCCTCTGCTCTTTGCGCTTCGCACTTCGCCATTTTGATACTGATTTGCAAATAGTAGATAGGACGGCTACGCCTTTAGGACGCTACGCTTTAGCTTGAATGTTTGCTACTAATACACTTTTGCACAGGAACATCATTTCCGGATCCGTTCTTTATAAGCATCTTGTAAATAAGATCGGATCCTTAGAATATAGCTAATAGGACGGCTCCGCCTTTAGGACGCTGCGCTTTCCTCGAGCGCAGAAGTTACTCAGCGGAGGCGCTAGCTTGATTGCTTTCTGCTATTAGTCCTACCTCCATAATATATTTAACTTATAGCTTATGTGCGTAAGTTCAAAGAGTTATTCGCTAAAAGGACCCCCATCCCCATACCTGTTGCATGGTACTTCCCCCTTGCCACAGGGCAAAGAGGAAGATTGGTTTTTGTAGGAGAAGGCTGCTCTTTGCTCTCAACCCTCTGCTCTTTGCACTCCGCACTTGCCATCTTGATACTGATTTTTGTTAATTTTGAAATACGAAGCTAAATGGAATTAAATGTTTAATTACGATCCAATTACTACATTGTCAGTCATTTTAATACAAAGTGAAGAGGAAGTAAATCTTAAAAAGGAAATTGCAGGTCATATTATAAAACAGGTTGTTAAAGAAGGAAGAGCTTTACGAATACAGCTACTATCTGAGTGTACTGATATTGATGTCGATTTTGCCAATATTGATCCTAAAGAGTTAAGTGATTTTGGTGTTGATGCCAGGTGTCCTTGAGTTAGGGGCAAGGCAATCCGTGGCGCATAGAAAACCATGATTCAGAAAAAAAATGTCTAAATTTGTTATGCATTAAAAATATAGACATGACTAATAGGAATTTAATACGATTTGACTGGGCGATAAAGAGACTTTTGCGAAATAAAGCAGATTTTTATGTTTTAGAAGGTTTTTTATCAGAATTGCTTAAAGAGGATATTAGTATTGAAAATATTCTAGAAAGTGAAAGCAATCAACAAATCGAATCTGATAAATTTAATCGAGTAGATATTTTAAAATTATCAGCCAAACAAACAGAACTATTGGGTGGTAAAATTGAGCCATTTCAGATTTTTCCAGAATACTATGTGATTAAAGTAAATAAATTTGATGATGTTGCTAAGGATACATTAGATGAATGGATTTACTACTTGAAAAATAATGAGATAAAGGATGAGTTTACAGCCAAAGGAATTGAAAAAGCTAAAGAATTATGGCGTGTAGATAAATTATCAGAAGATGAGCAGAAAAACTATTTCAGACATATTGAAGATTTACGTTATGGTGCAAGTATGGCTTGGACTATGAAAGTTGATGCAGAAGATAGAGTAAAGAAGCAAAAGGCGATAGAAATTGCTCGAACCTTATTAGAAAAAGGAATATCAAAAGATATTATTAAAGATTCTACGGGACTATCAGATAGTGAGATTGATGAACTATAAAATGCCCGGCCCTTAACACGACATCGTGAACCATGCGGGGTGAGGTGATTCGCGGAGTTGCAGTGATTTCAATATGCCCGCCCAATGCTTTTAAAGAAACTATTTATTGTTAAAATTAGGCCCTGTAACCCCCATCCCCATGCCTGTTGCATGGTACTTCCCCCTTGCCTCAGGGCAAAGAGGAAGATTGTTTTTCGTAGGAGAAGGCTACTCTCCGCTCTCAACCCTCTGCTCTTTGCACTCCGCACTCCGCCATTTTGATTATTTGCTATTAAAACATCTTTTGCGCAGGAAATTATCACCATTTTACAACTCCGATATAGCTGCAACCGGAAAATCGTTGTTTGTCCTTCATATCAGTTTTAGCAATGTAGCAATAAACATTAGTGCCGGTTTTGATGTTGGGAACCGCCAATCGCCCTTTTTGGTCTTCCTGCATAATATTGGAATCGGAATAAAATAATTGGTGCTCTTCGGTAATGCCAATCATGGTGATTTTGTGGCGGTTTATGTCATATTCGTCTTTATTCCAGAGCTTCCATTTAAATTTGATGTTTTTTCTGCCTTTTTTGATAGTTGCTTTCCTTAGTCTTGCTGATTTATTAGGAGAAAGCTCCAGGTTCTTAAAATCAATACTAAAATCAGGGTATTCTCCTGTAACTACATTTTTCATCAGGCAGGCCATGGCCATATTATACGGAGAGGTGTATTTACTTCCTCTGGAAGGGTTATAGCCGATTTGTATGATGGGACGGATGGAGCGGATAAAATTGGAGGCAAAACAAAATCGGGCTCGGTGTGCAATTTGCTTTGCAGTGGGCTCTTTACTGCTTTTTTTAGGTAAACTTCTAATATACTGTTTCCCGTTTCTGATAGTGCCAACCATATTTCCAAGTTTTCCTGAGAATAATAATGATATTGGGTTTCCATATACTTTAGCCATGATGTTTGTTTTATAAGGGTTAAAAATAGTTGTTACTTGTTACTGGTTAAAAGGAGCCCTGCCTGGGACAAGGCTCCTCTTATAATTACGGTATGCTTACCGTACCCAGGTAAACGCTGTTGCTGGCTCTTTGCATACCTTCTGACTCTGCAAAGGCTATGTAACAATGAACCAAACTACCTGTTGGCGCGTTGGGGAATGCGATACTTCCGGTACGCTCCTCTCTGGTATATTCATCAATGGAATAGGTGGGGTAATAACCGTTTGCTATTCCTATTAGTAAGGCTTGTTCCTGACCATGTATTTGCAGGGCTTTATCTGTATCGATCCAGTTAAAAGCAATGCGGCCATCAACAATTTCAATAGAGGCTGAATCATTGACTTTTAGTGATCCTTTTGCCAGATACAGGTTGTCGTAATCAACAGCAAAGGCCGGATATTCACCTGTAACAGCATAGTTTAACAAGTGTGCAATGGCTGCATTTTGAGCAGATTGTTTTACTCCCAGGGTTTTAAAACCCATTTGGATAACAGGGTATAGAGGTTGCAGGAACTGAGCTGCAAATCCAAATTTTGCCCGTTGGATAATCTGTTTTTGAGTAGCCTTTTTATTGCCTGTGTTCTGAATCGCTTTCATATAGGTAATGCCTTTCCAGGTTGCTCCAACCACGTTACCTACTTTTCCGTTGAATCCACCAAGGATTCCATTTTTAAACTTACCCATGACTATTTATTTTTATTGTTTTTAACTTTAAATATGTTTTTCACTTTATTACCCTTTTCTTTGGGTGCAGTAATTTGTTTGTTTTTGCTATTGTTTTTTTCAATCTTGTTGCGTTGCATCCACTTTGAAACTACTGTTGTAAGAACTCCTGCTAGCAGGGTGATCGCAGACCTGATAATCAATGTTTGGGGGTCTGCATCCTGGGCTGAGAAAATTTGAGCATCTGCTGCCTCCATTACTCCTAAAGTACCCAGTGAACCGAGTGCGAAATTTTTAACTTCATGCATCTTTCAGTTTTTGTAACCTCCCTGCTTACTGATCAGGTAAATAGGAAGGTTGGGTTAAACATCATATCGGCCGATTTTTAGTCAATAGTCATTATCTTATTATAGTCAATAGTTGTTGTTTTTAAGTTTTTTACTAGCTATCAGCTATTGGCTATCAGCTCTTGACTAATTGTATAATGCTAAAGTATACCAAGAAAAGCTTCCAAAAAATCATGATAATATTATCGTGACTTTTTCTGTTTGTAAGATGTTGATATATAGGAGGTAGTAAAATGGGGTGGATGAGTGTAGTTAACTAAAATGGCCTAAAAAACCCCAATTATTCAAAAAAACGCCAAAATCGGCGAAAATTATTCCGAAAAAGGCCGAAAATGGCAAAAATTATTCAAAAAAATGGCGTTTGGGGGATTTTTTCGATGCGGCTTCGGGATTTGTTCGGGTAGCGCTCGGGTTTGTTCGGGTGCTGTTCGGGTTGTGTTCGGATAGGGGTCGGTTATGGTACCCGAAGCAGTGGCTAATACAGTCTGATAATTATATGGATTCTTATCCATAGTGACTTGGAGTTGGGATAGAAATGGCTGATAGCTGATAGCAGATAGGACGCTGCGCTTTAGCTTGATTCTTAGCTATTAATACACCTTTTTGTACAGGAACAGCATTTCCCCGGATCCGTTCTTTATAAGCACCTTGCAAATAAGATCGGATCCTTAGAATATAGCAGTTAGTAAATAGGACGGCTCTGTCTTTAGGACGCTACGCTTTAGGACGCTGCGCTTTAGTTTGATTGCTTGCTACTAAAACATCTTTTGCATAGGAACAGCATTCCCTGGATCCGTTCTTTATATGCGCCTATCAAATAAGATCGGATCCTTAGAATATAGCAGTTAGCAAATAGGACGCTACGCTTTAGGACGCTGCGCTTTAGCTTGAATACTTGCTATTAAAACATCTTTTGTACAGGAACAGCATTTTCGGATCAGTTCTTTATATGCGCCTTGTAAATAAGATCGGATCCTTAGAATATAGCAGTTAGCAGATAGGACGGCTACGCCTTTAGGACGCTGCGCTTTAGCTTGAGTTCTTGCTACTACAGAATCTTTTGCATAGGAACAACATTTCCCCGGATCCGATCTTTATAAGCATCTTGTAAATAAGATCGGATCCGTATAAACATTAGCTTGATTGATTGCTGCTTAAGTTCTACCTCCATAATATGTTTTAACTTATGCTTATGGGCGTACGTGCAATAAGTTATTTTTTAAATAACCCCCATCCCCATGCATGTTGCATGGTACTTCCCCCTTGCCTCAGGGCAAAGAGGAAGACTGGTTTCCGTAGGAGAAGGCTGCTCTCCGGTTTCAACCCTCTGCTCTTTGCACTCCGCACTTTGTCATTGTATTGTGAAACAAACAATATATATTAAAAATGCTCTTTGTAAATAGCAGAAATTGTTAAATTTGTATTATTGAGAGGTGATAATGCAAATAATATGGACAAGCTATTTGAAAAATCAATACAAAAATTTAGAAAAGTTCCTACCGCATTTAAACGTTATTTATTGGATAGGGTAGAATGGGATAATCGTTTAATTGGTATTAAAGGTGCCCGGGGGGCAGGAAAAACTACATTGTTGTTACAATATGCAAAGGATCAATTGCCTATTGATAAACAGACGCTTTATGTTAGTTTGGATGATTTGTATTTTACAGAAAATAAATTAGTCGACCTTGCTGATAATTTTGTAAAAAGGGGGGGGAGATACCTTTTGCTTGATGAAGTTCACCGGTATGGCAACTGGTCGCAAGAGTTAAAGAATATTTATGATGACCAGCCTGATTTATATGTAGTATTCACTGGTTCTTCGATGATGCATCTTAATAAGGCAAGCGGGGATTTAAGCCGGAGGGCTGTGATGTATGAATTAAATGGCCTTTCTTTCAGGGAATTTTTAAATTTTAGTCTGAAAACGGATTATAAACCGGTAGGCTTTGATGAACTGATTAACTCCCATACTGGTATTGCAGCAGATATTGTGGATAGTTTAAGGCCTTTGGCCTATTTTAATGATTATCTTAAATATGGTTATTATCCATACTTTAAAGAGAGTGTGGGACTTTATCCCCAGAAATTAGCTGAAACTATTTCACTGGCTTTAAATATTGATTTACCATCTACGGCAGATATTACTTTTGGAAGTATTGAAAAAATAAGGTTGCTTCTTCATATTATTGCAGAATCAGTTCCTTTTAAGCCCAATATCACAAAGCTTAGTGAGCGGACAGGGATAGGGCGCAATAACCTGATCCAATATATAAGATATCTTGAAGATTTACGGATTGTCCGTGGGTTATATCCTGATGTGAAAGGGATTGGTCTTTTGCAGAAACCCGAAAAACTATTTCTTCATCATCCTAACTTGCAATATGCCCTTTCGGAAGATGTGGTAAATATAGGTAATGTAAGGGAAAGCTTTTTTATTAATCAGTTAAGTTCGATAGGGAAGTTAAGCTATACAAAGGATGGAGATTTTGCTTTAGGGAATTATATTTTTGAAATTGGAGGGAAAAAGAAAACTAATAAACAGGTAAAACATCTGGAAAATTCTTTTGTGGTTACTGATGATGTAGAGATAGGCATCGATCATAAATTGCCATTGTGGTTGTTTGGCTTTTTGTATTGAGAAGGGGGGGGATAGCTGATAGCTAATAGGACGGCTCCGCCTTTAGGACGCTGCGCTTTAGCTTGATTGTTTGCTACTACAGCATCTTTTTTTGCACAGGAACAACATTTCCCCGGATCCGATCGTTATAAGCGCCTTGTAAATAAGATCGGATCCGTATAATATAGCTATTAGCAGATAGGACGGCTTCGCCTTTAGGACGCTACGCTTTAGCTTGATTGTTTGCTACTACAGCATCTTTTTTTTAGGAACAACATTTTCCGCATCTGGATCCGTTCTTTATAAGTGCCATGTAAATAAGATCGGATCCGTATAATATAGCTATTAGCTGATAGGACGGCTCCGCCTTTAGGACGCTACGCTTTAGCTTGATTGCTTGCTACTACAGCACTTTTTTTTAGGAACAACATTTTCCGCATCTGGATCCGATCTTTATAAGCTCTTTGTAAATAAGATCGGATCCTTAAGTGACAGTCTTGCTGCTTATTAGTCCGACCTCCATAATGTGTTTTAACTTATTGCTTGTGTGCGTAAGTGCAATGAGTTATTCTTTAAATCACCCCCATCCCCATGCCTGCTGCATGGTACTTCCCCCCTTGCCTCAGGGCAAAGAGGAAGATTGGTTTTCGTAGGAGAAGGCACTGTTCTCAACCCTCTGCTCTTTGCTCTCCGCACTTCGCCATCTTGATGCTGATTTGGCAATAGCAGATAGGACGGCTTCGCCTTTAGGACGCTGGTTATATATTAAAATCTTTCTTTAAAAACGCCCTTAAATGTAAGTGTTCTACACCTTTATATTGACCTATTTGAACAGGATCGAGAGAAACCACATATTTTGGATAATTATCTTTTATAAGTAATAGGTTTCCAAATTCTCGTAATTTTACTTTTTCGTCAGGAATCAGATAAGCCACTTGAATATATAGTTTTTTGCCACCTTTTTCTGCAATAAAATCAATTTCAAGGTCTTTCATTACCCCAACACTTACCTGGTATCCTAAGGTTTTTAAGTGCGAGAATACCACATTTTCTAATATGTCGGGTACCGAGTAATGATTTAAACCAACCAGAGCATTGCGTAAGCCCCAATCTTCGAAATAATATTTGTTGTTGATTTCAAAAACCTTTTTCGAATGGATGTCAACCCGATTTAGTTTATATATTAAAAAGGCATTTTGCAAGCATTGCATATAGGATAAAACCACCTTTGCAGATATATCTACTTTTTGAGATTTAAGATAGTCACTGATTTTTTTTGAAGTTATCAAATTACCTGAATTTGAAGCCATATATAATACAAGACGCTCGAAAAAATCTATATTCCTTATTTTATAACGGGCAATTACATCTTTAAACAAGATTGTTGAAAGTATATTGCTTAAATAGTCAAAAATGACTACATCATCTTTTTGAAGGTTTTTAATGTATGGTAATCCTCCCCACTTTAGATATTTATATAGGCTTTCGTCATTATCATCAAGATTGTGGAACGTTAAAAACTCAATATATGATAATGAATTAATCTGTATTTGGACATAACGACCGCTTAGCATACTGGCCAGATCGCCAGAAAGCATTTCAGCATTACTACCGCTGATATAAATATCTGCTTTATTTTGATTCTGAAAGTGGCGTAAGGCTTTTTCAAAAGCCTCAATTTCTTGCACTTCATCAATAAAAATGTAATTTTCTTTTGTTGAATCAAGGAGTTCCTCTATATAGGTTATAAGATTTTGATAGGTGTTAATATGGTCAAAATCATATAATTCTTTGTCAATATATATGATATTGGAATCGGGGTTCTTTTTTAGGATATATTGAATGGTCAACTTTATTAAATAGGATTTACCAACCCTTCGCTGACCAATAAAAACTTTGATCAGATTCTTGTTCAAGTAGTTTTTTATTTTTTCTATATATTGAACTCTATCAATAGTATCCATAAGTAAAATGTTTTTGTAAATATAGATAAGTTTTACCTATATGTAAAATACACTTTGTGAAAATATGTTCAGAATGCTACTAAACCTTAGCTGTAAATGGTTGCGCTTTGAGTAGTTACTGGCCATTGGTTATTAGTCATTAGTCATTGGTTATTAGTCATTAGTCATTGGTCATTGGTCATTGGCCATTGGACAATAGTGTGTTGTTGATTATTGATAATTGGTCTTTAGCCTGATTGATTGCTACTAAAACACCTTTTGCTAAGGAACATCATTCCCGGATCCGTTCTTTATAAGCATCTTGTAAATAAGATCGGATCCTTAGAATATAGCAGTTAGCAGATAGGACGGCTACGCCTTTAGGACGCTGCGCTTTAGCTTAATTACTTGCTACTAATACACATTTTGCTCAGGACAGCATTTTTCGGATCCGTTCTTTATAAGCATCTTGTAAATAAGATCGGATCCTTAGAATATAGCAGTTAGCTGATAGGACGGCTACGCCTTTAGGACGCTGCGCTTTAGCTTGATTGCTTGCTACTAAGAAAACTTTTTGCATAGGAACAGTATTTCCGGATTCGATCTTTATAAGCATCTTGTAAATAAGATCGGATCCATATAAATCACATTAGCTTGATAGCTTGCTGCTTATTAGTCCTACCTCCATAAAATATTTTAACTTATAGTTTATGGGCGTACGTGCAATAAGTTATTTTTTAAATGACCCCCATCCCCATGCCTGTTGCATGGTACTTCCCCCTTGCCTCAGGGCAAAGAGGAAGATTGGTTTTCGTAGGAGAAGGCTGCTCTCCGCTCTC
>NZ_JAPDPI010000082.1 GCF_026013615.1 Plebeiibacterium marinum
CTGATAGCTGATAGCTGATAGCTGATAGCTGATAGCTGATAGCTGATAGCTGATAGCTGATAGCTGATAGCTGATAGCTGATAGCTGATAGCTGACTATTTTCTAATCAAAACAACATATTTATTACTATTCTCTTTCAAATATAATCATTTTTGATTAATTTATAATCACACATTTGATTATTTTCTAATCATTTTAATTAAAAGATGTCTGGTTCTCAACGACAAATAGTACATATGGATTTGGACGCATTCTTTGTGTCCGTGGAAAGGTTAAACAATAGCGCCCTCAAAGGCAAACCTGTAATTATTGGAGGCATGTCTGATCGCGGGGTTGTGGCTGGTTGCAGTTACGAAGCCCGGAAATTTGGGGTGCACTCGGCCATGCCCATGCGAATGGCCCGACAACTCTGTAGCGATGCTTTTTTTATCAGGGGCGACATGGAAGAGTATTCCAAACAATCGAGAATTGTAACAGATATTATTGCAGAAAGGGCTCCGATTTATGAAAAAGCTTCTATAGACGAACACTACCTGGACTTAACCGGGATGGATCGTTTTTTTGGGTGCTTAAAGTGGAGTACCGAACTCCGGGAGACCATTATAAAAGAAACCGGACTTCCAATCTCGTTTGGCTTATCTGTAAATAAAACAGTGTCGAAAATTGCCACCGGAGAAGCGAAACCCAATGGTGGTATTGAAGTAATGCCTGATTTGGTACAACCTTTTTTAAATCCGCTATCCATTAAAAAAATACCCATGCTAGGCCCCAAAACCTATCAACTTTTACGCTCAATGGGAATCATTAATATTGAAACCCTTAGCCAAATACCGATTGATATGATACAAAGGGTACTGGGAAAAAACGGGGTAAGCATATGGAAAAAGGCCAACGGTATTGATCCTAGTCCTGTAGTAAAATATACCGAGCAAAAATCAATGAGCACAGAGCGAACCTTCGAACAGGACACAACCGACATTCGCTACTTAAACGAACTTATCATCCGCATGGCCGAAAAGCTGGCATTTGAACTAAGAAGCAAGCAAAAACTTACAGCTTGCGTAACGGTAAAAATTAAATATTCAAACTTCGATACTCACTCCATGCAAAAACGAATCCCTTACACATCGTTTGATCATGACATTATTTCGGTGGCCCAGGATTTATTTAAAAAGGTATACACACGCAGAATGCTTATCCGGTTAATAGGCATCAGACTTAGCAGCCTGATTAGCGGAACGCAACAATTAAATTTATTTGAAGATACTCCGGAAAAGGTAAACCTATATCTGGCAATGGACAAAATAAGAAAAAGATACGGAAAAGATGCCGTTGGAAGAGCAGCTGCGATGAGATGATGAAGCGAAGGACTAAGGATGAAGAGCAAAGGACATAGGGCTGAGAGCGCAGTGGCAAAGAACCGGGTTTGTACAGAGAGGCGTGAGCTTACAGCCCATATCCTCAATGCTCCCAGAGTAACCCTTGTCCATTAACTAATGACCAATGACTAATGGCCAATGACTAATTAAAAGATGCATATAAACACTCATACATATTATAGCTTAAGATACGGAACTCTATCGCCCGAAGAGTTGGCCCAACAGGCCGCATCCAAAGGAGTCAGAGTAATGGTACTCACTGACATCAACAACAGTAGCGGACTTTTTGATTTTATTAAAGCTTGTCGCGATCAAGGAATTACCGCTTTGGCAGGTATTGAATTCAGGCAAGATCACAGACTCCTGTATATCGGAATTGCCAGAAACAACCATGGCTACATGGAACTTAACCATTTTTTGAGCAAACACAACCTTTCGTGCACAAAACTGCCCCGTAAAGCCCCGGCTTTTAACCATGCTTATATCATCTACCCTTTTGGAAATATTCAACCCAAGGAACTTACCGAAAATGAACTGGTGGGTATACAACCACTACAACTACGTAAGCTCATTTCCTCATCATTTCGCTACCAACAACATAAACTGGTTGTTTGGCAACCCGCAACCTTTGCAAACGAAACAGGATTCAACCTGCACCGGCATCTTCGGGCTATTGATAAAAACATATTATTAAGCCAACTTACCACAGAAGATACCGCCAACAGTACCGACACTCTAGTTTCGCCCGAAAAGATAAAACAAAACTATGCCCAGTTCCCGGAGATCATAAAAAACACAGAAGAGTTGCTCAAACAATGCAGCTTCAACTTTGACTTTACGGCAATCAGAAATAAAAAAACATTTACCGGCAGCATATACGACGACAAAAAACTACTGGAAAAACTAACTCTTGATGGCATGATTTACCGCTACGGCAAAAACAATCCCCTTGCCAAAGAGCGCGTACAAAAAGAACTGCACATAATAAATTCCCTGGGATTTGCTGCTTACTTTTTAATCACCTGGGACATTATCCGATATTCCATGTCGCGGAGTTTTTACCATGTAGGTAGAGGTAGCGGAGCCAACAGCGTTGTTGCCTACTGTCTTAAAATAACAGATGTTGACCCCATTAAACTCAACCTGTATTTCGAACGTTTCCTTAATCCCAAACGCTCTACCCCACCCGATTTTGACATTGATTATTCGTGGAAGGAACGCGAAGAGGTTCTGGATTATATTTTTAAACGATATGGCACCCAACACACTGCCTTACTGGGAGCCATGAGTACATTCAAGGGCAAATCCATCATCCGCGAACTAGGAAAAGTATATGGTTTACCCAAAGAAGAAATTGATCAGATGATTGATTATCCGGAATCTTCGCAAGATGATCAGCTAAAGCAAAAAATACACAATATAGGTGGTTTAATGACTGATTTTCCCAACCTCAGGACTATCCATGCCGGAGGAATACTCATTTCCGAAAAACCAATCACCTGCTATACCGCCCTCGATCTTCCTCCTAAAGGATTTCCTACCACCCAATGGGATATGTACGTTGCGGAAGATATCGGATTCGAAAAACTGGATATATTGTCGCAGCGAGGTATTGGACACATTAAGGATTGCACCCGGATTGTATTACAAAACAAAGGTATAGATATAGACATCCACCAGGTAGAAAAATTCATGGAAGACAAACAGGTACAAAAGCAACTACAGGATGCCGAAACCAATGGATGTTTTTACATTGAGAGTCCTGCCATGCGCGGGTTACTCAAAAAACTAAAATGCAGCAACTACCTCACTTTGGTTGCAGCCAGCTCCATTATCCGTCCGGGAGTAGCCCGTTCGGGTATGATGCGCGAGTACATACAGCGTTTCAACAATCCACACAACATACCCTACCTTCACCCGGTTATGAAAGAACAGCTGGAAGAAACCTATGGCGTTATGGTTTACCAGGAAGATGTTTTAAAAGTGTGCCATCATTTTGCCGGACTCGATTTAGCGGATGCTGATGTGCTCCGCAGAGCCATGAGCGGAAAGTACCGTTCTAAAAAAGAATTTCAGCGCATTGTTGACAAGTTTTTTAGTAACTGTAAGCAAAAGGGGTATCCCGACAAAATAACTCATGAAGTTTGGCGACAAATTGAATCGTTTGCAGGATATTCATTCTCCAAAGCCCACTCCGCCTCCTATGCCGTTGAAAGCTTTCAGAGCCTATACCTGAAAGCCCACTACCCACTTGAATTTATGGTTGCTGTTATCAATAATTTTGGCGGCTTTTACCACACCTGGGTTTATGTAAACGAAGCCCGTCGACAAGGAGCCTGCATTCACCAACCTTGCGTTAACAATAGTTTTTACACAACATCAATAACCCAAAAAGACATTTATATTGGCTTCATCCACATTCAGAACCTGGAATCAAAATTTGCCAAACGGATTGAAACCGAACGCCAGCAAAGTGGCGATTACAAAACCCTTGACGATTTTATGAAGCGGACCGGAGCCGGAAGAGAAAACATGGTTATCCTCATAAGAACCGGAGCCCTAAGGTTTACCAATAAAGGAAAAAGCGAATTGCTTTGGGAGATGCACCTTTTGTTATCACCCCAAAAGAAAAACCACTTACACCAACGTTTATTTGAGTTACCCAGAAAAAACTACACCTTACCCCAGCTTGCCCGAAGCAAGGTTGAAGATGCCTACGATGAAATCGAACTGATTGGCTTCCCGATAACCTTATCGTATTTTGATTTACTGGAAACCAACTTCCGTGGAGGACTCAAAGCTACAGAACTTATTAAACACACAGGCAAAAGGGTAAGGATGATTGGCCAACTGGTTTGCATTAAATACGTACGCACCGTTCGCCAGCAGATGATGCACTTTGCCACATTTATTGATATGGATGGTAATTTTTATGATACCACTCATTTTCCATCATCGCTACAAGCTTACCCATTTAAAGGCTACGGCATGTATCTTATCCTCGGAAGGATTACCGAAGAGTTTGGCTTTGCCAGCATTGAAGTGGAAAAAATGGCTAAAATGCCTATTATCCCGGATCCAAGAGGGAGATAATCATAAGTTAAAAGTGAAAAGTTGAAAGTGAAAAGTTGAAAGCTAAAGTAAAGAATCACAGTAAAAAAAGACACTATGTTTCCTGATGCTCTCTGAGCCTTTCTGATAAGGCAAGTGGCGAATCTTAGCAACATATGTCTACAAAATAAAAAATCGGAAGCCTTAAGTTCCTAAAAACTTCCGACTCCCGACCTGTATTTTATAAATCAACGTAGTTACTCAACCACTACAGCCTCAATTTCTACTGTTTCCATATCTGTAACAGTTCCAGTAGTTACTACTACACCTTCAACCTCTTTTTTCAGATAACCCGATTCATCACCCGGAAGAAATACCACCTTGTAATCACCTGCGGCAAGAGCCCTGATTAAAAAATAACCTGTTTCAGGATCAGCATAGGTACCTATAGTATCATTTTCCGAAGTAACAGCACCAACATATGGGGCAACCTCTACCGGATCAACCACCCCGGTAATAGCTCCACTAGTAGCTTCTGTAAAAGTCCGGATAACAGGTTTCAGCGAAAACCCTCCATTCCCTTTTTTAACAATTGATCTTCCAGCATCAAAATCCAGCCACATGCGGTAAGTTACTCCTGCCACAAGTTCTGCATGAACATTAAGCTTTAATCCCGATTGCTGGGCAGAAGGAGTTTTAATATCATAATACTCACCATTTACCTTAACCTGGTTATTATCACCAAGCACCAATCTTATCTGAGAAATCAAACCAACAGGCATTTCTGTCTCTGCCAACAAAACATCTACCCCATTAGTAAAATCGAGCAAGTTATACACCTGCGCATTCACTCCGCTTAAAGTTACCCATTCACCATCCTCTTCGCCTTCGGCCTGAAAATGAACCTTTACTTCCTGCACATCTATTAATACTTCTTCAAAATCACCAGGGGCATCAGTTAATCTTAAGCTGAACTTTGCATTGCCCTCAACCTCATCATTTGAGCATGATGAAAATCCAATTAATGCACCCAATACCAGGAAACTAAAAATAAACTTTTTCATAATATCTTTTTTTGTGTTGTGTTATGCCAGCAAAGGTACAAAGGTTTATAAAAAGACTTGCAAAAAAACACCATTATTCCTCATCTATTCTGGTTTATACAAACCAGATAACACCTGCAAAAAAAGGCATGCATCAGGCACGCCTTTAAGTAGCAAACTAACATTGTAGATTATCTTACAACCTGAGTTCAAGATAAATCTATAGATTCTAAAATTTTAATCAAACTCAGATTAACAGCTCATAGCCTCTTCACAGGGGGCCAACTCCACGGTAAAATGGCGAAGAATTGGGGCTTCATTAACAATTTGATACCCCATCTTGATCTCCTCTCTCCTATCGTATACATTTTTCAGGGCAACTGCAATCACATCCATATGATTATTGGTATATACCCGTCGGGGAATAGCCAAGCGAAGCAATTCTAATTTTGGATAACGGTTTTCCCGGGTTACCGGATCCCTGTCTGCCAACAAAGTACCAATTTCAACACCTCTTACTCCTGCTTCTTTATACAATTCAATGGCCAGGGTTTGAGCAACATACTGCTCTACCGGAAGATGCGGTAAAAAACGTTTGGCATCCACAAAAATAGCATGACCGCCAAAGGGCTCCTGAACAGGAACTCCAAACTCTTTGAGTTTCTGACCTAAATAAGCCACTTGCTTAATCCGGGTTTCCAGATAATCGAACTCCGTTCCTTCATCCAGTCCCTGAGCCAAAGCATTCATATCCCTACCCGACATTCCGCCATATGTGATATAGCCTTCGTAAATAATATTGAACTGGGCCGCTTTTTTAAACAATTCTTCTTCACGTAAAGCAATAAATCCACCCATATTAACTATGGCATCTTTTTTACTACTCATAGTCATGCCATCAGCATAAGTATACATCTCAGCCACAATATCCTTAATGGTTTTATCCGCATAACCCTCTTCACGGGTTTTAATAAAGTAGGCATTTTCAGCAAAACGGGCAGAGTCAAAAATAACACGGATGCCGTATTTTTTTGACAGCTCATAAACCTCCCTTAGGTTTTCCATCGAAACAGGCTGTCCCCCTGATGAATTACAGGTTACAGTTACAATTGTGCATGGAATCTGCTCTTTTGGATATTTTAGATAAACCGCCTCCAACTTGTTTAAATCAATATTTCCTTTAAAAGGATGCAGTACTGTAGTATCAAAGGCCTCATCGATAGTACAATCTATTGCCGAAGCTTTACGAAACTCAATATGGCCCTTTGTGGTATCAAAATGCGTATTACCAGGCACCACATTACCTTCCGAAACCAGGGCTGAAAACAACACATTTTCAGCAGCCCTCCCCTGATGGGTTGGCAAAAAGTAATCGAAACCCAAAATGTTTTTAATGGCCTGTTTCAGGTTGTAGTACGATGACGCCCCGGCATAGCTCTCATCCCCCAGCATCATACTGGCCCACTGACGATCGCTCATTGCTCCGGTACCACTATCAGTTAACAAATCGATAAAAACCTGATTGCTTTTTAAATTAAACAAATTGTAGTTGGCCTTTTTAATCCAACGCTCACGCTCTTCACGGGTACTCTTTCTGATGGGTTCCACCATCTTTATTTTATATGATTCTGCAAATGGAAGTTCCATAATTTAAATAGTTTAAAGCTGAAAGCATAAAGTCTGTTTTCCCATTTTTAAATAAAAAGAGGTTACAGATAAACAAAAAGAACACAAACACAGAGTTAAGAACTCTCTGCTTCTTGATCATCTCATCATTTTATGCTTCAACAACATGAATAAAAAAAGAAGGCTGTATTTATATACCAGGAGCTATTGCTAATTCGTTAACAACACTCTAACCCACTTATTACTTTTCTTTATTTATGATTTTTGGCCATGTGAATATCTGACCATTAACTAGTGAACTACAGACCAACTGAATGGCCATGATTTTATTTGCAGAAAGAATCCCTCTTTTTGACATTCTGGAACCTATGAAGAGGCAAAATTGATAGAATTTTCAATAAAGTTTCCAAAATAATTTTCTTTAAGTTTATCATTGCAAATTTAAAAAAATACTTCTTCAACATCTCAATTTCCCAAACAGATTTTTATCAGCTTTTGCTACTTTATTTGTATTCCGTTAATCCCCCCCCCATAAATAACATACACGCCTGATAAAGATGGAACACCTCCCTTCAAATATTTTTTATGGAAGAAAAGCAGACTTTCGTCAAAAGAATCCAACCATCCACAATGTCAATTTTCCTGCTATCAGCCGTATATATAATCCCACGCACTCTGCACCACCCCAAAACCATCATTATTAACTAACTCATTTTATGAACATTGCCCACAACACCAAATCACATTACTAATACACCAATAGGGTTACATCTGTTACTTTACAAAAACTTAACAGAATTATTCCTAATAAAGTTGTAACCTTTAAATTTGCAGTCACGAATAAAAGACCAACACAAAAAACAAATTAATTTTATAAACCTCAAATTTTAAAAATGAAAAAGAAGTTGACTGTTCTGATAATGATATGCCTGTCGTTATCACTTTCCGGCCAACAATCAATGTTTAAAGCACTGTTTATGTTTAACTTTGCTAAATACATTGAATGGCCAGACCGTTCTAATCAAAATGAGTTTATTATTGGCGTATATGGCAATGATGAGATTGTTAATGAGTTAAAGAAACTTGCCAGCTCAAAAAAAATCAACAACAAATCCATTGTAATTAAAACCGTAAAATCACTGTCTGAGGCATCCGACGCGAACTTATTTTTTGTTCCCGCTTCCAAATCTGCACACATTGCAGAAGTTTCTTCGTTTTTTGCTCAAAAGCCCACTTTAATTGTAAGTGAAAAAGAAGGCGGATGTAAAGATGGTTCTGCCATTAACTATGTACAGCAAGGCGGAAAAATGAAGTATGAGATCTGCAGAAGCAAAATTGAATCTCATAACTTAAAGGTAGATCAAAAATTAATTTCATTAGGAATTGAAGTAAAATAATTCGACAATCATGTTAAAACAATATATTGCACTCGCATTAATGTTAGTGTTTTCATTTTCATTATATGCACAAGAAACAAAAAAAGACGTTAATAAACTTTCCCGGGATGAAGTACTGGAAATGACCATAGAAGACCTTTCAAACTACGATTTGGAAGAGATCATGAAAATCATGGACATTGTAGGGGCTTCAACTATTGAAGAGCTATACGAACTTCTTTTAAACAAGGACGTAACCTCTGCCTCTAAATCAGAAGAAAGTTTATTCGATTCACCTCTGTCAACAACCGTTTTGAGCCACGACCAAATACTTGCTTCAGGCGCCACTTGCTTTGAAGAGGCTTTAAGAATGGTTCCCGGTGTTATAGTTCGCGAAAAAACAAACGGCAACTTTGATGTTCATATCAGGGGCAACGACAACCTCCCTGCCAAAAATATGATGCTATACTCCGAAAACTCACAAACTCTGGTAATGATCAACAGTCGACCAGTTTTTAACTACTCGCACGGTGGTACACTTTGGGAATCGTTACCGGTTAGTTTTGAAGATGTAGACAGGATTGAGGTGGTTCGTGGACCTTCCAGTGCTCTTTATGGCCCCAATGCAGTATCGGGTGTAATCAACATCATTACTGCCGATATCACAAAAGAAACACCCCTTGTATCCGGTAATGTTAAGGCTGGAAACTTGAATTCATACATTGGTGATATTGCTTTTCGCAAGCAAATCAATGATAAATTTGGTTTTGGTGTTACAGCAAACTACGAAACAAGAGACAGGGAAAATGATAAGATATATGTGTACAACGGTTTAACTCAGAATACTACCACAGGTGAATATGAACCTAAATATCGATTAGATAGTCAGCCCACTGCAAATGGATACTATTCTATGGATGAAATCAGAAGGCTATATGTAGTAGATGGAGAGAATACATATAAAGTATTCCCTGAAAAAGGAGAAACAGGAACGTTTGATAATGGTGAGATAATTACTATTTACGGTCCCGATGACATTTTCCTTCACCCTGAAAATGCAAAAGAAAGATATGCCGTTAACGGTTATGTTGAACTTTCTCCCAACAAAAGTACTAACATAAACATTACTGGTGGCTACCAACATTCCGATGTTTTGACTTCAACCATGGGAGATATGCCAACCCCATATTCAGGAAAAATATCTAAAACAGGGTATATAGATTTAAGAGCTAGCATTAAAGATTTTAGCTTCCAAGCCAATTACAACGGTGGAGACATTGATTTCATGACTGGAAATGAAGGTTTTGAATTAGATTTACACCAATACAATGCTACTGCTGAATACAATTTAAAACTAAATAAAATTGCCATTCGTCCGGGGTTAAATTATCAACACATTTCATACGATGACTCTCCTTACATATTATCTGAAGGAAGAGGCTATCTAAATGGTCAAAAAGACATTGAAATTATGGCAGGTAGTTTACGATTAGATTATAAGCCTACCGATAACCTTAGATTAATTGCGGCTCTAAGAACTGAAAAATACAATCATCCTGATGACTTCTATACATCGTGGCAATTTGTTGGTTCGTATAAGCTAAACGACAACCATATTTTCCGTGCTGTATATTCCAGAGCAAACCAATCTTCATTTTTGGTAAATGCCCACTCAAACTATACATGGAATTTAATAAACCGTTCTTTTCCTAAGATCATGCAATTTAATGGGAATAAAGAGTATGATTTATTAACAACAGATATGTTTGAATTAGGTTATCGCATTAGGCCCGCTAAAAATATTTTGGTCGATTTAGAGGCATTCTACAATACATCAAACAATTTTGGAGCCTTAATGCCTTCTAATACTTCTTTAGCTGTATTCAATCCTTTTGATGTGATTAATGGAGTAGCTTTACCTGACGTAAATGCCCATGTTACAATGGAGTACCAGAATACAGACCTAAAATCAAAACAAAAAGGTTTATCTATGTCTATTGATTGGGTAATTTCTGAAAAATTAATTGCAAATGCTCATTTTACATATCAACAAACAAAGCTCGACAATTACAACAAAGTTAGTAGAGATGAGGTCATCGCTCATCAAGCCGGAACCTTGATGTACGATCCAGACCTGGAAAACAAAATCAGTATTGCTATGAACAATTATGGTGCAGGAGTTCTTGGTGGAACTATTGATCCAACTCAAGTAGAATATGTGATTGCTACTACAACAAGTAATTATCCAACTAATATAAAAAATGACTACGAGCATAAATCAACGCCATCATACTTTGGAGGGTTCTCACTAACCTATCGTCCAATTGAAAAGCTTGAGATTTTACCAAATGCATATTTCTATGGTGATCAGACTTTTGAAAACCAATATGGTGCTATTGATATTGACAGTAAATTCATTTTCAATACTACCGTTAACTACAAGGCTACAGACAAGTTAACTCTTAGCCTTAGCGGCAAAAACCTGTTAGGAAACGATTCGCAGGAATTTGCATATATGGACAACATACCAACTATGGTATATATAGGTGCCAGCTTTAAATTCTAAATCAATTTAATGAGTGTCCAATAAAAATACTTTACTCGCAAAGTGCGCAATTAAATGAATTTTAAATAATTCACATTTGCGTACTTTGCAAAATCAGAGCTTTTT
>NZ_JAPDPI010000083.1 GCF_026013615.1 Plebeiibacterium marinum
CCACACCTTATGTTTATTGGAAAAGATTTGTATTTTTAAACTTTTTCAAGAACTTCGGGTGTGGGTGCACTGCTGCTCATGCAGGGCACACACAATGTATAAAAAACATAAGTGGTTCAGTGGTTTACGAAGCTTTCGAGCATTTAATCAGCTCCGCCAAATCTGCGATTTGACGGGTTTGTTTAATGTTTTAAATTTGTGTCAAAACGCAAATTTGGCTCAGTGCAACTTGACAGGTAAGAGCTTCGAAATCACTTACGTTTCTTATACTCAACGTTAGCCAACATATAAAAACACGACAAATGAAAAAAACCACTACTTTATTAATTGCAATTTTGACAACCATATCAATTTATGCACAAGACATCATTGGAAACTGGCAAGGAAAATTAGACGTACAGGGTATTGATTTAAGAATTGTTTTGCATATAAACAAAAACGATACCACTTATAAAGCAACTATGGATAGCCCTGACCAAGGAGCAAAAGGCATTCCGGTCAGTAATATAATCCTTGATGGTACAAATTTCTCATTTGAAGTGCCTACAGCTTTTATAAAATACAATGGCACTTTAAAAAATGATAAAACCATTACCGGAACATTCAACCAAAACGAAAAATCTTTTTCTCTGGATTTTAATAAACAGGAAACAGGTGAAATTATAGAAACAAATAGACCACAAGAACCAATACCACCATACCCCTATAGGACTGAAGAAATAAAGTTCCCAAATACTAAAGACTCAATTATATTAGCAGGGACACTTACCCTATCACAAAATGGGGAAAATTTTCCAGCAGTAGTTTTAATTAGTGGAAGTGGCCCTCAAAATCGTGATGAAGAAATTTTAGGTCATAAACCATTTCTTGTAATTGCTGATTATTTAACACGAAGAGGTATTGCCGTATTGCGGTATGATGACAGAGGAACAGCTGCTTCAACCGGAGATTTTAATAGTTCTACCAGTTTAGACTTTGCTACAGATGTGGAATATGCAATAGAATACTTAAAAACCAGGAAAGAAATAAACAAAAAAAAGATTGGCTTAATCGGGCACAGTGAAGGTGCTATGATAGCTCCTATCGTTGCATCAAAATCAAAAGACATCAATTTTATAGTTTTGATTGCAGGACTTGGTATGACAGGCGAAGAAATACTATTACTTCAAAACGAATTGATAGGAAAAGCTTATACTGTCAATAATTGCAATCTTTTTAACACATCAGGTTTAAAATTACGGCCAATGGGAACTTTAACAATTTTAGTTTCAATTAGGGCTGTATTATATGAGGTTATATGTTTTATACCCACTATAAAAGAGCGATGTGTTCGAATGAATAAATTTGAAGGTAAACGTTCATCAAGTTCACTAATACTCTGGTGAATTACATAATTCTTCTTAAATGAGTAAACACGAACATAATGCCCCTGGCTCTCAACAGCAATAATAGCATCTAAATCAACACGAACAACTTTATCGCTGGTTTTTAAATACAAAAAGGGTTTCTCTCTAATTACAGTTTCTTTCTTAATTGTTTCCTTAGTTTCATTTCCTTCAAGTCCCAGCCACTTCATGGCTTTTGTAATTGCTTTGAAAAAACGTTCAAAATTTATGGGTTTTACCAGGTAATCAATGGCATCGAGTTCAAAACCATCAACTGCATATTCTGAATAAGCTGTAGTAAAAATTATAGCCTGACTGGGCTTTACCTGTTTGGTAAATTCAATGCCCGACAGATATGGCATTTGAATATCTAAAAAAATAAGGTCAACTTTATTATGGGCTAAAAATTGTGTTGCCTCAATAGCATTGCGGCACTCTCCTACTAATTCTAAAAAATCAATATGGGTACAATGTTCCCGAATTACCGAACGTGCCAGCGGCTCATCGTCAACCAACAAACATTTTATTTTGGTAATAGCCGTCATTTTTGTGTAGTAGCGTTAATTTGCAATACAGCCTTAAATGAGAAATCCGTTTTTTCAAAGTTTAAGGTGTAGGCATCTTTGTACAATATATCGAGCCGTTTTTGTAAATTTTCAATGCCAATACCTTTCACTGTAACATCGTTAAATTCTTTGTCAATAGAATTCTCAACGTATACTCGCAATTGAGCCTCGGAAGTTTCTACCTGAATAACAATCCAGGGTTTTTCCTCACCAAAATTCTTTAAATGCTTAAATGCATTTTCTATTAAGGGTAGCAACAACAATGGAGGTATTTTTCCCGATCGATTATTATTCATTGAAAAACTCACTTCAACATCATCCTCAAGTCGAATCTGTTCAAAAGCAATATAATTCTCAATAAAGGCAATTTCTTTATTTATATCCACCTGCGATTCGGAAGCCTCATAAATTACGTAGCGCATAATCTCAGCCAAATACGCAATGGTAGGTGTTGTTAGCTCCGATTGTTTCATTGACAAAGCATATACACTATTTAAGGCATTGAATAAAAAATGTGGATTTATCTGAGTACGTAAAAACTTTAACTCAGCTTGTAATTTATCGCGTTCTAAGGTGCTGCTCTTTTGTTGATGAAACATCCAGTTTTCAATAATTTTAAACACTAATGGAGGAATTACCGCAGTGTTTAACGATAAAACTACGTTTAATAATTCGGTAAATTTTAACGGGGCGTATACCAAACGATCAGCAAAATAATACGGATCGATAAAATAATACCACATCAGTTTCATCAAACCGCCAATAATAAATAGCAATAAGGCATAAAATATAATGAACCGGAAATAGCGGGTTTGTAACAAAAAACGTGGTACTAACCAATAAATTACCGGGTATACCATGGCTAATTTAAAAGGGAGTTCCAGTAATTGTATGTAAAAAGTTTTGTAATAATTGTTGTCGAACGTTCCCCATAACACAGCCCAAAATGCTATCCAGGCCAACCAATAAAATACATGTACCAGCCATCGCTTAAGGCCCAATTGGCTGGCAATACGTTGCGATATGGAATAGTGCTGAAGCATAGTTAGTTTTTATGCACCTAATTTACACAGTTTACATGTAAAGTTCGAAATTTTTGCACGTACAACCAAATATTTGCACGAACGGCGATTTAAAGCTCAAAATTGCTATCGGTGCAGATAACCGTGCGTTCAGGAAATAAAATTGCCCACCTTGATTCGCTTTCACAATTTTGACTAAAACTAAAAAAACACACAAATGAAAAGAATTCATATTTTACTTACATCACTTTGCTTAGTATTAGGAATGCTCGCTCAAGCTCAAGCTGTAAAACGCATGGAACCAGCTTTTTGGTGGGTAGGAATGCAAAATCGGAATTTGCAAATTTTGTTGTACGACAATGCTATTGCCAATGCAACCATTACCATTGACAATCCTAAAATACAGGTTAAAAGTTACGAACGCACCGCAAACCCCAATTATGTATTCATAAATGTTGAAATAGCTTCCGATGCCACTCCCGGCACTTTTCCTATTCAAATAACAAGGGGCAAAAAGCAAACTACCATTAATTATGAACTGAAAGCCCGAAGAAGTGCTGCCAATGCAAAACCTGCATTCACAGGTAACGATGCCATTTATTTGATAACACCCGACCGTTTTGCCAATGCAAATCCGGGCGATGACAATGTACCAGGATTTTTAGAACCAGCCGACAGGAACAACATACACGGCCGTCATGGTGGCGACATTCAAGGCATTGCGAACCATATTGATTATATAAAAAACCTGGGAATGACTACGGTATGGATGAACCCGATGATTGAAAACAACCAGCCGGAATATTCGTACCATGGCTATGCTCCCACTGATTTTTATGCCATTGATGCACGGTATGGATCGAATGAAGAATTCAAACAACTGGTGGAGAAACTTCACCAAAACGATATGAAACTGGTAAAAGATCAAATATTTAATCATTGTGGATCGTACCATTGGTGGATGCAGGATTTACCCGCGAAAGATTGGATAAACAGTGCAGAAAAATACGGTCGCAGTAATTTCGAGAATATGATTGTAAGCGATCCGCATCAGTCGCAGCTTGATAAAGACCAACATTACCGGGGTTATTTTGATACCAACATGCCCGACCTGAACTACGAAAATCACTTATTGGCCACCTACATGATACAAAACTCCATCTGGTGGATTGAGTATGCGAATATTGACGGGTTACGTATTGACACCTATCCGTATTCTGATAAAAACTTTTTAATTGACTGGCGTACGCAATTAGAAGCTGAATACCCCGGAATATTTGTGGTTGCCGAAGTTTGGGTAAACGACGTACCTTACGCTGCTTTCTGGAACAGTCCCGGTTTTGGCTATAATAATTACCAGTCGGGTATAAAAAGTATTACCGATTTTCCGCTGTATTACAATATGCTCGACGCCTTTAAGCCTGATGGCGATGTATATAAGGTGTACAAAGCCTTAACCATGGATTTTTTGTATGGACATGCTGAAAATAATGTGATATTTTTTGATAATCATGATGTAAGCCGGTCATTTGCGGTTTTAGATTACAACCTTAAAAAATATAAGCTGGCTACAGTTTTCACCTTTACTACTCGTGGTATTTTACAATGGTATTATGGTTCTGAGTTCCTCATGCAGGAATCAGCCAATCATGGTGTTATCCGCCAGGATATGCCCGGTGGTTGGGAACAAGATAGCTGTAATGTCTTTACTCTGGAAAATTTAACAACTGACCAAAAGGAAATTCTGGCATTAAACACACAACTATTAAACTGGCGAAAAACCAGCGAAGCTGTAAAAAGTGGTAAACTTATCCAGTTTAAACCCAACAGTAATATTTATGTGTACTTCCGTATTGCTGATAATGAACGAATCATGGTTATTTTAAACAATTCTGATTACGATAAAACACTCCCTCTAAATACCTACAATGAAGTAATTCAAGGTTTTACCAAAGCTACCAATATTATTACGCAGGAAGCGGTTCCTTTAAAAGATTCAATAACTGTTAAGGCAAATACCCCTTATGTTTTCATACTTAATTAGATATGTGGTTTTAGTCAACCAAAAAGTGGATGCCTGCAAGCACACAACATTGCTTTTGTTTGGCATTGCTTTTTGGTTGCAACAAGCTATAAACTTACACAATGAAATTACTTACTTACAATACCGGTAGCATTTTAACGGCAATTCTGCTTATAACAAATGTCTTGTTTACAACATCCTCTTTTGCCCAGGTTACAAAGAAAACCTATACAACTACTAAAATTCAAACAGCCCCAAAAATTGATGGTAATTTAGATGACAGCATTTGGCAAAACAAAGCCGTTGCTACCGGATTTACCCAGACGATTCCCTATAATGGTAGACCGGCCACTCAGAAAACCGAGGTGAAAATAGTTTACACTAACGAGGCTATTTACCTGGGTGCTATGCTCTACGATTCTTCGCCCGACAGTATTTTGATGGGTTTAGGCAAACGCGATGCTGAAGACGATGCTATTTTATCTGATTTATTTATTGTTGAATTCAATCCGTATAACGACGACCAACTTTTAAATGCATTTAAGTTGAGCGCTTCAGGTGTACAAATTGATGAACGCGTAACCTATGGCAATTGGGACAAAAGCTGGGATGCCGTTTGGTACAGTGCCACATCAATAAACGATTCGGGTTGGATTGCTGAAATAAAAATACCCTATGCCGCATTACGCATACCGCAAAAAGAAGAACAGATTTGGGGCATGCACTTATGGCGTTGTATTAAACGTAATGAAGAATGGGCATCATGGAATTTTGTGAACGAAAAAGAAGAAAGCACGGTTCACCAGGCAGGTATTTTACAAGGCATCGAAAACATAGAGCCTCCGGTTCGCTTGTCATTTACTCCTTACATTTCGTCGTACGTCGATAAAAATGGCTATACACAAAACACCACGTATTCTTTTAAAGGAGGCCTGGATGTAAAATATGGCCTTAACGAAAGCTATACGCTTGATATGATGCTGATTCCCGATTTTGGGCAGGTACAGTCAGACGATGCGGTATTGAATCTAACATCAGTGGAAACCTATTACGATGAAAAGCGCAGCTTTTTTACAGAAGGTACCGAACTTTTTAGCAAGGCTGATATTTTTTATTCGCGTCGCATTGGGGGAATTCCTTCAAACTTCGATTCTGCATATAGCAACATAGGGACCAATCAAATAGTTAGCAACAACCCAATTGAAACACAAATTATTAATGCTACAAAAGTATCGGGACGGAATACCAACGGCCTGGCTGTAGGCGTGTTAAATGCAGTTACTGCAAACACCCATGCAGAATTGCGTGATACCTTACAAAATACAACATCCAAAGTTCTCACCCAGCCCTTGACGAATTACAATGTGTTGGTAATTGACCAATCGTTAAAAAACAATTCCACCATTAGTTTTATTAATACCAATGCAGCGTATTACAACAGTAACTATGTGGCAAATGTAACGGGTACCGATTTTAAGTTTGCGAACAAACAAAATACCTACGCTCTTTTCGGGAAAGGGGCTCTAAGTCAATTGTATTCAAGCACCACTGATTTGGGTTATTATTACGATGTATCGATTCGGAAAACCAATGGCAATTTTAAATTCGCGCTGAACCAGCGTACAGTTAGTGATACATACAACCCAACAAACTTAGGCTACTTAGCCAACAATAACGAAATACAAAACACACTTACCCTGAGTTACGATTTTATAGAACCTTTTGGGCGTATTTTAAGCTGGTACAACAGCATTAGTTTTTATAATTCGCAACTGTACAAACCCAATCAATATGCTGCTTTTGAAATTAATGAGGAGTCGCATATTACCTTTCGAAATTACCTATCACTTTCAATTTACATGGGTGGCACACCTATAAAAAAATACGATTTTTACGAACCTCGTGTTAGTGGTTGGAAATATGAGGAGCCCACAGCTTGTTACCTAGGGTCGAGTATGCAAACCGATGCTAAACGCAGATTATCTCTTTTTTTACACGCGGCACATTGGCAGGCTTTTGAATATAACAAAATAACTCAGGAGATGACCATCAGGCCAACCTTACGTGCCAACAACAAATTTATATTAGCATTGCAATTCGACGCTACTTCGCAAAAAAATGCCTTTGGCTATGTAGGGCAAAATGCCCAAAGCGATTCCATTTATTTTGGACGACGCGATGTTAATTATATTGCCAGCACACTTGAAGCCAATTACATTTTTAGTAATAAGGCATCGTTAAGCATGCGTGCCCGTCATTACTGGACTACTGTAGCTTACAAACAATTCTATTTGTTAAATACTGATGGAACTATGAATGACAATATTCAGAATTTTACTACCAGCAACACCAATTATAATAATGTAAGTATTGACGTAATTTATACCTGGCAATTTGCCCCCGGTAGTGAGCTAAGTTTTATGTGGAAAAATAATATTGACCATTATATAAATACTATTGATTACAATTACCTACATAACCTGAAAAATATTTGGAATGCATCACAATTCAATACCTTCTCACTTAAAATAAAATATTACTTAGATTATAATTACCTGGTTCGTAACCATTAAAATGTAGTTCTATGAAAAAAGTATTCGTAATTGGAGGAGCCTCCTACGACAGTATTATTTATCTGCCTCAATTTCCTGGTAATATTCCTCAAACCATTCATCAATGTAAATTCCAGGAAACTCTAGGTTCTACAGGCATTGGAAAGGCACTCAACCTGGAAAAATTAGATTTTAAAGTAACGTTACACGCCTTAATTGGTAACGATGTGTGGGGCAAAAAAATAATTTCATCGATGCAACAATCGCCGGTGAAGTTTTTATATCATATTGATGAAAATGGAACCGAACGCCATACAAATATTATGAACCGTTCCGGTGAACGCATCTCCATTTTCACCAATACCTTAAACCCTGAAGGCTCCATAAACTTCAATGAAATTAAGGCTGAAGTATTACAAGCTGACTACGTGGTGGTGAACCTGACCGATTATTGCAAACCTATAATTAAACAGGTGCATTCGCTGGAAATTCCTATTTGGACCGATTTACATGATTATGACGGTAGAAATCCCTGGCATGAACCTTTTATTGAATATTCAAATTACATTTTCTTAAGTTCCGACAACCTGCCTGATTACAAACCCTTTATGCAAGAAATGATTGATGCCGGTAAAGAATTGGTAGTAGTTACCCATGGCAAAAAAGGGTCGACTGCACTGACTAAAAACGGGGAATGGATTGAAACAGAAGCATTTACTAATTATGAACTAATTGACAGTAATGGTGCTGGAGATGCCTATTTTAGTGGATTCTTGTATGGATACAATCAAAATAAAACAATTATAGAATGTATGAAGTTGGGATCTATTGTAGGCGCACTTTGTATCAACTCAAATAAACTTTCAAACAGTAACCTAACTTATGATATGATTGAAAAGTTATTTAATGAAATGTCTTAGAATAAAATTAATTTGCACTTTCATGGTATCAACCCTTAAAAACGACTACTATTATTTACAAATAGGAAATAAATGGAATTTTTGGAAGAAGTTACGTTTATAAGGTAGTTGTAAGCAAGTGTGGAGAATGAAAAGTTCGAAAGATTGGAAATATCAAACGAAATTAACAAAGGCGCTTATCAAATTATAAAACAATCAAACAATCCCGATTCTTTGTATTCTCAATTGTCAAAATATCTAAATCAAGCATTAAATGAAAACCCTGCGCTCAAACCTTCTGGTATGCCAAAAGAAGTGTTTTTAAATACGCAGCTTACAAAACTTACAAGGCCATGGATGAAATATTTCTTAAGCTACGACCCAACATTTGATTTAACAAATACCAATTGTCCGGTTTTGGCCTTATTTGGTGGTAAAGACTTACAGGTTCCTCCAAATGAAAATTTAAAAGGAATTAAAGAAAGTATTGAAAAAGGAGGAAATAAAAAGTTTACTTCAGAAACCTTTTCTCCTCTTGCTCTGGAAGAAATTTCTACATGGATAATAAAACATGTTCAATAAATACGTTGGCTAATCGAGTAGACTGCCGATAGGCCAATAGCCTATCGGAGAGCCTCTCACACCACCGTACGTACGGGTCTCGTATACGGCGGTTCCCTACACCA
>NZ_JAPDPI010000084.1 GCF_026013615.1 Plebeiibacterium marinum
GTGTGGGATGAAGGAATCTCTTGCTCTAGAGCTTTTTGCTTCCTTTTTGGGGCAATGCCAAAAAGGGAGTTGGGTTTGGGACAACGTCCCAATATTAAGAAATTCACGAAGTGAATTTCTTAATTTAATGACATTGATCGTGAGGCAGTAGTTTTTTTATAGCAAAATATTTGAGGTTACAAGAAATGAATAATCTTGATACTTGTACCTTGTCACTATTCTGGTTTATACAGGTTAAGGAGAGCTATTGGATATTTTTATCGTTTTAGGAGTTTTCTTTCTGGGACTAAATAAAAAAAACTCAATTTTTTTTATGGAATAAAACTTTTCTTTGCATCATGGTATTATGTTAGTCATTTTAGATGATGGAAAACGAGTTATGCCGATTATAAATCAGAGTGTGCGTTATGTAAATAACCTTTAGTCTCTTATCTAAAATCTAACAATAACAACCTAAAGAGAAAATAATGCATAGAAAAATCCTGCTTTTGGCAACCCTTGTTCTTGTCAATGTTATCGCATCTAAGGCCAGCGACTTACCTGATAGTCGAACCTCAAGCTACTATAAGTTTATTTATAAGCTTAGTCCGCAACAGGCACGAACCATTTATAAAAAAGGAATCACACAAGTTGATGAATCCTATTTTCATACCCTGGTCGATTCAGTACCCAATGATTCGGTGTTCAATAAAAAGCTGTCGCAGGGAAATTATCTGTTAACCTGGGCAGATAGGAATGAACTGAAGTTTGAATTGCGCTCTTATTCGGATATTGATGTGATGCTGCATAACAATTATGCCGATTTAATGCTTACTATTTCTGATACGGATGGAAAAGTCATTAATAATGCCAGAGTGAAAATTGAGGGAGTACCAGTTAGGTATAATCCCAACATAAACGCCTACCATAACAGTCATATGAACAAAATCGGCTGGCTTGAGGTGCAATACAATGGCTTTACAAGTTATCACTATCTGGGTAACTCCATTAAAAAAGGAGTAAGGCTAAAAAAAGTAGTATATAGTTTCCCCCTGAAATATCTTTATATCCCTACTCAAATGGTGGTTTACTTGCCCTGGGATATTGTGCGGACCATAAGCAAAGGCCGTCCCTATGGTTTGTTGCATATGGTTTATGCCCCGTTTCGGGATACCTATAAGTCAGTATTTAAACCCGGAACCTATGGATATATTTTTAAAACAGAGAGGTTGGCAAAAGAAACCTGGGATAAGTTGTTTTATAAAGACTTTGGAGGCTATATGGTTTTTAGCAAGCCCAAGTATAAACCCAACGATACCGTTCGGTTTAAAGCCTATATTGCACGACCAAACGGAACTCCCATTTCAAAACAAAAACTTACAGTTGATATTAATGTAAACGGTAAAAGTGTTGAGTTGGCCCAAATTGAACCAAACAAAAGGGGAGCTTACGATTATGAGTTTGTTTTGCATGATTCACTGAACCTCCGTTTAGATAAATCATACCGTATCAGTCTGCAAAAATATGGCTGGAATACCATAATATCCCGAGACTTCAGGTATGAGGATTACGAGCTTAAAAACATAAAATATAAAATGCGGGTTGATGATGCCAATCACCTAAGGGGAAATCCCATGTATGTATATCTAAAAGGACAAGATATGAATGGGATGAATGTTCCGGATGGGCGGGTGAAATTGAGCGTTTATTCAAAAAAGTTCTTTAATAAGTTATATGCAGCTACAGCCTTTTTGCCGGATACTTTGTATACATGCAATAAAAAGTTAGATCCGGTAGGAGAAACCATGGTTTCAATTCCAGATTCCGTGTGTCCGCCGCTGGACTTTGGATATGAAATTGTTGCTGAGTTTTTAACCAGCGATAATGAGCGCATAGTAAAGAAAAAGAATGTCCGTTTTTTTCATAAAAAAGAAGAGATAGGACTAAAGGTATTTAATGATTCCATTCATTTTTATTACAAAGAACTGAATAAAGAGAAACCGTTAAAGGTTCGGATAAAGAGTTTTGATAAAAATGGGAATTTACAGCAGGCTTATTCAGTTAGTTTGCCTTATGCCTTACCCGTAAATTATCAAACAAGTTCATATGAGGTGGAAGCCAGTCAGATGGATCGTCATTTTGATATGGATCAATATGTTCCGGGCTTATCTGTGTCATCGCAACGAAGCAGCAATAAAACTGAAATAAAAATCAACAACCCTGAGGGTATTGCGTTCAACTATTTTATTTATAAACGAAATAAGGAAATTGCAAAGGGGTATGCTCATCGACTCGATACGGTAGTGAATGTGGGTAATTATCAGGGGTGTTTTATATCATTAAATTACCAATGGGGAGGAAAGCCTTACAATAAATCAATAGAAATCCCTTTGTATAAAAAGCAGCTTCATGTTGTGATGCACCAGCCCCAAGTGGTGTATCCCGGACAGGAAACAGAAATCACGATAGAGGTTAAGGATTATAAAAACAAACCGGTTAAAGGCGTTGATTTAACAGCCTTTGGCCTGACAAAGAAATTTTCATATTCAGCCCCGGTACTCGATTATTATGGCAAAAAGCATAAAGATCGCAGCATGTTTAGCAATTATAATATGATGGGAGATAAGCTTTTTGGCGAGTCTTCTAATTTGGAGTTGGATTATGCCCTTTGGAATTCCAGGATGCAGTTGGATACCA
This sequence comes from Plebeiibacterium marinum, assembly GCF_026013615.1. Classification (GTDB taxonomy): domain Bacteria; phylum Bacteroidota; class Bacteroidia; order Bacteroidales; family Marinilabiliaceae; genus Saccharicrinis; species Saccharicrinis marinus_A. The sequence continues at coordinate 2,677 of NZ_JAPDPI010000084.1, forward strand.
TCTCGTTTTACCAGTTTACCCGACCTGAAACGGGAGTGGATATACAAACCATCCCGGCCAAAGACAGTATTACCCAATTAGCTCCCTTTGTATATAAAAAGGGTGAAATTCAGCAGATACATTTTATCTATGTGGATTATAAGCTGGTTTACTCTTCTGTTTCTACAACATATGATCCGTTTAGTTTTGAGTGCGGGCCCGGATATCATAAAATCAGGTTAAGGACCAGCGATCAGGATATCACTATTGATTCGGTATGGGTAGATGCCTGTAAAAAAACACTGGTTTCGGTAGATCCAACAAAAGCCCCAAAGGGGGTAAAAGTAAATGGGGTTAGTGCAAAGCTGACTAATAACGAGCAAAATCTGATAAAGGAAAAATTTGCAAAGTTTAATATAAGAGGGAATTATGGGTTTATCTACCTGGAGCAGAACGGAAGAAAATATGTGGTTAAAAATTCATCAGGCAATAGTTTTTATGGTCGAAGATATAGAAACCCTATAGTGGCAGGTCCGTTTTCAAGAGGTACGGTCGATTTTATTTGTAAGGATGATTACAGAACTGATTTTGATTTTGAGTCTTCGTATGAGTATGATATATCGCCCAAGAAAATCAAGATGAAGACTAAAGACAATTTCTGGGGATTATCCACCTTGGTAAATAGCGGCCTGGCTCCAGATTATGGGGATATGCTGTTGACCGGGAATGATATCGATGAAATGACCAGGGAATTGAAAAGCAATAGGGTTCAGCGTCGTATCCATTATTATAATCCGTATACAACCCATAAGGGAAAAGGGGCAATTGCCATAGAATACTTGCCTTGCCAACGGGATACCCTATCGCCGGTTAAGCTGGAGAATATTCTTGTTTTTAGAGATGATAATCCTTTGTTTATGAGGATTTATCCAGCTAATACAACCAGGGTTCATGATTTGAAGCCGGGTAGCTACCGCTTGTTTTTTTCAATGCGTGAGGGATATTATTTTGAGTATAAGAATGCTGTTGTAAAAAGCAATGGCTTAAATGTGATACGAATTGAAGAGCCGGAGTTTATTCAAAAAGACGAGGCATCAGATCGGATAGCACAAATAATAAAAGAACAATTCTCCACCACATCATATTCAAAAGATAAATGGGAGAACAGGTATGAGGCAGAAAAAGAAATAAACCGAACCTTCCATCAGAACCAATTGGACTATTCTTATGGGCGAACAATCTCCGGTCGGGTAGTGGATAGTATGGGAGAGCCTTTGCCTGGAGTTTCAATTGTAATTAAAGGCACGGCTATCGGTACAATATCAGATATGGATGGAAACTACACACTTGAAGTGCCGGAAGGAAAACATGAGATAACCTATGCGTTTATTGGGTTTGACACTATTGATGTTCCTTTGAGTTATTCGGATGAGGTAAATGTTCAGCTGGAAGCAAGTAAATTGGATCTTGATGAGGTGGTGGTTGTTGGTTATGGTACGCAGAAAAAGAGGATGTTAACAGGAGCTGTTACTACTGTGCGTTCCGAAGGTATGATGCAAGGCCGCGTGTCTGGTGTTCCCGGTTCAAATATTATGATCCGGGGGGTAAGCTCTTCCGGGTTACAAAGTCCGTTGGTAATAGTAGATGGGGTTGCTGTTAATGAGCAATTGGGTGATATAAGCCCTTCATTGATTCAGGATATTGAATTTTTAAAGGCTGAAGCTGCAACCGCAGTGTACGGCTCACGAGGTGCAAATGGGGTTGTTATTGTAACTACTAAGGGAGGGAAGGGGATTGCTGGTTTAACCCAACTGAATGATGTAGAGGTTCCGTTTCAAATGGGAAGTATGAGTTCAATTCGTAGTAACTTTTCTGATGAGGCATTCTGGCAACCAAACCTGGTCACCAACGGTAAAGGAATGGCCACTTTTACAACCACGTTTCCTGATGATATTACTTCGTGGCAGACTTTTGCATTGGCCATGGGGCCTGATAAAACCAGTGGTCAGACCGAAGGTGAAATAAAATCATTTAAGCCAGTTTCGGCTCAATTAATGGTGCCTCGCTTTTTAACTGAAGGAGATTCTGTGAATGCCATTGGTAAAGCGTTGAATTATATGGAAGATACCATTTCTGTTACTACTTCTTATGAAGTTGACTCGGTAAAAAAGGAAGCATGGCAAAGGGAAATTGCCCGGGTGCAGGTGGATACTTTGCCCTTGGTGGCCTGTGCTCAGGATACCATGGATGTAACTTATTCCTTAGTTCGTGAGAATGGATATTTTGATGGTGAGAAACGGGATATTCCGGTAATACCGCAGGGAATTGAGGAAGCCGTAGGAGAGTTCTTTACTTTAAATACCGATACTTTGTTGCGCATTAAGCTTCCTGAGAATTGTACTACGGGTATGTTGTTCCTGGAATCGAACCCTTTAAATATTATTTTAAAAGAAACGGCTCACTTGCGTAGTTACAAGCATTTGTGTAATGAACAGGCTGCCTCCAAACTGATAACCCTTCTTAATGAGGAAAAAATATGCGGGTATCTGAACAAACCATTTAATTATAAGGATGATATTAATAAACTAATCCAGCGTTTAGAGAAGAGTACAAACAGTAATGGTGTATGGGGCTGGTGGTCTGGACTGGAAACTCAATACTGGATTTCCTCGCATGTGGTAAAAGCATTTGAAAAAGCCAGGGCTGCCGGTTATCAAGTAAAATACAGTCGGAACCAGGTTGTATACCAGCTGGTTAATGGGTTTTCTATGGCAGGAGAGGGTTCCAAACTGAGTATCTTGGAAACATTGGAGATGATGAAGGTAGATGTGGATTTAAAGTCAATGGCTGAACAAATCAATGATTCTTTGTTTGAAAGGATGGATTCGCTTAAATATTGCATGGTGAAACAGAAATTAAAAATGCCTGTTGATATAGCCCCGTTTGTAAAGGACAAACACGAAACTCTTTATGGTAACTACTATTGGGGAAAAGAGAGTTGGTCGTTGTTCAGGGGACAGATCCCGGAAACTTTAATGATGTATCAGATATTAAAAAGTGATGGGAATTATAAAGAGTGGCTTCCTTTAATAAGGAATTTCTTTTATGAAAAACGTAAAAGTAACGGATGGCGAAATACTTTTGAATCGGCTCTGATTATTGATAATATGTTGCCCGAATTACTATCTGTATCTTCAAAAAAACAAGCATGTAAGTTGATTGTTGCTACCGGTTCAAAAAGGGAAGAGGTTACAGAATATCCTTATTCAATTAAACTAAAAAATAATGAGGAGCTTGCCATAGAAAAGACAGGTAATCAGGTTGTTTTTGCTGGATGGCATAGCAAATATTTTAATGCAAAACCACACAGAAAGGATGACTGTTTTGATATAAAAACAACATTTGTAAAAGATGGTGCTGTATTGAATACATTGGTTGCAGGAGAAAAGGTGACTTTAAAGGTAGATGTCAATGTTAAAAAGAAATCCGATTACCTGATGCTGGAGATACCTGTTCCTTCTGTTTGTTCATACGATAGCAAACCAGGTCGAAGATATAATGAAGCGCACCGTGAGTATTTTAAGGATAGGGTGTTTGTATATTATAGTTCACTAAAAGAAGGTGATTATACCGTAAATATTGATCTGGTACCAAGGTATACAGGTAGAGTAAACTTAAATCCGGCAAAAATGGAGCATATGTATTTTCCAATTTTTTATGGTAATAATGAATTGAAAGATGTAATAATAAAAAGTGAGTAGTAATACGATACCGGAGGAAGGGGATATGTCTAATTCGATTTCTATATTGAAAAAACGTAAGGGAAAAGAGCTGCGCAGAAATGCGCAAGCTGTTTTTTATATGAAATTTTTTTGCGCATTTACGCGCGCTCAATTTATTCAAGGAAATAGCTCGCGCATTTTCGCTAAACGAATTTCTTTCTGGAAATTTATTTAGCAAGCTCGCGCACGTTTTTTTTTATTGAAAATTGCCTGCGCATTTTCGTTCAGGTAATTTACGGATCAAGCGCAAAACCTGGGTCTAAATGTTGTTTTAATTTATCATGCATTTGTTTTTGTTAACCTGAAGAGAATATTTTACATAGACAATAGTACAAAACCATCGGTAAACTTTTTTACCTAACAGGCTGAAGGCCTGAAATATCGCAACTTGGGGCAGCGCCCCAAGTACTTGTACATCATGCAAATTCAGGCTGTAAGTCTGAAACATTTTCATTACATTAGTTTCTTTTAATAATAAGCACAGACTATAAACTATGGGGCAATCACTATCTCAACTTTATATTCATCTTACCTTTGGGACCAAAGAAAGATATCCTTTTATATCATCAGATTGGGAGGGGAAACTCCTTGCTTTTATTACGGGCATATTGAAAAATTACGATTCTTCATGTATTATTTCCAATTCAGTTGAAGATCATGTGCATATTC
>NZ_JAPDPI010000085.1 GCF_026013615.1 Plebeiibacterium marinum
AACTTTCTCTCATTCAACATACCAATATTTTTTAGTTTGCCCAAACTTAGATATTGGCATGAATGCTTCCTATGCGTGGTTTACCGGATGCTTACATTAGGGAGAAGGATAATTGTTTGCTTGGTTCAGGATAATAAAGGGAGAATGTTATATTTCAACAATCTTGTTTTTGATAGCCCAAATAATTAGAGATGCATTATTTTTTGCTCCGGTTTTTCGCATGAGTTTTGCTTTATTACTTTCAATGGTTTTTGTACTTAAGAATAGTTTGTCTGCAAGTTCTTTGTTTGTTAACCCTTTACAAATAAGTGTAAGTAATTCAGATTCTTTATTGGTTAGTTGTAATAGATTCTTTTTTTCTTCAACTAAAGTTTGCTCAATATTTTGCATGTTTACAATTACGTTATAAAGTAATTGTTCTGAGAAATAACTTTTACCCGTGTTTACTTCACGAATTGCCTGCTCTAGTTCCTCAACACTTGATTGTTTAAGAACAAAGCCTTTAGCTCCGGCAGTAATTAATTCATAGTAATATTTTGAGTCGTTGTACAATGAGAGAGCAATAATTTTAAGATTTGGTTTTTTAGCGATTGCGATTTTAGTGGCATCAATACCATTTAAAACAGGCATGTCAATGTCTGTAATTACAATGTCACAATCCAAATTATCCAGGTTGTCAACAAATTCCTGTCCATTTTTATACTCAGCTACTATTAAAAAGTCTGTAATCTGACTTATTAATAATTTGATTCCTTCACGAATCATATCAAGATCTTCAACAAGTACTATCCGAATCATTGTCAGTGTAATTTATTTTAATGGTAGCTTTAACACCTTGTCCAGGGGTGGTTTTGAAAACATATGAACCACCCATGTTAACAATACGGGATTCCATATTTAACAGGCCAAAACCGCTCCCCCTTTTTTCTTCCAAATCAAATCCTTTACCATCATCTTCGTAGGTAAATATTAAATGCGTATGTAAATTATTAAATTTTATTGAAATGTTTTTTGCTTCTGCGTATTTAATTGAATTGTTTATCATCTCAACTAAAGTTCTGTAAATAGTAAATTCATAATGTTTTGATAGCGGAAAGTTATCATCAAAGGATAAGTGAAATTCAATATCTGATATCGGTATCAATTTTTCAATAAATGACATCATGGCATCTTTGAGTCCATAGTTTCTTAATATATGTGGACTAATATTATTTGAGATACTTCTGATTTCTGTAATTGATTCATCCAATAATTCGATTAACCTCTTTCCTTTTTCCTTGACATCTTGATCCTCTGTGTTTGAATTTAAAGTGTGAGCATAAATTTTAGCCGTAGAAACCAAGGGGCCAAGTCCGTCGTGCAGTTCTTTTGCCATTCTGCTGCGTTCATTTTCTTCAGTGTTGACAATGGCTTCAATAATTTCTCTTTGTTGTGTTCTTTTTTGAGTTACATCAACAAACATGACAAGAGCTAAATTATCATTAATAATATTATGATGGATTTCAATTATTTTTCGTTCTCTACTTTTTGAATAAAAATAATATTCTCGTACCGGAGGAATAATTTTTTGTTCAAATACCTTTTTTATATCAGGTCCCCAAATGCTATAATTATCCATTTTTTCAACTTCTGTTCTGTATACCTTCTGGTTCCAGGTTTCAATATCCGGTATTTCTTCTATTTTAAATCCTGTAAATGGTTCAAAACTCTTATTTAAATAAACAACCTTTAAGTTTTTATCAACAATTGCTGTAGGTACCGGTATGTTTTGGATTGTATTGTATAGAATATTTTCACTTTCCTCCATTTTGCTTACTTCTAATTTATAAGCATTTAGTATTTCTCCAATAACTAAGATTACGATTAGTGAGAGAAAAAGAAGTATTAATCCATCGGATATCCATAATATAGGACTTTTTATCAGGCTTTCAATATTAATGTTGTAATTTAAGATATTATTGGAGTATAGGTAGGCAATTGAAATATATGAAAAAGCTCCTATAACCATTAGTATTAATGTGTTTTTTAGTGGTAAAAAGATTACAGGAATCACTATCAACAATAGTAGCATATATTTTCCAGCAGCAAAATAGCCCAAGTGATACATTCCAATAGTGTATGTAATAAACATTATTGTGATGTAAAAATGAATTTTGAAGTTTCTGCTTATCTTTTTTATTAAAAGAAATGCTATCAAAGAAATAATAGCAAAAACGTCGATGTAAAAGATAATTTTTCCCGTATTTGTTAACTGTGATCTAAAGTACATTGTAACAACAAATGGTGTAGTTACAATTAATGTTAATGTAAATATTCGAGTGAGTACCCTGTTAAGTACTTGTTCATGTTTTAAATAATCGGAGTTTGTTCCAAATATAAACTTTGTCATGCAAATAGAAGATGATAATTAACAAAAAAGGTCAATCCTTATAAAAAGGACAGACCTATATAAAAACGTAATATTGTTTATTAATGTTTCACATCATCTTCAATAAACCCCTTACGGCATCAACAGATTCAACTTTGTACGCCGCCTTAGTATGTTTTAAGCCAACTTTTATTGTAACAGCACTTTCCGGTAACTCACGGAACATGAATTCGTCGGTCCAGTCGTCACCAATGGCCATAATAAAATCAAAAGGTTGGTTGTTCAGGAATTTAAGAGCCGCAACCCCTTTGTTTATTCCACCACTTTTTACCTCAATAACTTTATTGCCCTCCATTATCTCCAGGTTGTGGTTAGATAAATGGGTGTTCAGTTCATCTTTCAGTTCATTGGCCCTAAGTTCACCTTGTTCCGGTTCTGATTTTCGGTAATGCCATACCAACGAATAGTTTTTCTCTTCAATAAAACTTCCTGGAGTCCTGTCAACAAAATTTTCCATAACCGGTCTTACATTGGGCATCCAGTTGTTGTTGACGGTTGTAAGCATTTCCCATTCTCCATCAACAGTTTTAAGCCATACGCCATGTTCGCATATCAGGTTTACTTTATGGCCGTTAAACCATTTTTCTAAAGTGTACCGGTCGCGACCACTGATTATTGTTACGGTGTTTTGCTTATTAGAAGTGAGGTTTTTAATGATGCTATGTAATTCTTCATCAGGTTTGGCATCGAGCGGATTCTTTTTAAAATGGGCCAGGGTACCATCATAATCCAAAAATATAGCGCGTTTTTTAGAGCCTGAATATTTTTCAACCAACTTGTTTGCCAGTTGTTTGGTAATTCTTTTCGCCAGGAAGTCCGTTTGAATGCTTTCTGCTTTTTTTAAGGATTTTATAAATTCATTGGCCCATTTAAAAACGTCATATCGTTGTATGCGTTCTTTCATAAACGACATCCTGGATTTTTGTTCATCTACAGGCATTGTGAGGGCCTGATGGATACAATCTGCCATTTCTTCATCATCCACAGGATTAATCAACAGGGCTTCACCCATTTCTTTTGCTACTCCTGCCATTTCACTTAAAATTAAGGCTCCTGTATTGTTGATCCTGGAAGCCACATATTCCTTAGCAACCAGGTTCATGCCATCCCTGACGGGCGTAATGAGGGCCACATCGCACGAACTGTAAAGCTCAATCAGGTTGTTAAATGGAAGCGAGCGGTAAAAGTACCATATGGGTGTATAATTAATGCTGCCATATGCTCCATTGATCTGGCCCACCAATTCATCAACCTCTTTTTTTAACTGTTGGTAATGATCTACCTGTCCTCTGGAAGGCACAGCAAGCATAATTAGTGTAACTTTTTGTCTGAATTCAGGATATTTTTCCAGGAACCGGGCAAAAGCTTTCAACCGGTTGGGAATTCCCTTGGTATAATCAAGTCGGTCTATCGAAAGAATTAGTTTTCTGTCAGGGGAAGATAAAAAGTATTTGTCAAGCTCTTTGTGCAGTTCCGATTTTTCGGTGATGGACTTCATGCCAACCTCCTGTGCCGATTTCAGGAACTTTTCGTAGTCGATACCCATTGGGAATGAATCGGCTATAATGATCCTTTCCTCAATGTGAATTTGGTTAAAGGATATTTCATATCCAAACAAGCGGCGTACACAGCTAAAAAAGTGTCTCTCATAATCGTAAGTATGAAAGCCGATTAAATCAGCCCCCAGCATTCCTTTTATAATTTCTTTCCTCCAGGGCAACATTCTAAACACCTCGTACGAAGGGAAAGGGATATGTAAAAAGAAACCAATCGTAACATTGGGTTTTTTAGATTTAATCATTTCAGGCACCAATAATAATTGGTAATCATGTACCCAAACAGCATCCCCGTCGTCCATGGTTTCAATGGCAGCATCGGCAAATTTTTGGTTTACAGCTTTGTAGGTTTCCCAGTCTTCCTGGTTAAAATCAGCAAATTGAGTAAAGTAATGAAACAAGGGCCATATGGTCCTGTTGCTAAAGCCTTCGTAAAATAAATGTATTTCCTCTGAGTTTAAATGTACTGAGGCACATTTTTCTTCAATAAAAAGGTTGTCGATAGCCTCCATCTTGTCATTGGATATTGTATCGCTGTCAATTCCGGGCCATCCTATCCACGTTCCACCATAGTCTTTATAAATTGATTTCATTCCTGTTGCCAAACCCCCAACGCTGGCTTCAAGAGTGATATTTTCTCCATCTTCCTTAATGCTGAATGGGAGTCTGTTCGAAACAATATGAATTTTTTGCATAGATATAGCGTTTTTTATTTGAATTTTCGAAATAATACCCTTTTTTTGGGTTTACTACAAAACTAACCAATAAATTTTAATATATGGAGAATCTGAATTACGGGATTATCGGAAATTGCAAATCAGCAGCTTTGGTTTCCGAAAAGGGTAGTGTTGATTGGTTATGTTTGCCAAAGTTTGATGCACCTTCGGTTTTTGCAAAATTATTGGATGAAAACAAAGGCGGTTCGGTAACAATAGAGCCGGAGAACCTCTTATCTGTTGGGCAGGAGTATTTAGATAAGACGAATCTGTTGTGTACCCGCTTTGTTTCCCAGGATGGCGTATTTGAGGTGATTGATTTTATGCCTCGGTACAAAAATGAAAAAGGGATGATCTATTCGCCCCCTGATGTGATCCGTGTTTTTAACAGGATTAGCGGTGCACCTGCTTTTCGGATCAAATATGATCCCAGGTTGGAGTATGGGGTTAATGCAACAAAGGTTACTAAAGAAAAGAAGTTTATTAAAGCAGTAACGCAAAAGGGACCTTACGACTCATTGTATTTGTACACCGACTTCGATTTTGGGGATGTGGTGAATTCTGAGAAGATTACTTTAAGCCAAAGTAAGTTTATGCTTATTAGTTATAACCAAAAGCTGCTAAAGCAGGATATACAAAGGGTTAAACTAAAAATGGAGCGTACAAAAGTGTATTGGTTGAATTGGTCGGAACGTACTACCACATTCAGCAAGTATAATGATGAAATCAACAGGAGTGCGCTTACCCTGAAGTTGTTGAGCTATCAAAAGACAGGGGCGGTTTTAGCTGCATTAACAACTTCGTTGCCAGAAACCATAGGGGAGGTTCGTAACTGGGATTATCGTTTCTGCTGGATCAGGGATGGTTCTATGGTAGTGAAAATCCTGAATCAGGTAGGTCATCGTACCGTAGCACGAAAATATATGGATTTTATAGTAAACGTGTTGCCTGAGAAAGATGAGAAAATGCAGATTATGTACGGTATCAGTGGCGAAAAAAAGCTCTCGGAGTATGAATTGCCCCATTTGGATGGTTTTGCTAATTCAAAGCCTGTACGTGTTGGAAATGCTGCATATAAGCAAAAGCAAAACGATATATATGGTATTTTGATGGATGCCATGTACCAGCATTTTAAGTTGCATTCAACCACCCTGGATCATAGTGAGGATTTATGGACCGTGGTTAGGAATGTGGTTAAAATGGTGGAGCGAAACTGGCAAAAACCGGATAAGGGTATTTGGGAGATCAGGAACGAAAGCAAGCATTTTACCTTTAGTAAAGTTTTGTGCTGGGTGGCTGTAGATAGGGCACAGAAAATAGCTGTTTTGCTAAAGCAGGACGAGTACATTAATAAATGGAAAAAGCTAGAGGATAAGATTCGTGCAGATATAGAAAAAAATGCATGGTCGGAAGAAAAGCAATCTTACACGCAGTGTTATTTTTGTGATCACCTGGATGCTTCGGTTCTTTTGATGGAAAGCTATGGTTTTGTTGAGGCTCGTGATGAGAGATACAAATCAACAGTTTATGCCATACAAAAGGAGTTGGAACACAATGGTTTGATGTATAGGTATATTAACCAGGATGATTTTGGTTTGCCAAAATCAGCCTTTACTATCTGCGCATTTTGGTTAGTGAATGCCCTTTATAAAATTGGTGAAAAAGAAGCTGCCATACAAAGGTTTGAGAAGTTGTTGGTCTACTGTAATCATCTTGGCTTGTTTAGTGAAGACCTGGATTTTGAAACCAAACGACAGCTGGGTAATTTTCCGCAGGCCTATTCGCATCTGGCTTTAATAGAAACTGCTATTACCATTTCAGAAGGGGAAACAACCAAAGACGAAAAGATACTTGATGCAATTAGATAGTTCCTGCAAGAAAACTCATGATTCCTACGCTCACCCCTTTGATTCCCCTAAAGGGGAAAATTCCAACGCACTGTGCGGAAGCTACTTCCCCTTTAGAGCCTGTCCCGAACTTGTATTCGGGAGGACTGAGGGGTGTGGGTGGGCTAACAAAAATTTCAGCAGTTTTCTTGCCAACACT
>NZ_JAPDPI010000086.1 GCF_026013615.1 Plebeiibacterium marinum
ATCCTAGCCCCATGCAACGCATGGGGTTATGTAAGGAGGTAATCAACGTCCTGTAGGGACAGCTCATTCATTTTTGAACTGTGCTTTCAGCACGAAGAATAGTGAAAAGTGAGTGCATGCTTATACAAAGCAATAGGACAAAAAAGTTTAATCTATCTTTTTAACGGAGTGCATGTTTACGTGTTTTTTATTTGCCCACCAAATGGTAAACTTATATGGATCGACATTTTTGGGGAGGCCTCCGGGAAATCTGGCGTATTTTGCATATAGATGCAGGTTATTTCTGTCGCCACCAAAAGTTACGATGTGGGCTTCCCTGGAGTATTCGCCTACTGTAGCACCCCCTGATGATAGTAATATCACAGCTCCCAATGCAAGAAAGTTTCCTGAAAACTCTGAGTGGACTATGGCTCCGATTATGGCCGGAGTAACTAATACAGCCATCATTGTACTGTAAAGCTTTTGTTGATTGTGGCATAGTACAATATCAAAACCAGTAACCCGATACATAGGAAGTTTTTTTGTACCAGTGGCAGTCAACATCAATAAGTGCTCATTGTTTATTTCTAATAATTCGCCCTGCGTAAACACAGAATCACTGTTTACTGTGATGAATGCCCCGTAAGGATTATACAACACCTCTTCACGTGAGGTGGGAATCAAATGTTTTCCCGGTGCACACGATGCAATGGTAACGCACCATACTATCAATAATATTTTAATCCTCTCTTTTTGCATATGCATATTTACTCATCCAAAACAAGGTTTCCATCTCTAACTCCATATGCTTGTATTGTGGAGTCATTAGCCTGATCCATTTTTTGGGATTATATAAAATTAAATCAATCATCTCTTCACTTTCTTCTTTAAGCCATTCTTTGCGCATCCATTCGGTATAATAACCTCTTGTTTCAACAAACACGGCATAGTTATCATATTCTGGCAGTTTGTAAATTAAAGTGTGCGAAGTGCCGGGCAGGTTTACAATCATTTTTTCCTTGTCGTTCAACTCCTGTAATATGCTGCAATCTTCCTGATTGTAGTTTATCAAACTACTTGCCTGTATTACTTCTGATTTGGACTTTTTAACCACATTACAAACATTAACCCTATCAATCCTCCACAGCCCCTTGGTCATGGTAAGCCTGACTTTACTGATTTTATTTTTATAGTTGATGAGAACAATATGTGTATCGCAAACTATAGGCCCCTGCTCTTTTATTGCACCCACCTTTTTCCATTTATTATTTACTTCCACCTCAATATCCACTCCCCCGAGCACGTCATCCATTGACTTAAATGCATTGCGCACAAGGGGCGAACTTCTTTCGTACCTTGCCAACAATTCGCCTGCCCGGGTACCCATATGGGCCATAGATTGATAAAACAGGAAGGTTGTCATAAAAGACTGACGCTGGGTTAGTACAATACCTGAGTTAGCCCCTTCAAACTCATCAAATACAAACACTATGGATTCTTTTGTATTTAAATCACAAGTATCTGCCAAAGCCAAATATTCTTGATGGTCGGCATATTGAAATAGCGGAAGGTTATCGGCCACTATTCCCTCAACAGACTTAGGTACTTTAATATGATCGACCTCATAAAAACCATCTTTACCATAAACAACATGAGTGGATGAAGCTTTTTTAACAACCAGCAAATCAGCATACCGCACATAATGGGTTTCAAAGGCTTCGTTTTGCAGCTCCAGCTTAATATGGTCTACACTATCTTTTAACGATATATCACAAATAAAATCCACATCAGTGGCTTCCATACTTTTAGTAATGCTCGAAGAAAAACCTTCTGCCACAATTTCTTTATTTTCATCATCGTATAAATAAATAGTGGGGCACGAACCAAAACAGGCTTTGGGATCGGTAAGACAATAAAAAGTAAAGGCTGACCAAAGCGTAGAATAAGACATTAATAATGGAGATACTACGTTGAATCCTTTATATTCATTTGTCTCTACCAACACGCATAATTCATAGGGAACCACATATTTATTTCCGCCTACATAAAGTACTTTAGACAACTGCTTATTTTCAGAACTATTTGCACGAACAGGGAGCGTAATCTTTTCACGATTGGCGCTGAAATATTCTCCAATACCTTGTATGATTTCTTTCTTATCAAAAAACTCCCATTCGTGGAACAAAAGCAGGCTACCATCTTTTAAATGCACTTTTATGGTTTGCTTGTCTGACAAAACTGATTCCGGAACTGAACCCACATCATGAACTTCGCGATGATTCACCATAGATGTACTACAGCCCATCATTACTATAACTATTGCTGGTATTATACATGAAAGATACCTCATCACAATATCTCAAAACAGTGTAAATATAAAGTTACGCGTAAATATTATGGATGTCAATAAAATGGAGGGCAGGAGGATAAGGATTTTAATCTTTGTTTTGAGGAAGGATTTGCATTTTATAGTGCCTGCAAGAAAACTTGATTTTATCCCAACCCACACAGTGCGAGAGAACTCCCTAAAGGAAAAGCTGCCTATTATACGCAAATATATTATGACGTCAAATTATAAATCACACTTTAAAAAGCTGAAGGCCTTATACATCTCAACATGGGGCTTCGCGATTGGTGTTTAAAAAGACATCGATAGTCACATTCATAATAATTTGCGTACTGTAAATCGGCTGTCCGGTGAGGCACGAACCGGGAGGTGGTTTTTAATACTTAAATTTCCATTTTTTTAATTCAAATAACGGCCACTTATAAGCGTAGTGCGGGTTTCAACGCGCTTTCCTGTCAAGTTACAGAAAAGTTAAAGCGAGCTACAACCCTTGAATTTACAGCTGTTTCGGCTATTATTCAAATATATTGTTAGCAAAAGTTAGTTCATTAGTTTCTTCGTTTTATATTCTTTTTTCTTTGCTTCATATTCATGTTCAGAAATAAATCCTCGATTCCGTAACCAGAATAATTGATTCATCATAGTTTCTTCTGGAACATCAGTGTCAATTTTTGAAAATCTTTCTAATATTATGGTTCTAGATTTTTCTATTAAGGCATTTGCAAACTCTTCAACTTCTATTCTTGATGGACTTTCCAGAAAGAAAATAACAGGAATTCCACCAGTAATATGCAATTCACTTTTTAAGGGACCTAAAGTTATTAGCACCCCCAGTCCTACATAGAATATTCCCATAAATATTATTGCCCATGGTGAGATTGTATTATCATGTGATAAAGTATATGCGGCAAGCATAAAAAATCCAAACACAAGCATAAAACCACCAAATATATATGAACCTTTCCTAGATTTCTTTTCAATTAATATGTCATTTCCAATTGAATCAATATTTACAGTCCACTCCTTTGTTTCAGACGAAGTCTTATAAGTCATTTTCAACTTATCTCCAACTAATTCAAAAGTCCGCCTTTTTAATCCTTGCTTTTGTTCTAATTTCATTTTATATCGATGTCACTTTTAAACAATTCTACTTTCTTAAATTCTATTGTCCTAATTCCACAATTAGTCTTAAATTCAATCTTCTTTCTTTCTATTTCAATTTCTCTTTTCCCTTCTCCAATTGAGTATCTAATTATTCCTAAGTCTTCAACAACCTTCAAAATCTGTGAATCATGTAAGTTAACTTCCTTCAAGTTCATGGTTCGTCTTCTTAATTTTTGCTAACATAGGCATAAAACCACCTCCCCTCTCCTTCGTCGAGGTACTCCTCCTTGGTAAGGAGGGCCTGTCCGGCAACAGACGGGGAATTGATTCCTATTACGCACAATGTTATAGCTACAAAAACTCTTTCCAAACACGCAAGGATATCGTCCCAAGATCTCGACCGTTATAGATATTCAGGCTTTCAGAGCCTTTTGATGCAGCAACCCCATACCACAAAGATGTGCACAAAGCGTAGTCAGGGACTAGCGGTTCACTATCAAACAGGAGTTTTCTTGCAGAGACTATATACCAAAGTTCAATTAAGAATAAAGAGTTTTTATTTTCAAATAATTGATAACTGATTGTTGTTAATTGATAATTGCTTTCACTTCTTTCCGGCTCCTACAAAGTAATCTTCCTTTTCGGCAAACAGCACGTTAAAGGTAGTAAGGCTACCATATGCTTTGGTAATGTACTGCTGCATGTGAACTTTTTCTTCTTCGTTCAGCGCACCATTAGAATTAACGTTTTGCTCCAACACCCTTAGCTTATCACGTACCATGATGATCTTTTTGAAGAAGACATCCATCGGGATTTCTTTGGGTTGCAGAGATTCATTCCCCGGAACCAGCACCACTTTTCCTCCCATCCATTTATTGCCCAGCTCCACATCAGAAGGCAATACTCCATATTCGTCCAATACCGAAGCAATTGTTTTTCTTAATTCACGTGCTGTTACCAACTCACTCCTGCCCTCTTCGGGTGTTTCCAGCACTTTTAGGGTTGGACTGGTTTTAGGCATTTCCATTTTGCCCCCCTGCTCAAAAAATATTTCGTAAGCCCCCATGGTTATTTTTGCAATAATCCCTTCTCCATACCGGGGATGCTCAACTCGCGTTCCTACTTTTATTTCTATAGATTCCATATTTTTCTGATTTAAAGTTTATATCAATACCCAACAGTTAATAACCCCTTGTTTACCGGGCGCTATTTTCAACTGCTTCTTTAAAAATCTTTTCTTCTCTGGTTTCAATAATAAAATCGTTTGAATAATCCCTTGATTTATCAAAAGGTTTCCCTTTGCCTTGCTTCATAATTTCTTCAAATGTTAGTTCATCGGGTTCATATTTGGCAGGGCTGTAATTAACATCCTTTGTAAAAAAACTAAACGTTGTAAATACCGTATCAATTTTTTCAACATCTTTCAAATAGGCTAATCCGGGATTGTCATTTACCAGATTATCAATTTCCTCTGCGTGTATATTGTAATAAGCCTCATTAAATTTTAATGTAGCTAAATTTTTCTCTACAATATAGTCTAATTTAAAAAAGGGCTTCGCTTTTGTAAACAATATTTTAGTCTGACTTTTTTCCTGTCGCTGCATTAGTCCATTTGCCCGTTTCATCTCAATTTGGTTGGGGATTAAAGAATATTCCATATATAAAATCCCTTTCGTTTCTTTATCAATGCACACAAACCCTTTATACTGGCATTCTTTTGGGTTGGGTAATTTTGGATCTATTTTTATTTTAACCACCTCCATTCCTTCATAATTGAATTGACCATCATACTCAAATTGATAATCTTTAACTTGATGGATTATAGGATGAAAGTACAGGCTGGTTGTATATAAATATCCCTGAGGATTTCTATAATTGACAGGGGGTGCTGTATAATATTCGTAGTTAATGATTTTTGTTTCAACATCAGGCATTTTCAATTTTCCCATACCCGAGAGGTAAACATTAACATTAGACTCAAACACATTATTAAAGTAATTATTTTTTACCTCTGCCTGTTTATACAAACCCTTTAACCGAACCGTTTTTGTGGGGTAATTTTTGGGTAGATTTTTTATGGCTTGCTTCATGAGATCCTCTACGTCAACCGGAGTAACTTTCACTTCATTTAAATTTACAGTAGCCGGTTCGAGTGTAATAACCAAATCATGATGCAAGGTGTCTGTATATATAGATTGTGTTTGATAGCCCAGGCACCTGACCACAAGTTTAGATTCACTTTCCTTTTGTATTGAAAACCGTCCTTCGTTATTTGTAATGACACCTGTATTCAAATTTTCATACTGAACCGATGCATAAGAAACGGGTTTCCCCACAACATCCAATACCACTCCTGAAATTAAATTTTGGCATTCTACATTTAGGGTAAAAACTGACAGGATTAC
The DNA here is from genome assembly GCF_026013615.1 of Plebeiibacterium marinum. Taxonomy (GTDB): domain Bacteria; phylum Bacteroidota; class Bacteroidia; order Bacteroidales; family Marinilabiliaceae; genus Saccharicrinis; species Saccharicrinis marinus_A. The sequence goes on from NZ_JAPDPI010000086.1 coordinate 5,836, forward strand.
GATAAGATAGTATTTCATTATTTGGATTAGTTTCTGGAATTTATATTTTTTGTGTATCTGAACTATCATAATAGTTCATTAGTTATTGGTCATTAGTTATTGGTCATTGATTATTGATCATTGATTATTGATCATTGTCATTAGTTTATTTGTCAATAGCCTAGATTCCAATATCTTTTATAAAATTCTTCATTAATGTTAAAATTATAAAGATTAAACACTTACAAAAACTTAACGAATTAATACTATCAAATATAATAATAAAAAAGGCAGATTTCACAAAGCAAGGGTCTATGATTTAATCCAAACCTTCTTTATAATTAAACTCCATCAATATAGTGTTGGCAAGAAAACTACAGAATTTTTTGTTAGCCCGCCCACACCCCTCAGTCCTCCCGAATACAAGTTCGGGACAGGCTCTAAAGGGGAAGTTGCTTCCGCACAGTGCGTTGGAGTTTTCCCCTTTAGGGG
>NZ_JAPDPI010000087.1 GCF_026013615.1 Plebeiibacterium marinum
CTGCAGGAGCTTTAGCGTAGGCAGCAAGAGGGTAAGGCTTCCCGCTGGGTTTGCGGGACAGGTAGTGTGATTTTTTAATGGGCTGTTTGTGTGTGATGGCGTGGGGCGGGGAGCTCGGGCCGTGGGGCTCAATAACATAATGCCGCTATAGGACTGCCGGAGGTATTTAGTTTACACCATTGAAGATAGGCAAGTTATATAGGGACGCATTATGTTATTGCAGCTTAGGGGTGCTGTTTTTGGCGTTGCTTTTGCCTGAGTACAGCTTTTAAGACTTTGGAATAAATATGTTGAAGGGAGGTACGAACAAAACTATTTATGAGAAAGTATTAAAGGCTATGGATGCTCCAGGTTACCTGGGGTGAGGGGTTTAAGGCATTTTTAGTTGTGAGGTACGAGCAGCGGAATGACTTAAATACCGAATGTGTGTATGGCGCTGATTACAAATTAAGCGCCAGCAATAGTTGTTAATTGAGCGCCATTAGGGCAAAAGGTATGACGAAAACAGCACCAGAAGGGTAAGGAAGTGGCAAACATAGGCTCGTGGGTAGAAGTAAGGTTTGCCATTTTGTATGCACCATGTAAATTGAAAATGGCAAATGTTACAGGCAGAGGGAGGTTTTTGTGGCTTCATTGGACAATGGTAATTGACAATGGATATTGGTTGGAGTTTAAGAAAAGGAATAACTTTAAGAACGAGATTAGAACAAATACTGCACGTGTGTGGGTGAAAGGCTTGGTTGCCACTTTTGAGGTGTTGGGTGTGAATGGCCATCACCTGAGAGAATGTACCCCTAATACAGAAGGGCAGCAATTGGGGTGTTATGGGGTGCATGAGTGATGGTGTATAATATTTTATCCTAAAGAGATGATATATCCTAATATTCACAAATTTTAGAACTGGTTTATGTATTAACCCACTACAGCATTATTATTTACTTCATCAATGGTTCTGATGATATGATCCTGATCTTCGTCTTCAAATAGTTCGAAGAGACCGTTGTCTTCGGCATTTTTAAATGAAGTAGATAATTCTTTTAATTCGAGAAAACCGTTTTTAGTAAAGTGGCCAATAATCATTTTTAAAAACTGGATCTGATCTGCAGTTAAATTACCTTCATCTATAAAATTAGAGAAAGCTTTTTGAATGGCTTCTTCATCCATGCCAATAATACTGCGAATGAAGACACCTAATGGTTTTTCTCCATATGTTTTCAGATAATCTTCTTTTGTTCCAAGTTTTGAGTCCAGGAAAATAAGTCTTTCCAATTCATCTAACTCAATTGAAGTTAGGGGTATGTTATTTCTTAGTTTTTGAATAGTCAGGTGATTTTTATTTTCACGTATATAAGTTTCTACTCTAAGTTTATATGAATCACTTTTGGTATAACCAATTAATGGATCTTCAATGATATTTACATTTTCAATTTCATCCAGGAAGTCTGTTTTGTATGTGAGCGTTTCTTCCTTAGGTAAGTATTTTAATAAATCGCGAAGGGATAGCCTAATATTTTCAAGTTTGTTATAGTTTTTATCCTGCCAAAAGTTATCGTCTTTAATCGCCTTTATAATACTTTTTTGATTAGCAACATCACCAATGTTTAATAATCGACTTAATTGTTGACCGATGTTTTTAATGGTGTTTTCATATTGAGGTATTGTTGGCTTTGATTCGATTAATGCTAATTGAAAATTACGCATGAGCAAATCAAAACGTTTTGCAGCTTCGTCTTTTTCCGGAATAAATATCAATGGAGCAATGTGATTGAAAATTTCAAAAATTGCCTGGTCATTTAGGTTTTGCCAGATATCCGGTTTGTTATATTTTTCTACATACTTTAATTCCATGCGGACCATGAAATTTTGTAAGTTAAGTTGACAGACTCTCTGATAAGCCCAATTTAATAATTCTTTTCTGGCTTGCTGATGATTCTCATCTAAAAATGGTTCTTCTCTAAATGCTTCAGCGATAGAAATTGTTGTTTTAAATATTTTAGCAGATAAAGAATCTGATTTATTCGCTTTTCTTCCTTCAGGTTTTAGACTAAAAAACTGAAAATTATTACAGAAGTCAAATACGTAAAAATATTCTTTGTCTATACCGGGAGCAAACAAATCAGGACACAGTCTTGTACCCCTGCCTAACATCTGCCAGAACTTAGATTTACTGTAAACGGGTTTGAATAGTACAAGGTTAACAATTTCAGGTACATCAACACCTGTGTCTAACATATCAACGGAGACTGCAATTTGAGGATATTTATCTTTAAGTGAAAAATCATCTAATAAATCCTGGGCGTATTTCTCATAATTATCTATGATTCGAAGGAACTTATTACCTAATTCCGGATACATTGCATTAAACCGTTCTTCAATGAATTCGGCATGTTGATGGCTTTTAGCAAAAATGATAGATTTACCAATTTTATCACCCTCTTCAACTTTTATACCTTGAGTCATTAAGTAATTTAAAGCTTTATCAACTGTGTTATTATTAAAAAGCCAATTGTGAATAGCACTACTGTCTATACTATCAGGCATATAACCTGATTCATCCCGAAAGGTTTCTTCGTATTGTTCCTGTTCTTCTTCTGATAAATCATCAAAATTTATCCCTCTTGACATAAATCCCAGATTAATTTCCTGGGCATGAAAAGGAACCAGGTATTTTTCATTGACAGCCTCTTCCAGTTCATAATCAAAAGTTGGATTATTCGTTTCTTCATCAAATAAATGATACGTGTCGTGGTCTCCATCTTCCTTAGGAGTAGCTGTTAAACCTAACCTCAAGGCATCGAAATATTTGAAAATAGCACCGTATTTTTGATAAATAGACCTGTGGGCTTCATCTACAATAATCAGATCGAAATGTCCCACCGAATAGAATCGTTCATCGCCAGAGCGAATTCCATCTATACAATTCATAATGGTAGGATAAGTACTGAAGACCAAACGTGTATTTTTATCTTCCTTTTCTTTTGTGAGGTTTACTGAAGATAAATTTGGAAGAAGCGCATTAAAATTTCTTTGAGCCTGAGTGACTAATGCATTACGATCAGCTAAAAAAAGAACACGGCTTATCCAACCAGATTTAAATAGTACATCGACAAAAGAAATGGCAGTACGTGTTTTACCGGTACCTGTTGCCATTACAGCTAGTGCAGCCCTTGAGCCACCTCTTAATTCATTTGATGAATCTTTTATAAATTTATTGAGAATGCTTGCAATGGCATGTTTTTGATAAGCTCGATTTGTTATTTTGTTATTGATAGACTGGATTCTTGGATCTTTTTTATCTTTTCGTCTATTAATAATTTGTTGTAATTCATCTTTGGTATAGAAACCAAAAACTCTACGTGGGGGGTAAGTACAATCGTCCCAAATTTCAGTATCGAATCCGTTGGTATAATATATAACAGGTCGTTGTCCTGTCATGTTTTCTAAACAATTGGCGTATAACTCAGCCTGATGTTTTCCTTCATTAATATTACGAGATGCTTTTTTTGCTTCTATAACAGCCAAAGGCAATCCATTATTACCCCAAAGGACATAATCAACATAGCCTTTTCCTGTTGGATTGACTGATTTAGGCATGCCTATGACACGATATTCTGTAGTGTTTATGGCTTCAGGATTCCATCCTGCTTCCTGCAACATAACATCAATATACAGGGATCTTGTTTCACTCTCAGAATATTGTTCAGGAGGTAATGCTATAGGCTGATTTCGCTCCTTACGCTCTTCAATTTCTTTTAGTTGTATTTTTAATTTAGCATTTTCCTCTTCAACTAATAATCGTTTTTTTCGTTCGTCATTGGCCAGGTTAATTTGCTCGGATAATTTTTTTTCAGCTTTTTTTAGTTCGTGCTTACTTTTTTCTGAAGCACCCACTTTTGGGATTAAATCTTCGTTAAATTCTACAATTTCAGGAGGTACTTCACTATACATTTTGGAAGTCCAACTTAAGAAGCGAAACAAAAATCGAAGACAGGCCAAGCTTGCTTTTCGATCTATTTTACCACCATGAGCAGCGATATTACCTTGTTTTCGTATGTAGTCTAAGTTATTATAAATAGATGGCGGAATAATTTCTTTGAATGTAGGTTCAGCCATTCTTGCCGCTAACTTTGTTTGGTATGGTTGTTTTAAGTAACCTTCATTTTCGTATAGCCAATGAACCATTCGTTCCAAACATAAACGCGCATAAAATGCCGATGTTATTGGGGCAGTTATTGCGTTTTTTTCAACTTCAATTGCCCTAATATATATATCATTCCATTCGCTTTGGAGGAAAAGAAAGTTAGATTGCATGTAGTACTATTTTACAAGATATGGTTTAGTGTTATGCAAAATAGTGAAAAATATTCAACAAATATGAGCCTAGCAGCATTCAATTAGCATCTAGGCTTATATTCGTAAATTATAGGAATTTTTATAAACTATTCAATTTTAAAGTCCTTATCAATTAAAATTATATTCTTATCCAACTGTTTTCTTGATAACAATTTTAATATCTCTTGCTTAAACACGTCTATATATTTTACGCCCAGCTTTTCTTTTTCAATATCAGTTAAATCATTTTTAGGCGAAATTACTTGATAGTCAATTAAAGGCTTCAATGTTAGTAATGTGTTTGGAATATCAAAAAAACAATCTTCACCAAGACTTGCAATTGTCATAAGATCTCTAGCACCTCGTCCTTCATTTATTTTAATAGATCGAGTACCAATATTACCGTATTTTTCAATGAAGTTAGCCTTAATTCTTTCTACATTTTTGGGATATAATTCGTCAATAGTTTGAGGAAGGTATATATAAATTACAGGCTTTTTACTCTTCTTTATCAATTCTGTTAGAACCGGTTCAATAAAATTATTAATATAACCATAAGCTAATGCGTTTGCAGTTGAGAATTTCTCAATTGCAATTATATCAGAGTATTTTTTTACCAGGTAACTTAGTAACGGTGTTACTATTGTAAGTAGTAAAAATGTTGCAGCTTCCGGATCAAAACATACTTCAATATTAAAAAGCCAAATAATTCCTAATGTAATTGCACTACCATAAAGTATAAATTGAATTATTATTGAGATTACTTTAATTATCTTCATTATTATGCAATTAAACGTTTTAAACTATTTAGCTCGTTGATTATATATTCTACTTCACTAATTAAGATTTTAAGAAATCCTGTTTTTTCGACATCTTCAGTAATTCTATCATCCTTTCTAAAAATGTATTCTCTTTTATCTAAAGATTGTAAATTGTACCTATATGAATAGTTGTTTGCAATTTTTTTTAACTGTTCATAGGCAATAGGAACTAATTCCAGATAACTTTTATTGTGATACTGCTTTGTGTCAATATCAAATAAGATCGCATTTATATCAAAACTTGAAAGCTTAATGTCTTGATCTGCATCTGATTTAAGCGTTTTTAGGAAACGAATCATTCTTTTAAGTCTTCCATTTACGATGGAATCCTTATCGTTTAAAAGTTTAATTCTCATAAAAGGATAATCTGCATCTAATTTTCGATCATAAGCAGGAATATTGCCCTTGTAGAATACCTGTATAGCTTTATTTACAATGTTACTGTTTATATAATAATTTGTGTCTTGAAACCAACTTGCAATTACAACATCAACTTTACGATTAGGATTGGTAAGTTCAACTTCGATAGACTTTGGACGTGATGTATCCACGTAAGAATATACACTATCAAGTGTTTCTTCGCAATCAAGTCTTAATTCTCTAAGGTCTGTTAATGCATTGGTATAACCACCTCCGTTTAAAACATTTTTTAATGTGTTAATTTGGTTTTGGTTATACTTAAAATATACATCAGTTTGATTTAAGGATTTATTTATTCCTTCTCTGTCAAAGGTGTAGAACTTCTCAGTTATTGTTAATAAATCAATATCACTGTACCCTTTTATATGAGTATTCGTCATAACAGAGCCTTGAAATTCAAAACTGACATCAGATAATTTTGAATTTAATTGATTTTTTACTCGATTTCCAGCATCAATTGTTTGTTTTGTGTAAAGCTCATCAACACCAAACGTAAGCATTCGGTAAACCCCGTCTTGATGCGACAAAAATAAGTGTTGCTTTCAAATTACTTCCAAAACATTCGGAGTAATTTGAAAGTTCTTAGG
>NZ_JAPDPI010000088.1 GCF_026013615.1 Plebeiibacterium marinum
AATGGTAGAAGATGTAATTATCTTACGAATTTTGTTAGTTTTAGCCTAAGCCCCCGCTTTGCGGGTTTAGTTCAACACGGCATCATAAACCATGCGGGGTGTTGTGAAGGTGCGGAGTTGCGGTGATTTCAATAAGTCCGCCCTATGCTTTTAAAGCAACTTATTATTGTTAAATTTAGTCCCTGTAAAAGCATTGGGCTCTGAGCGGTGAAATAAAGGGCGTACTGTTTCAATCCCCGCACGGTTCATATGCCCAATCCGTTGTGTGGCATACGCGAAGCAAATAACGATAAGTAGATAAATAACGATAAGTAGATGATGAAATTTTTAATGTTGATATTATCTGTTCTATGTGTCAATACTATGTATTCTCAAGATACATCATCAGGTCTTTCCACTAATGATGAGCCAATAGACTTCTGTGGGGATATGGATAATCTTAAAACATTCATAGGTACTTCTGTTAAGATTCGTCATAACGGAGGTATATATTCAAAACTAAACAAAGGCGATTACATTTCATTTCCTAATGACAGTATTAAACATCTGGCAGGAAAAGATATGTGGGGAGATTTCTACCCTCAATCGGGAGATACTGGTGTCGTTATTTCAGTTTCAAAGTCCAAGTACGATGAAATAATATATGTGATAAAAATTGATAAGTATTATGTACCTATAAAATGTTCATATTTGGTTAATATCTCTGAGCTATCCGATGATGAGCGATGGAAATTAGAGTATTCTAAATGGGAAAAAGAAAGAGAAACATATGGCAAAGGGGAATGTAATTTTAAAAAACATAACATAAATAACATTTATAATCGACCTGGAATAACAGAAATAGACTCAATTTCAGAGGATTTTGCATGTAATCTCAAAAACAAAGGAATTGACACTATAATGCTTGTGAAGTCCATTTTTCATCATCATGGACCAGGTTGTTCAGTCTTAGATATGGTGTGTGTTTTATGGTATGACAATGATGAAGGCTTTTTAAGATACTATAGTTTTAATGAAGAAAAGAAACTAATTATTCAAAATCAAAAACTTGACTGGTATGATGTGATTAAATATTATAGAAAGAAGGAATTAAATCAAAATTCCGAAATGCCTAAAGGAGGCTCACATCTACATAACACAGTTATTCAATTTTACCTTGGAAAGGAGTTCTTTAACTGTGAGTATTCTTGGAGCTATAATAAAAATGATAAAAAACTTGAAGTAACTAAATTTGTTGAAAAGGTTAAGAAAGTAATAAATGACAGATAATACGCCACACAACAATAAATATACGTAATGCGGGGCGATTTAGTAAATTCGAACATTAAAGCATTTAATAAGCAATGTAGCGGTTTGAAAGTGAAGTGCATTGAAACCCCGCACTACGCATATTCGAACCGTTAGGCACAAGGATAGTCGTAAATTTGAAGGATAGTAATGATGGATATGGATATAAGTTTTTTTCAAAAAATTTATAATGAGGATATTTTGTATCATTATACAAAGACCTCTACTGCGATTGATTATATTTTGCATAATCACCAGTTGAAGTTTAATGGAGGCCGAAATTCAAATGACCCGATTGAGAGTAGAGAAGCAGACAGAAGGACTGTCTATTTTGGTAGTGAAGTTGATAAACCTAATCGAAAAGAAGATGTTGAAGCTTCTGCTTTTTTGCACAAATATCTTTCAGAGCTAGAAAATCAGTTTCAACAAATCTGCTTTTGCAAAAATTATCTACCTCAAGGTTCTGATAAAGGTATAATATCAAGATTTAAAGGAAATGAAGAGTTGTTTGGGTTTTCAAAGCCTAGAATGTGGGACCAATATGCTGATAAGTATTTTGGAGTCTGTATTGCTTTTTCAAAAGAAAAAATATTGACCTTAAATAAATCAAAGATAGAATTGATAGAAGATGATATTGAATACTTATCATTTGAAGAAATATGGTGTAAAAAAATTGGAGATATTCAAGGGGGGTATTTAAAAGAAGTCGGAGTAGATAATTACAAGAAACAACTTAAAGAAGGTTTACAGCAATCGTTCTTCATAAAACATAAAGATTATCAAGGTGAAAATGAGTATAGGATTGGTACATACTATAATAAAGAAAAGTGCATTATTGAAAATATAAAAGGAGAATTGGTTTTTCACAAATCAATAATGCTTGATGTCTCAGGATGTATTGAAGCTATATTTATGTCTAGTTATGCAAATGATAAGCAAAAAGAGGATTTACTTAATTATGCAAATAAATATTCTATTCCATTAGTTGAAATGAATTGGAAATATGATTCATTTGAAGCAAGAGATTATAAGAAGAGGATTGAATTTATTGAAAAAATGATAAAAAATAAAGCAAGTGAAAATTGAGGAGAAATCCCAGTGCCTAACACGGCATCATAAACCATAGCGCAGGCAGTGGTTTGCGGAGGTTTTGAGCGTGAAATTTACTATATTTCGATTTGAAAAGTAGTGCGGTAATTTGCGCTACGGTTCATATGCCCAATCCGTTAGTGTGCCACGCAAGCTGTGGTAATCCAGCAGGTGAAAATCCTGCCTAAATAATTTGCTGTTCATTTAGAAGAAATATCGACAGTTCTATCCGTGAGGATATCGCTGAAGCTCGGTATATTCAAATGACCAAGCCGTAATGCGCAAGTGTGAACCCGTGGTAGCTTCGAGAAGTGTATCTGTAGATGGGGAGAGTTTTGACGGTCTTCGAACCCTGCAACGTTACATGGATTAACAGCAAAGTGAAGTGTAACGATCTACCGGAGTCATAGGGATGGCGTGGTCATAGATGGATTATTACGGAACGTGGGAGATCTCTTGTTTCAAAGGTTGGCAACCTTAAACCGGCTGATATAAGCATAGCGAAGTTCAGCTTGGGAATAAGAGAAGTCGGAGGAGCCTATAGTACCCATGATTGTAGTGACAACAAAACGCTACATAGGAAAGGGGCTCTACTTTAGAGAAGCTTATATGGAAAACAGAACGACCTATATTGACAACAGTCTATTAGTAAGTCCATCGGAGTTTTGCACCGATGAAAGAGTTCGTGAATTCCAAAGGAAGCTATACATTAGAGCCAAGCAAGACAAAGACTTCAAAGCATACAGTCTAATCGATAAGGTTAGTCAGACCTATGTTATTGAAGAATCTTACCGCAGGGTTAAAGAGAATTATTCCAAAGGTACAGGTGTTGATAAGATGACCTTTGAGGCTATTGAAGAATATGGTGAATCCAATTTTCTGAAAGAGCTACAAACGGAATTGCGTAACAGCACATATCAATGTCAGGCCGTACGTCAGGTTGAAATTCCAAAGGAGAAGAAAGGCGAGTTCCGCATGTTAGGTATTCCTACCATAAAAGACCGAGTGGTACAAATGGCAGTGAAAATGCTGATTGAACCACTCTGGGAGGCCGACTTTATCAATACTTCTTATGGATTTCGCCCTAAACGAGGCGCACATGATGCAATCAAACAAATCAAACGGAATATTTACGAAGGGTATCATTTTATCTATGACGCAGATTTATCAAAGTATTTTGATACTATCCCTCACGAAAAACTGTTTGTACTGTTGAAAGAGCGCATTACCGACAAAGGAATACTCAATCTGATTAAGCAATGGCTTACAGCACCAAAACAACTAAAGAATGGGAAGCTTGTTGCAACAAAAGCAGGCACTCCACAAGGAGGTGTTATTAGTCCGTTGTTATCAAATATTTACCTGCATGCTTTTGATCGTATTGTTAATAATCCCAAAGGGAAGTTTGCCAAAGCAAACATTCGCATAGTGCGCTATGCCGATGATTTTGTGCTTATGGGGACCTACTATTACAGCAGAGAAATCTTGAACTACATCGATTCCTTAATGGCACGTATGGGTTTAACCATTAACAAGACAAAGACCTCTCTTTTGCATGTGCACAAGAAAAGTCTGTTCTTTTTGGGATTTGAGTTTAGGGTAATCCAATCTAAATTTTCATGGAATACAAATAAGTATACCAATGTTCGACCGAGCATGAAATCAAGATCCAAACTCTTCACTAAAATCCGGGAATTGATGGCCAAGCGGAGGCATTGGAAGATAGACCCGATGCTTTACAAGTTAAACACATTGCTCAAAGGTTGGTTAAACTATTTTTCAATAAGTAAGGTATCTCACATATGGGAAACCATAAAGGTGATCATAAAACATTTGGATTATAAACTGTTTAAATGGCTCAAAAGTAAAGGCCGAAAAGCACACAAGTCGCTCCGCCAGCGACCTTATAGTACTTTGGTTCAAAACCGAAGACTGTTTGACTTAGAAAAGTATGCACGCTTGAAGACCCTTGCGAAAGCTCAATGAAGAACTCTATCGGTAAGCCGTATGAGGGAAAACTTCACGTACGGTTTGATGAAGGGGGCGCTGATAGTTTACTTATAATTATTACTTTTAGAGTAAATAAGTAGGAGTAAGCTATCAGGCTCTACTCTACGTAGCAATTGAAAAACCCGTAATCCGTAAAAATCATTCACGAAACAATAAACAAATCTAGGACGATGAAGAAAATCTCTTTAATTCTATTCGGAATATTTTTAATACTTAAGGTTAGTTGCTTTGCAAGACCAATTGGAAATATAACAGGAAAGAATTATTGTTCTCAAACAGAAAAAACTACGGAATCAACTGTTTTTGATTTTCAAAAATTTCTTGAAATATACAGCTCGGATTCAATATTTCAGTTAAATCATGTTGTATTTCCGTTGAAATATATTTCCGTTGACATTGAAGACAATGAAGAAATAAAGATGATTAAAAAAGAGGAATGGAAATCTTTGCATTTTAAAAGCGAATTAGAAACACAAGACCGAGAAATTGACGGATATAAACAATTAATAGAGATAGAGAGCGATACAGCAAAAGTCTTAATTAGAGGAATTGACAATGGAATATATATCGACTTTATATTTGAGAAAAGAAATAAAAGTTGGTTTCTTATTGAATGGGGAGATTACTCGAATTAAATAAACAACTGCTGGCAACACTTAGCCTCTAATGTAGGGTTGCTTGCATACCCTACACATTGGAGGGTTTGTTGAACTAAACATTATCCCAGAAACCTTTACGTAAGATATTGTAAGTATGCGATTTATCTATAGTGGTTTTAATCGCATTTTTTTATTGGTTTAACTTTGTTTCAGCATATAACTTCGACGTGTTTTAGGTAATTATTTACC
>NZ_JAPDPI010000089.1 GCF_026013615.1 Plebeiibacterium marinum
TCTTTTAGGAAAATTAGATACTCATATTTAAAAGACAGGCTTTTGTAATGTCTTTCTTCAAAAATGAATGAGCTGTCCCTACAGGACGTTGATTACCTTCTTACATAACCCCATGCGTTGCATGGGGCTAGGATAAGCTGTGCTTTCAGCACGATATACAGAATACTTTTACAAAAGACCTTCAGGCTAAAATATATAACATTATTCTAATAAAATAGAACCTTAGCCTGACGGCTATGGGGCATAGTACTTGGGTGTTCGGAACGAATTATAATATTAGTAAAATGTTGTACGTTACGGGAATCAATCTTCCCCTGAGCAGGGGGAAGTACCACATCAAAGATGGGGGGAAGGGGGTATGGTTCATAAAATCTTGTCAATTTTATTAAAACAACTATTGGCTTCATTAAAAAAGATAGACCCTAATTAATAACAGATCGTTAGATTTTAGATGAGAGACGAGAGACTTATTTGCAATATGCTTAAAATCAAATCTTTACTCAACTTAAGTTGGTTTTATTAAATATCTCATATTCTTACACTTATAAAAAATTAACGAACTATTGAATTAAAATATTATAGAAATAAACTTACAACATCCTGATATTATTATAAAAGAGATTATGAAGATTGGAAGGAGATAAGCAGGTATTACTTCTAGTTATTGTATTAGTATATATTTACCCCCTTCCCCATGCCTTTAGCATGGTACTTCCCCCTACTTGGGGGGAAGATTGATTCCCTTGATGTTTAGGTTTTTATGGCAAACAAACTTCTTTTTAAACACTCAAAGGAATCGCCACAAGGAACTTAGCGTCTCGTTAATTGAGGCTGCAAGTCTGATACTTTTACAAAAGACCTTCAGACTTAAAATCCATTCATATCCAACCATTGCAACAGCATAGCCGGCCATTGCAATTGAGTGCCTTTACTTTTATCCAACCCATAACCATGTCCTCCTTTTTGAAAGATATGCAACTCTCCTTTAACACCGTTTGCTTTAAGAGCCTTGTAATAGTTTAAGCTATTTTCTATGGGTACGGCTCTGTCATCCAGAGAGTGCACCATAAATGCCATTGGGGTTTCCTTATTTATCTGCAACTCATTAGAATACTGTTTTACAAGCTCTTCTGTGGGTTCTTTACCAATCAGGTTATTTCTTGAACCCATATGTGTATAATCCTTATTCATTGAAATTACCGGGTATACCAAAACCGAGAAATCCGGGCGAGCCGATGTGGTATCGGTAGTTGATTGCAAATCCCTAGCATACTGAGTTGAAATGGTAGATGCCAAATGACCTCCTGCTGAAAAGCCCATTACGCCAACTTTGTCAGGATTGATATTCCATTTTTCGGCATTATTCCTTATCATGCGCATGGCTTGTTGGGCATCTTGTAAAGGCCCCATATTTTTCTCCTCCATTATTTGATCACTAGGCAAACGGTACTTTAACAATACTCCTGCAATTCCATGGTCGTTAAGCCACTTGGCCACCATAAAACCTTCATGATCCCATGCCAGACATGAATATCCACCTCCGGGACATATTAATACTGCAGTTCCGTTTGCCTTTTCTTTTTCAGGAAGAAACACTGAAATTGTTGGATCCGTAACCCGGACTACCCGGTTGGTCCTGCCTCTGTTATCAGTAAAAGACTCAACATATGAGGAATTTTCTTTTGATCCAGGCACTCCCTCCGGCCATAGTTTTAACTTGTACTGCTGTGCTTCAACATTTAGAGTTATCATTCCTAACATGGTAACTAATACTACATTTATAAATTTGATCATCTTATTATTTAGTTTTGATTATATAATACAATTAACACACTCATATCGTTCAATTATAGTGACCGCCATCGCTCACCCCTCGTCCCCTGAAGAGGAAGCCTCTCGCACTGTGTGGGTTGAGACTCTCCCTATAAAGCCTGTCCCGAACTTGTATTCGGGAGAGTTGGAGGGTGTGGATTGGGATAAAATCGAGTTTTCTAGCGAGCACTACTCATAAGCCCACGCGTATCAATGAAAATGAATAAGGCGCTGACTCAAACTGAGTATTGCTGTCCATATCAATTTCGGATTCCTTTGGCAGAGCCTCCTTACTTGTAGGATTTCCTTTTAAAACAGTTAATTTACCTCTGCATGGAGTGTTTATAAACTTTGATAAATCAATGTTAACATGAACACTTACCGGCAACATATTTACCAATTTAATAATTATGTCGTTGCTCTTTGAATCTTTTACCACGGAATAGGCAACCCGCTCAATGGCTTCCTGGTTGGTTGTTGACAAATCAATATATCCGGGAACATAGTAATCGCCGCTGTTGTTACCATACATTTTCTGCACATAATAATCCACTGTTGGTTTAACCTCAGTATTATTAAAGTATATCAAATCCGGGTTCCATTGTGTGTGATGTTCCTTAGCCAATAAAGGAGCAAAAGAAGTCATGGTAACCACATCTGCATTCCGCTCAACAGAAGTTAAATAAAGAGCCTCAGACAAAGCTGTTTCTATATTCATGGGTCGCCCCGGTAAATGACTGGCATACTCCCCCAGATAAACTTTGGGTTTGCTCCTGTCGTAACGGTCGTAATAATCCTGATTATTGATAAACCAACCCGGAGGCTGATAATAATGCTCATCCACCATTGGCACTTCCAGATCAGAGGCTAGTTTCCAGCCTTCCACATAATCAGTACCCATATAAAACGGGCCAACTGTACCTATCACTATTATCTCCGGATACTTTTCTGTTACCGCTTTATATATCATAGAAAAACGTTCGGCGAATACATCCGTAATCAGATCTTCATTTCCAATACCAATATATTTCAAATTAAATGGTTTTGGATGGCCTGCTTCCGCTCTTAATTTACCCCAACGGGTATTTTTATCACCATTGGCCCATTCAATCAGGTCGAGCACTTCCTGCACATAATCTCCCATTTCACACATGGGTATTCCTCCTTGCTGTCCATGTCCCCCAATTGAAGAGTTTTGACAAGGAACACCAGCCGCAACAACAGGAACAGGCTCTGCTCCAATATCTTCACAAAACTGAAAGTACTCAAAATAGCCTAAACCCATGGATTGATGATAGTTCCATATATTTCGCTGTGGCTTCCGGGCTTCCAGTGGACCTATAGTATTTTTCCAATGGTATATGTTATCAATCCCGTTTCCATGGGCTACGCAACCTCCCGGAAATCTAATAAAGCGGGGTTTGATATCAGCAATTACCCGGGCAAGATCCTTGCGCAACCCGTTTTTACGCCCCATAAAAGTATTTTGGGGAAATAAAGATAGCATATCAAGGGCATAAGAACCTTTCTCCACAGGCTGTATAGATATAAGTGCGTCATCTACAGTTTTTCCGGCAGTAATTACGCCTTCATATTTATTCCATTCTGAACTTAATTTTTTTACGCTTGCTTCACCTATCACATTGCCTTGCCTATCAGAAATTGTTACTTTTAAACCACCTTTGCTATCACTAAGGCTCCTGGCAAAAATAGAAAAATCATATTTCTCTCCTTCCATCACCGGGATACCATCAAAACCACTATTACTGATGCATGCACCTGGTTCATTAACCTGTAGAACGGCAAAATGCCTGTTGTTAGGATGAATTGGGGAAAGGGTATCGATTTTAAATGATGCCTGTCCCGTTACAGACCAGGCTTTTTTATGCGTCCAGGTTTTATCCCTCCCTTGTGTGTCGTTTAAATCGTACTCAAAACCCCTGTTTTGAATTAACTCGGCATATATCCCACCATCGGCAGCGTAATTAATATCTTCGAAGAAAGCACCAATCAACATATCGCTGATTTTTTTACTCTTTTCGGGATAGAGTGTCAGTTTTGCACTCAAATCTTCCAAGCCCTTGAATCTAACCGGATCATCTTTACACTCTTCTGCCCTTTCCTGATTATGGAATGCAGTCCATTCCTGATGTTTAATAAGCTTATCAATAGTTTCCCAGGAGACTTTATGGATTACGCCAGACAGACTTTCTCCATTCAAAAGCACCTCTGTCCGCAGTCCCGGACGATCTTGTTTAGTGGCTTTTTGGGTAGGAGTATATGATTTAAAGTCTGTTGTTGTTGTTTTAAAATACGTTAGCCCTTTATCCTGTTCACTTGCCCAGCTAATCAGATAGCAAGCGCTGCTTTTTTGATATGAAACCTCAATATCCAGCACATTACCCTGATCCATAACTGTTGGATAAGACTGGCTCCTCCAGTTGTACAGATCTTTGGTATCGGCATGGGCAAACTGACCCACATCATTATTCAGGGTCCATAAGCAATGCCATAAACCATTCTGATCTTGAAACATAAAGGGCGAAATCATTCTCTTCTGAGATCCCCATGCTCCAAAATCTGAAAATAAGAAACGCATTTCCGGGCCAATGGAGTGCCAACAGTCCTTATCTACACTCCAGGCGTAGTGAAGGCCGTTATGGTTATTATTTTTAATAGTTGCATACGAAAACACATATGCAGAATCCGGCTCATTGGCATAGCCAGGATGGGTTAACAACAGTAAACCCAAAAACAGAATTAAATAAATCCTTTTTATCATGACACTTATTTTGAAATACAAATGTTTTGCATACTAAAATAAGGTCTTCTGTCAAGAAATTCATTTAATATAGTCCATTTTACTATTATTTAATTCATTTTTAAATAAAACAGTCATATTAGCATATGATTGTATAAAGGATGTCCCGTCAGGATGGGAGTCAAATCGTGCTGAAAGCACAATTTGACTTAAGTAGTGCTTGCAAGAAAACTCGAATTTATTCCAACCCGCACCCTCCAACTCCCTAAAGGGAGAGTGTCAACCCACACGGTGCGAGAGGCTTCCCCTTTAGGGGATGAGGGGTGAGCGGAGGGGGCCACTATAATACAGGAGTTTTCT
>NZ_JAPDPI010000008.1 GCF_026013615.1 Plebeiibacterium marinum
CTCTTTATATTTTATGTCCATAACTTCAAATGACTGAAGATCATTCTGAAACCGGAAATTGTAATTTTTTGAACCTTATTCCTCAATTCCCTTCTGCATAAGGAAACTTCATGTCCTTTAGCATCATTTGGATGGTCGACCTCCCGTTATATACATTTTCTTCAATGGTATAGCAAACATCAAAAGGGTTTCCTGTCTGTAAGTTGTCAAGATCAGGACCCATGGAAAAACCGATACCTTGTTTTATGGAGCCCGATTTCTCTTCAATAAGTTCCACTTTTAAATGGTCCTGGTCTTTTCCAACCTTTTTGCTTGTTCCGTAATCAAACACCCTTTTGGTAACAAAAACAGGTTTTAGATTGCCTGGTCCAAAGGGACGGAACTGTTTCAGTATCCTGAAAAACTTTTCATTGATATCCCTGAGTCCAATCTCTTCATCCACATCAATCTGTGGTATCAATTGGTCAGGGGTGATATTCTTTTCCACAAAAGCTTCAAACCTTCGCTGAAACTCAGGAATGTTCTCGATCTTTAAGGTAAGGCCTGCAGCATACATATGCCCCCCGAAATTTTCAAGCAAATCGCTACAGTGATCAATGGCCTTATATAAGTCAAACCCCTCAACAGAACGTGCAGAACCGGTAGCAAGGCCTTTTGACTCTGTGAGTATCACGGTAGGACGGTAATAGTACTCGGTTAATCGGGATGCCACAATACCAATTACTCCCTTATGCCATTCGGGTTCAAAAAGCACCGTTGTCTTTTTGTTCTTTAGCTTCTCGTTGGATGAAATCAGATCAAGGGCTTGTTGGGTGATATCCCTGTCGAACCCCTTACGGGTATCGTTACACTTATCTATATCAATACTCATGCTTCCGGCCATCTCTTCATTCTCTGCAATTAACAGGTCAACTGCATCGCCTCCCGAATCAATCCTCCCTGCTGCATTAATGCGTGGTCCAATCTTAAACACAATATCACTAATGCCTATTTCGCGCCCCTGCATCCCGGATACTTTAATAATATGCTTTAAGCCGATGCAGGGATTGGTGTTCAGTTTTTGGAGGCCATAATAAGCCAGTACCCTGTTTTCTCCTACAATTGGTACAATATCGGATGCAATACTTACGGCTACAAGGTCGAGATATTCATATACCTTATGGTAATCTAATTTATGCCTTTTGCAATAAGCCTGGATGAATTTAAAACCGACACCACAGCCCGATAAATTTTCATCGGGATAGTTACAGTCTTTTCTTTTGGGATCAAGACATGCTGCCGCAGCCGGCAATACATCTCCTGGAGTATGGTGGTCGCAAATAATAAAATCGATGCCTTTTTCTTTGGCATATTCAATTTTCTCTACTGCTTTAATACCGCAATCCAGTGCAATAACCAGTGAACAGTTTTCCTCAGCAAAGTGGTCAATCCCTTTATATGATATACCGTATCCTTCTTCATACCGGTTGGGGATGTAAAACTGGATGTTGTCGAAAAAAGGCCTCAGAAAAGAAAATACAAGAGCTACCGAGGTTGTTCCATCAACATCATAGTCACCGTATACAAAAACCTTTTCTTTGTTTTCAACAGCTGTATCAAGCCGGTCAATGGCCTTGTCCATATCCTTCATTAAAAAAGGATCATGCAAATGCTCAAAATCAGGACGGAAAAATGCCTTAGCCTCATCAAATGTCTCCACACCTCTTTGTACCAACAAATTAGATAAAAACCTATCGATATTCAAAACGTTCGATAGGTGCTCTATCTTTTCATCGTCGCCACTTTCTTTTATATTCCAAGTTTTCTCCATGTGTATAATGAGCCCAAATTTAATTTTGAAAGGATAAATTTTCCTAAAAAAAATGGAATTTCAAAACCCAATATCCTTTAATAGTTAAAAACAATAAGAAAATATGGCTTTCTATTTTATAAATGAAAGTCAATATCAGCTGTTTAGCTTCAAATTCTTAAAGTATATTTAATTTAAATACTTTTTGCAGGTGGCCTTTTAAATTGGTTTTTACTGCCTCAAAATCTTGTTCTACCCCTAATTCTTTTTGTAATGAAGTAACCCCTTTATCAACAAATCCACATGGATTGATATGGTTAAAGTATGAAAGATCGGTATTTACGTTCAATGCAAAACCATGCATACTCACATAGCGACTTGCTTTAACCCCTATAGCACAGATTTTTCTTGCTTTTCCAGGTACTTCTTTGTCAATCCAAACACCGGTAGCTCCATCCAGTCGCTCACCTTTGATACCATAATCTGCAATACAATTAATAATTGCTTCTTCTAACTGATGTATGTAACTTTTTACTGTCAGTCCCATCTCCTCCAGATCAAATATTGGGTATCCCACAATCTGACCCGGACCATGATAAGTGATGTCGCCACCCCGGTTACTTTTATAATAGGTGGCATTAATCTGTTTTAGAAAGGCATCATTTATCAACAAATTATTTACCGCACCACTTTTTCCTAGGGTGTAAACATGAGGGTGTTCACAGAATAACAAATAGTGCTTTATTTCTTTAGGGGCATCAGGATGTTCCCGGTTAAACAGTTTTGCATTGACAATTAGATTAAACTTGTTTTCCTGATAATCCCATGCCTTTTTGTATTCTATTGTATTTAGATCTTCAAATATTGTATCTGTATTCATAAAAAGCTTACTGGTAGTTTAAACTATATTATTATTTCAATGCATTAATATGCTTTTCGGCATGATAGGAGGAACGTACCATAGGACCGCTCTCCACGAACTTCAAGCCGATCTCAAGGCTTAATTGCTCATACCTGGCAAACTGTTCTGGTGTAACATACTCCGAAACTTCCATATGTTCTTTTGAAGGTTGAAGATATTGCCCAATGGTAAACACTTTCACTCCGGCATTAAATGCATCCTGCATTGTTTCAATTACTTCCTCTTCCGTTTCGCCCAGCCCAACCATGATGCCTGTTTTGGCTACCACTCCGTTTTGGGCAATGTATTTTAAAACTTCAAGGCTCAAATCATATTTGGCACGAGTCCGAACCAAGGGAGTAATTCGTCTTACTGTTTCTAAATTATGTGAAACCACTTCAGGCCCTGCATCGATTACTTTTTTAATTAAATGGTGCAGGCCATTAAAATCCGGAATCAGTACTTCCTGTGTGGTTTCAGGATTCATTTCCTTAACCTTTAAAATGGTTTGCTGCCATATGTCTGCACCACCATCTTCCAGGTCATCCCTGTCAACCGAAGTAATTACAGCGTGTTTCAGCTTCATGATCTGTATCGACCTGGCAATCCGGAAAGGTTCTTTCACATCTACAGCCAATGGTTTACCTGTTTTTACATTACAAAATTTGCATGCCCGTGTACAAATGTCTCCTAAAATCATAAATGTTGCAGTACCGGCTCCCCAGCATTCTGCAGCATTTGGACATTTCCCGCTGGTACAAATGGTATGCAGTTTATTGTCTCTGATTACCTGGTTCATCCATTTGTAATCAGAAGTGTTGGGCAGTTGTATCTTTAGCCAGTCCGGCTTCCTTGCTTTTATTTTCATCTTTATATTTTTTCTTTTTTTTGCCACATTGCCTGCCCCGCTGAATTGAGGGGGAACTCGCCGAAAAAAACAATCATTCTCATGTGTGAGAACTTTTGCATATGGGTCGTTTCATAGTAATTAAACTCTTCTTTTCAGAATACAATGATAGCAATTTTACGCCCCTTACGCTATGAATTATATTAGCTTTTGGACTATTACAACACAAGAAACAATAAAAAATAAGTTAAAGTTCACAAACCTCAGCGTTTTAGCACTTTTTAATTAAAGGTTAATCATTATCTTTGCATCGATTTTTCTTTATGTTTTTTAAGGAAAAACAATTGCTATCTCCTTGATAATGTGTTTTTGGCACATTGTAGATATTAGGAGGATATTTTAAATATTCATATTGAAAATATAAGAATGAGTACCGTTGAATTAAGCGAACAGGAATTAATAAGACGTAATAGTCTTGAAGAATTAAACAAATTAGGAATTAATGCATTCCCTGCTGATGAGTACGAAATCACCCACTACTCGGAGGATATCAAGAAATTATTTGAAGAGGACGAAGAAAATGAAGGGTTAAAACAGATATCTATTGCCGGTCGTATTATGAGCCGCCGAATCATGGGTAATGCATCTTTTGCTGAGCTTAAGGATCAACAAGGGCGAATTCAGGTATATTTCAGGAGAGACGATATTTGCGAAGGCGATGACAAAACCATGTACAATACCGTATTTAAAAAACTATTGGACATTGGTGATATCATAGGAGTTAAAGGTTATGTTTTTAAAACACAAATGGGAGAAATTTCTGTTTATGTAAAAGAATTTAAGGTTCTTACAAAATCTTTAAAACCACTTCCTATAGTTAAGGAAAAAGATGGAAAACAATATGATGCTTTTACCGATCCGGAACAAAGGTACCGTCAGCGTTATGTTGATTTAATTGTAAACGACCAGGTAAAAGATACTTTCCTAAAAAGAACAAAAATTATCAACACCATGCGTAACTTCTTTAATGAGAAGGGTTACCTTGAGGTTGAAACCCCAATTTTACAATCAATTCCGGGAGGTGCAGCGGCGCGTCCTTTTATTACACATCATAATGCCTTAAATATTCCCTTGTACCTGCGTATTGCAAACGAGCTTTATTTAAAAAGGCTTATTGTTGGTGGATTTGACGGGGTATATGAGTTTGCAAAAGATTTCCGTAACGAAGGTATGGACCGCACCCACAATCCTGAGTTTACCGTAATGGAGATTTATGTGGCCTATAAGGACTACAAATGGATGATGAACTTTACGGAGGAGATGATTGAAAAAGTTGCTTTGGCGCTTCATGGAACAACAAAAGTACAGGTAGGAGACAAAGAAATCGATTTCAAACGCCCTTTCAAACGCATTTCAATGATTGACTCCATCAAAGAGTTTACAGGAGTTGATATTTCCGGGATGAACGAGAAACAATTGTTCGAGGTATGTGAAGATCTTGGTGTTGAAACAGATCCATCCATGGGTAAAGGAAAATTGATTGACGAAATATTTGGCGAAAAATGTGAAGGAAATTACATTCAGCCTACTTTCATCACCGATTACCCGGTAGAAATGTCGCCGCTATGTAAAAAGCACCGTGAAAATCCTGAGTTGACAGAACGTTTTGAGTTGATGGTAAATGGTAAAGAGCTTGCTAATGCATACTCTGAGCTTAACGACCCTATTGACCAGTTGGGGCGTTTTCAGGATCAGCTTAAACTATCAGAAAAAGGAGATGACGAAGCCATGTTTATTGATATGGATTTTGTTCGTTCTCTTGAGTACGGAATGCCTCCTACATCAGGTATGGGTATTGGTGTTGACCGTTTGGCCATGTTGATGACCAACCAACAATCGATTCAGGAAGTATTGTTCTTCCCGCAAATGAAGCCTGAGAAAAAGGCCGAAAACGATGGAGAAGAAAAATATATGGAATTAGGGATTCCTAAGGAGTGGGTTGAAGTAATCCAGAAACTAGGCTATAAAAAAGTTGACCAGCTAAAAGAGGTTAAGCCAACAAAACTGCATCAGGAGATGTGTGGCTATAACAAAAAGAACAAGTTGGGATACAAAAACCCGGCTCAGGATGAAGTAAAAGAGTGGTTAGCATAACCATGCAGGTAGAACTCATTTAATTAAGAGGACAATCACTAACTATATGGACGAATCGTCAAGAGTAGGAATAATTGGAAGTGGTAGCTGGGCAACAGCTATTGCCAAAATGCTCATGAACAATGTTCTGGAGCTGAATTGGTATTTCCGAAATCCTAAACACATAAAAAAGTTTAGAAAACACGGCCACAATCCCAATTATTTGACAAGTATAGATTTTGATACAGATAAAATTCACTTTTACTCTGATATCAATCAAATAATTGAAGAAAGTGACGTGCTTATCATCGCGATTCCTTCTGCATTTTTAAAAAATGCATTTAGTGAGCTATCTGTTTCGCTGGAAGATAAATTTGTGGTATCAGCTGTAAAAGGACTGATACCAGACGAAAATATGATTATAGGGACATTTTTAAACAAAGTTTACAATGTCCCTCTTGATAATATTGGTGTGATCTCCGGCCCTTGTCATGCAGAGGAGGTCGCTCTCGAAAGACTGTCGTACTTAACCATTGCATGTCAGGATGTAAAAAAGGCCAGGGCTTTTGCCTCATTTATTCAATGTGGTTATATAAAAACCAGTGTATCGGATGATATTTACGGCACTGAATTTTCTGCCGTTCTGAAAAATATCATGGCCATAGCATCGGGTATTTGTCATGGCATGGGCTATGGCGATAACTTTCAGGCCGTATTAATGTCGAACGGTATTCAGGAAATCAAAAGGTTTGTTGATACCGTACATCCCATAACCCGTGATATCAAAAGCTCGGCATATCTGGGCGACCTTTTGGTAACCGGATACTCACAGTTTAGCCGGAACAGGACCTTTGGAACCATGATTGGCAAAGGCTACTCGGTTAAATATGCTCAAATGGAAATGCTGATGATTGCCGAAGGGTATTACGCAGTAAAGAGTATCAAGGAGATCAACGAGAAATACAAGGTAAACATGCCAATAACAGATGCTGTTTACAATATTATTTACGAAAAAATATCTCCTAGTATTGAAATCAGGTTACTAACAGAACATTTGCGATAATTCACAATCCTTATTCATAAAATTCTATTACGATGGAAAACTTAAAAATTGATATCTCAAAAACTTTAAGCTTCGTTTCTGAAGAAAAAGTGGCGGGATACAAAAACGAGATTGCATCACACATTAAAGCTTTGCAAGAAAAAACAGGCAAAGGAAATGACTTTTTAGGTTGGGTTAACCTTCCTTCAAGCATTGATGATGCCCAACTTGCAGACATTGAAGCAACAGCTGCAAACTTAAAGGCTAAAGCTGATGTGGTAGTTGTAATCGGTATCGGCGGAAGCTATTTAGGTGCCAGGGCAGTGATTGATGCCTTATCAAACAGCTTTGACCACCTGATGACTGACAGAAAAAATCCTGTAGTTGTTTATGCAGGTCAAAATATTGGCGAAGATTATACTGCTGAATTGCTTGATCTATTGAAAGATAAGTCATTTGCACTTGTGGTAATTTCAAAATCAGGTACTACCACTGAGCCAGCCATTGCTTTCCGTTTGTTGAAAGAAATGTTAGAAAGCAAATATTCTAAAGAGGAATCTAAAGAGCGCATTGTTGCCATTACCGATGCAAAAAAAGGTGCCTTACGTACTTTAGCGGATCAGGAAGGTTACAAAACTTATGTTATTCCTGATGATGTAGGGGGGCGTTTTTCGGTATTGACTCCTGTAGGGTTACTACCTATCGCTGTTGCTGGTGTTGATATCCGCGCATTAGTTAAAGGTGCCCAGGATATGGAAAAAATTACAACAGAAGAAGCAGAAAACAGTGCTGCCGCTACTTATGCGGCTGTTCGTAACGAACTTTACAATAGCGGTAAGGGTACTGAAATTTTAGTAAACTACCAACCAAAGCTTCACTTTGTTGCTGAGTGGTGGAAGCAACTTTATGGAGAGAGCGAAGGAAAAGAGAATAAAGGTATTTTCCCTGCTGCTTGTGATTTTTCAACAGATCTTCACTCAATGGGGCAATGGATTCAGGAAGGTGTTCGTAACATCTTCGAAACAATTCTTACTATTTCAACTCCTAACAGAAAAGTTGAAATCCCAACTGACTCGGCTAATCTCGACGGATTAAATTTCTTAGCGGGTAAAAGAGTGGACGAAGTGAATAAAATGGCTGAATTAGGTACTTTATTGGCCCACGTTGATGGTGGTGTACCAAATATTAAAGTGGAAATTCCTGAGTTAAATGCATACTATTTAGGGCAGCTATTATATTTCTTCGAAATTGCATGTGGTATCAGTGGTTATATCCTTGGAGTTAACCCATTCGACCAGCCAGGAGTTGAGGCTTACAAGAAAAATATGTTTGCCTTGTTAGAAAAGCCTGGTTTTGAAGCTGAAACTGCTGCTATTAAAGCAAAACTATAATATAGATAATAGATGAGGTAATAGTCATTAGACTTTTGTTTCTTAAATAATATTTAGCCCGATGATTGATTTCATTGGGCTTTTTTATGACTGGAATCAAGCAATCTTTATCAATGAATAATAACGAGTATCAATTTAAAATAGGAACGTTAATGCTTACACTGGTTCCTTTGTTTAATTCACTTTGAATATGGAGACCTGCCTTTTTGCTATGGGCTTTTTTCAATAGCCTTATCCGTTCCTTGAAAATGCTCATGGCCATTGATTTATGTTCTTTTGTATGACTTGAGGCACCTTCGAACCCTATACCATTATCACAGATCCTTACCAGCAGCACATCATCCTGATCTTCAAAAATTACTTCAAGTTTTCCTCCGCTTTTAATGTTTCTAAGTCCATGTTTTATGGCATTTTCAACAAAAGGCTGAATTAACATGGGAGGGACATTGATAAACTCTGCATCAACTTCCTCATCACAATTCAGGCAATAATCAAAACTATGCTGTAAACGCATTTGCTCCAGCTTAATATAGTTGTCAAGAGCGTCAATTTCCTGGCTTAAGGTTACAGTTTCTGCTGCCGAATGATCAAGAATTGACCTGGTGAGTGAAGCAAAGTTATTAAGGTAAGAGGCCGCCTCTTTAGCGCTGTTTTTAAACATGTAGTTCTGTATGCTTCCCAAAGCATTAAATAAAAAATGTGGGTTCATCTGCGATCTCAATAACTGTTGACGAAGCGTTTCTTTTTGGTGGGCATTCTTTTTCTTGTTTCTGTAATAGAGCAACGAACCTATTACAAATAGTGAAAACAACAATACAGAAAGGGCAACAAACAGATATATCCGCTGGTTCTTTAATCGGTTCTCAGATTGCAATAATTTTATTTGCTGTTCTTTTTCTTTGGTTTCAAACCCTATTTCAAGCGCATGAATTGAGTTGCTGTTTTTTTCATTTAATATTTTTTCCTGATAGATATAATTTTGTTGCTGTGCCTGGTAAGCCTTTTTCCAGTCGTTATTCATTTTATATACTTCGGCATAAGTGTCATAAATATTTACCAGGTTTATTAATGAATTAATGCTTTCTGCCTGCTCTTTTGCAAGTTTCAGAAAATTTAAAGCCTGAAAATAATTGCCTTGCAAGCCGGCTATTTTAGCCAGGTTGCAATTACATAAGCTCTGATAACGCTTGCTGTTGTCATTGATGTGATATTCAATGGCTTCCTTAAATTTGCCTTTGGCTCTTTCATAGTCTTTTAATGCCATGTAAGCCTGGCCAATTAAATGTTCAGCCACGCCCATACCTTTGCTCGAATTCAACTCCAGTAACCAATTGCGCGATATCTGAAAATACCGCATAGCAGAATCCGGACGGTTGGTCAATAGGAAGATTTCACCAACACTGCCATAGTTATAGGCCAGCGTTCTTTTATCGTTTCTTTGGCGTGCTATATCCGATGACTTCTGAAAATAGGTCATGGCCCGATCATATTCTTTCTGAACAACCAGAGTTGCCCCTATGGTGTTCATGGTAAAGGAAGACGATCTTAAATTGCCAACAGCATTTGAAACATCCAGCGCTTTATGGAAATAATCTATGGCCAGCGAGTTGTTGTCTTGCATACGGAAAACCTGACCAAGGTTATTGTAATTGTAAAACATCTGGTTGCTGTCGTTTAATTCCCTGGCCAATTCCAACGAACGTAAATGAAATTCATAAGCTTTGTCGTATTTCTCACCGTAACGATATTGCAGCCCAATAAAATCACTGGCCTTCATCTCTCCCCATAGATATCCTATTTTATGGGAATAGGTGGCATATTCTTTAAGTACCGGAATATAATGGTCCCCAAGCATCTGTCTTTTCTTTCTGATTTGAGATAAAAAGCTGCATAGAGTATCCTTATTGGTATAACTGTTTATTGCTGCAATAATACTGTCTGCTAACAGCAACTGAATTTTGGCAGTGTTTCGTGTACTATCGGCATCGCAGGGATTTGTTTTTGCATATAATATACTGTTCATAGAAAAAGTGAGCAGTAACAAGGATAGCAAAACTGCAGGAAGATGTTTTATTTTTGGCATAAGTCAGATCGTGAAATTAGGAGCCATAAATGTGTTCCTCAAATAATTAAAGCCAAAAGTAATAAAATATTGTAGAATGAGTGAGGGATATAATTGGTCGTATTTTATATTAAGATTATCCAGTGCAATTATGTGCCATTGCAGGGTTTTCTGTAAGCTCGATTTATGGAGTACAAATAAAAAAAAGAAAGCCGGTCTCTAAGTAGAAACCGGCTTCATATCTCATTAAGTTCTTTTCTATATCGTAGACTTAAACTGTTCCAGGAATCTGACATCATTCTCAAAGAATAGTCTGATATCTTTGATTTGATATTTTAGCATGGTAATCCTTTCAATACCCATACCAAAGGCAAAACCTGTGTACTTTTCGCTGTCAATATTTGAATACTCCAAAACATGCGGGTCAACCATACCACATCCCAATATTTCAACCCAACCAGTGTATTTACAAACATTACAACCTTTTCCCCCACAAAGCGAACAAGAAATATCCATCTCTGCTGATGGTTCAGTAAATGGGAAATAAGAAGGGCGCAAACGGATTTGTGTTTTTTCTCCAAACATTTCCTTTGCAAAATATAATAAGGTTTGCTTCAAGTCGGCAAATGAAACATTTTCATCAATGTACAAGCCTTCAACCTGGTGGAAAATACAGTGAGCGCGTGCAGAAATAGCCTCATTCCGGAAAACACGACCCGGGAAGATCGATCGGATTGGCGGCTCATTTTTTTCCATTACACGTACTTGTACCGAAGAGGTGTGTGTGCGTAACAATACATCCGGATCCTTTTCAATAAAAAAAGTATCCTGCATGTCGCGCGCAGGGTGCTCTTCCGGGAAATTCAAGGCCGTAAATACATGGAAATCATCCTCTATCTCCGGGCCTTCTGCTACATTAAAACCTAAACGGGCAAATATATCTACAATCTCGTTACGAACAATGGATAACGGGTGACGGCTCCCCAGTTTCATAATGGTACCGGGCAGGGTTAAATCCACACCGCTTTCCTTTGATTGCGTATTGGTGAATTGTTCTTTTAAATTATTGATAAACTCCTGTGCTTCCTGTTTTAACACATTAATAACTTGTCCAACCTCACGTTTTTGCTCATTTGGAATAGTTTTAAAATCATTAAACAGTTCAGAGATGATACCTTTTTTACTCAGGTATTTGATTCTTAAATGTTCAGCTTCTTCGGCAGTTGAAGCAGTAAGTTGATTGATTTCTTCTCTTAAAGCCTTTATCTTATCAAGCATTGTTGATCTTTTTATCGTTTATTTTGAATCTGCAAATTTAATAAAAGATTATTTTAAAATCTCAATTTTCAACACCCGAATATCTTCAACCGGCCTGTCAACAGCATAAGTTTTTACTGAGGCAATCCTGTCAACTACATCCAGGCCTTTGGTTACTTCACCAAAAACCACGTATTCACCATCAAGGTGGGGTGCGCCACCAACCGTTGTATACACCTTTCGTTGTTGAGGCGAAAACCTTATACCCCTTTCTTTTTCTATATCATTCAGCTCTTCGTTGTTAAAAACCCGACCGGAAACAATATAAAACTGTGACCCGTCTGTTAAATCTTTAGGGTTCCTGGTTTCGGGCAATTTAGACATGGCAATTGCCCCGCGCTTATGGAATTTACCCTTGGCAATTTTAGTTTTTAGCATATACCCAGGTCCCTGCCATCCCACTACATCATCTTTTTTGGCATATTTGCTATCCGCAGCTCCCGTCTGAATTAAGAAATCCTTTAGTACCCGATGCACTAAAAGGCTGTCATAAAACTGGTCGCTCACCAACTTTATAAAATTATCTCTAAAAACAGGGGTTTCGTTATACAGCATTAGCTCTATGTTTCCCATTGTAGTAACCATCCTGAAACCTTTGATGGTTGTGTACGAGGGGTATACTTTATTGGTTTTTGTTCTCAACTCATATACCGATAGAGGTTGTTTTGTTTGCTCAAGCATTACTTCTCTTATCTCGGAAGCTGGTAGTAGCCTCGACACGCTGGTGCCTGACTCCTTATGGGTTTGCACTATCCCAACCAAATGGTGCATAAAGGTAAAAGCAGGTTGGCCAGATACACTGTTTCGACTCAGCTGGTAGCAGGTGAGCGAATCAGATTCTGTTTTTTTGCCAACGGCAAACTTTGGTGCAAAAATCTTTTTTGATTTCCTGAATAGTCCTGCAATAGAATCAGGTATGTCCGATATAGCCGAATTCAGGTCCAGATAGTTCAGGTTTTCAGTCCACGTTTTCAAAACAACCAGATTTTTATCTAAACTATAAGCCGTATATCCTGCCACTTCACTGAAATCATCAGTACCCACCGGAGCTACTTTTACTTTAAAGCTGCCTTTAATCAAATCGAGGTTGGTAACCAATGTTTTAGAGGATACATAAAATCCATATCCTTTTTTTAGAATACGTGAGTAGTGATCATAGGTCTCAATGGATACGATCCCTTTAACATTCCTTTGGTAGGAGCCCTTAGGACGAGAATATTCTTCTTTTGAAATATTTGATTTACCGGAATCCTGTTTGCATGAACCCATAGCAAGGCTCAGTACCATAAATATCACTAGAACAACACGCATAATGTTAAAATTTTAAAGTACCCGAACCACCAATTTCACATCAGTGTAAGGACGGTTATTTTTATCTGTTTTTAAGGCTGCAATTTTATTGAGCACGGCCAGTCCACTAACCACTTCGCCAAAAACAGTATAATCACCATCCAGTTCTGGCAATCCGCCTTTTGTAGTATAAACTTCCCGTTGTTTCTCTGTAAACTCTATTTTATCAGAAACAGCATATTCTACATTAATCTTTTCCTTGATCTCTCTCAGTCTCCGGTTAAATTCTTTAGGATTTTCACTTTTCAATTTCTTTAGTTCATCCTGATGGGGAAGATAATATTCCTTCTTCAACGCAATTTTTATTGGATTATTGGTTGCTTTCTCAATCAGATCCAACTCCCCGGTAGTATATACCTTACCCTGAACAATATAAAACTGACTAATATCCGACATTTTAAAATGGTTGATATTTTCGGGTTGGCGGGGGGCGCAGATTGCCCCTTTTTTATGGAACCTGTTTTCAGTAAACTCTGAATCAATCACCAGTTTAGAACTCCCGTAGCCAATATGTTTTCCTGCAGGTGCATTTTTTGAATCAGAAGACCCTCCCTGGATCACAAAGTTTTTGATTACCCTATAAAACAAGGTGCCATCATAATGACCTTCATTGGCAAGCTGGATAAAGCTATCGCGATGTTTTGGGGTGTCATCATAAAGCATAATTTTTATATCACCCATGTTGGTAGAAATAACCACATGCCTGCTTTGCGATGCAATTGAACTTGCGAATATCAGAATGGTAAACAGAAAAAATAATCTTTGCATAAACGAGCTATTCCTTAATAAGTTTTATTTCCATCCTGATATCTTTTAAAGGTCGGTCGCGGGAATCGGTTTCTTGTGCAGCTATGGCATCCACAACCTCCAGGCCATACTTTTTTCCAAATAAAGAACGGATTTTTTCCAACAGGCTTTTTTCTGTTATCACCTCACCAAAAACAGTATAATTAGTATCTAAATGAGGGGTTCCGCCAATGGTTTTATATACTTCTTTAATATCGTCAGGATAGGAGAATTCGGGCTGCTCTCCGTAAACTTCATTGACCTTTGCCATAATTCTCTGTTGCATCTGCGAAATCTTTTCCTGTTCCCCCTTTTCCTGAAGCGTATTCAACGAATCCTCATATTGAACAATCAACTCATTAAACACAGCTTTTCTTCTGCCTTCGCGGATACGGTTTTCTACTTTAACAATATCCTCATCGTTAAAAACCTTACCTTGTACAATATAAAACTGTGAACCGGATGACCGTTTCTCCGGGTTTACCTGGTCGCCCATGCGAGCTGCTGCCAGTGCCCCTTTTTTATGGTAATATTGCGGGAAATCAAACTCGGCCGGAATGGTATACTCCGGGCCACCCTCGCCCAGGGCAACTCCTGCTTCAGCATTTTTAGAATCCGGGTCTCCCCCCTGTATCATAAATTCATTGATAACCCTGTGAAAAAGTGTACTATCCAGGTATCCCTCTTTTGCCATTTTCACAAAGTTATCACGATGCAGGGGTGTTTCATCATATAATCTGATTTTAATATCTCCCAGTCCGGTCTTTATTTTAACTACCGTTCCGCTGGTTTTAGGAGAGCAAGATCCCAAAACTAGTATTAATGCCAAAGCTAATGGCAAAGCTATTTTTCTGTACATGAGTTTATATGTTTTCGTCTAAGTAATTTATCATTTCCTGTTTAAGTACTTTTTCTCTTTCTGAGGGGAGCATATCTTCCAGTGTTTTTACCACTTCAAATCTGGGCCATCCCTCCTCATCTTTACCTGCCTCGGTATAAAAACCTGCTTTTTCAAACATTTTGCAACGGGCCAGGTTAATCAAATCCATCTTTTCTTCTTTGGAGTATTTTTTATATCCCAAACCCCTTTCCTGAATTCCAATTAAAAACAGCACAAAGTCAAAATCTGCCAGCACCTTAAATTTCTTACTAACTCTTAGTAAAAGTTCTTCCCAATTCTCCGAACTACTCATTACACCTATTTTATAAAAATCTCAAATTTAATACTCTAAAACGACGCTGTGAAATTTAATTTTCCAATTTTTAGAAATAAAACAGCAATTATGTGATTATATAAACCGTAAATCTTTCATCATTTTATTCATATTGTTTATAAAAAAACAGACTATGAATGACAAAAAAACGAACATTATTGTATAACTATGCACTTAATTATCTAATTCAAAACAAATTTATCTAATTATGAAAAACATTGTTATTTGCCTTACCTTGTTACTTTTAACTTGTGGAGCTGTTCAAGCTCAAAAGATTGTAATCAAATCAGGATCACTGGATCCGATAAAATCAGAAAAGTTTTTTAATATCACATACGATTACAACGATGTATCCGTAGGAAAGTTTGAAAACGAAGAAGACTACATCAATAAAAAAGTGTCTGAATACAATACTAAAGAACCAGGTAGAGGTGACAGATGGAAAGAAGCATGGATTGGCGACAGGAAAGCCCGCTATCAGGTAAGCTTTGAAGAGTTGCTTAATAAAACATTAGAATCCAATGAAATATATGTTGGGGAAGAGAACACAGACTCAAAATATACTATGGTTTTAAAAACCACTTTTATTGAACCGGGGTTTAACATTTACATTACTAAAAAACCAGCCATGATTCATGTAATATTTAAAGTGGTTGAAACAGCAAACCCATCTAATGTTATTTGTGAAATTATCTCTAAAAACAACCCTGGCAGAACCTTTGGCGACAGTGATTTAGATACTGGAATTCGTATCAAGGAAGCCTATGCAAAATGTGGTAAAGAATTAGGAAAATTCATGATAAAGAAAATTTATAAATAAAAATACAACAGAGAATAACCTGCAGTTGAAAGCAGGTTATTCTTTTAAATATCCTTTTGCAACCGCATCATTAACCAGTTCCATAATCCGGTCCCACAAAAACACAGATCCTTCAATCATCGGTTTATTCCGGTTTTCAACCATTTGGGCAGTTACGCCATGTTTTTGCCATTGTTTGCCTTTGGTTTTATAGTTATGTAGCATTGGCATAAACTTATCAATTGCCCCGGCAAATTTTGCCTCTGGGGTTTCGCCTTTCTCAAACTCAAGCCAAAGCTCTTTAAGTTCCATACCCATTTCATCAGGCAATAAACCATATATTCGCGCGGCACTTATTTTCTCCCTTTCAAACTTATCTGCGTTTCCTTTGCTATCATAAGCAAAAGTATCACCGGCATCAATTTCAACTACATCATGAATCAGCGCCATCTTTATGGTTTTCAACAGGTCAAGATCCCTGAAGTTTGAAAACTCCTGGAACACAATAATAGCCATAGCCATATGCCACGAATGCTCTGCATCGTTTTCCTGTTTAGACTGGTCCAGCAATAGTGTTTGACGGATGATCTTTTTTACCTTATCGAGTTCTGTGATAAAGTCGAGTTGCTTTTTAAAGCGCTCCAGTTTTTCTGTTTTCATGGTGTAATTCTTACATTTTAACCGCTTCAAATTCTATTATAGAGGCCTGGCCTGAGTGCCCTGGTCCTTCATCAAGTTCATCAAGCAGTGTTTTGCATTTTATTAATTTCAAATCCCTGAAATCGTTTTTCAAAAGCTCTTCAGAGTAAAGCATCTCTATTTGTCTTGGTCCGCCACTGTTATATTGCAGCTGTTCCTGAGAAAATCCAACAATGAAAATTCTGCCTCCTGGCTTCAGTAATGAAATTAAGTGTTGATGTATTTTTTTTCGTAATTCTTCCGGCAAATGAAAAAATACAAGTGCTATAAAGTCGAAACTCCCGGGTTTGTAATCAAATGTTAATATATCGGCTACAGCATAATCAATTGCTACACCTTTATTGCGGGCTAACAAATTAGCCTTTTTACAGGCCTCTTTACTTTGATCGATGGCCTTTACAGTCCAGCCTTTTTTTGCCGCATAAACCGCATTTCTACCCTCTCCTTCGCCAGGAAAAAGGACCAATCCCGGAGTGCTCCTGTCAATAAAATCCTTTAGTCTTACCTCTGGGCTAGTGCCATACACATACTCCTCTGACGAAAACCTTTCATTCCAGAATTCCTTCATATAATAAGTATTAATGTTATACTACAGCAACAGGATTTCGCTGTCAATGTTTGCAGATTTCATAAAAAAGAAAAAGACCTGTGGGCAACAAGTCTTTTTTCTTTTGGATTTTTTTTATCTGATTTAAGGGAAAAGGGTTTTATTTTCCGAGTGCTAATATAGACTATATTTTTGATTTTTTAACATGTTTTTAATAATTATTTTCATTTTTAGCTTCATTTTCCTTTCTATACCTAATTACGATAGTTTGTTAGTTTTTAGTCATTGGTCATTAGTTTATTTGCAAATAGCCTAGAATTCAATATCCTATATAAAATTCTTTATTGATATTCAAATTCTAAAGATTAAACACTTACAAAGACTTAACGAATTAATGTAATTATGGAGTGGTGATAAACCTGAGCCCATTAAGTGAAGCATAGTTTAAAGACTTTTTTGGTACAAAAAAAATAATCCTGCCATTAAACCTTTTACTATTTTTACTATCAAAAGAGTAGAAGAAAAAAATAGAGTATATGAAAACCTGGATTTTTATAATATTTATATTGGCATTTGTTTCTGTAAGCATACCTGCTCAGAACTCAAATGCACAAAACAAGGAAGAGAAACCTCCCCGAATTGAAATCAGGGCTAACAGCAGGACTCAAATTGCGGTAGTTAGAGACAATTACCACAGAAGGCGTGATTTGAGGTTTCTTCATATGAATAAAAAGATGCGATTTACCAAGCGCCAGATGAAAGCGTATTATATATCGCAAGCAAGAAAGAACCGCGATGGTGTGAACATGCAAAAGAAAGCCATACAACAAAAGGCCATACAAAGAAAGCAGCTGCAGCGTCAAAGGCAGCAAATGAAACAAAGAAGAATACGTTAGACCCTAATTATGCTTAATAAGATGAAATCAAAATTTATCCTTGTAGGGTTGTGTGTTTCGATACTATCATATGCCCAAACAAATATTGAACAATTGATAAAACAAGGCAACAAGGCACTCGACAATGGAGATTGCCAGTCTGCTATCAAAAGCTTTTCCTCTGCCATTAACATAGATAAAGAAAACCCGGAGCTATATTTTTATTTAGCCAACAGTTATTTTGATGCTGAGGATTATTCCAATGCCATAAACAATTATGATGCATGCATACAAATTGATAAAGGATATAAAGATGCCTACTACAATATGGCCAATGCCAATTATGAACTTGGCGACCTGAAAAAGGCAATCTCTATTTTTAATCAATTAACAGAGATTGACCCTACGTATTTTGATGCCTACTTTGACAAAGGGAATGCGCTTTATGAATTAGGAGAGTACAAAAGTGCTATTGCTGAATTTAACAAGGGGCTACAGATTAATCCGCATTATGAATTTGCATTTTACGATAGGGGGAACGCCTGGTTTCAACTAGGGAACTATGTTGAGGCCATAGCTGATTATACCACTGCTATTGAATTGAACAGCAAAATAGCCGATTTCTATTTTAACAGGGGTGTTGCGCACTTTAACATTGAAAACAGGGATTCCGGATGTGCGGATTTAAACAAAGCAGCAGAATTGGGTGATGAAAATGTGGATATGTATTTAATAGAGTTTTGCAATTGATTTTACCAGGGCAACAAGTAGGTAAGGCCTACATTTGAAAATGCAGTCCATGAATCCTCAGTATAAGATGGCTGGTTAAGCGGTTTATAAACAGAGAATCCCAAATTAATTAACATATTGCCCCATTGGTAAAAAACGGGTAACGAAAAGCCTATGCTACTAATTGCAAATGAGCTTTGTTCTTTAAATAAGTCGGAAATTACCAGGTCAAGGGGCAACTCCTTCACCTTTGTATAATAATAGGGGCGGTTTGTCAGGATTCTTTTAACAATCCTTTGTTCGGGCGATTGGGGGTTTTCCATATAAGATAACAACTCTTCTATAGTTAGTTCCGGATTGGATTGGGAGTAACTGTACAAAAAATAGTAGTTTTTATATGCATCCTCATTGTAATAATTAATACTACTTGCATACAGGGAAACAGTGGGTTGTAAGGTTAAAGTGTTGTCTTTTTTTAAAACGTTATTAATATTTATTTCTACTCCTGTTTCTAATGATACAAACATGTCGTTAGCCTTGCCACTAAAGTAGCCAAGGTCTAATCCGGATAACCACCATCCCACTTGAGTTGTCATCCCTAAATGATAAAGATCTTTATAATTTGACTTTAAGGAATAGGAGTTTTTACTGTAAAAATAATGATGATAACTTGCTGATGCCATTAACCATTCAGTAAAAACTATATCATAACCTAAAGAAAGCCCATATTCCTGAGTCGCTTTTTCATTGCTCTCATCCGAATTGGCAATGTTAGAAAATACAAACGAAGCATTAAAACCGGATTTGTGATAATAGCTTGAATATACAGTTGATACAGGCTGGGTTGCATATATGCTGGTATTGCCGTTTAAACTATTGTTGGTACAATAATCAGCACCAACCATCAGGGAAGAAAAATTTGCATCCAAAGTGTTTTGGGTAAAAACAGACTGAGCAAAAAATAGCAGAACGAACAGACAAACTGTTTTTGCCCTCGTTTTATAAAATTGTATTGCACTATGATACTTAGCTGAATTCATCTGTTAACCAAAAAACATATATCCAATAATAATGGAGGCAACTATCCCTGCAAAATCGGCTATCAATCCGCAACTAATAGCATGACGGGTTTTCTTAATACCCACCGAGCCAAAATACACAGCAATGATATAAAATGTGGTATCCGTTGCACCCTGCACGGTTGAAGCCAGTTTAGCAGCAAAAGAATCCACCCCAAAATCTGGGTTGCTAAACAGTTCCAGCATCATACCTCTTGCCCCACTTCCGCTCAAGGGTTTCATTAATGCTGTAGGCAAAGCATCAACAAACCTGGTGTCAATATTTATAAACAAACAAAACTCCTTAATGCCATCAATAATAAAATCCATAGCTCCGGAAGTCCTGAACAAACCAATGGCAACCAATATGGCTACCAAATAGGGGATGATTTTAACGGCTATCTGAAAGCCTTCCTTTGCCCCTTCGATAAAGGCTTCGTATACGTTAACCCGTTTTCGGATAGCCGCAAGCAGAAACAAAATAATTATAGAAAAGAGAATTACATTGGATCCTACCAGGGATAATGTTTTTATTTGCTCCTTAGGCAAAGTAGATAACCAATAAATTAATCCGCAAATAACTGCGGTCAGCCCACCCAGATAACCCATAATTACTTTGTCGAATAATTTTATTTTCTGCACAAAGGCAACTGATAGTATGCCAGCCAGAGTTGAAAAGAATGTAGCCAACAATATGGGTATAAAAATATCGGCAGGGTTTGCCGCACCTTCGAGCGAACGGTATACCATTATACTCACAGGGATGATAGTAAGTCCTGATGTGTTTAATACCAGGAACATGATTTGTGCATTGCTGGCAGTTTCCTTTGAGTCATTTTCTTGCTGTAATTGACTCATGGCCTTAAGTCCCATAGGGGTGGCGGCATTGTCCAAACCCAGCATATTGGCCGAAAGGTTCATCATTATAGTTCCAAAAACCGGGTGGTTTTTAGGTAATGAAGGGAACAAACGGTTGAATAATGGACTAATGATACGGGAAAGCACCCTGACCACACCCCCTTGTTCTCCAATTTTCATAAATCCCAGCCAAAGAGAAAGCACCCCGGTTAGCCAGAGGGAAATTTCAAAACCGGTTTTTGCATTCGAAAAAGTGGAGTTCATCAATTCGGGGAATATATCCATATCCCCGAAAAATATTAACCGGATGAGGGCTACTACAAAGGCAATTAAAAAAAAAGCAATCCAGATATAATTCAGAACCATGTTTTACAATTATCAATTAACAACTAGCAATTAACAATTATCAGTTAACTGTTATGCTTACTTTTATTAAAAAGTCCTTTTTACCGAATCATCGCCTTTATACTTTTCATGTGGGGCACCAAACTCCTTACACGAAACCTTATCAATAGCAATTTCCCATATTTTTACATTCCTGATGGCCGGGTTTGAGTATTTAAATTTCTTATCGCAATACTGTTCCATCAATATATTTAGAGCCTCTTCTTTCTT
Source organism: Plebeiibacterium marinum (assembly GCF_026013615.1). Lineage (GTDB taxonomy): Bacteria > Bacteroidota > Bacteroidia > Bacteroidales > Marinilabiliaceae > Saccharicrinis > Saccharicrinis marinus_A. The sequence continues at coordinate 21,013 of NZ_JAPDPI010000008.1, forward strand.
GCCAAAATTATCCTGAAATTTCACTTTACCCCATGCCACAACGCTTTTCGATTTCATCCGGTAGCTACAGGCTACTTCAGGGTGCTGAAAGGCCAGTTCATGATCGGTGCTGAAAGTGACACAAACATTATTGTTCTTCTTTAAAATATCGATAATCCTACCCTCAGGAGCTGAGTGTATGTATATCACGTTATCTTTATACCCAAAGTTCATTGGCAATACATAGGGAACATCACCATCAACAACACCAACAAAACACACATCACACTTTCTAATAATGGCTTCTATTCTTTCCTGATCTAAATGTTCTACAGTCTTCATGTTATAAATATATTGTTTTTTATAGATTTTCAGATACCTGATAACCTGTCTGTTGTATGATCAGACAGGAGGGTATGAGATTTACTCAATACATTAGTATTCTATACTATTGCCCTGTTGCCCAGCTCTTTTGCCAGTAAGGACTTTACTTTATTTAGTAATGCTATTTTTTGCATCAGCTCTGTCTGCCCTTCAATATCATCGCTCTTTATATCTTTCATCTTCTTCAGGCAGGTTTCCAAAAGCTTTTGTGTTTTTTTCAACTTTAGTTCATATACATTTTTGGGTACTACCACACCTAAAACATGCTCTTCTTCAACATTTACAGCACCCCGCTTTTGGTGGATTTTGCTCAGCACTTTTTCCTGACTCAAAAAATCAGAAGCTAGTTGGCTCACCTCTTTCTCCAAATGCCTGACAAAGAAATCTGCTGCCACAAATCCTTGATTATTACAATTATCCTCATAGAGTTTAAGGATTTTATTGTACATGGGATTTACGCTTTCCAGGTCATCTGCCTTTAATTGGGAAATAATAAAATCACCCACCCGTATGTTTTCCTCATTTGGAAACTCTTCCTCATTGAGCAACATACGTTCGCCATACATGATAACATACCGGACAATTTCACGCTCTTCCAACTCGTACGGATTTTGCGTTGACAAAGCAGCATTTGCTAATTCAGGATATAGTGCTTCAGGTGGTGGCTCATTGGCCTGCATCTGGTTTTTATATCCTTCTTCACGCTTTTTTCGTGTCAGCTTCCCAATCTCATCATACAATACCTGTTCGCGAACCTGAAGAAGGGAACTACATTCCTTTATATATTCACCCCTGATAAAGGGTTCCGGTATTACAGATATAGATCTTACAATATCTTGTACCAACTGGGCTCGTTTTACCGGGTCGTTTTGGGCATCCTTTAATAGGATTCCTGTTTTAAACTTAATAAAATCCCCTTCGTTCTCATCAATATATTTTTGCAGCTGTTCTGTATTGCGGTTTTTTGAGAAGGAATCCGGGTCTTCACCTTCGGGTAAAAGAAGAACCTTAACATTCATGCCTTGTTCCAGCACGAGGTCAATCCCCCGTAACGAGGCTTTAATACCTGCCGGGTCGCCATCATAAATAATGGTTATATTCGGTGTAAAGCGGGCAATCAGGCGTATCTGGTCAACCGTTAAGGCTGTACCAGATGAGGCTACCACATTGATGATGCCGGCCTGGTGAAAAGAGATAACATCAGTATATCCCTCCACCAGAAAACACCTGTCCTTTCTGGTTATTTCCTGCTTGGCCTGGTAAATACCATATAAAATTTTGCTTTTGTGGTAAATCTCCGATTCCGGGGAGTTCAGGTATTTAGCGGTTTTAGCATCCGTTTTTAAAACCCTGCCTCCAAAAGCGGTTGGCTTACCTGAGATACTATGAATGGGGAAAATTACCCTGCCCCTGAATCGGTCAGCTTTATAATTGTCCCTTACTATTGTTAATCCTGTTTTTTCCAGGAACTCCAGTTTATAACTGTTTTTCAGCGCTTCATCCGTCAGTGCCGTCCTGTTTTCAGGAGAATACCCCAGTTCAAACTTGGCAATGATATCATCCCTGAAACCCCTGTCGCGCAAATAGGAAAGCCCCACAGAGCGTCCTTCATCGGATTTGTGCAACATATACGAAAAGTACTTTTGTGCAAAAGCCGACACGGCCATCATACTTTCCCTGTCGTTTTTTACTTGCTGCTGTGCCGGGCTAAGTTCCTTTTCTTCTATATGGATATGGAATTTCTTACCCAACTGTTTAATGGCATCAATAAACGATACCTGCTCAACATCCATTAAAAAGTTGACCGCATTTCCTCCTTTGCCACAACCGAAACATTTGTATATCCCTTTGTGAGGCGACACAATAAATGAAGGTGTTTTTTCATTATGAAAAGGGCAATTGCCAATATAATTGATCCCCCGTTTCTTTAAGGAAACAAATTCAGAAACCACATCAACAATTTGAGCCTGTGATGTTTCTACAATCCTATCTACCGTACTCTGATCTATCATTTATTTTATCACCTAAAAAGCTATGCGCAAAGATACAAATTGAATGTTGAAATGTTCTTATTGTATCCATAAATGCATCATCAAAATAAGGGCAACTTTTTGAATCGACTGATAAAAACATTTGTTAATTTTAATATCAACATCAACAATTTTCTATTATACTTGTTACCTATATCAGAACAAAAACTAACAAATAAGAAAAACACACATTGAAAAGGATAATTGATTTTTATATGGATGGATTTAAAAACCTGCCCCAATGGGCCAGGTCAATATGGTTTATTATCCTGTTAAAGCTTTTCATCATATTTGTTATTTTCAAAATATTCTTTTTCCAGAATAAATTAAAAAAGGATTTTTCATCGGACAATGAAAGGGCCGATTATGTAATTGAGCAATTAACAAACCCATAAAACAATAAATAAATGTTCGAATCTATTGATCTTACTCTGGTGAACTGGTCCCGTGCACAATTTGCGCTTACGGCTATGTATCACTGGATTTTTGTGCCGTTGACTCTCGGCCTGGGCTTTATTGTAGCCTTTATGGAAACACTCTACGTTAAAACCGGAAACCCGGAATGGAAACGGATTACCAAATATTGGATGAAACTTTTCGGGATAAACTTTGCTATTGGTGTGGCAACGGGAATTATCCTCGAATTTGAGTTTGGAACCAACTGGAGCAACTACTCCTGGTTTGTAGGAGACATCTTTGGGGCTCCACTGGCCATTGAAGGTATCATGGCCTTTTTTATGGAGAGCACCTTTATTGCCGTTATGTTTTTTGGCTGGGGAAAGGTGAGCAAAAAGTTCCACTTAACATCCACATGGTTAACTGCCATAGGGGCCAATCTTTCCGCTGTCTGGATTCTGGTGGCTAATGCCTGGATGCAGGATCCTGTGGGAATGAAATTCAATCCGGATACTGCCCGCATGGAGATGGTTAACTTCTGGGATGTGTTTTTGTCGCCCAGCGCCGTTACCAAGTTTTTACACACCACAACTTCTGGTTTTGTTTTGGCCGCCATATTTGTTGTAGGAGTAAGCTCCTGGTACCTTCTTAAAAAGCGCGAGATACTATTTGCCAAGAAAAGTATTGTTATAGCCTCCACTTTTGGGATTATTGCATCAATTATGCTCATTGCCAGCGGGGATAGTTCTGCCCGTGAGATGGCTGAAAAGCAGCCTATGAAATTTGCTGCCATGGAAGCCCTTTATGAAGGAAAAACCAATGCCCCCTTAGTTGCCATTGGACTTATTGGTGATCCGCAGGATGACCCTATGGATAAAACTGCCAAAGAAGATTTTAAGATCAAGATTGAAATCCCCAATATGCTTTCGTACATGGCTTTTTTAAAAGCTGACGCCTTTGTGCCCGGTATAAAGGATCTTATCCTTGGCAACGAGAAACATGGCATTATGTCGTACAAAGAAAAGATACAAAGAGGTTATGAAGCCCAGCAAACCCTGGCTGCCTATAAAAAAGCGCAGAAAGAAGGCTTGCCCGAACTGGCATCATTAAAAGCTAAGTTTAATGACCAAAACTGGATGGATAACTATTTTCAGTATTTTGGATATGGTGCCTATTATGCCGAAGACGAGGCTCAGTTGGAGAAGAATGCATTTAAAATTATCCCTCCGATATCCATTTCATTTTATTCATTCCATATTATGGTAATATTAGGAGGGCACTTCCTGCTATTATTCATTATACTTTTATGGTTGATATTTAAAAACAAACTGGCAGATAATAAGATAGTGTTATGGACTGCAGTATGGTCAATTCCCCTGGTTTATATAGCATCTCAAGCCGGATGGATTGTTGCCGAAGTAGGACGCCAGCCCTGGGTAATACAGGATTTGATGACTACCTCAAGGGCCGTATCACAAATTGACAGTGGATCGGTTATGGTTACATTCTGGCTTTTTGCCCTGACTTTTACTTCGCTATTGATAGCAGAGGTGAAAATTCTTACCAAGCAAATTAAAATCGGACCTAAAAAAGAAGGAGGGAAAATATAATGTTTGAAAATTTATCACATTTAGCACTACAGCAGTATTGGTGGTTTTTAGTATCCCTGTTGGGGGCTATACTGGTATTCCTGATGTTTGTACAAGGAGGGCAAACGCTGATTAGCACCTTAGGAAAAACTAAAGATGAAAAAACGATATTGGTCAATGCCCTGGGACGGAAATGGGAATTTACGTTTACTACCCTGGTTACTTTTGGTGGGGCATTTTTTGCTTCATTCCCATTGTTTTACAGTACCAGTTTTGGTGGTGCCTACTGGGTATGGATGATCATTCTGTTTGCTTTTGTAATTCAGGCTATTGCATATGAATTCCGAAATAGACCCAGTAATGTTTATGGTCCTAAAACCTACGAAACGTTTTTGTTTATCAACGGTTTGGTGGGAACTATATTTATTGGCACGGCAGTAGCTACTTTTTTTACCGGCTCCAATTTTTCGGTAAACGATTTTAACCAATCAAAGTGGGATACCTCTTTTCATGGTTTAGAGGCTGCTTTAAATGTTCATAACCTTTCGCTTGGTTTAACTGTTTTCTTTTTGGCCCGGGTATTAGCTATTCTATATTTTATGAATGCTGTTGACCATAAAGAAATTCTTGAAAGAAGCAAAAAGCAACTCATGATCAACGGTGTTCCTTTTGTCATATTCTTTTTAACCTTTACCATTTGGTTATTGTTTAGAGATGGTTTTGCAGTAAACCCTGAATCTAAGGAAGTTTATATGCAGTCTTATAAATACTTTAACAACCTTATTGAAATGCCAGTGGTATTAATAGGCTTTTTAGTTGGGGTAGTATTGGTTCTTTGGGGAATCATTTCAAGCCTGATAAAGGATAACACAAAAGGCATTTGGTTTGCAGGCTCAGGAACTGTGGTTACCGTATTGATGCTTCTTCTGCTGGCAGGATATAACAATACTTCGTTTTATCCTTCGGTATCGAACCTGCAGAGTTCTTTAACCATTGAAAATGCCAGCTCAAGCCATTTTACCCTAACGGCAATGAGCTATGTATCATTGTTTATTCCTTTTGTGCTGGCATATATATGGTATGCCTGGAGGGCAATTAACAACAGAAAAATAGATCAGGAAGAAATAGAATCGGACGATATACATATTTACTAATTAGATTTTTAGAGTAAAGATAATAGACAAAAGACTTTAACGAGTAGTCTGTTATCTCTAATCTAATATCTCTAATCTTACAAAAAAACATGAAATACTTAAGTGAGATATTATGGTATTTGAGCTGGCCTTTATTAATAGTAATAAGTTACCAGGCTGTAAAATGGTTTATCAATAAATTTGAGAAACAGGAAGCTCAACTGGAAGAATCAAAGGATAATTTTGATATTTAGATAGCTCAAAGCATATGGGACGCTACACTTTAGCAGATGGCGGTTTATATGACGCAATAATATACTATGCCCTGGGAGAAAATGTCTCAGGGCATTTTTTATACAAAATCAGCAAGGAAATTCCTGGTTTGTAGTGAGCCCCCAGTGTTAACTCCTTTGTTCCCAAAACAGGGTATGCAAATAAAATACTGTAATTTTATAGTAACTTTTTCGCTTGTAACATGTTGTTTATGAGGTGGAATGATTTTTAGGTATAATCAGGATCGAGCCCCAAAGGTGTAAAATAGAGCCGATATTCACAAAAAAACGCAAAAAACGACAAAAATATAATACCATAGTAAGTACGACGACATATGCTTGTCATACCATAGGGGGACAAACCAAATTGCAATAAAGTAAGCATGCTCACTTCACTATTAACTTCACTATAGAGAATGCTACATACAAGGCAATAACCAAAGCAATACCTCCAATGCCAAAATAAACTATAAAGGCAAGGCTGCATAGCAAAAGGATATACCTGTCGATGTTTTCCAGCAGTTTGAAGTTTTTAAACTTTAATGAAAACATGGGGATTTCGGAAACTAAAAGGAAGCAGAAGATCGGAACAAAAGACAGTAGCAGCCATTGGTTATGAACAAGTCCGCTGAACATACCATTGTCGTGAACAAATACATATCCCAACGAAGAAAGAAACATTCCTGTAGCTGTTGTGGTAAGACCAATAAAACTTTCTGTCTGGCGCGTATCAACGTTAAACTTTGCCAACCTTAATCCGGAAAATACAGTTACGATAAAAGGCGACAAAACAAAGGCTATTGAAATCAAATCATACTGAAACATATCCCCTTCCATATCGCCCATAACAATTTGTTTTAGCATGGCATGTAAAATAGCCATGGGTGCAAAACCAAAGCTTATCATATCTGCTAAAGAATCCAACTCTTTTCCTATTGGAGAGTAGGCTTTTAACATACGGGCAGCAAAACCATCCGAGAAATCAAATAGAGCCCCGGCAAAAACAAAGAATGCGGCCACATCAATTTTTCCGTTAAAGGCAAAGAAAGCTGCCAACGCGCCACAGAATAAATTTAGACTGGTAATGGTGTTTGGGATATGTTTTTTGATCGACATAATTCTGTATTTTAAAATCCAACGAATTTAAAAAAGATATATTTCAAAAAAAATCGCATTCAGGAAAATGATCCCTAAATGCGATTATATATTTAATAGTCTAATAATCTATTTTCTCAGCTTAAATATCTTCTTCTAGTCGAACTGACGCTTCATAAACCAGAATTCAACCATCGATAAGCTCAGGTTAATTCCAAAATAGTTTTCTTTAATCAAATCACCTCCCCGTGGTCCTCTGCGGCCATAGTTTAGATTAATATTGAAGTACGAACGGCTATTTCTCATCGGGATACCAATTCCTGCACTGATTCCTGTATCAATAATAGAATTCCCTTCAACTTTTATATACGAATCTTCAACATATCCGCCAAGTTGGTACAAAAACGGGTTAGCTCTTTTTGTTTCACGGTTTCTAAACTCAGCTCCCATACTAAAACGGTGGCTGTCTTTTAAATCGGCAGCCCTGCTTTTATAGCTTACGCTGCTCCATTCCTGAAACCTATAATCGGCTGCAATCTTTAAACCTCTTTTATTTGCCCAGGCAACACCCCCTGCCATATTAACGGGTATCTTATAGTCTGTGCCATCATCAATATCTTCATTGATCCCTGCACCGCTCGACGATGATGTTGTTACTGAACGATTGGTTGCAAAATCCACTTCCGGGCTATAAGTTGCTCCCACACTAATTTCCTGATCAAATACGTTAACCCTGTATTGAAATCCCGGTTCAAACTTAAACTGTTGCACATAGTCGGTGTATTCAACACTAAGTGCACCTCCAATAACGCTTGAAGAAAATACTTCAGTTTTTTCGATACCTCCAAACAGGTATGACAGTTTCAAACCCAGGGCAAAATTCTTTCCTATGCCAACAGCATTACTTAAATAAACTTCATTAACACCTCCGGTGCCTTTGTACTCTTTGCCAATGATGTCCATAGAGCCCTCAATGGTAGATGTAGTTGCTACATTATATCCTACAGAAGACACTTGCGATAACCCGAAGCTGGTATACAAATTTTTGGCAGAACGGAATGCCAGTGAAATATTGTGCAATCCACCGGAAATAGCATCGCCGTTACCTTCATTGGTTTTATAGTTAGTGAAATTAACGCGTAATCCCATATCGATAAGCATATTCAAACTATCGATGCCAGTTAATGAAGCGGGGTTTAAGGCATTGATAAAGTTATCTGTTTGAATAGCCATACCAGTACCACCCATACCCTGGTTTTTAACCAGGCCTGAATTATTTATTGACCCTATTCCAAAATTAGTGTATGCCGAAGGCGCACCTGTTTGTCCTAACAGCGCTGCAGGAAGGGAAATTATTAAAATTATATATAATAGCTTTGTCTTAATCATCATAGCTGTCTTTATAATAATATGTATATAGTCTTAACTTAGGTTCAAAATCTTTATCCTGATTATTATGTCCTCCAAAAGAAAGAGTAGTTACCGTAGATCCTTCAAGTGTACCAGGCAGACCAACCAAAAACGAGAAGTCATCATCATAAACGCCGTCTAAAAGCTCGGTAACAAATTGTCTGGTAATATCTATAGAATAATATGGGTTCTCTTCTTCATCCAAAAAGTTGTCGTTTAATTGCATATATACAACATCGCCCGAATTAGTTGTCAATTGGTCCTTTCTTGCATTTTTTGTGTCCGATTCATATACAGCAAGATTTGATAGCAGGGTGTTAAAATCATCTTCCACATTAGCTGTAGGTACCAAAATTAACTCCGCTTTAATGATCTGATTTAAGGCAGGTAACATCTCAGCCCGCTTGAGGCCGGGGAATTCAAATTTGGTTAAAATACCGGTTCCGCCCTGAACATAGCAAATATCATTTAAATCTTTACTATTTATATCAATATCAATGTTTTCATTATCCAAAAGAGTATAAATACCAGAACCATCTGAAGCATCTTCTGTTTCAATGCTGTTAAATTGATAGGCCGAACTTTCTGCTTTAAATACAATTTCCTTGTCCACTCTTTGATCCATTGTTCTGTGGTAGAAAATCTTCATGCAGATGGATTCGGATGCATCATAACCAATTATAGTATTGTTTGTTTCCCGGTTACTTTTTAGAACAATTCCTCTAAAGAAATCTAAAAACAATGATGACTGTTCAATAGTATCTGTACGCCTTTTAAACATTTCAAATAAATCCCTTCCAAACTCTTTGTCTAAAGGAATTTTGATTGTATCAGTATCCGACACTTTGCTGAAGCTGGTAGAAAAAGAACCCAGTTCGCGTTTTGCCAAGACTCTGGTTGTGTTGTAGAAGTTATATTTTACATTATTAACCTCTTGGTCTTTTTTCATATCAATAAGATCAGATGCAACCTCGTTAACAGTAAATGAATGTTCACTAATTGTATCGCCCAAATAATAGCCATCATACTTAATGCAAAATTCAATACTGTCATATATATCATCTTCATCCAATACCTGTTTGCCGGGTGTTGTCATCCTGAAAATAGCATCGGAATGAACATTGCCTAACTGAGGATGAGAGAAACTCCCAACCAATGCCGTTCCTGTTTGAGATGTGCCAACCGAATCAAGGATTGCCGTACTCATACTGATAGAGAATGTATCGATCATTACAATCCCTGCACTATTATCAATATACTCTTCTCCCATCGGAGTAGATATTTCATCTAAACTTTGATCGCCACAAGCAAAACAAATGGCAATTAAAATTACACTACATATAAATAGATATTTATGCATGCTTTTTTTAATAAAAATTCGTAAACAAATGCTTTAATATACTGCGTTACCGCCTGTATTGTAAAAACAACGACAAAGGTGCAAAAAAAATTGTATCTGCCAACAATGAACCCGTTTCAATGTCGTTGTTATAATAGAATTAATTTAAGATGTAGTTTATAACTTTAAGATAATATGTCTATATTAGCGCAGATTTTTAAGGGTTAATGCAACAAACCAGTTTGATAAATTTTTAAAAAGTTAATTTCAGGTTAAAGTTTTTAAGGAGTTGGTCAAAGTGGTTTATTAGTTATATAATCGCAAGAGAAAATTTATAATAATAATTTTGAATTTAAACACAATGTTAAAGCAGTCAATATTTTTTATCTCAGCTCTTTTGATGGGTAGCTTATGTTTTACCAGTTGTTCTGATGATGACGATGATTATTTAGGAAACTGGGTAGAATATGGTGACTTTAGTGGTAAAGTACGGTCAGATGCAGTTTCGTTTACTATAGGCGATGATGTATATGTTGGTACAGGATACGATTATGATGATGACGAAAAGTTCAATGACTTTTGGAAATTACGAATCTCCGGAACTCCTGAAACCCAAATTTCAATACAATGGACTCAAATTGAGGACCTTCCTGGGGTAGCAAGAAACAGAGCGGTAGCTTTTGCAACTGATACTAAGGGTTATGTTGGTACAGGAAGTGATGAAGATGATGCTAAATTAAAAGATTTTTATGAGTACGACCCTGCAACAGGTTGGACTCAAAAATCAGATTTCAAAGGAACAGCACGAAGAGGTGCTACTGCTTTCTGCCTGGATAATATTGGTTATGTGGGTACCGGAGAAGATGATGATGAAAACAAGAGTGACTTCTTTTCATACAACCCTTCAACAGATACATGGACAGCAATTTCAAATGTACCTAAGAAAAGAAGGTTTGCAATGAGTTTTGTACTTGATGGAAAAGCTTATTTATTGAGTGGATTCGATAATGGTACATCACACGACGATTTTTATGAGTACGATGTAGCTAACAACGCATGGGTTGCAAAAAGAAGAATCTCTGATTATACAGATTCTGGTTACGATGATGATTATGACTACGATATTCAAAGATATAGTGCTGTTGTGTTTACCATGGATGGAAAAGCTTATTTAGCAACAGGAAGTCAAGGTGGTTTAACAAACCAAACATGGGAATGGGATCCAATGACAGATACATGGGATCAAAAAACCGATTTTGAAGGTGCTGCACGTTCAGGAGCTATTGCTTTTACTGTGAACAACGTAGGTTGGGTAGCAACAGGTGGTAACGGAAGTTACTCTTTTGACGACATGTGGTATTTTGAGCCAGATGAAGAATATGAGAACAAAGACTAAGTTTGTTTCTATTCTTATTCTTTTTGTTATTTGCTTTACTGGTTTTAGTTGTAAAAACAAAAAGAAGTATCATATTGAATATACCATTATTGAAGTAGATAATGGTTGGGGTTATGACATCTCTGTAAATGGTAAGGTTTTTATCCATCAGGATGTGATCCCTGGAGTTCAAGGCAAAAAGGCCTTTTATAGCCAACAAGACGCAGAAAAAGCTGCTAAATTGGTTGTGAAAAAAATAGAAAACAAAGAAATGCCTCCTGCAGTTTCCACACAGGAACTCAAGGAATTAGGCATTAAAACAGATTCTTAACGGAAATCGAAATATAAAGCCGGGATTGATTTTTCAATCCCGGTTTTTTTATGCCTGAATATGGCATATTTATATGGACTGAAGAAAGTACAGTGTATGTCACATACTTTTTCCCTTGTGATACAGTTGAACCCGTAATAATGTCGGTTGAAACGCTACAAAATACAGTTCATCCCGAAATTAGTCAAGAAAAATTTCATCCAAGCTATAACCTTTGTCGATCTTTTTGCGTTAAATCAAGCAGTTATCACACAAGGATAACGTTCAGGGAATTAATAACAAAAGATTTTTTGATATGGAGTGCAGAGCGGCGATGAGATCAATCTTTTTAATTACATTAATTTGCTTACCTTCTTTACTATGTTGTCAATTGGCCAAGTTTCCTTACAAACTTAAAAAGTCCGATTTCTTTATTTTAGGCATGGGCGTATCTGCCAAACTTGTGGCTGACAGCAGGGAAAGTGCCACACCAATGTCCTATGATGAAATCAGTAGCTTGCAAAGGACTGATATTAGCAGTTTAAACCGGGGGGCAACCTATAACTGGAACCAGGGATTGCACAAAGGAAGCGACTTTACCCGGGGACTGTTGCTTTTTGCACCCTCGCTTATGGTGGTAAACAGCGGGGTACAAACCCAGTTTGGGCACAGCTTTATTTATGGGGCTATGTACCTTGAAGTGGCCATGCTTACCTTTGGATTAACTGATTTATCCAAAACCATGGCGCAAAGAATCAGACCATACTTATATAATCCTGATGTTAGTATGGAAGATAAGCAAAACCAGATGAAGTATAATAATGGTTTCGATTCGTTTTGGTCGGGTCATACGGCCATGGCATTTGCATCGGCCGTATTCCTATCTAAAACCTACAGCGATATATATGGAAAAAATACTTTCAGCAAAGTGATATGGGGATCAAGCCTGGCATTGGCTTCAACTACAGGCTATCTGCGCTATAAGTCGGGAAACCATTATCCTACCGATATTCTGGTTGGGGCATTGGTAGGAAGTGCTATTGGGTTTATTGTTCCTTCAATGCATAAAAAAGAAAAACGGAACGACTATTTGAGTTATAGTGTTGGGGCAGGAAATTTTATGGTCAGATATACTTTTTAGAAAAGAGGTTTTTCAACCATAGGTTTCGATACAGCATGTAAATAAATCTTTTTTTCTTCCGACTGTACTTTAGTTACTGGTCCAATATTTCTATTTTGAATAAAATAAAAAAACACCACCAAAAGACTCCTGTCCTAAGGTGGTGTTTGCAACTAACTATTTGATCCGGGTCCAATTATTGTAACCGAACCCAGGAGGATGAGTAAATGTTGATTGGGTAAAATTTACTCTATTATTGTGATTACTTTAACACCGCTTAAATTGGCATCATCAGATACATAGCCAATGGCGCCTTTATTGTTTTTTACGTAGTCTACAACTTCCTTGTCGGAATCCTTTTCAATCGGAGCAGTAGTCATTCCGGAGAATATAGCCTTTTGCCAATAGCTTCTAATGGCTGCCACTTTTTTGTTGAAAACTTCTGTTGAAAAGGTTTCCCTTACGTTGGCATTGGCTTTTTGATCTATTGGGGTTATCTCAATTCCGTTGTCCCATTTTTTGTGTTTCTTCAAAAATACCAGTGCCAGTTCTTTTTGCGAAATGCTGTTGGTATTGTTTGATGTGTTAACAATTACTTTGAATGATGTGGCCATTACTTCAGTGCTTAGTGCTGTAATGGATAATATTATAAGTAGTATGAGTTTTTTCATTTTGTTCTTTTTTAAATGATTACCCGCTTCGTTAAAATGAATAAATAAATGATAGTACCATGCCATCAATATCTTGTACTTTATGCTCGTAGTGTAAGTACTCCAGTTTAAAGCTGCTTTCAAATGTTGGTTTAAACATTAATCCTGCCGTGTAACGTTCAAACTCAATGTCGTTTGTTGTTTGGTATTCGTAGCGCGCATATGGAGTGAACTTATTAATCATTTGGCTTAGTTCAATAAACGAACCTTTTAAATCTACTTCATCCGGCCCAATCGAAAAATCAGAATTCCAGAATTCACCAATTACTTTGGTGTTGTTTAATGCAAGTTTAAAGTCCAGACCATATGTAAGTTTATCAGTCTCCAGTTCTTTTACCATATCAAATTTGGTTAAATACACCGGTATGTATTCATTTTTGGGTTTAAAAACATTAAAACCAACTTTTATATAATCCTGATAGGCCAACCTGATATTTCCACCTAATGCCACATTATAAGAGTTGTTGTAGCCTTGGTGTATAGTGTAGTCGCTTTGAATAATGTTTTTATAATAGGCCACTTCATCTCCAAAAAAGCCTACGGCTCCTGTTTTCATCCAGGTAGTGTTTCTGTACCCTCCGGCAAATACCTCATAACTAAATGTAAGGTTGCTCCCAATATGTCCGTTAAGTGAAACGGCATCCATATTTAGTGGGAAAAACTCGTGGTTCGAAACCAATACCGGTAAAGTGGCACTCGAATTCACAGGAGCATAGTAATAAGTGTTCATAGGGCTTAGGGGTGTTAAAAAGCGACCAGCCTTAATGTTTGTTTTTTCGCCAAGCTTGTATTGTATGTTAGCTTCATTTAACATTTGGTTAAATGAAAAATCAGGACGGTACACAAATACCGCCTTGAAAGTGAGGTTTTCTGTAGGTTGGTATGTGGTCAATAATCCGGCTTCGGCCAGGGTAACACCATAGTTATTGTCGTATCCCTTTAAATCGTCAAAAGCATTAAATTCCGTTGAAATATACCCGGTAATCCTTTTTTGTGGTTCCCAGTTGTCCTGAGCTTTTACGTTAAAAGCTGCAGACAACAGCATCAATACCCATGCAATAGTAATTATTCTTCTCTTCATCTCTCTATAAATTAAATAATGTCTTATTTATACCTGGTTTCTGCAAGAAAACTCATGATTCCTGCGCTCACCCCTTTGATTCCCTAAAGGGGTGTGGGTGGGCTAGCAAAAATTTCAGCAGTTTTCTTGCAAGCTCTACCTAAAATGCATCGTTAACCGGCAATAGCCTTTTCTACGGTTGGGATCAGTTCTGTGTAAACATCCTTTTTAAGCACACAATCCATGAAGCCATGCTCTTTCAATGATTGAAGCAATAATTGGCTGCAGTGCATGGTTATGGCAATTACTTTAATGTTATGATGAGGATATTTGGATATATAATGTGACGCCGTTTGCAGCCCATCCAGACCCGGCATATTTATATCCATAAAAACGATGTTGGGAATGTTCATGCACCTCTTTTCAATGAACTCATTACCAGAGGAAGCTTCGCAAGATATTTCCCAATTGGTATTGGTTTCAATAAAAAACCTTAGTCCTGCCCTAAATATTTTGTTGTCATCAACAATCGCAATTTTCAAATTGTCCTTCATCATAGTTTTGTTTACAGTGCAAAGTTGCACCTCAAGAAGGGATTTTGAAATGGGGGGATTTGGTAAATTGAAGTAGTGGTCTACTTAATTGCAATAGGGGAAAACCCTTAGTAATGTTATGAATATAAATGTTCTTTAATAAAAGAAACTTCTAAAATGAATAGTTGTTGCTGTTAGTAAATCTCTAATATACAGGGAGAAATAGGCAGTTTAAGGCTGGAAGCTGTTTATGACTATATTGAAGTATAGTTGTTTTTTACGGCCCATATTACCAGTTGTGCAATGTTTTTTTGTTCCGACTTGCGTAGGATGTTTGAGCGGTGTACCTCAACGGTTTTTTGACTAAGGAATAACGATTCGGCTATTTCTTTTGTGGATAAGCCTTTGCATATTAATTGCAGTACTTCAATTTCCCGGTTCGACAACTGGTTTTCTTTACTGTTGGTTCCTCCAATTGCACTCAGGGCCATTTTTTGTAAAATCTCCTGCGAAAAGTAGTTACCCCCTTTGTATACCTCCATAATAGCTTGACCCAATTCATATTTGCCTGCCTTTTTTAGCACGAAGCCATGTGCCCCTGCCTGAATCATTTGCATATAGTACGAATCTTCAACAAACATAGTAACGGCAATTACTTTTAAATCAGGTTTTATGGCCTTGGCCTTTTGCGTGGTTTCAATGCCGTTCAAGCCTTCCATTTTTATATCCATAAGCACAATGTCGATGTTCAGGTTATCGAGGTCGCTTAAAAACTCATTGCCTGAACAATAGTCCTTTACAATATTAATTTCATCAATTTGGTCGAGTACCAGTACCAGCCCTTCCCTAAACAATTCGTGGTCGTCAACAATAGCTACATTAATCATACATTTTCGGTTTTTGGTAACTTAATAAAAACTTTTACCCCTTTGTTAGGTTGACTTTTTATGGCAAACTGTCCGTTGAAGGACTGAATACGGTTCTTTAAATTTCCTAATCCCATGCGCAAGGTGTCCGGAGAAATGTTTTGGGTGTTAAAACCTTTCCCGTTATCTTTATAATGCAAGTCTATTTCCGCATCGGTTTCAAAGATGTTAAATTCTACCCTGCTTGCTTCTGCGTGCTTTATCGTGTTATTTACTAACTCTGTAAATAACCTGTATATGGTAATTTCTTTGTTTTCGTCAAATCTGCCTATTCCATTGTGAGTAAAGGCAAAGTCGAATTCCTGCCGTAGGTTAAATTTGCTGATGAATGCCTCAACTGCCGCCACAATACCATGGTTTACCAATATATGCGGGCTGATGTTGAATGATATTTCAGAGATACTGTTTACGGCTTCTTCCACAGTGTCTATTAATCTGCTTTTTATTACCAGTTGCTTGTCAGTGTTGGGCGCATCAACCAGGGCTTGTGCATACAGTTTTATGGTTGTTAAAATGGGCCCTATGCCATCATGTAAATCAGATGAAATGCGTTTTCTCTCATTCTCTTCAGTCTGTATTACTGAATTAAGCACCAGGTTCTGACTTCTTTTTCGGTCAGTAATGTTCCTTTCTACAATAGTATAATAGCTCATGCCAAGCTCTTTGATGGCTTTTATACTGATTAATGTGTGTATGGGAGCTTTGGAATTGTTTGTGTGTATCCATTCAAAAACCTGGGGTTGCCCTTTAAGAGCCATACTAATTTTTTCAGCAAAGTTTACAGATTCGTTTTGCTTGTGCATAATCTGGTTTAGGTTTGTAAAAGGAATGCTGTCATTTTTTCCTTTGATTAAATCCGGATATAGCTCTTTTGCAACCCTGTTGTGCTCAATTACCTTAGGTCCTCTCATTAATAAAATGGCATCGCTGGTTTCTTCAAATATGGTACGGTATAGTTTTTCGTTTTTGGTTAGCGCTTCATTGGCAATGGTTTCCTCTGTAACATCTTTTAAAACGACCAGATACTGGTGCTTTTCATCATAGCTGATATCAACTGTTTGGCTTTTCATCACCAGCCTTTCTCCGGTTTTTTTTGTTGTATTGATAAGTAAATCTGATAATGCCTCTTGCTTTCGTGATTGTTCTTCTGGTATATTTATAGCGCTTTTGTAATCATTTCCTAAAAGTAAAAGGCTGTTTAAACCAATCATTTCATCCCTGTTGTATCCGTATATTTTTAAAACAGATGGGTTAACATCGGTTATGGTATAATCAGATGATAAAACCATATAGCCGTCATAACTGCTGTTGTATAAAGTTCTAAATCTGTGTGCATGGTCATGTGCCACTACTTCTGCCTTTTTTCTTTCTGCAACCTGAATCAATAATTCTTTGTTCAATATATCAAGCTCTGCAACTTGTTTTTCTAGCAAGATTATATTCTGGCGGTTGTTTTTAAAAACAAAAAATATTAGCGCAGCCACAAAACTAACCCCCATTATAAGTTCAAATATCCTTATAATAATAGTGCTGATGTTATTATGGAACATATCGGGATCATAATAGAAAGAGATGGCCTTAAAATGGAAAAGAATGGGTATTGAAATAAAGCCCAGTATAGTTAAAGCTACTGTATATATCGAAGTTTTAACCGTTGATGTGAGCAGCGTGTAGCTTATTAGAATAATGGCTATAACTGTCATAAACTCAAGGTTCATGAACATAGACTCTTTTGTTCCAAAAAAGATAAGGGCCATATAAAACACGATGCGTTTATATCTATAGGCTATTTTTTTATAAAAAATGAAAAAGAGGAGAGATGTGCCCAATAGCACGTAGTTGGAGTAAATTGATATGGGATGGTAATGGTGGGCTTCTCCGCTTAATATATTGATGTATATAATCAAAGGCATGGTTAACACGATCATAGCATATATTGCTAAATCTGTGATTTTTTCACTGAAGGCCTGAAGTTTGCCTTCAGTAGAGTTTGTGATTTTGTTTCCCCCTTTGTCCATTGACATAGTTTTCCTTTATAATTAAATACGTATGCGGCCCTAAAATGATACAGTTATAAGTAATTTTGGGATGTTTGATGATATTAGACTAAAAGCTGAACCTGATTACCTCAAAAGTTCATTACGCTATCAACAAACACCAACGTTCGCAAAAAGTTTTAAAAAAATCCTTCTTCTTTTTTTTGAGGGCGCGAAGATAAATAAAGGTTGGTATTTACTTGTCGTTGAACTATGTTTTTGTTCCCTGTTTTATAGCACATTCCGTAATAAAATGTAGGTTAGGGTATTGATAGCATTCAATTTTTATTATCTTGGGGTAACCTTAAAAAAAATGAAATCAGTTAATCTCAATAAATCAAAAACAAATTAATCTATTTTAATTATGGTGACACAATTATTTTGGATCATACCAGTTGCATCTGTTGTTGCATTGGTGTTTGCCTGGCTTTTTTTTAAAAGCATGATGAAAAATTCCGAAGGAACGGATAAAATGAAGGAAATAGCCCAGCACGTGCGCGATGGAGCTATGGCTTATTTATCACGGCAGTACAAAGTTGTAGGGATTGTATTTGTTGTTCTTTTGGTTATTCTTACCATTTTAGCTTACATGGGTGTTCAAAACCCCTTTGTTCCTATTGCGTTTTTAACCGGAGGTTTTTTCTCGGGGCTGTGTGGATTTTTAGGGATGAAAACAGCTACGTTTGCTTCCGGCCGTACCGCACAGGGGGCTTCAGAGTCTTTGAATAAAGGCCTTAAGGTGGCCTTCCGTTCAGGTGCCGTGATGGGACTGGTTGTGGTTGGTTTTGGACTGTTGGATATTTCACTTTGGTATTTGTTGCTTACAAAAGTCATTTATACTGCAGAACATATGAGTACTGGCTTGCACTTTTTAGGCTTGGATTTTGTTCATGCCGGAATGGATGAGTCTCAAAAACTAATGGAAGTTACAGCTACCATGCTAACCTTTGGTATGGGTGCTTCTACTCAGGCGTTATTTGCCCGTGTGGGTGGTGGTATTTACACCAAGGCTGCCGATGTGGGTGCTGATTTGGTTGGTAAGGTTGAAGCCGGTATTCCGGAGGATGATCCTCGAAATCCTGCTACCATTGCCGATAATGTGGGTGATAATGTAGGTGATGTTGCCGGTATGGGAGCCGACCTTTACGAGTCGTATTGTGGATCTATCCTTGCCACAGCAGCTTTGGGAGCCGCGTTGTCTATTAATGGCGGAGATGATGCTGCAGGAAAAGTAATTGCACCAATGTTGGTTGCCGCTATCGGTATCATACTTTCTATAGTGGGTATTTTTATGGTGCAAACCAAAGAAGATGCCACCGCAAAAAGCTTGTTGAACTCACTGTTAATTGGTACAGGGGGTAGTTCTGTTCTAATTCTGGGTGCTATAGCTGGTATGGCTGCATTGGGTTGGATTAGTTGGGGTATTTTTGGTTCCGTAATCGCAGGTCTTGTAGCTGGGGTAATTATTGGACAGGGTACTGAGTATTATACTTCGGATGGTTATAAACCAACCCAGGGTATTTCAAAACAAGCACAGCAAGGACCTGCAACAACCATTATTGATGGTGTGGCAGTGGGAATGTACTCAACATGGATCCCTGTTATTACCATTGTGGCTGGTATTATAGCTGCATTTGGTTTTGCAGGAGGATTTGATGATTTTGCTGAAGGTGTTTATGGTATTGGGTTTGCTGCAGTGGGAATGCTTTCTACTTTAGGTATTACTTTGGCAACGGATGCTTTTGGACCTATTGCTGATAATGCCGGTGGTAATGCCGAGATGAGTGAGTTGCCTGCAGAAGTTCGTGAAAGAACAGATGCCCTGGATATGTTGGGTAACACTACTGCAGCTACTGGTAAAGGATTTGCCATTGGATCGGCTGCGTTAACCGCTATGGCACTTATGGCTGCTTATATGGAAGAGGTTAAAATATGGTTGAAAAGGGCTCTTGTTGATGGCGAAACAGTGGTTCAAAACTCTATTCAGTTTGTGTTGGATTCTTCGGTTCAGGTTACAGAAGGTACCAAAGCCGTAGTTATTTCAGAAGCCTCGTTAAAAGACTTTTCTACTTTTTATGACTTGTCTCTGTTTAATCCGATGCTATTGGCCGGATTGTTTATCGGTGCCATGATGGCGTTCGTGTTCTGTGCCATGACAATGAAAGCCGTAGGTCGTGCAGCAGGAGCCATGGTTGATGAGGTTCGTCGTCAGTTTAGAGAAATTCCTGGAATCCTTGAAGGTAAAGGGACGCCTGAATATGCCAAATGTGTGGCCATATCAACTAAAGGAGCTCAAAAGGAAATGTTGTTGCCTTCGCTGTTGGCTATTATTGTACCTATTGTGGTAGGTATTATTTTTGGTGTGGCAGGAGTTGTAGGCTTGTTGATGGGTGGTTTAACTACCGGCTTTACTTTGGCTATCTTCCTTAACAATGCAGGAGGTGCCTGGGATAACGCTAAAAAATACATCGAAAAAGGAAATTATGGTGGTAAAGGTAGCGAAGCCCATAAGGCAGGTGTTGTTGGTGATACGGTAGGAGACCCATTTAAAGACACATCAGGTCCTTCATTAAATATTCTTATCAAGCTTATGACTATGGTAAGTGTTGTAATGAGTGGATTGACTGTTGCTTTTGCAATATTCTAAAATCAAAAAAAACAGATAAGATTCAAAGCCCGGATATATATGTCTGGGCTTTGTCTTTAATATAAATTAAAAAGCTCTGTATTTCAGTGTTTGTGTTTTAGTTATGTCATGACCAATATTCCTCAATTCCAGGATGTAGAGTCTGCTTACAACAGGATTCATCAATACATCCATTTTACACCTGTATTATCAAGCTCAGCCATTAATCAAATAGCAGGGTGTGAGATATTTTTTAAATGTGAGAACTTTCAAAAGGTTGGAGCTTTTAAGTTCAGGGGAGCCTGTAATGCTGTTTTTTCATTAACAGATCAACAGGCATCAAAAGGAGTTGGTACCCATTCCTCAGGTAATCATGCAGCAGCCTTGGCGCTGGCTGCCCAAATAAGAGCAATAGATGCTTATATAGTAATGCCGGAAAATGCACCTGAAATAAAGAAAATGGCTGTTAAGGGCTATGGGGGGAAGATTACGTTCTGCAAACCAACACTTCAGGCCAGAGAAGATACTTTAGATGCCATATTAAAAAGCACTGGTGCTATTATGGTGCACCCTTACAACCAAAATGAAGTTATTGCAGGACAAGGGACTTGTGCCTTGGAATTGCTACAGCAATGTGATTGTTTAGATGCTATTGTTGCTCCTGTTGGGGGTGGGGGACTTTTGAGCGGGACCTCGATGACTGCAAAATATCTTAACCCTGAAATTGAAGTTATAGCAGCTGAACCAGAAGGGGCTGATGATGCTTTCCGCTCATTTCAAAAAGGTGAACGGATTCCGGTTACTTCCACCAATACTATTGCTGATGGATTATTAACCTCTTTAGGAGAATTGACGTGGACAATAATCAGAAAAAATGTTGACCGGATCTATACATGCACGGATCCTGATATTATTGAAGCCATGTGGTTGATCTGGGAAAGGATGAAGATTGTTGTGGAGCCATCAGCAGCAGTGGCACTTGCCATAATCCTTAAACACAAAAATGTATTTAAAGGGAAAAGAGTAGGGGTAATTTTAACGGGGGGAAATGTGGATTTGGGGAAGTTGCCGTTTTAAATTGAATGCTTGACGAACAATGAGGTTTCTCTATAAAACAGGAGTTATCTTGCTAAAATTATATAACATTTACCGGTCTGATGTTTACAACAACGGACTTAATAACCGGGCAAGCGACTCTTTCGCTTTTTGCTTCAAGGGACGTTTTCTCCATTCTGCATAGATTAACCTGTCGCTATCTGCAAAATCGTCTTTAAAGGTTTGTTTCACTTCCCTGGCAAAGTCTTCATCGTAAATAAAGGATGTTACTTCAAAGTTCTGCTCAAAGCTCCTGAAATCTATATTGGCCGATCCAATTGAGCTTACAATATCATCAGAAACAATGACCTTGCTATGTATAAAGCCTTTCTTGTAAAAATAAATCTTTACCCCGGACAGCATCATTTCTTTTAAATAAGACATGGTTGAAAGCTTGGTAATTAAAGCGTCCGACTTTTCCGGGATCAGTATTTTTACATCAACACCTCCCATGGCTGCAGTTTTTAATGCCATTAAAACACTTTCGTTGGGCATAAAATACGGCGTTGCGAGGTACACATATTTTTTTGCAGTGGTAATTATTTTAAAGAAACCCATCATAATACCGGGCCAATCAGTGTCCGGCCCACTGGCACTGATCTGTACCATTTTATTGTCTTGCGGTTTCTTAATAGGGAAATATTCTTCGTTGGCAAGTTCTTGCTGACTAACAAAATACCAGTCAAGCGAGAAGATGTATTGCAGACTGTTAACAGCATCGCCCTCTATTTTAATATGGGTATCTCTCCACTTGCCTAATCCTTCCTTTCCATGTATATACCTGTCAGCAACGTTGATTCCACCTACAAAACCTACATAGCCATCAATTACCACAATTTTCCTGTGATTTCTGTAGTTTACCTTGCTGGTGAAAATCGGGAACCTAACTTCAAGGAATGAATATATTTCGATACCCGCTGCACGCATCATCTTAAAATAGTCCTTTTTTAGTTCCCAGGAACCCACATCATCCACTATCATTCTTACTTTTACGCCTTCTTTAACTTTTTCAAGCAAAATATCTTTGATGATATTCCCGATAGTATCCCGGGCAAAAATATAGTATTGCAGATGAATAAAATGCTTAGCCTTTTTGAGTTCTTCTATTAATGAATCAAATTTTTGGTCACCATTGTTAAGCAGGGTCACACTGTTTCCGGTGGTAACAACCGAATCGCTGTTATTTAGCTGAAGCTGGATGATACTGGCTTTATCCTGGATAACATCGTCTGAGGACCATTCGTTTTCGCTAAGGGCTTGGGTTTGTGCATGGGCAATCTTGCTTATATAGTCGTGATTCTTTAGCCCTTTGCGTTTAATAATCTTTTCTTTACGGAAGTTTTGTCCAAAAAACACATACAAAACAATACCCAGGCCCGGCAATAACAACAATACGAGTATCCAGGACAGGGATTTTAAGGGATTTCTGTTCTCCAGAATCATAACGCCCATAACCATGAAAATGGAAATGGCATATGCCGTAACTATAAAAATATATATTATTGATTCAAGGTTTTCGCTCCACCACATATGGTTAGTTTATTAGTATGGTTTTAATGTTTCTCGTAAAATTATCTGGCATTAAAATTACGGTAATAAAACAGCTGGCTATTGCCAACTATATCTTCCGCAATGGGTTTGTTGTTTATTACAGGTGCTTTTACGCCATTTTTAAACCATTTGTTGCCCACAAAGCGTCTTGCTTCATCCCAATAACCCGATTGAATAAAGTGTTGAAGAATTTCTTTTCCACCTTCAATAATTAGTGATTGAAGCTTTTGCTGATGTAAAAATAAGCTTATCTGTGGAATAATATCAGTGTTGGAATCTGTTTTACAATACATAATATTGGTTTTGTCCTCTTTTGGATTTTCTGTAAATACGATGGTTTTTACAGAATTATCCAAAAGGTTGTTTGAGGATGGAACCCTTCCTGTCCTGTCAATTAATACCCTTACCGGATGGTTGCCGCTCCATTCCCTTACGGTTAGCGAAGGATTATCCTTAATAGCGGTGTTTGTGCCCACTAATATTGATTGCTCCTGTCTTCGCCATTTGTGTACCAGTTTTTTTGCAAGGGTGTTTGTAATCCAGGTTGGTTCTCCAAAATTCTCTTGCTCCCTGTCAATATCTATAAATCCATCAAGGGTTTCTGCCCATTTTAAAATGATATACGGTCTTTGTTTTTCGTGGTAAGTAAAAAAGCGCTTGTTTAGTTCCCGGCTTTCTTTTTCCATTACCCCAACAATAACATCAGTACCCGCTTTCTCCAGCATTTCTATTCCCTTTCCCGCTACTTCAGAAAAGGTGTCGGTACAGCCAATTACCACACGGGGAATCAGCATTTCTTTAATGAGTAATGAGCAAGGTGGTGTTTTTCCATAATGAGCACAGGGTTCAAGGTTAACGTATAGAGTTGATTCTTTTAGTAGTTCTTTGTTCTTAACCGAGTTTATGGCATTTACTTCTGCATGGGGTTCTCCTGCTTTATGATGATACCCCTCGCCGATAATCCTGTCGTTGTAAACTATAACTGATCCAACCATGGGGTTGGAGTATGTATTCCCAAGTCCGTTTGCTGCTAATTCAAGGCAGCGGAACATATATTTTTCGTTGATACTCATAATCACAAAAATGGTTAATTTTGCGGCATAACAAAAATAAAAAATGGAGTTTAAAACAATAAATCAACTGTCAGCTGCCTTTCAGGAAGCATTATCGGATATTTATCCGGCTGAAGAGATCAGGAATTTCGTTTTCTTTATCATGGAATACCTGCTGGGATATTCAAAGGTGGATATGCTTATGAAAGGTGAAGAAGAACTGAGTGCGGGAACACTAGGCTTTTGTCAGGATGCATTGGGTAAATTGAGACAGCATGTTCCAATCCAGTATATTTTGGGTGAGACTGAGTTTTATGGGCTCAGGTTTAAGGTGAGCAATTCGGTTCTGATTCCACGTCCTGAAACAGAGGAGCTGGTTCATTGGATTATTGAAGAAGCAAACGCAGAACCATTGTCTGTTCTTGATATAGGGACCGGTACCGGGTGTATACCCATAACTTTAAAGAAAAATATATTGGGGGCGCAAGTGGAAGGCTGGGATATTTCTGACGAGGCTTTGCTGATGGCTAAAGAAAATGCTGAACTGAACCAGGTAAAAGTTGCTTTTTATAAACAGGATGCGCTGAATATTCCCGAAATAGATCAACAGTTTGATGTGATAGTGAGTAATCCTCCATATGTTTTAAATAAGGAAAAAGTGTTGATGAAACAAAATGTGTTGGATAATGAGCCACACCTGGCTCTTTTTGTCCCGGATGCAGAGCCTCTGTTGTTTTACAAGTCAATTAGTGCGTTTGCCATTAAAAATTTAAAACCAGGGGGTAAGCTATATTTTGAAATTAATGAAGCATACGGAAAAGAGACCGTTGAGATGATGGAGCATCTAGGCTTTAAAAATGTTGAGTTGAGAAAAGATTTGTTTGATAAATATCGTATGGTTAGGGGAGTAAAGCTGCGTTGATCTCCAGATTCACCATCTGCCTGAGTTCCGTAAAATATAAATTGAATTCCAAATCTAGTTCATGGTATTGTTCTCTTATGATTTTTATGGCACATTCACTTTTGTTGGGCAATGAGCTGTAGTTGGCCATTATGGTCAATGATTTTTCTATGCCCCACAGGTGTTGATAGTTTTCTAATCGCCGGCTTTTAATTAAAAAGGGCAAAAAGCCTTTTACCCTTGGAGGGAGGCTGAAATAGTGACGCAACAGATAGGAGTGCACATGGTCAACATATTTGTTTAGAGGTTCAGTTGAGTACTGATTCCAGTTTTTGGCCAAAAAGTGGTCGTAAATTACATCAATAACCACCGATGAATACCTTTGGTAGCATGGTTTAAACCTTGAACTGCTTTGTTTTACAATACTATGTTTATCAGTAAATGCATCTATTTTTCTGTGTAAGAGGATACCTTTCTGTATTTCGGGAGAAAAAGACCGGTATTTGTTCCCTTTTACAAAGTCGCCAATAAAATTCCCGAGCATCACTTTGTTAACACCCCCGGACAGATATAAATGGGCCAAAAAATTCATGTTTCAAAGTTATTAATCATTTAGTAAAATATGATCAATTTACATCTCCTGATTTAATAAATTCAGCTATATTTATTTCTTGAAACCTATCGTTTATATTTCTAATCAAAACTTTATGAAGAACGTAGTCATCTTAGGAGCCGCCGGAAGAGATTTTCATAATTTCAATGTTTATTTTAAAAATAATTTTGATTATAAAGTAGTGGCTTTTACGGCTACTCAAATTCCAGATATTGAAGGACGCAATTATCCCATTCAGCTTACAGGAAAGCATTATCCTTACGGTATCCCTATTTTGCCCGAGGAAGACCTCCCGTTTATTATTAAAAGATTAAATGTTGATGAATGTGTTTTCTCATATAGTGATGTTTCTTATCAGCGTGTAATGAGCCTTGCATCCATAGTGCAGGCTGCCGGAGCAGATTTTAAGATGTTGGGACCGGATAATACCATGTTGAAAAGCTTGAAGCCTGTTGTGGCTGTTTGTGCTACGCGTACGGGGTGCGGCAAGAGCCAGACTTCGAGAAAAGTGATTGAATATCTGATGAGCAAGGGGAAGAAAGTGGTGGCCATCCGTCACCCTATGCCGTATGGGAACCTCAAGGATCAGATTGTGCAAAGGTTTTCAAAGCTTTCGGATTTACAGATGCATAAATGTACCATCGAGGAAATGGAGGAATATGAACCCCATATTGTAAGAGGTAATGTGATCTATTCCGGGGTGGATTATCATGATATTTTAAAGGAAGCAGAAGACGATGAAGAAGGCTGTGATATTATTGTTTGGGATGGGGGTAACAATGATATGCCATTTTATAATCCTGACCTGATGATTACAGTTGCCGATCCGCATAGGGTAGGACATGAAAAAAACTATTATCCCAGCGAAGTGAATGTGCGTATGTCGGATGTGGTAATCATCAATAAAATTGATAGTGCCAATGGAAATGATGTTCTGCAATTGCGTCAGAATATCAGGGAAATAAACCCAAAGGCTATTGTAATAGATGCTGCTTCGCCTATTGAAGTTGATGATGAAGAATTGATAAGAGGGGCAAAGGTATTGGTTGTTGAGGATGGACCAACTTTAACCCATGGCGAAATGAACCTGG
Organism: Plebeiibacterium marinum; assembly: GCF_026013615.1. GTDB lineage: Bacteria > Bacteroidota > Bacteroidia > Bacteroidales > Marinilabiliaceae > Saccharicrinis > Saccharicrinis marinus_A. The sequence goes on from NZ_JAPDPI010000008.1 coordinate 47,639, forward strand.
GTGCCGCCTATCTGGCTGCCCAAAAGTTTGGAGCTGCCGAAATCGTTGATCCACGACCATATGCAGTAGGGAGTATAAACTCTACATATGAAAAATATCCGGATATACCCGCCGTTTTGCCAGCTATGGGATATGGTGAACAACAAGTAAAGGATCTGGAGGCAACTATTAATAATACACCCTGCGATGTTGTTATTATTGGTACGCCCATTGATCTGTCACGTGTGGTTAAGATGAATAAGCCGCATACAAGGGTGCATTACAGCCTGCAAGAAATAGGCAAGCCTGATTTAACAGGTGTGCTGGATGAGTTTTTGAAAAAGCATTAAAAAAAAGCGAGTCTCCATGAGGCTCGCTTTTTTAAATACTTCTATTTTGATTAGCTCGCTTTTAAACGGGCTAAGCTCTCTTTGTCTATTTTTGATTTAGCATACTCTAAAGTAATAACTAATTCTTTTTCTTTTTCTGATGGTGCTTCAAACATCATATCCATCATAATGGTTTCGCAAATGGACCTTAATCCACGCGCCCCAAGTTTAAACTCAACAGCTTTATCAACAATGTAATCCAAAACTTCATCGGTAAAAGTTAAGTTAATATCATCAATACCAAAAAGTTTCTCGTATTGCTTGATGATAGAGTTTTTAGGCTCTTGTAAAATCCTTCTCAAAATTTCTTTGTCAAGAGGATTCAGGTAGGTAAGTACTGGTAAACGACCAATGATTTCAGGAATTAAACCAAAGGATTTTAAATCTTGGGGAGCAACATATTGCAATAAATTCTTTTGGTCGATCTTATCTTTGGCTTTGCTGGCAGTATAACCAACAACCTTAGTATTTAACCTTTGGCCTATTTTTCTTTCGATGCCATCAAAAGCACCACCACAAACAAATAGGATGTTCTTTGTATCAACAGGAATCATCTTTTGCTCTGGATGTTTACGTCCTCCCTGAGGTGGAACGTTTACTATAGATCCCTCTAAAAGCTTTAATAAACCTTGCTGAACGCCTTCGCCCGAAACGTCACGGGTAATGCTGGGGTTGTCGCTTTTCCTGGCAATCTTGTCAATCTCGTCAATAAACACAATCCCTTTTTCGGCTGCCTCAACATTGTAGTCAGCAGCTTGTAATAGCCGGGTCAGGATACTTTCAATATCTTCACCAACATAACCGGCTTCAGTTAATACTGTTGCATCAACAATGGTAAAAGGTACATGAAGCATACGTGCAATGGTACGGGCCAAAAGCGTTTTTCCTGTACCGGTTTCGCCTACCAGTATAATGTTTGACTTTTCAATTTCAACATCATCAGATGTGCTTCTTTGTTGTAGTCTTTTGTAGTGATTGTAAACTGCCACAGATAGGTATCGCTTCGCCTCGTCCTGTCCTATTACATACTGATCAAGGAAAAGTTTTATTTCCTTAGGTTTTAATAACGTTATTTCATCAACATTAAAACCGCCCTTTTTCTTGAACTCCTCTTCTAAGATCCCATGAGCCTGTTCAATACAACTATCGCAAATATGCCCTGAAACACCTGCAATCAACAAGTTGGTATCTTTTCTTTCCCTGCCGCAAAATGAACACTTATCCATAAAATAATTGTTGAAAGTATATATAACAACAATGCAGAATACCTCACTAATGAGGTATTCTGCACAAATTTATATCAAATTAATTTTTTATTTTTCTCTTGTCAACACTTCATCAATCATACCATATTCCTTAGCTTCTGTTGCTGTCATCCAGTAATCACGGTCAGAATCTTTTTCTACTTTTTTGTAGGTATTTCCTGAGTGGTCTGAAATAATGGTATATAATTCTTTTTTCAATTTTTGAATCTCCCTGGCTGTAATTTCAATATCACTGGCTTGTCCTTGAGCTCCACCCATTGGCTGATGAATCATCACCCTGGAGTGGGTCAGTGCCGAACGTTTTCCTTTAGTACCTGCAGTTAATAACACCGCAGCCATTGAGGCAGCCATTCCTGTACAAATTGTTGCTACATCAGAAGATATATACTGCATGGTATCATAAATACCCAATCCTGCATATACCGAACCTCCCGGAGAGTTGAAATAGATTGAAATGTCTTTTTGAGGATCTGCTGATTCAAGATATAATAACTGAGCCTGAATGATGTTGGCTACGGTATCATCAATTGGCAGACCTAAAAATATAATACGGTCCATCATCAAACGAGAAAATACATCCATTGAAGCCACGTTCAACTGGCGCTCCTCAATAATTGTTGGAGAAATATATCCGCTTGAGATGGAGGTGTATTTATCTAATGCAAGGCTATTAATGCCAACATGCTTGGTAGCATATTTTTGAAAGTCTTTTGGATCTATCATATTCTATTTTATTTACTTTTCTTTTCTAAAACGAAAAGCTAAATTAACAAAAATAACCTTGCACTAATTGATTAGCCTAGTTTTTTTCAAATAGTTTGTTGAAATCGTCTCTGCTAATAGTTTTTTCTTCAAGCTTAACAGCGTTTTTGATAAACTCAATTGCTTTATCCTGAGCTGCTGTTTCAGCCATGTTTCTGCGCTGCTCTTGCTGGTTCATCATATCCTTGGCATAGTTTTCTAAATGCTCTTCAGGAATGTTTGTTAAACCATATTGCATAAACTGCATCTTAGCAGATTTTTTTGCCACTTCCAGTACATCAGCTTCCTCAATCTTAATTTCGTTAACTTTTAAGATTTCATTCTTGATCAACTGCCATTTTAAGTCTTCAACATATTTTGGCATGTCGTTTTCAAGAGATTCCGGAGTGATGTCTTTATTGTCGTGGTTAATAGTTAAAATCCAACGCTTTAAGAATGCTTCAGGAAGATCAATGTTGATCTTGCCCATTAACTTTTCTTTTGCATCAATGGTAAACTTGTATTCGCTCTCAAAAGCTAATGTTTTTTCCAAATCAGCTTTGATTTGTGCCTTGAATTCCTCTTCAGTGGTAGCTTTTCCTTCTCCTAATACCTGATCAAACAATTGCTGGTTTAATTCAGCAGGTACGTAATTCGAAATTTCTTTTACAGTGAACTGGAAATCACCATCAATTTGCTCGGCTACTTCTTTTGTAACTTTTAGCATGTATGATGTTTGAGTAGCGTCAGTAAATACATTTTTAGGATTTACTGTAACTGTAGCATCAGATTTCATACCAATTAAAGTTGCTTTTGCGTCTTCCTGAACGTTGGTTGCTGAAATAACCACATCTTCTGCTTTGATGCCGTCTTCAAGTACGTTGCCTTCCTGATCCAACTGAACAAAGTCGCCTTTAATCATAGACTCTTCACCAGCTTCTTCTACAGTCTCTGTTGTTCCGAAACGACCGGTCGCCTGCTTTACTTGTTGTTCAAGCATTTCGTCAGTCACTTCAATAGAGAAGTAGTTTAACTTTTCTCTTTTTGAAAGCTTAACCTCAAACTCCGGTGCAACTGCAATATCGAAATTGAAAGAGAAGCTATCCTGAGTTTCAAAATCAATTGTTTCCTGGTTTTCACTTGGAAGAGGTTCTCCTAAAATATTAAGTTCGCTTTCGCTTAAATACTTCGAAATTTCTTCAGAAACAATTTTATTTACTTCATCAGCTAAAACATGTTTTCCGTACATTTTCTTAATCATACCAAAAGGCACTTTCCCCGGACGGAAACCTGGCATGTTTGCTTTCTTACGATAATCTTTAAGTATCGTATCAACACGTGTCTCGTAGTCGTTTTTCTCAACAGTAAGTTTTATTACTGCATTTAAATCATCAATGTTTTCTTTTGAGATGTTCATCTGCTAAAATTGTTAGTGAACTTTCAAGTACTTGAAAGCCTGATGTTAAATTAATGAACCAGGATTATTTAAAATTTTATCCTATACCTGTTAAACTTAAAAAAACCGTCAAACTGCCGATTTAGATCGTAAGTAAGACGGTTTTTCATATCTCTTTCTTTGTGCGGATGAAGGGACTCGAACCCCCACGCCTCTCGGCACTAGATCCTAAGTCTAGCGCGGCTACCAATTACGCCACATCCGCGTTATTTTTTTTGCGATGCAAAGATAACTTCTTTTTGATCTAATTTGCAAATAAAATTCAAGAAAAAAATAAAAAAAATTACAATGCGCAGATAATCAGCTCTCTAAATTAAAGGTTCTTCTTTTTAATTCAAAGTCGTTACCTAAGTACAGGCGTCTTACTTCTGAATCTTCTGCCAATTCTTCAGCTGTGCCTGCCTTTAAAATGTTTCCTTCAAACAATAAATATGCCCTGTCGGTAATCGAAAGGGTTTCGTGAACATTATGGTCGGTGATGAGTATACCGATGTTTTTATACTTTAGTTTGGCCACAATCTCTTGTATGTCGGCTACTGCAATTGGGTCAACACCTGCAAAAGGTTCGTCAAGTAAAATAAATTTAGGGTTGATCGAAAGCGCCCTGGCAATTTCGGTTCTCCTCCTTTCTCCCCCGGAAAGCTGTATTCCCAGGCTTTTTCTGATATGTCCCAGGCTGAATTCTTCCAGCAGCTCCTCCAGTCGTTGTTTTTGGTATTCTTTTGAAAAATCAGTCATTTCAAGCACCGCTTTAATGTTGTCTTCGACACTAAGTTTTCTGAAAACAGAGGCTTCCTGTGCCAGATAGCCAATTCCTAATTGTGCCCTCCTGTAAACAGGTTCTTTTGTAATGACTCTATCGTTCAGGTAGATTTCACCTTCATTTGGAGTAACCAGACCTACTGTCATATAAAAAGTTGTTGTTTTACCAGCTCCGTTTGGCCCTAGTAATCCAACTATCTCGCCTTGCTCAACTTTTACAGAAACGCCTTTTACGACTGTCCTGTTTTTATATTTCTTGATTAATTTATCGGTGTGTAATACAAGATTGTTCTCAGACATGTTATAACCGGTATTAATTTAATTTTCTTGTTTTTTTCTTTTTCTTTCAATTCTGGCGGCAATCATTATTCCGGCTTCATATAAAAATATCAACGGAAAGCACACCAGTATTTGACTGATAACATCAGGAGGGGTGATTATTGCTGCTAATAATAAACTGGCCACAACAGCATGCCTCCTGTATTTTCGCAGCGACCTTGCAGAAACAATGCCAACTTTTGCTAAAAAGTAAATGAGTATCGGGAGTTCGAAAATTACCCCTCCTGCAAGTACTATAGAACTTATTGTTGAAATGTAAGAACCCAGGTTTAGGTCGTTTTTTACCATTGAACTGACCTGGTAATTTGCCAAAAAATGTACTGATAAAGGACAAATGATATAATAGGCAAACAAAACGCCCAAAGTGAATAATGTAGAGGCAAAGAAAATAGCTCCCCTTGAGTGTTTGATTTCTTCTTGATACAAGGCAGGTTTTATAAATCGCCAGAATTCCCAAAAAATGTAAGGGAATGCCACAATGATTCCGGCAATGAACGATACGCGCAGGTGAGTTGTGAATTGACCTGCCATTGCAATGTTCTGAAATTCATATTTATTTTGATTGATGCATAAAGCCGGTAAATTAAGTTCGCGGGCTAAGAGGCATAATTTTGAATTGGTATAGAATTCAGGTGTGCTTGGGCCAAATATAATAACGTCAAATAAAAATTCCTTATATAAAAATGCCAGAATTGCTATTGCTAATACTGAAATGAACGAGCGAACAAGATGCCATCTTAATTCCTCGAGGTGTTCTAAAAAAGTCATTTCTTCTTTTGCCATTTATTTAACCGGATTATGCGAGTGTTTTGTTTTGTGATGTTTGCTTTTTAAAACTATAAGGTGTTTTATTATTGATGTTGCGAAGATAGTATAGTAAATTCAATATGGCAATAATTGACAATGATGGATTAATTACTTAAATTCAGTCTGCACAAACAAATTAGCAGGAAGAGGTTTAATGGCTTCATCTGGCTTTATTCATGCGGATTTAGGCTTGCGAAAGTGTAGAATAATTATAGATAATAAATTGATAAATAGATATTTTTTTTAGGTAAAAATGTGTTTTTGTTTGAATAAAAAGTATTTTTGTTTGAGGTGATAAGGTGGAAAAAAGAGGTTTTAGACCTCGGTGCAGTTGAGTTTAGTGGTTTTGAGGATAATTTTATTGTTATGGGAAAAAAGATTGATCTAATTGCTGATTTGAAAAAGCATTTTGGGTTTGATACGTTTAAAGGAAATCAACAGGAGGTAATAGAAAACATATTAAAGGGTAATGATACTTTTGTGTTAATGCCAACAGGAGGAGGTAAATCGTTATGCTACCAATTACCGGCATTAATTTTACCGGGTACGGCTATTATTATTTCACCTTTGATTGCTTTAATGAAAAACCAGGTGGATGCAATGAGGGGGTTTAGCGAAGATGACGGGATTGCCCACTTTTTAAATTCATCGCTTACCAAAGCTGCCATAACTAAAGTTAAAGAAGATATGCTGTCGGGTAAAACAAAGTTATTATATGTGGCACCCGAATCCCTTACTAAGGAAGAAAATATTGAATTTTTAAAACAGGTTGAAATCTCTTTTTATGCTGTTGATGAGGCCCATTGTATATCCGAATGGGGGCATGATTTCAGACCTGAGTACAGAAGGATCCGACCAATCGTTGAAGAGATTTCAAGAAGGCCGGTGATGGCACTTACTGCAACAGCAACGCCAAAAGTTCAGAGTGATATTCAAAAGAGTTTGGGAATGGATAAGGCGATGGTTTTTAAATCATCATTTAACCGACCAAACTTATATTACGATGTTAGGGCAAAAAAACATGCTACTAAGCAGATTATTAAAATATTAAAAGAGAATGCCGGAAAATCGGCTATAATTTACTGCCTGAGCCGTAAGAAGGTGGAAGAGCTTGCTGAAAACCTTGTAGTGAATGGAATTAATGCAAGGCCCTATCATGCAGGGATGGATGCAGCTACAAGAGCTGGTAATCAGGATGCATTTTTGATGGAAGATACAGATGTAATTGTGGCTACTATTGCATTTGGAATGGGTATTGATAAGCCTGATGTCAGGATTGTGATTCACTATGATATACCTAAAAGTCTTGAGGGGTATTATCAGGAGACCGGTCGGGCCGGACGTGATGGAGGAGAAGGTAGGTGTATCACATTTTATAGTTATAAGGATATTCAAAAACTGGAGAAGTTTATGCAGGGAAAACCAATTGCTGAGCAGGAAATTGGTAAGCAGTTGCTTCTTGAAACGGTTTCGTATGCAGAATCTTCTATTTGCCGCAGAAAGATATTGCTGAATTATTTTGGGGAAAGGTATACAGAAGAGAGTTGTGGTACATGTGATAATTGTGTTCATCCTAAAGAGCAAACTGAAGGGAAGGATAATATTGTTCTCATGCTAAAAGCAATATTGGAGTTAAAGGAGAGGTTTAAGGCAGATTATTTGGTGCCTTTTCTTGCAGGCAATAGCAATTCTGCGATTAAGTCCTATAAGCATCATGAACATGAGTTGTTTGGGGCGGGAAAGGATAAAGAAGAGAAATATTGGAATGCCATTATCAGGCAAATAACAATAGCCGGTTTTTTGGTTAAAGAGATAGAGAATTATGGTATCCTGAAAGTTACCCAGGCAGGCAAGGAATTTATTGAAAATCCCGTTTCATTTATGATCACCAAGGAGCATGATTTTGATTTGGATGATGATGAAGAAAAAGCTGCCGGCGGTACTGCTGCTGTTGATCCGGAATTGTTCTCCATGTTAAAGGATTTGAGAAGAAGAATTGCAAAAAGGAAAAATTTGCCTCCGTTTGTAATATTTCAGGATCCTTCACTTGAGGCTATGGCTATTCATTATCCAATTTCTACCGAAGAGTTGATGAATATCCCTGGAGTGGGGTCGGGTAAGGCAAATCGTTTTGGAAAAGAGTTTGTTGAGCTGATTAAAAATCATGTAGTGGAAAATGAGATTGACCGTCCTGTTGACATGGTGGTTAAGTCTGTAGCCAATAAATCCAAAAACAAGATCGCAATTATCCAGAGTATTGACAGGAAAGTTCCTCTTGATGATATAGCTGAGTCGAGGGGGCTGGAAATGGATGAATTGTTGTCGGAAATAGAATCAATTGTTTATTCTGGTACCAGGGTAAATATTGATTATTATATAGATCAGGTGATGGATGAAGACCATAGGGATGATATTTTCTATTACTATAAAGAGGATGCTGAAACAGATGATATAGGGAGTGCCCTTGATGAATTAGGGGAAGATGAGTATTCGGAAGAAAACATTAGGTTGGTACGAATTAAATTCCTTTCGGAGGTTGGGAATTAATAAACCATTATAGTTTTATTTGTAATTGAATTTTTAAATTGGTTCTGGAATTGCCTGAGATAGTTTGCAATCCTGAACCAATTTCTTTTTTATTGGGATACCAGGTGTGTCCAGCCTTTATCCATAGTTTTATTCTGTCTGTTAACTGATATCTTCCTGTAAAGTAAACCCTGGAGCCTTCATCATAAAATGCAGGAATGCTAAACGTGTACAATACATCGTTTTCGTAGGTATAAATTCTTGAGTTGTAGTCGTCCGTTGCAAAAATAGTATAACGGAAAGAGCTGGAAAGTCTCTTGTTTGAAGATTCATAGTGTAAATCTGCAAAAGACAGAAAGCCGCTTGAGCCGGGTAATGGATCGTATTGGTATATTGATTTTTCGGTTCGTAATTGTATCCTCCAATTTTCGGTGGGCTGGCAACTGATATTCAACCTGATTTTTTTTAAATTATAGGTTTTGGTTGTGTATTCGGGAGTCTCATCTGTTGTGAGGTTTCGGTGCTTTTCTTTTTCTTTGTATTGAATTGATAGCTCCGAGGTAGGTGTAATTTTATAATTTGACCTGATAGAAATCTCATAGCCATTTGAAGGTTTGTCTATATTGTATTTTAGCCAATTGAATTTAAAAATGTCGATGTGGGCTTCTGTTTCAAGTTTTTTTATGGGGTACATATGTAATCCGATAAAACAACCTGTTTCACCTGAGGGATTGGTGCTTTCTGAAAATGTGCAAATGTATGGGGAATAGTATTTTGTTGAGATGTTTCTATACAGGATAGATGCTGTAACGTTTGTTGTAGGTTTAATAAGGAATCCATTTAGAGTGGCAATGTGTTTGTCTTTGTCGATAGCTATTTCTCCAAAGTATATGAAGTTGTTATTTCCGTAATTATACGAAAGCCAGTGGTTTTGGGAGTGTGTGGTTGGAGGATTTAGCTGCTTGTAAGTTTGGGTAGTTTGTATAGAATCCGCATCCAGTTGTGTAAAAGCCGTTCCTGCACTGGCAGAGATATTTTTCCATCTGTAATTAATATTAACTCCATATGTGGTTTGTTTTAGGGTGTTGCGTGTAGAAAGTTCATTGAGGGTTCTGTGGTAGCCTGTTTGTGGCATGGAAGTTATTAAAGATAAGTTCTGTGTGGAATCGTATTCAATTCGGGCATCCTTGTTTCTTGTTGATATAAAAGTTTGTAGTTGAATGGATTTGTAAGCCAGTGAGGAGGCTATTCCTCTAAAGAAATTCGTTTCGTTTGTGGAGGAGTATCTTTTTAATTCTTCCCCTTTTTTTCTTATATGCGAAACAGATCCGGATTTACTCATGTTTGATCCTGTCCATAAAGCAAGTCCCTGGCCAAAGTTAGCTTTGAAATCGCCTATGATTACTTTTTTGAGTAGTTTATTGCCCTTGTATTGCAGAAATCCTGAATAAAAATCGGTTTTGTTTTTGTTCAGGAATTGTTCTCCAGGGTCTTTTTCTATTACAAATCCTGTCGAATAGTGATTGCCATATTCAATAATAGCCCGGGAGTAAATTTGGTGGTTGTTTCCCAGGTATGCAGAACTGTCATTGGTTTGGTATCCTTTTGCCTTTTGTATGTCAAAGGCGTCTTTGATAATGACATTGCCATTGAGGTAGTTTTTGTGAATCATGTCTGGTTTGCCATAAGTAACAAAAAGTGATAGTAATTCAATAGTTTCCGGAGTGAATGTATTGAGTGATTGTAATTGATATTTGCTGAATATGGGTTGGTATTTGTCTATGAAGTCCAGTAGCTCTCTTGCTTGGAAATCAGACAAGAACCAGAGTTTTTCAAGTTTTGATTTGTTAATGTTGTTAATGTTGATGGGTGTGTTGGCCTGATCGATTAGATCGTCAATGCTTTGCGAGTTTTCGCTAATGTCATTGTCGTTCTCAGCAAGGTACTCTAAAAGTTGTTGTGTAACAGCGTTGTTGGTTACTGGGTTTTGGGCAGGGATCACCATTGGATAAATAATGGTGAATATCAAAAGTGCTTGTTTCATTGTTTTTGGTTAAAATTGTATGTTAATCCTAATCCTGATGAGATACCAAGGGTTTGATGGTTAACAGCGCAGGCGTCAATTGTAATGTTGTTAAGGATGAATCCGACTCCAAGGGTGTAGTTCATTGGCTTGCCAAAAGCGCCTATTCGGGCAATTAAAAAGTTGTTGGTGTGGTATTCGCATCCAAAACAGTTGGTTGTTTTGTAATTTGTTTGCTTTATTATTTCGTAGGCAACAGAAAACCTGGGGTTTGACTGCCACCGTATTCCTAAAGTGTATATGGAAGGGATAGTTTCTGTTTCTTCCCTTGTTTTTATAGTTGCTTTTTCAGGATTAGTTATATGAAAGGCCGCAATAACCTGTTGGTGAGGTGCAAATTGAACTCCAAATGAAGAAAAAACTTGAGTTGAATTTCCGGATTCAACTATTTGATTGTGTTGAAGGTTGAGTTGAAAGTTCATGCTTAAGGTTGGGGCTATTTGTCTGGTTAGCCCAACTGCAAATGTAGTTTCGTTGTATTTGTCAAACCCGAACCTCTTAATTGATCCATAGGTGGTGCCAAATGATAAGGGAGCTGCAACAGACAAGGATTGGGTGCTGAGTTCGGAAATCATGTATGGGGCGTAATAATTTGCAGAAACGCTTGTTGATTTTATGGTGTGTATTCCTGCCGGATTGGATAATATGCTAGAAATTCCAGAGGTTGTTGATCCCGTGTCTCCTTGTCCCAGTATCGAAGGTGAAGACTGGAAGCCGGGTTGGGCAATTGTTTGGATTGGGTTAGTTAGAAATACAATAAGTAGTAAGCTTGCTTTAAAAAAAGCCCTTTGTTTAAGGTTTTGTTGATTCATGGTTTAATTAAAAAAAATAAGGCAACTTTAAAAAATAATTGAAAAGTTACCTTATTTATGTCAAAAGTCCAACTTTAATTTTTCGTTGGATGATAATTTATTCTAACCAATGAATCAGTTGGTTTTAAAATCATACTTAATTTCGCTAAGCTCTTTGTTGGCTTTCTCAATTTTTGTTTTTAGGTTTTCTTTAAAATCTGCAACCCTTGAGGCTAAATCTGCATCGCCAAGAGCCAGCATTTGAGCAGCTAAGATACCTGCGTTTTGGGCTCCATTTATACCTACTGTTGCTACAGGTATTCCTGGAGGCATCTGAACAATTGCCAAAAGAGCATCCAAACCATCAAGTGATGCTTTGATAGGTACACCAATTATTGGAAGTTTTGTCATAGAAGCAATAACGCCTGGTAGATGAGCTGCCATCCCAGCTGCTGCAATAATTACCTTGATGCCCCTTTCTTCAGCTCCCTTTGCAAATTTCTCAACTGCCTCTGGTGTTCTGTGCGCAGATAATGCATTGATTTCAAATGGAATTTTTAAGTCGTTAAGCACTTGTGCTGCTTTTTCCATAACTGGCAAATCAGAGGTGCTTCCCATGATAATACTAACTACTGCTTGCATAGTAATTTCAAATAATAAGTGATAAATATGTTTAAACTAGCGCAAAATTAATAAGTTATAAAAAGAAAATGACTTTAAGATTGTATTTTTTTGTACTTTTGCGCCACAGAAATAAAAAATTTCCCAATTAATGAAACGTATAAAGCTATTAGACAAGGAGTTTGAGTTGTCTATTCCTTTTGAAACTATTGATAAGGCAATTGAGGGTATTGCGCAGAAAATGAATGAAGAGTTGGCGGATAAAGATCCCTTGATGATTTGTGTGTTGAACGGATCTTTCATGTTTGCAGCTGATTTGATGAAGAAGTTGAACTTTCCGTGTGAGATTAGCTTTGTGAAACTTTCTTCATACCAGGGGACGTCATCTACCGGAAAAGTAAAGGAACTTATTGGATTGAATGAGAATATTGAAGGGAGATGTGTGGTTGTGCTTGAGGATATTATAGATACTGGATTTACCATTGAAAAAATCCAGAAGCAGCTTGAGGGATACCAACCTTCGGAAGTGAAGATTGCCACTATGCTTTATAAACCTGAAGCATGTAAGGTTGATCTGACTATTGATTATAAAGGGATGGATATTCCGAATGATTTTATTGTGGGATATGGACTTGATTATGATGGTCATGGACGTAATCTTGCAAATATATATACAGTTGTAAAATAAATAAATTATAACCGAAATGTTGAACGTAGTCATTTTTGGCCCTCCAGGGTCCGGTAAAGGTACCCAAAGTGAAAATATTATTAAGAAGTACAACCTGGCTCATATCTCTACCGGAGATCTGTTAAGAGCTGAAATCAGCGGTCATACTCAATTAGGTACTATTGCAAAAAGTTTTATCGATAAGGGGGAATTGGTTCCTGATGAAACAATTATCGGTATGATAGATAATAAGATTGAATCTTTGGTAGGAAACGAAGGAGTTATTTTTGATGGTTTTCCACGTACTGTAGAGCAGGCAAAAGCATTAGAGGAGTTATTGGCTGAGTATAACACTAAAGTTAGTGTGATGGTTAATCTGGAGGTTCCTAGAGAAGAGTTGATTGACAGACTTTTAAAAAGAGGAGAAACTTCAGGGCGTTCGGATGATAATCTTGAGACTATAGAAAAGAGAATTTCTGTGTATGAAAGTCAGACTAAGCCGGTGATTGATTTTTATAAGGCAAAAAAAGTTCATAAATCAATTAAAGGGGTAGGAAGTATTGATGAAATCTTTGGTTCCATCACTGAGGTTCTTGATTCTGTTAAGTAAAAAAATATTTGTAAATTATAGAGCCGCGACAATATAAAGTATTGTCGTGGCTTGTTGTTTTAATAATATAAGGTTATGGCAAGTAGCAATTTTGTTGATTATGTGAAGATATTTTGCCGTTCTGGTAAGGGAGGAGCAGGTTCAATGCATATGCGTCGTGAGAAATTTGTGCCTAAAGGTGGTCCTGATGGTGGAGATGGCGGTAGAGGTGGACATGTGATTGTGAAAGGAAGCCGTAACCACTGGACTCTTCTGCACCTGAAATTTCAGCGGCATGTATTTGCAGGGCATGGAATGAGTGGGAGTGGCCAGGGAAGTTTTGGTGCCCAAGGTGAAGATAGAACTATTTTTGTGCCATTGGGAACTGTTGCCAAAAACGCAGAGACTGGAGAAGTTATCTGTGAAATTACAGAGGAGGATCAGGAGTTTGTTTTGGCCAAAGGTGGTATGGGAGGAAGAGGCAATATGCATTTTAAAACCTCTGTGAATCAAACTCCCCGATATGCCCAACCTGGTCAGGAAGGAATTGAGCTGGCTGTAATACTTGAGTTAAAAGTGTTGGCAGATGTTGGGTTGGTTGGTTTTCCCAATGCAGGTAAGTCAACATTGCTTTCAGTGGTTTCAGCTGCTAAACCGGAGATTGCGGATTATCCTTTTACCACATTGGTTCCCAATTTGGGGATTGTGAATTATCGGGGATATAAATCTTTCGTAATGGCTGATATTCCGGGCATTATTGAAGGAGCAAGTGAAGGTAAAGGTCTTGGGTTGAGGTTTTTGCGTCATATTGAGCGAAACTCTATCCTGTTGTTCCTGGTGCCTGCAGATGCTGATGATATTGCAAAAGAATATCAGGTATTGTTGAATGAGCTGAAAAGCTATAACCCCGAATTGCTCGATAAACAGCGTTTGTTGGCCATATCAAAAAGTGATTTGCTTGATGACGAATTGATTGCTGAAATAAAGCACGAACTTCCTGATATTCCATATACTTTTATATCTTCGGTGGCCAATAATGGCATTACTGAACTAAAGGATATGATATGGAAAGCACTGGAGGAATCCAACAAAGATATGATGAGCTGATAACAGAGTATGATAAGCTCCAAAATAAGTATGGTGCTGAGGCAAAACTCTACTCCCAAAAGATCATAAAAACGGGATGGGCCAGGGTTTTGCTTTTTGTTTTGACGATTGGAGTGCCTGTTTACTTTCTTAATATATCTATCTTTGTTTCTGTAATCGCCTTTTTTACGGCTGTTGGTGGTTTTGTTTTTATAATTAAAAAGTTTAACCGGTACAAGCGCTTTAAAGAACAAAATTTACATCTTCAGGAACTAAATAAAAATGAATCTTCTGCATTGAATGGCAATTGGAGCTGCTTTGCTTCTGGTGAAAAGTTTATTGATCCTTTCCATAATTTTTCTCATGATCTTGATTTGTTTGGTCAAGGTTCTTTCTTTCAGTATATTAATCGTTGTGTGACTATTGCAGGGGAAATTAACCTGAAGAACAAGCTTACCCTTGGCGAGTTGGAAGAAGGGATTAGTGGGATAAAGACACAGCAAGAAGTGCTCAATGAACTATCAAAGATGTTGTCTTTCCGGCAATTGTTTTATGCTAAAGGTAAGTTTTTAGATGAGTCTCAGGAGGATTTGAATAGGATTTCTTCCTTTAAAGAATATGTTCCATGGTTGAAAAATAAAAATATTGTTTTTCAATATTTAATCAAGGGAATGTGGTTGTTGTTTGTTCTTTCTGTAGTTCTTGCTTCGTTTGGTTATTTAGCTTGGTTGCCCATTTTTATATTTCTGGTAAATTTGAATGTGGTGGGTGTTAATTTTAAGTCTATCAATAAGTTAAATTCCCGTTATTCTGTCCTTTCCAATATACTTCAAAAGTATTCTGAATTAACAGATTTAATAGCCAAACAACAGTTTTCATCCGATAAATTAAATGTTTTAAAAGATTTACTGGTGGCAAAAGAACATAATGCCTCTGGAGCAATCAAAAAATTAAGTACTTATATGAACCATTTTGACCAGCGTAATGGGATGTTGGCAGGGGTTTTATTGAATGGGTTTTTTCTTTGGGATTATATCTATATTCTGAAAATTGAAAACTGGTTTGAAAAGCACTTGCACCACCTTTTTGCCTGGATGGATGTAGTACATGAAATGGATGCTTTGAATAGTCTTGCAGGTTATGTATATAATCATCCTGACTTTGTTTTTCCTGAATTGCAAGATAGTGCAGTTTATGAGGCCAGAAAACTTGGGCATCCTTTGTTGGATAGAAAAGTTAGGGTATGTAATGATTTTGACTTCGATCAATCGGTTTTTGCCTTAATTACGGGTGCAAATATGTCTGGTAAGAGTACCTTTTTGAGGAGTGTTGGATTGAATTTGGTGTTGGCAAATTGTGGTGCTGTAGTTTGTGCCGAAAAAATGTTGTATTCTCCTATTAAACTGGTTACTAATATGCGTACAACTGATTCTCTGATGAAAAATGAGTCTTATTTTTTTGCAGAGCTAAAAAGGTTGAAATTTATAATAGATAAACTATATGCGGGGGAGAAATTGTTTATTATTCTTGACGAGATATTGAAAGGTACTAACTCAAAGGATAAAACATTTGGCAGTATGGCCTTACTCAGGAAGCTGTTAAATTATAATGTGTTTGGAATGATTGCAACCCACGATTTGGAGCTTGAGATACTTGAGGAAGAAACAGGGGGCAGGATTAGCAATTTGTGCTTTGAAGTGACTAATGATAATGATGTTCTCCATTTTGATTATAAACTTTATAAGGGAGTTACGCAAAATCACAACGCATCGTTCCTAATGAAAAAAATGGGAATTATCGATGGGTGATTTATTTGAATGTAATTTTTTTTGTGTTTTTAGTCAAAAAAACCTGATAAACACTATGTTTTCAGAAAATTTTTATTTTTTTTATGCAGGCTTTTATGAGTATTAGGGCTGCTCTGATGCAGTTGTTAAGTCTAAAAGTCAAGAATGTAGTAATAATTGGTTCACAAATTTGCAATAAACGGATTCATAAAATGGGTCCGTTTTTTTTGTTGTAAGAAAATTTATGGGCTTTATATACTGTGAATTATATTTATAAGTGGTGGCGGTTGGGAGATTGTTGATAAAATGATTACCAAAAAAAAACGGTTTTCGTTATATTTGAGGGAATTTTTTCAACTGTATTTGGGGTTGGATTTTTATGAGTTCATTTGATGCATATTATATGTATCGGCTTACCGGATAAAAATATATTTAAACACGCTTATATTATGTCGCAACAGTATTCAGAAGATGCCATCAGAACCTTAGACTGGAAAGAGCATATTCGAAGAAGGCCGGGGATGTATATCGGGAAACTTGGTGATGGTTCGTATCAAGATGATGGTATTTATGTGTTACTAAAAGAAGTAATGGATAATTCTATCGATGAGTACATGATGGGGTTTGGAAAAAAGATTGATGTAACAGTGCAAGATGGGCAGGTTACCATAAGGGATTTTGGTAGAGGGATCCCATTGGGGAAAGTGATTGATGTTGCATCAAAAATGAATACGGGCGCTAAATACGATTCCAAAGTGTTTAAAAAATCTGTGGGATTGAATGGTGTCGGTATCAAAGCTGTAAATGCGCTCTCAACTATATTTACTGTTACTGCATTTCGTGATGGTGAATGTAAAAAAGTTGAGTTCTCAAAAGGGGATGTTATCAAGGATTATGAGATTGAGCCTACTTCGGAAGAAAATGGAACCTTTGTATCCTTTTGTCCCGATGCGGAGATTTTTGAGAAATATAATTTCAGGGACGAGTATATTGAACCTCTTTTAAGAAATTATACCTACCTGAATGCAGGTTTGGCAATTAATTATAATGGGAAGACATATAAGTCGAAAAATGGATTGCTGGATTTGTTAAATGAAAACATGACTTCGCCAGGTATTTACCCATTGATTCATTTACAAGCTGAAGATTTTGAGGTAGCGTTAACCCATGGTAATCAGTATGGAGAAGAGTATTACACCTTTGTAAACGGTCAGCATACTACTCAGGGGGGTACACATCAAATTGCTTTTCGTGAGGCATTGGTTAAAACAGTCAGGGAGTTTTATAATAAAAACTTTGATGTATCCGATATCAGGACGGGTGTTATTGCTGCCATTAGTATAAAAATTGAAGAACCTGTTTTTGAATCTCAAACCAAAACAAAGCTGGGATCAAAAGATATGGGTCCCAATGGTCCTTCCGTAAGAAATTATGTATCTGACTTTATAAAAAAAGAATTAGATAATTTCCTTCATAGGAATACAGAAACTGCTGAATTGTTGATGAGGAAAATTCTGGAATCTGAAAAGGAAAGGAAAGCCATTTCAGGAATTCAGAAGTTGGCCAAAGAAAGGGCCAAAAAGGTGAGCCTTCACAATAAAAAATTGCGTGATTGCCGTGTGCACTATAGTTCAAATAATGAGGATGCACCAAATTCGTCTATCTTTATTACCGAGGGAGATTCTGCCAGTGGCTCTATAACAAAGGCTCGTAGCGTTAATACGCAGGCGGTATTTAGTTTAAAAGGGAAGCCGCTGAATTCGTATGGTTTAACCCGTAAAGTGGTATATGAAAACGAGGAGTTTAACCTTTTGCAGGCAGCATTAAATATTGAAGACGGCTTAGAAACCTTAAGATACAACCATGTTATCATAGCTACAGATGCTGATGTTGATGGAATGCATATCCGGTTACTTTTAATTACTTTCTTTTTACAATTTTTTCCTGAATTGGTAAAGAACGGGCATCTTTATATTTTACAAACCCCTTTGTTTAGGGTGCGTAATAAAAAGAAGACTATATACTGTTATTCGGATGAGGAAAAAGATAAGGCGATAAAATCCTTGGGAGCAAATCCTGAAATTACCCGCTTTAAAGGATTGGGAGAGATTAGCCCGGATGAGTTCAAGCATTTTATCGGAAAGGATGTAAGGTTGGAACCAGTCAGGATGAGAAAAGAAGACGCCGTATCCCAACTGCTTTCTTTTTATATGGGTAAAAATACACCCGACCGTCAGAATTTTATTATTGATAATCTGGTAGTAGAGGAAGATCCTGCATAATATAAACATTATTAATTGCCATAATAAGCATGAGCGAAGATATTAACACTCCAAGCGAAGAAGAAACTAACCTAACCCCTGAAGATAATCAAAATATGGAGGATCAGAACAAGTCCGCTGAAAATCAACCCTCAGATGTGAAAATATCTCACTTAGGAGGTATGTTCAAAGGGTGGTTTCTAGATTATGCTTCGTATGTTATCCTGGAGCGTGCCGTTCCGCATATTAATGATGGATTAAAGCCTGTTCAGCGCCGTATATTACATGCCATGCGAAGAATGGATGATGGTAGGTATAATAAAGTGGCTAACATTATTGGTTTTACCATGCAATTTCACCCACATGGGGATGCATCAATTGGGGATGCATTGGTTCAGCTGGGACAAAAGAATTTGCTAATTGATACCCAGGGAAACTGGGGTAATGTAGCTACGGGTGATGGTGCAGCTGCTCCGCGTTATATTGAAGCCCGGTTAACAAAGTTTGCTCAGGAAGTAGTATTTAACCCAAAAACCACCCTGTGGAAAATGAGTTATGATGGGCGTAATAAAGAACCTATTACACTTCCGGTTAAATTTCCCTTGTTGCTTGCTCAAGGGGTTGAGGGTATTGCTGTTGGTCTGGCATCTAAAATTCTCCCCCATAACTTTAACGAACTGATTGATGCTTCAATCGCGCATCTTGAAGGGAGGAATTTTGAATTATTTCCTGATTTTCCGGCAGGAGGAATGGTGGATGTATCCCGTTATAACGATGGGATAAGAGGTGGTGCTGTAAAAGTGAGGGCAAAAATTGTTAAGCAGGATAACAGGACGCTAAATATTACAGATATCCCTTATGGTAAAAACACATCTTCTTTGATTGATTCTATCCTTAAAGCCAATGAAAAAGGAAAGATTAAGATAAAGAAGATTGATGATAATACTGCCGAAAATGTTGAAATCCTGATCCATCTGCCTAACGGTGTGTCTACGGATAAAACCATAGATGCACTTTATGCTTTTACCGATTGCGAGGTTTCTATTTCGCCAAACTGCTGTTTGATTGAAGATAATATCCCGAGGTTTATCGGGGTTTCTGAGGTTTTGGTTAAGAATACTGAGCATACAGTCCACTTGTTGACCAGAGAATTAGAGATCAGGAGGGGTGAACTGGAAGAAGCATGGCATTTTGCTTCACTGGAAAGGATTTTTATAGAGAATAAAATATATCAGAAAATCGAGGAATGTGAGACCATGGAGGCAATTATTCAAACTATTGATCATGGTCTTGAGCCTTTTAAAAAGAACCTTCGCAGGGAAGTAACGAGGGACGATATCCTGAAACTAACAGAGATTAAGATTAAGAGAATTTCTCGTTTTGATGCTCATAAGGCTGATGAATATATTGCTTCTCTAGAAGAGGAAATGGAACAGATTGCTTATAATCTTGAAAATATTATTCCTTATTCAATTAACTATTTTAAGCATATCAAAAAGTCGTATGGCAAAAATTTCCCTCGTCAAACGGAAATCAGGAGTTTTGAAAATATTGAAGCAAGTAAAGTAGTTGTTAAAAACGAAAAACTGTATATCAACCGTAGCGAAGGTTTTATGGGAACTTCGCTTCGCAGGGATGAGTTTGTTTGTGACTGTTCTGATATTGATGATATTATTATTTTTTATAAAGATGGTAGGTATCTGATAACTAAAGTATCGGATAAAGCTTTTATTGGCAAAGGGGTAATTCATCTTGCGGTATTTAAAAAGTCTGATACAAGAACTATATATAATGTGGTTTACAGGGATGGAAAAGCCGGAACCGTTTATGTAAAAAGATTTGCAGTAACAGGAATTACAAGAGATAAAGAATATGATGTAACCAAAGGAACCAAAGGTTCTGATGTGTTATATTTTAGTGCCAATCCTAACGGGGAGGCTGAGGTGCTTAAAATTGTGTTGAGACCAAAGGCTCGTGTGCGTAATTTGATTTTTGATTTTGATATGGCTACACTTGCTATCAAAGGTCGCGGTGCCATGGGAAATATTCTTACTAAATATGAGGTGCAGAAAGTAGCTCTGCGTAAGAAAGGTGTTTCGACACTTGGGGGAAGAAAAATATGGTTTGATAAAGATGTTTTAAGGCTTAACTCTGATGGTCGTGGAGAATATCTTGGTGAATTCCATGCCGATGATCAGATCCTGGTCATCACAAAAGACGGGAATTTTTACCACACAAATTTTGATTTGGCCAATCATTACGAAGATAATATTTTGATTATAGAAAAATATGTTTCTGATAAGGTTTGGTCGGTAGCTTATTATGATGGTGACCAAAAGTATTTTTACCTGAAACGCTTTCAACTTGAGCCATCAGCTAAGCCTCAGCGATTTATAGGAGAGCATTCGAAATCGTATCTGGTTAGGGTAACAACCGTTGATTACCCTAGATTAGAGGTGAAATTTGGTGGTGAGGATAAGGAGAAAGACAAAATGATAGTTGAAGTGGATGAGTTTATTGGTGTAAAAAGCTATAAAGCCAGAGGAAAGAGGTTAACTACTTATCAGGTTTCAAAAATCAATGAACTGGAGCCCATTATAAAAAGGGAGGAGCCCGAAGAGCCTGAACAAGAGAGTGAGGAAACAGAAAATGATAAGGATCAAATGTCGTTGTTTTAATGGTTAAAAGGGTTTATTTAATCGGTTTTATGGGAAGTGGAAAGTCGACCATGGGGCGTTGGCTTTCGGATGAAATGGGGTGGACCTTTGTTGATATGGACCATTTTATTGAAAACAAGTATCACAAAACCATAACCCAGATTTTTGAGGAGAAAGGTGAGGATGGATTTAGGGAGATGGAAGCCAGGTGCCTGAGAGAAATTGGGGATTTTGAGAAGGTAATTGTTGGTGCAGGTGGTGGTACCCCGTGTTACTTTGATAATATGGATGTGATGAATGCCACAGGGGTGACGATATATATTAAGCTGACTCCGGAGGTTTTAAATGATCGGCTTAAGGGTGCCAAGGCACAGCGACCGCTGGTTGCAAATAAAAGTAAGGAGGAGTTGTTGGCTTTTATCTCTGAAAAACTTAAGGAAAGAGAGCCGTTTTATTCTAAAGCGCAGGTTATTGCCGATGGGTCGACATGGGAAGTTACGGACTTTGTGAAGGCAATTCAGGATTGATAATGGATAGTTTTAATGGAATTAATTAAGATAGAAACCGGCAATTTTATGGCCGATGGGGGAGCTGTGTTTGGTGTTGTTCCTAAAGTAATGTGGGTTAAGCAGTATCCGTGTAATAATGATAACTATTGTAACTTGTCTATGCGGTGCTTGTTAGTAAAAACGGGTGATAGAATTGTGTTGATTGATACAGGGGCCGGGGATAAGCAAAGTGAAAAGTTTTTTTCGTACCAGCACTTGAATGGTGATGATTCTCTTTGTAAGTCGTTTGATGATACTGGGGTTTCATTAGATCAGGTTACAGATGTGGTTCTTACCCACCTCCATTTTGATCATTGTGGAGGTGTTGTCAGTAAGGATCAGGATGGTGTTTTATCGTTAACTTTTCCAAATGCAACCTGTTGGGTTGCTGAATCTCAATGGGAAAATTTTCATCAGCCAAATGTTCGGGAAGGGAGTGTGTATTTTAAAGAGAATATTGTGCCGGTTTTAGAGTCAGGTAAGCTGAAGCTGGTTAAAGAAGATATGGAATTGTGTCCTGGTATTAAACTAAGGCTTTTTAACGGGCATACTCTTGGGCAGATAATCCCTTTTATTAGTAATAATGGGAAGACCATAGTTTATATGGCAGATTTCATTCCCCTTAAGGCAAGCATCCCTGAAGCCTGGGTTTCAGCATACGATACCAACCCAATGGTATCTATGTCTGAAAAAAGAATGTTTCTTCAGGAAGCTTGTGAAAATGACTACATCATGTTTTTTGAACATGATTTATATAATGAATGCTGTTGTCTTGAAATGAATGACAAAGGCATTGTTGCCGGTGAAAGCTTTAAGCTTAGAGAATTGACATCTATATTTGCTACTACCACTCAGCGGCCATAAGTTTAGGCTGTTTAAAATGAGTGTTGATGTAGAAGTAATTATTTGCCAGGTATTTAAATCCGGATCTCTGAAAAAACGCATTTAGTTTTAGTTGGGCTGTTTCTTCGTCAAATTCAGCATCTTCAAAATTCATAGCCCTTGTAAATGCATCTTCTTCATAATTCCCGGATTTTACTTTTTCATTAATAGTTTGCTGAAAAGGGATTGCCTTTATTATAATGGCACCGGTGCAATTGTTAAATCTGGTATACAAGTCCTTTAATATTTTTGAGCCGAGTCTTTTCCCTCTAAAGCCGGGCAACAATTCATAATCTGTTATAATACATAGGTCGTCCAGATACATATCTTTATCGGCAAGATTCATAAAATTTTCGTTGAATTCGCCATTTTCAAAATCAATAAACTTCATCCCAAAATCAAGGATGGGTTTTGAAGCATCAAAAACATGGAAAAGGTCATAATTTTGTTCAATGATTTGATTTATGAGTATAATGCTAAAAACTAATCTCCCAATTTTTATATATTCTCCAGATGGCTTGTACACCATTATCTCAGCTTCATAATTATTTACATACCTGTCCGGATTTTCATTGTCAAGGTCAGATTGCATAAAATAATTTATGGTATAATCGAATGAGTCCATACGTGTATAAAATTTAGGTTTAACTTGAAGTTGGTGGTGACTTGTTATTGTGTGTTTCTCCCGAAGCTTAATTACAAGATATTAAATATCTTTTTATTTATCCAAAAATAAAGAGTGTAAATATTCTTTTGTTTTGGCTAAGTTCTACGTTTTTTCTTTATAGAAGTAGTAATGTGTCATGAAATTTGTGCTGTTGGTCAAAATGTGTATAAGGTTTGGTTTCTCTATGCGAAATTATTGTTAATGATGTTATATTTTTGTCTATCCTAATCCGGTGAAGGATATTCTTAGAGTAAATTTACCAGAGGCTGAATGTCAGTTGGCTTTGTTTAGTTTGAGTGGACGTATGGTATGTCAGCAAATGGCACGGGGTTCAGAGTATGAATTAAATATGGCGGATTTGCAAGAAGGAGTGTATATTCTTCGGGTTAGAGGTAATGGTATTAGTCAAACAATTAAGGTTATTAAAAAATAATCCTGGTTGTATTATAAAATATCTGGAATTAAGAGAAGGGTGTCTGTTGTAGGGACACCCTTTTTTAATAGTCAATTTATCTATAAGATTGACTTCCTGAGGAACTTATTCCGTGAACTTTGATATTGCCCTTTTCAATAATTAGTTTCTTTTTCCCTTCAGCACCCTTGGCGTTTAAGCTTCCAGAGGAGGCAGCCAGGTTAAATGATAAATCTTTGGCACTATTGGTTAGTTCCATTTTAATGCTACCAGAAGAGCTTTTGAATGATGAATTTCCGTTAAGAGTAATACCAATGCCACTTTGGCTACCACTTGAAGATATCAGGTCAAGCACCCCTTTTGCGTTGGTTATTCTTATGCTTCCAGAGCTCACTCTTGCCGTTATGCTGCCATTGATATTTTCCATCTTTATGCTGCCGGAGCTGCCTGTGGCGTGAATGTCAGATTCAATGTTGGTTAGAATTTGCGATCCAGATGAGGAAGTGCTTTTTACAGAGCCCTTAATGTCGCTGATTCTAATGGTTCCTGAGGATGCTGTTGCGCTTACATTCCCTTTCACCCTTTCAATTTTATGGCTTCCGGATGAGCATGTGGCTTTAACGTTGCCACCAATGTCTGAAATATTTAAACTCCCGGAGCTGGCTGTTGCTTTCAGATTGCTATCAATGTATTTAGCAGTAATGCTTCCTGAGCTTGAAACTAAATCAACAGTGCTTTGTCCTATGTTGGATATGTCGATGCCGCCTGACGAGTTTCTTACGTTAATATTGGTGTTTTCTGGCACCTGGAAGTTTAGGTCTCCGCTAAAAGAACCCCAAAGGTTGTTTGGGTGTTCAATCCATACTTCCAGGGTGTTTCCATTTATTTTATATTTGATTTTAATGTCATCTCTCTCTTTTTTACTTCTTATCTCTCCTTTAAAGGATACATTTGAGTCTGGATGACTTGTAATGTCTACATGGCAGAATGCTCCTTTAACATCGATGGATGCAATGTTGTCAAAGTTTTTTTCTGCCTTGTCAATTATGGTTTGTTGACCCGTGGCATTGTTGATGATACAGCTATTTAGTGTAAATACAGCCAGAGTGAGCGATAAAAATGTCTTCATCTTCTTTGGGATTTTAATTAAACACAAAGATGAGACGCATACTCCGGTTTTAAAGTTACAGGTGTAAGGAAATTTTTCTGGCTTAAAATTATAATATTCAGCCTAATATCATTCCAACAATAGTTGCTGAAAGAAGGGATGCCAGTGTTCCGGCCAGCAGAGCTCTCATGCCGAGTTGGGTAAGTGTGATTCTTTGGCCGGGGGCAATGGCGCCAATGCCTCCAATCTGGATTCCAATAGAAGCAAAGTTGGCAAAACCGCATAAAACGTAGGTTGCAATGATAGCAGATTTTTGTTGGGCAAAAGCACCTGCTTCTTTTAATTCACCAAGACTTACATAACCTATAAATTCTGTCATTATTATTTTTTCTCCCAACACACGGCCAACCAGGTCTATATCTTCACTGCACACACCAATTAGCCACATTAGTGGAGAAAAGGCATATCCTAAAATAAACTGGAGGTTTAGTTCTTTGTATTCGCCGGAAGTGGCACTTGCAATTACACTGTTTAATCCGGAGTAGTGACCCGCTTTTGAAAAAATAAAATTGGCCATAGCTATAAAAGAAATAAACACCAATAGCATGGCTCCTACATTAACTGCAAGTTTTAAACCTTCTGAAGTGCCATTTGAAATAGCATCAAGTGCATTTTTACCAATTTTTTCTTTGGTAATAACAACCTCATTGTTGATCTTGTCAGTTTGGGGTAAAAGGATTTTAGAGATAACAACAACACCAGGGGCCGCCATAATTGAGGCTGCCAATAAGTGCTTTGCATATAGTATTTCCTGCGAAGGGATTCCCCCTCCTAAAATCTTTATATAAACAGCTAACACGCCTCCGGCAAGGGTGGCCATGCCACCTGACATCACCAATAGCATCTCGGAGCGGTTCATTTTTTCAAGGTATGCTTTAATCATTAAGGGTGATTCTGTTTGTCCAAGAAAAATGTTTCCAGCTACAGATAAGCTCTCGGCACCGGATAACTTCATCAATTTTGTCATGGCCAACGCCAATATGTATACCACTTTTTGGATGATGCCATAATAAAAAAGCAGGCTGGTAAGAGCTGAGAAAAATATAATGGTTGGTAAAATAGTGACTGCAAAATTTAACAGGGGCGATTCTATTTCTCCTGCACCAAAGCTTTTAAAAAGAAATGAGGTGCCAGCTTCAGTAAAATTTAGAACTTGCACAAAAAGCTTACTTATAAATTCAAAAAAGCCCTGTACAAATGGTATGTTTAATATTGAAATGGCCAAAAAAAGTTGAATGGCCAACCCGGTCCCTACAACTCGCCAGTTTATAGCCTTTTTGTTTGCACTAAAAAGCCATGCAATACCAATTAAAACAGCCATTCCAATTATGCCTCTTGATAAGCCAGTAAAGGTTAGTCCGGCCGAAGTTTGTTCAATGATGCCTGAAGCGGCAAACGTGTTTTCTGGGCATAGTGCTAATAATAATAGTGCACCTGGAATCTTTTTTGTCATGAATTGGGGATAATGGGTGTTTTGGGGAGGCAGGGGTTATGAAGCACTCCTTTTTTGTATTTCATCTCTGATCTCAGAAGCTTTTTCGTAGTCCTCTTTACTGATAGCTTCCTCGAGCAGTTTATTTAGTTCTTCAATAGGGAGTGTTGAATATTTTGATTCTCCACCTTCTGTCGATTTTTCTTCTGTATCTATCTCTACTTCGTTTTCTGTATTGGTGTCCAATACAATTCCGGCACTGTCAATAATTGCTTCGTAAGTATAAATAGGGCAGTTGAATCGTAACGATAAAGCCACGGCATCCGAAGTTCTGGAGTCAATCCTTAGTTCCTGGCCATCTTTAATGCAAACCAATTCAGAATAAAATATGCCTTCCTCAAGCTTGTATATAATAACTTCAATGATATCAATATTAAAGGCTTTTGAAAAATTCAGGAATAGGTCATGCGTAAGGGGGCGGGGTGGTTCAAGTCCTTCGAGTTTTATTGCGATGGATTGAGCTTCAACTCCACCGATGATAATTGGGATTCTTCTCTCTCCTTCTTCTTCAGCCAAAACCAAGGCATAAGCGCCTGATTGCGTTTGGCTATATGACAGACCTAGTATATTAAGTTTTACTTTTTTCTTGCTCATAAAATCTCTTCGTGTTTCGAAGTAGTAGTTGTATGTATTTCCAATAGAACAAATATAACAAATTGTTTTTAACAACATTCATTATTAGATGTATTATCCTGCAGTTGGTAATTAATGAATACCTTAAAATTTAGGAATTAAAACCAGCATGATATGAAGAGCAGAATATATTCGTTGTTTGTACAACATCATTGAAATTCATTGAATTAACACGGATTATTTTGCTGTTATTGAAATATTTTATACTTTTGCACTCCGATACTTCTTGTGAGGCAAGGTAAAGTGGCTGATAATGAGATTGAAAGCCCGCCTCCTGGATATAATTTTAAAATATAATTGTGATGTACGCGATTGTAGATATTGCAGGACAACAGTTTAAAGTAGAAAAAGACAGCAAAATTTATGTTCATCGTCTTGCTCAGGAAGAAGGAGCTGCTGTTGAGTTTGAAAAAGTAATGTTGGTTGACAACGAAGGAAATGTACAAGTAGGTGCTCCTTTGATCGAAGGAGCTAAAGTAACTGCTAAAGTACTTTCTCATGTAAAAGGTGACAAGGTAATCATTTTCAAAAAGAAAAGAAGAAAAGGTTACAAGAAGAAAAACGGTCATCGTCAACAATTTTCTCAAATTCAGATAGAAGACATTTTAGTTGGATAATTAAAAAAATTAGAATAAGATGGCACATAAAAAAGGAGTCGGTAGTTCGAAAAACGGTAGAGAGTCCGAAAGTAAACGATTAGGCGTTAAAATTTTTGGTGGACAAGCTGCTAAAGCAGGTAACATCTTAGTACGTCAGAGAGGAACTCAGCATCATCCAGGTGAAAATGTAGGAATCGGTAAAGATCATACATTATTCGCTCTTATTGATGGTACTGTAACTTTCCGTAAGAAAAGAAATGACAAATCTTATGTATCAGTTGAGCCTTTTGCTGCTGAATAAAAAGATTTGAAAAGATTTTAAGAGTCTCCTGTTTTTGTTACTTTCGTAGCACAAATCAGGAGATTTTTTTTATCCATATATCAACAAATTAGAATATCATATATAATGCTTACGCTAAAATTTATTCAGGAAAATAAAGAAGAGGTGATCGAGCGCTTGAAAGTTAAGCGATTTGATGCTGCCGGAGTTGTTGAAACTATTATAGAGCTTGACAATAAAAGGAAATCGACGCAAACGGAAGTTGATAGCAAGCAAGCTGAAATGAATAGTCTTTCAAAAGAAATTGGCATGTTGTTTAAGCAAGGTAAAGCTCAGGAAGCAAATGAGGCTAAAGCTAAAACAGCTGAACTAAAGGATACAATTAAAGACTTAAATGTTCAGCTTAATGATATAACGGCTCAGCTTGACAGTGAAGTGGTTAAATTGCCAAACATTCCTCATCTATCTGTTCCTGAAGGAAATAGCGAAGAAGATAATGAGATGGTAAAAGAAGGAGGAGAGGTTAAGGATATTGATGGAGAAAAGCTGCCTCATTGGGAATTGATTAAGAAGTATGATATCATAGATTTTGAGCTGGGAACTAAAATTACCGGTGCCGGATTTCCGGTTTATAAAGGAAAAGGAGCACGTTTGCAGCGTGCTTTGATTAATTTCTTTCTGGATGAAGGTGAAAAAGCCGGGTATAATGAGGTGTTGCCTCCGATTGTAGTGAATGAGGATTCCGGTTTTGGTACGGGCCAGCTGCCCGATAAAGAAGGAATGATGTACCATGCTACAGCTGATAATTTATATCTTATTCCAACGGCTGAGGTGCCTGTTACCAATATTTATCGCGATGTGGTGGTTAAGGAAGAGGATCTTCCATTAAAAAATATGGCTTATACTCCATGTTTCCGTCGTGAAGCTGGATCGTGGGGCGCTCATGTGCGTGGGTTGAACAGGTTGCATCAGTTTGATAAAGTTGAAATTGTGCAGATTGCACATCCTGAAAAATCGTATGAAGTGCTTGATGGTATGGTAGCTCATGTTGAGAGCCTCGTTAATAAACTGGGATTGCCTTATCGGATCTTACGTCTTTGTGGTGGTGATATTAGTTTTACTTCGGCATTGACTTTTGATTTTGAGGTGTATTCTGCTGCTCAGGAGCGTTGGTTAGAGGTTAGTTCTGTTTCAAACTTTGAAAGTTATCAGGCTAACCGTCTGAAGTGTCGTTATAAAGGCAAAGATATGAAAAAGCCGGAGTTGGCTCATACCTTAAATGGTAGTGCTTTGGCATTGCCGCGTATTTTAGCTGCTTTGTTGGAGAATAATCAAACTCCTGAAGGAATTCGAATTCCTGATGTGCTGGTTCCTTATTGTGGTTTTGATATGATCAAATAGATAATTTTATATTAAGTAAGATATAACCCTGCACCCTTGCAGGGTTTATTGTTTTAAATAAAAAGTATTCTGATGTTTATATTCAATACAACCTTTGTTGTTAGTCAATCCAAATTTGATAAGTGGCTGGTGTGGTTAAAAAACACCTATACTCCATTGATTAAAAACATTGTTCCTGCAAGCGAAGTGGGGATCTTTGAAGTAATGTCTACTGAGAATCCTGAGGAGAAAACGATTTCTGTTCAGTGGAAAGTGGCCACGCCTACAGAGCTGGAGGTGATCAACAGGCAGTCTCCTGTTGTTTTGGGCCAGATGAGTTCGGATTTTGGGAATGAAATCCTATATTTTAGTTCCATCCTAAAATCGTTGTAAATTTTGGTTAAGGAGCGCATTATACTTGGTATTGACCCCGGAACTACCGTTATGGGGTATGGGATATTGAAAGTGACAGGAAATAAACCTTCCTTGGTTTCAATGGGGGTTCTTGAGTTGCAGAAGTATAATGATCATTATTTAAAGCTGAAAAAGATATTTGATACGGTTGTTCGCCTGGTAGATCATTACCATCCTGATGAGCTGGCCATTGAGGCACCATTTTTTGGTAAAAATGTACAGTCGATGCTGAAGCTGGGAAGGGCTCAGGGAGTTGCCATGGCGGCAGCCCTGTCGAGAGAGTTGCCGGTGTTCGAATATGCACCCTTGAAGATAAAAATGGCCATAACCGGTAATGGTGGGGCCAGTAAAGAGCAGGTTGCAGCCTTTTTGGCAAGGTATTTAAAAATTGAAACAGAGCCTAAATATTTGGATGCCACAGATGGTGTGGCGGCAGCTTTGTGTCATTTTTTTCAAAATAAAAATGTGACTAAGCAGAAAAACGTAAAAAGTTGGAAGGAGTTTATAAATAAGAATCCTGGTAGGGTGAAAAAATAAAAGGAGCTTAAAGCTCCTTTTTTATTTTGTCGGCAATTGCCATAAATTCTTCGTTTGTAAACTTGAGTTTGGGATTGGAAAAGTTAATGTCACCCTCACTTTGAAGAGGAATCAAGTGAATGTGAGCATGAGGAACCTCCAAGCCTAAAACCGCTACTCCAACCCTTTTTGAAGGAATTGCTTTGTCTAGTGCCTTTGCAATTTTCCTGGCAAAAACCATCATCCCTGCAAGTAGGTCATCTTCAATATCAAAAATATAATCTACTTCTTTTTTGGGAATGACAAGTGTATGGCCTTCCTGTAAAGGATTAATGTCTAAAAAAGCAAAGTAGTTTTCATCCTCTGCAATTTTATATGAGGGAATTTCTCCGTTTACAATTTTTGAAAATATGCTTGGCATAATCTGTAAATTTTGATGTTAAATAGATATTTCTATAATTTCAAAAGTCATGATTCCTGATGGAACTTTTATCTCGGCCTGGTCTCCAACTTTTTTTCCAAGCAATCCTTTTGCAATAGGTGTGGAGATGGAGATCTTTCCTTCTTTTAAATTGGCTTCGCTTTCAGGAACCAATGTGTATGTCATTACAGCATTGTTTTTTAAGTTTTTGAGCTTTACTTTGTTTAAAAGCTGAACCTTTGAGGTGTCAATTTTTGATTCGTCGATGATTCTTGAATTTGCTAAAATGTTTTTGAGTTTAGCAATCTTCATTTCAAGCAATCCCTGAGCTTCTTTGGCAGCATCATATTCTGCATTCTCAGATAAGTCGCCCTTATCACGTGCTTCAGCAATCTGTGCTGATATACTTGGCCTTTCCACCGATTCTAACTGGTGTAGTTCTTCTTTTAATTTTTTCAAACCCTCTTCGGTAAGATAACTTACGTTTGACATCTTTCTTCCTCCTTTATGGTTACTATATAAAAAAATAAAGAATCCCGGAAGCCGGAACTCTTTGATACAAATATAATAAATATGTGAATATTTTAAAAACTTCGGTGTTTATTGAAACTAAAAATCAGGACGTTTTAAGATCTCAGAATAGATTATGGCTTTACGGGCATCAAACCATCCGGAACTGTTTTTGCTTTCTGATTCTACCTGCAGGGAAATGGGTTCTTTCTTTGCGACTCTTTTCAGCCTGTCTTCTGCTTGTTGGAGCCTCTTTTTCCATTCGTCCTGACTTTTGTTTATAACTTCTTTTTTTGGAGCAGGAACCTCTTGGTGTATATCTGGCTCTGTTTTGACTTTCTCCTTTCTGCCAAATAATTGCTCAAAGTCGGGAAGTACCTCTTCAAAAGGATCGTTATTATCTGTTGGTGGTGGGGTGTTGGGTTTTACCTGCTTCCCTTTTTTCCAGATGTTGAAAACAACTGCAACGATGGCAAATAATATATATAAGAGATTTCCTAAATCGTCCATATGGTTTATTTATAAGAATCCTAAAGTTAAAAAATTATCTCAAAACTTCTTTAATTCCCATATTAATTAGTGTATTTAATCGCATTTGGGTATTGGTTACCTTACAAAAAAAGAGCAGAAACCGTAAGTAACTGCTCTTTTAGTAATTAGATTGATAATTTCTTACATTAGAGCATCGAGTTTTGATGCCAGAATTGTTTTGGGTACAGCACCAACCTGTTTGTCAACTACTTCTCCACCTTTAAAGAAAAGGATAGTAGGGATATTCCTGATGCCGTATTTTACTGATGTTCCCGGGTTGCTGTCAACATCCATTTTGGTTATAACTGCCTTGTCTCCATAATCTTCGGCTAATTCTTTTACAATTGGAGTAACCATTCTACAAGGTCCGCACCACTCTGCCCAAAAATCAACTAACACAGGCTTGTCTGAGTTTAATACAACTTCCTCAAAGGTTGCATCTGTAACATCTATAGTCATAAAATAATATTTTAAGATTTATACTTTAATTCGATTTTCAATCTTAGCAAAAGTAAAAACTACTTTCATGGATACCAAATATATTCATTTTTTTAGATATGCTAATGCTAATAGGTGGTTAGATTTTAGATATGAGATATAAATCAGGTTTTTACAGCAGGCAATATTAGTGTTTAATTAAAATATTGTTGTTGTAATTGATAGATTATCTGGCATATAAATACATAACAACTTATAGTTTATTATAACCGGCCTGGACCATCATGTTAATGTAAATGATATCTCAGGGTGATTTTCAAGGTATTCAACAATTTCATCTGTTAACTTTATTTTTGATGAACGTGCTAAGAACTGCGCTTTGTTCATGTTGTCTTCTTTATCGTATATGCTGAAACGCAAGGCTACATTGCCATCCTCTTCCTGTGTTAATGTACCCATTTCTGTAACCAGTTCTTCATTGATGCTTTGTAGAGGAATGGAAATGTTAATTCCGGAAACCCTGGATTCCCTTATGCCATCAAGCATTTCAATTTTGTGGATTTTTACTTCCAGCTCACCGTTTTTTGTCCATTGTTTCTCTTGTACTTTGCCGTTGCACATGATGTAGTATCCTTCAACCAAATATCTGGCAAATTCCGGATAGTCCCTGCCAAAGAAAGCAAATTCGTATGAGCCGGAATAATCCTGAAGGGTCATGATTCCATAGGGATTGCCTTTTTTTGTGGTACCTGATCGGGATGCTGTTATCATACCGCCAATGGTAACATCTCTGCCTTTCATTTTCTCTAAATCATCAAATGCTGATAATTGGGTATTGCAAAAATGAGTGATCTCTAATTTATATACGTCTAAAGGATGCGCAGATAAATAAATTCCGATTAAATCTTTCTCCCTATTTAGTTTTTCAAGAATAGAGAATTCTTCGCTAACCGGTGGTGCGGGTTTGGTAATAGCAGCTCCGGCACCGGCTGCACCAAACAATGAATTTGCAGCTGTGGCCTTATCGTTTTGATATAGGTTTCCATATCGTATTAAATTTTCAATAAAGGTTGTTTCTTCTCCTGGGTGAGAGGTAAAATACTGTGCCCTGTGAATTCCCTTAAAGCCATCGAAGCCTCCTGCAGCAGCTAAGGCTTCCAGGTTCTTTTTATTTACTGTTTGTAGGTTAACGCGTTCAACAAAATCATAGACGTCTTTGTATGGACCATCTTTCTCGCGTACACGGATAACCTCTTCCACAGCTCCTGCTCCCACGCCTTTTACCCCGGCCATACCAAAGCGGATTTCGCCTTTTTTGTTTACAGTAAACTTGTTGTAACTTTCATTTACATCGGGTCCAAGTACAGGCATGTCCATTCGCTTGCACTCTTCCATAAAGGTGGTAATCTTAGTGATGTCGCTAAGGTTACGTGAAAGTACACCTGCCATAAATTCTGCAGGGTAGTGGGCTTTTAAGTAACCCGACTGGTAGGCTACGTAGGCATAGCATACAGAGTGGGATTTATTAAAAGCATAGCTGGCAAAGGCTTCCCAGTCGCTCCAGATCTTGTCAATCAAATCTTCTGGCTTGGCAATGTCTGTTTTTCCCTCTTTACAGGCATTAACAAACTCTTCACTGGATAAACAGCCATCGATAAACTTGGTTTTAAGTTTGTCCATCATGGCCATAATTTTCTTACCCATGGCTTTACGGAGGGAGTCGGAGTCGCCTCGGGTAAAACCACCTAATGCTCTGGACTGGAGCATCACCTGCTCCTGATATACGGTAATACCATAGGTGTCCTTCAGGTAAGGTTCCATTAGTGGGTGGTCGTATTTGATTTCTTCTCTACCGTGTTTACGTTCAATAAATGATGGGATGTATTCCATCGGACCTGGACGATACAAGGCATTCATGGCAACCAAATCCTCAAAGCGGTCTGGTTTTAGTGCTCTAAGGTGCTTTTTCATACCGGGTGACTCAAACTGGAATACCGCAGTGGTTTCGCCGTTACCAAATAATTTAAAAGCAACTTCGTCATCCAATGGAATATTTGCTAAATCCACATCTATCCCTTTGGATAGTTTGATGTTTGCTAATACTTCCTTAAAAATAGACAGGGTTTTCAGTCCTAGGAAGTCCATTTTTAGCAGACCAATATCTTCAACAAAGCGGCCATCGTACTGTGTGGTTAAAAGTTCCTCTCCTTTTGTTGGCATAACCGGTAAGTGCTGGTCGAGCGGGTTTTTACCAATCAAAACCCCACAGGCGTGTACCCCGGTTTGCCTGACAGCACCTTCCAAAGCCTCGGCAAACTTCATGGTTTGTGCGATAAGCGGGTTGGGTGAATTCTTTTCTTCTTCTAGTTCAGGAACTTCTTTAAAGGCCTTTTTAAAATTCATTTTTGGGGCCTCCGGTACCATCTTAGCCAGGCGGTTGGCCTCGGCTAAATCGAGTTTTAGTACCCTGGCCACATCTTTAATGGAACTCTTGGTTGCCATGGTTCCGAAGGTGCATATGTGGGCAACCTTTTCTTGTCCGTATTTATGTGTTACGTAATCCAGTACATCCTGGCGTCCGTCATCATCAAAGTCGATGTCGACATCGGGCATGGAAATACGATCCGGATTCAGGAAACGCTCAAACAGCAAATCGTATTTAATGGGATCGACATCTGTAATTTTTACGCAGTAGGCCACAGCCGCTCCTGCAGCAGAACCCCTTCCTGGTCCTACGAGTACCCCGTTATCTTTTGCCCAGTTGATAAAGTCTTGTACTATAAGGAAATATCCCGGAAAACCCATGGTTTTGATAGTCATCAACTCAAAATCCAGCCGATCTTTCACATGGTCTTCAAGCACATCACCATATCGTTCCCTGGCTCCTTCAAAGGTTAGGTGTTCCAGGTAATCTGCCTCCAGCTTAATTTGGATAACTTTGTCGTATCCTCCGATTCTATGAAATCCATCCTCTGTAAACTCTTCAATCAGTGTCTCTTCTGAGAACTTCTCCCTGTATTCTTCAATGGTTCCAAAATCAGAAGGTATTTCAAAAGGAGGCATAATCGGACTGGAATCCAATTTGAAGGCTTCAACTTTATCTGCTATTTCAACTGTGTTGCGCAAAGCTTCCGGTTTATCAGCAAATAGTTGGTTCATTTCCTCTGTAGATTTGAACCATTCCTGTTTAGTATATCTCATACGGGTGGGATCGTCATAATCCCTGCCTGTACTTAAACAAACCAATAAGTCGTGGGCCTCAGCGTCCTCTTCGTTGGTAAAGTGAGTATCGTTTGTAGCAATAACCTTTACTTCCAGTTCTTCAGCCAGTTCAAAGATTACCGTGTTTACTTTAACCTGGTTTTCATAAACATCCTTGCGCAACATGGGATCATTTGTTGGGTGACGCATGACCTCAAGGTAATAGTCGTCGCCAAATATACCTTTATACCAAAGGATAGTTTCTTTGGCTTTGTCCATGTTGCCGTTCATAATATGTTGGGCAACTTCACCACCAAGACAGGCGCTACTAATGATTAGCCCCTCATGGTATTTTTCAAGAAGTTCTTTATCGATACGGGGTTTGTAGTAGAAACCTTCTGTATGGGCAATTGAAGTTAATTTTAGCAGGTTTACATATCCGGTTTCGTTTTTAGCCAGGATAATTAAGTGATGACCGGAGCCATCTGATTTATCTTCTTTAATGAGGTGGCCTCTTCTTGCAACATATGCTTCTACGCCAAGTATAGGCTTGATTCCTGCCTTAGAACAAGCCACATGGAATTCCTTTGCTCCAAACATGCCGCCATGGTCAGTAATGGCCAGTGCGGTCATGCCATCTTCTTTGGCTTTGTTGGCAATGACTGCAGTTTTATTGGCTCCATCGAGAATGGAGTATTGAGTATGAACATGGAGGTGAACAAAAGGAGTCTTGCCTGCATTTTGAGCCGCTTCTTTCAGCTTGGCTTCTTCTTCCTCAATGGAAATGTGGCCCAGGGTGTCTTCTTTGAAAGATTCAAATTCAATACCTACAGGATCAATAACATCCGGATTGTTTATTCTGAAAGCCTGTATTTCTGCCTCTGACATTTGCAGCATTTCCAGGGACAATCCTCCAACCCTGACTAGTTCAAGGAAGCATCTTGTTGTAGATTCAACATCGGCTGCAGCATTATGGGCTTCTTCAAAGGCAACTCCAAATAACTTAATGTGAAGTTCTGTAAGTGTTGGGTTCTTTAATTGGCCGTTTTTTCGTAGGTCACAAAACTCCTTACTCCCTGTCATCGTATCAAGCATGGAAGCCTGAACCAGTGCCTGTTCGTCCATTTCGCATCGCACTAGTTCGCAGCCAACAATATTGATGTCAAAGTTTACATTATGACCGATAATGAACTTACTTTTAGCTACATCACTCATGAAGTCTTCCAGCGCATCTTTTAGCGGGATACCTTTTTCATGGGCTATTTCGGTAGTGATACCATGGACTGCAACCACGTCATCCGGAATGGTGTAGCCATCGGGAGTTATAACATGGTTTTTTGCAAAAAGGAAGTTCCCTTCAATATCATGACACTGCCATGCCAGCTGAACCATTCTGGGCCAGTTGTCGGTGTCGGTAATGGGTGCTTTCCAATTCTTTGGTAATCCTGTGGTTTCGGTATCAAATACTAAAAACATTATCAATCAATTCTTTATAATTATTTGCCATTGCTGCTCTGCAGACTTGCAAAGTTAGCTTTTTGGATGGTTTTTTATAGGTAGTTTATCAAAGAAAAAAGAATAAAATTATGGGTAGTTGGCGTTGAGGTTAATATGTTTTAATGAAAAAAATGGCTTGGAGATCAACTTACAGTTATGGGGAGTTCGTTAGTCTTGATATTCTCTTGATTTGTCTAAAATTGTGAATGATCACGCATCTAAGTTGAGGTAGCGGTGTAAAAATTTCATAACTTTTTATTTCTTTGTAAGTATAAAATAATTTGTTTACTCCTATAGGTATGGTAGTTGAAATAAAAGATGTGTCTATGAAGTATTATATCACCCTTGTTCTAATACTGTTTTTTGTTTTTGATGGCTCGTTAAATGCCCAGTCGGTTGGTAAAATGTACAAAACCGGAGAAAAGTTTAAGGTTGGTGGGCAATGGGAGAGTGCTATCGACCAGTATACACAGGCTCTTGTATTAAAACCAGAATTTCAAAAGGCATATATATCAAGGGCAGCCTGTTATGTTGAAACGGGAGCGTTGGAAAAGGCCTTAATCGATTATAATAAGTTGAAAGCATTAAATGCAAACGTTGAGGATTACTGCTATGCTGCTGCTAACGTATGTTATAAATTAAAGAAACATGATGAGTCGTTAAGCTTTTTGGAACTCTTGAGAGATGTTTCCAAGCAAAAGTATGAGGTATTTACCTTGATGGGAAGGGTATTTATGGCTCAGGAGAGATATTCTGATGCCCTTGATGCTGTTAGTGTTGCTATGTCTGTAGAAGATCATGCCCTGCATCATTTTATAAACGGGAAAGCATATGAAAACTTGAATAATGATGAACTCGCAGAAAAGGAGTATTATATTGCTATCCAAAAAGATCCATCGGATGTAGAAACCCTGACTTCACTGGTTAAACTATTGCTTCGTACTCAGAAATATACGGATGCAATGATTAATTCAAATAAACTACTCGATATTGACAGGAGAAATGCCGGGGCATTTGTTTTAAGAGCAAAGGTATATGTGGGGCAGATGGAGTATGGCAAGGCTATTAATGATATGTCAAGCGCCCTGATGTTGGACTCTGAAAATAAAGAACTTTTTTTTCAAAGGGGGGTGTACTACCAGGATTTTACGCAGCACCAAAATGCCATAAACGATTTTACTAAGGCTATTATGCTCGATGCCGAGTATGTACATGCGTTTTATAAGAGGGCGTACTCATTTGAGCAAATTGCCAATTATGAGAAAGCTATTGAGGATTATTGCGTGATAAACAAACTGTCTGAATATGATGGGAAAGCCCAGGAGTTACTGGCCAAAGCAAATGATAGGTTGTATGAATTAAACAGGGAAAGTAATAAGCCTCAAATTGTTGTGGCAGATCCTGCCTCGATTAATGGGAATACGGTTCCTATTGCCAAGGACAAAAAGGAAGTTAACATTAGTGGAGTAGTAATTGATGAAAGTGATATTCAATCTATTCAGGTAAACTCGGTTGATGTTCCTTTTGAGAAAAGTGGGAAGAATGCAGAGTTCTCAGCAAAGATAAATATTGATGGAATAGATTCTTTTAGTGTTATAGCAAAGGATGTGTATAATAATGAAAAGGAAATGCATTACCATATTGAACGTACTGAGATAAACCTGCCTGTTGTAAAACTTTTATCTCCTTATGCTTCAGATAACAATGAGGTTTTTTTGGATAAGGAATCTCCATCTTTGTATCTTGAGGGGAGTGTTTCTGACGAGAGCCTGATCAATAGTATTTTTATTGATGGCGTAACTGCCAGTTATAAAGTCGATGAACTCAATCCAAAGTTTGTGGCCACAATAGATATTGCTAATAAAAGTAAATTCTCCGTGAGTGTTACAGATGTTTATGGAAACCAAACAGTACAGACCTTTGATATAAACCGGGAAGGTATTTCAATATCAGAGAATAACCCGATGGGTAAAACCTGGGCTATTTTTATTGAGAACTCGGATTATACAAGTTTCCCCAGCCTGGATGGACCAGCACGAGATGTGGATTTAATGCGAAGTGCGCTTTCTGGATATGATATTCATAATATATTACATAAAAGAAACCTTTCGAAGCAGGAGCTTGAGCGCTTTTTTGCTATTGAACTTAGGGATATTGTCAGGGGCAATAACATTAAGTCAGTACTGATATGGTATGCCGGACATGGTAAGTTTGTAAACGAGATGGGATACTGGATTCCAATCGATGCCAACAGGGATGATGAGTTTAGCTATTTTAGTATTAATAACCTAAAGGCTTCGTTGCAATCGTATAATGACCTGCTTAGCCATACCCTGGTTGTGAGTGATGCCTGTGAATCAGGGCCCACTTTTTATCAGGCAATGAGGGGCAATGTAGAGGAGCGAAATTGTGGCGATTGGGAAGCTACCAAGTTAAAATCTTCTCAGGTGTTTACTTCTGCAGGGTACGAGCTGGCAATTGATAATTCTCAGTTCACCAAAACTTTTGCAAATATGTTGGCCAATAATCCGGACGCTTGTATTCCTATCGAGTCAATAGTTAAAAAAGTTACAGAGGTGGTATCGCAAAATAATTCCCAGGAACCTAAATTCGGTAAAATTGCTGGTTTGTCGGATGAAGATGGAACTTTCTTCTTTATTAATAAAGAATAGGTTTTATGAGGTGTGTCAAGTCTATTGTTATACTGATTATTATATACACATGTTGGTTTTGTATAGGTGTAGTTTCTGCTCAAACTTATTTTTTTGATAATTATAAAACAACAGATGGGATGGAATCTTCAAAGGTTTATTCCATTTGTCAAATGGAGGATGGGTTTATATGGCTGGGGACGGATATAGGTTTGTCGAGATTTGATGGGCTGCAGTTTAAAAATTATACCATAAAAAATAACCTTGGGAAAGGTGGAGTCAGGGAGTTGTTTCGAGATGTGAACAATGTACTGTGGATTGGGCACGAAGGGGGCCAGATAAGCCGTTATTTTAACAATCATTTTGAAGTAATTGAAGTTCCCGGAATTTCTAATAATATTACTTCGTTTTGTCAGGTTAATGAGCAGGAGATTTGGGTAACAACTCTTGGAAACGGTGTTTTTAAGATTGAAAATACTAATGCTCCCCTGGACCTTTTAAAAGTGGTTCCTGTTACAAGCAAGAATGTAAGTAATGTGGTGTTCAATTCCTACATGTCAAAAAAACAGGGGGTGTTTTTGATAACAGATGTTGATATCCAGTTTTATGATATTGATAAGGCTGAATTTAAAAGGTATAACCCCAGGAATCTTGATACTTATTTTCAATTTTCGGTTTTGTTTGAGGATAGTAAGGGCAATATGTGGTATGGCACATTTAATGGTGGGCTATACAAACAGGATGCTTTAAGTGGTGAGGTACAATACTATGACATCAAGGATGGGTTGGCTTCTAATTGGATAACAGGAATTATTGAAGATAGAAATAGTAACATCTGGATAAGTCATTGGGATATGGGCAGTCGAGGTGGTGTTACCAAGATTTCCCCGGATGGATCTTTAAAAGTATTTGATAAAGAAAATGGGCTACATGACAATAAAATATGGTGCCTTGCAGAGGATATTGAAGGAAATATTTTAATAGGAACTACAGAGCATGGGTTGGATATTTTTAAAGGGGAACGCTTTGTGTCATTTACCTCTAAAAATGGATTGGCGGACAACCATATAAACTCAGTCCTGCAATTAACCGGTGGTGATTTCTGGATTGGTACAAATAAGGGAATATCGTATGGCAATGTCGAAAAAGGAAATCTAAATAAATACAATCAGGACAATAACCAGATCAGCAATCAGATCAGGTTTTTTAAACGCGATTTGAACAATAATATTTGGATTGGTACAGAAGATCAGGGAGTGGAACTATATGATGTCAGGAAAAAGCGTTTTGTTAGTCAGCCATATGTTAATCAGCATCTGCCGCGTTTTTCAAAAGCTGTTTGGGCTATGGAGATTGATAAGAATAATATATTATGGATGGGAACCCCAGCTGGTTTGTGTGCTTATGATATCACTAGCAAAAAGTATGTAAAAACGTATGGCAGGATTGATAGTCTGCCTGCAAATGAAATAAAGTCCCTATTCTGTGATCATAAAGGCACTTTATGGGTTGGGACGCAAAATGGAGGGGTCTCTTTTTTTAATGATGGATATTTCAGAAATATTGACCTCCCCGATAAAATTACGCCAAATTCAATTACGGAAAATTCACTAGGGCATTTAATAGTGGGTACGGAAGCTCATGGTGTATACGTGTTGGATGGAAATCGTGTAGTAAGTCAATATACCATTAGTGATGGTCTTTATACCAATAACTCAAGGTTTGTGATAACCGATGGCTTTGATAATATTTATGTGGGAACCACGATTGGATTGAATAAGATATTGCATGGTAAGGATGTTGTATTATCGTACTCTGAACGGAATGGATTTGTTGGTATTGAAGCAAAAGCCAATGCGTGTTTCAAAGATAATGTTGGGAGGTTGTGGTTTGGAACGGTTGGCGGATTAACCTGTTATGATCCATCAATAGATCAATCTGCCCCCGAGATTCCAATAACACATATTACTGCTTTTATGGTTAATGGTGAAGAAATAGATGTGAATAGAAAGAAGGTGTTTCCATCTTATAAAAACAATATTTTATTTCACTATAGCAGTATTTCTGTATATGATCCTTCTTCGGTTACTTATCATATTATGTTGGAGGGAGCCGATGAAGATTGGGAGAGCACAGATCAGCAAAGGACGGCTAATTATAGGGCCTTGCCGCCAGGCAGTTATGAGTTTAAGGTTATGGCTTTTAATTCACACGGACTGTCTGCTAAAGAACCAGTGTCTGTTGGTTTTATTATTCTGGCGCCTCTTTATAAGCGTCCGTGGTTTATAATGTTGATGGTTGTTTTTATAATTGGAGTAACTGTTGTTGTTGTACGTTTAAGGGAAAGGAATTTAAAGCGGGATAAAAAACTATTGGCAGAAAAGGTGGCGGAACGTACAAAGGAACTCAATAATGCCAAAATAAAACTGGAGGATCGTAATAATGATATTATGGATAGTATCCGTTATGCAAGGCGGATACAATCTGCTATAACCCAGATTGATATTCCTTTTGATGATACATTTGTGTTTTTTAAACCTAAAGATGTGGTGAGTGGAGATTTTTATTGGGCTTCAACCCACAATGGTAAAGAATATCTTTCAGCTATTGATTGCACCGGTCATGGGGTTCCGGGTGCATTTATGTCGGTAATTGGTTATACTTCTCTTAGTAAAATTATTGTTGAAAAGGGGATTATGAAACCTGCTGAAATATTGGATCAGTTGAACAGGGAGATTATTTTGCGGCTGAATCAGCGAGAGGAAGAGGAAGTGAATGATGGGATGGATTTGTCGTTGATTAGTTATGATAGTGCAACGCGCATAATGGAATATGCCGGAGCTTATAATGCAGTGTGGATTGTGCGCCTGGGGGAACTGATTGAAATAAAGGCCAATCGTTTTGCAATCGGAAGGACTACAGGTGTTGATAAGGTTTTTACCAATCATGAAGTGCAGTTGGAGAAAGGTGATATGGTATATCTGTTTTCAGATGGGTATGCAGATCAGTTTGGTGGTCCTAAAGGGAAAAAATATAAAGCCAGTGCCCTGAAAAAACTTATGGTAAAAATTAGTTCTCTGCCAGTCGACGAGCAAAAGGAATTATTGTCGTTGGAACTTGATGAATGGAAAGGTGAATTGGAGCAAATAGATGATATATTAATTATAGGGCGAAGGTTTTAGTTAAATCATTACAATTGAACAAATAGTTCCGCAGCCAAGAAAAAAGCCTGAGTATACTTGAGCTGGGGAATGTGCATTAGCCCCCAGTCTGCTTGAGCCAAGTAATCCTGAAATGGCGATTGTTACCATGATCCATATATTGGTGTCCACTCCATATTTCAAAGTCATAGAAATTAAGGCGCCGAATAAACCTCCTACACCAATCATGTGAATACTGATTTTCCAAAAAAATGAGATACACATTGAAATTATTACTGCTACCAGTGTCCCTAAAAAAAATAGAGGGATAAATGCAGGGAGCTGAAATTTTTTGAGGAAATAATAACCCAGGATAAAGAAGAAACCTGTTGTTAGCAAGGGCAAGATTCTTTCGCGTGGGGTTTCCATGTGTATGGATTTAATAATGCCCGTTTGAAGAAAAATAGGTATCGCACTTAAAGGCAAGATGCAGGTGCTCACAAAAACAATAATAGTTACTAACCTTCTGA
Organism: Plebeiibacterium marinum; assembly: GCF_026013615.1. Classification (GTDB taxonomy): domain Bacteria; phylum Bacteroidota; class Bacteroidia; order Bacteroidales; family Marinilabiliaceae; genus Saccharicrinis; species Saccharicrinis marinus_A. The sequence goes on from NZ_JAPDPI010000008.1 coordinate 90,355, forward strand.
ACTCAAAAGGGATGAAAGTAATATGACTTTCTGTGCTGAAAATTACCAGAATGCCTATTGTGGGCATCAATAAAGGGTGAAGGATGGTGGATATAATTGAAGCTATTTTTTTTAGCATGGCAAAATAATAAGTTACACGAATTGAGGAATGATGGAATCCTGATACTCGGTTTTGTGTTATAAAAATAATATGGCTATAGTTCTTTTCTTAGCCTGGCAACAGGAATGTTTAACTGTTCGCGGTATTTAGCAACCGTTCTTCGTGCAATGTTGTATGATTTTTCCTTTAATATTTGCGATAGTTTATCATCGGTTAAAGGTTTGCGCTTGTCTTCATTTTCAATGCACTCTGATAGTATCTTCTTAATTTCGCGTGTAGAAACTTCTTCGCCGGAATCGGTTTGCATTCCTTCAGAAAAGAAAGATTTTAACGGGAAGATACCAAAGTGGGTTTGTATATACTTGCTGTTTGAAACCCTTGATATAGTTGATATATCAAGATTTGTTTTTTCTGCAATGTCTTTTAAGATCATTGGTTTTAACTTGGTCTCATCACCTTCTTCAAAATATTCTTTCTGGTATTCCAAAATAGCATGCATGGTATTCATCAAGGTGTTTTGGCGCTGTTTGATGGCATCAATAAACCATTTGGCTGAATCCAGTTTTTGTTTCACAAATATTACAGCATCTTTCTTGTCCTTGGTCTGGTTTTTTTTGTTGCCTGCATAATCTTCTAACATATTTGAGTATGTTTGGCTGATTCTAAGCTCAGGAACATTTCGTGTGTTTAATGACAGCTCCGGTTTCCCGTTTTTAATTTCCAGAATAAAATCAGGAATGATGTGCTGTACTGTTTTTGTCATAGGGTTGCTGTATGAGCTTCCTGGTTTAGGGTTTAGCTTTAAAATCTCTTCCAGGGCCTCTCTAACGTCATCTTCTTCCAGGTGAAGACGTTTGGTTATCTTTTCATAATGTTTTTTGGTAAATTCTTCAAAGTGATGCTTGATGATGTTGAAGGCATCGTTTATTGCCGGGAATGAACGGTCTTTTTTGTCCAGTTGCAGCAGGAGGCATTCCTGAAGGTCACGAGCCCCTACTCCCGGAGGATCAAAGTCCTGAACAATATCCAGAACATCCAGTGCCTCACGTTCGTCAAATTCAATATTCTGGCTAAACGCAATGTCATCAATTATTTCATCAATTTCGCGGCGTAAATATCCATCTTCGTCGATGTTACCAACAATATGTTCGGCCATCAATCTTTGGCGATCATCTAATATCCTGAGTCCGAGCTGGTCTGTTAAAAACTCATGAAAAGTAGTACCTTCTGAAAAGGGGATGTCTTCATGTTTGTCATCTTTCGAAAAATTTCTGGCTTGCAACTTATAGGCTGGAATATCTTCGTTTTGAATATATTCATCTATGGAAAGTTCATCCTTCTCAACCTCGGATTCTTTTACTTCTGGTTCATCGTTGTCATCGTTGTTTCTTCCTTCTCCGTCAAGTTCAAGTACAGGATTCTCCTCTATCTCTTTTTTTATGCGTTGCTCCAGTTGTGCTGCCGGGATTTCAAGCAGTTTTATTACCTGTATTTGCAGAGGTGATAATTTTTGTAGGAGCTTTTGTTGTAAACTTTGTTTAAGCATAGTTGTGTATCTATTCCTGTATAGAGTATTAATACTCTTTTAAAGTTTTATCGGTGTGTCCGATAATAATCTCTTAAACAACAAAATTAAGATTAATTGATTAAAAGTGGTGTGAGAAAGTACGCAATTTTGTTTTTTATTGTGGGCGTAGTATAAAAAAAGCTGTACATGTTGTATGTACAGCTATGGTAAATTGTTTTGTATTGGGGCTTGTTATTTTTTTTCGCCTTTACTACATTCTTTTTTGCACTCAGCCTTTTTCTCTTTAGAGCAGCATTCTTTTTTCTCTTTAGAGCAACATTCTTTCTTCGCTTCTTTGTTGCAGCATTTTTTTTCGGTTTTTTGTGGTTCCTGAATAGCATCATTAGCTACTATTGGTGAAGCAATTGCTACCATAAACATAAAAAGGAATGAAACTGCGATTGATTTTTTCATAATGTGTAAATTTAATTGTTATTAATTGTTGTCTTTTACAAAGATTAAATGAATAATCAATTCTTTTTGTTATCGTACTGTTAATCCGTGTTAACAGCTTGTTAATTTGTATTTGGGCATTGCCTATTATTTCTATTTTTGTATTGGTTTCGAATATAGTAACATAGATTGTAAGGAAAAAGTTTAATGGGGAGAAAAATTGTAAAACAATGGTGGCTGGCAATAGTAACTTTTTTGGTGCTTTTATGTCTGGTGATCATTCAGGTTTTGTTTTTGGTGAAGTCCGCAAGGCTCGAGGAAAAGCATTTTAACCATAGGGTGGTACTGGCTCTTAGGGAAGCCCGAAACGAAATTGCCCGGGAGGCCAATATGTGTAATAATATGCATAGTTATGTTTGTGGCAACCAGTGTTCTACAGATATGCAGTATATTAATTTTCAGAAGGTAGATAGTATTATACAGTCAAATTTATACATACATAAAATCCATCTGGAATATAAATTTGAGTTCATCAATGAAAATGATAGTGTCAAAGATAAAATATGTGTTACTTGTTACGAACAGTCATTAAATGGTTTGCTTGCCCAAAATGGTATTAAGTTATTAATAGAATTTCCAGATAATAGTAAGTTTGTTTTTGCTCAGTTAGGTACGCTGTTTTACATCTCTATTGCATCTATATTATTTGTCATGATTTCTTTTGTTATCATTTATAGGTTGTTTACCAAAGAGCAATCTATATTATCAAATACAAAGTATTTTATTGATAATATGGTTCATGAGTTTCAAACGCCTTTGGCAAATGTTAAGTTTGCTTCAGGACTGATCAAAAAAAAGGTGAACGCAAGCGATGAGCGTGAAAAGGTTCTTCAGTACACGCAATTGATTCAGGATGAGAACGAAAAACTCAGGGGGCATGTGGATGATATTCTTAAAGTGGTATCCTTATATTCAGATAAAAAAGGGAATGAAAAGGTGGATGTGCGTCAAGTTCTGAATGCCTGCGTCGAGTCATTCCGTACTGATGTAGAACGGAAACATGGGGAGATAAAGGTTGATTTTTGTGCAGGTGATTTTGTGGTGAAAGGGGATGCAACACATATTAAGCATGTTTTTAGTAATGTTATTGATAATTCAATAAAATATACCAAACAGGCTCCATATATAACAATAGAAACCATAAACAAAAGGGGTAAACTTGTTGTTTCAGTAAAAGATAACGGGGTTGGAATACCGTCTGCTGAGCTCGATAAAGTTTTTGAAAAATACTATCGTGTTTCAACCGGAAATATTCATGATATTAAAGGATTTGGCCTGGGGCTTAATTTTGTTAAAAATGTTGTGGATAAGTATAAAGGGGCAGTGAAAATTAAAAGTGAGGTTAATAAAGGTACAATGGTGATTATTGAGTTGAAACTGGATTGTTCAGTTAAAAAGTAGACAATTAGTTTGGTGCCTTTTATTTTGTTAATGAGATATTATGGACGTGAATCCAAAGAAAATATTATTAGTTGAAGATGATACCAGTATGGGTTTCCTTTTGGTTGAGTTTTTAGAATCAAATGGTTTTGATGTTAAACTGTATAAGGATGGTTTACAGGGATTAAATGCTTTTAATAGTTATAAATTTGATTTTTGCATATTGGATGTGATGTTGCCTGGCCTTGATGGATTTTCTATTGCTGAAAAAATAAGGGAAAAGGATAAGGAGATACCTGTAATTTTTTTAACAGCGAAAACGTTTAAGGAAGATAAAATAAAGGGTTTTAACTTAGGTGTTGATGATTATGTTGTGAAGCCTTTTGATGAAGATGAGCTGCTGTGTCGTATAAGGGCCATTATGAGTCGATGTGATCCCGTGGTTCAGCCGGTTTATTGTGCAGATGAATATACAATAGGGGGATTTGTATTTGATTATAAAAACCAGCTTCTAAAAATTAAGGAAGAATCAAAGCGGCTCACTTATAAGGAAAATGAAGTGCTGAAAATGTTGGCGGCTTCAAAAAATGAATTGGTCAAGCGTGACGATATCTTAAATAGCCTTTGGGGCGATAATGATTATTTTAATAGCAGGAGTCTCGATGTTTTTATTGCAAAACTGAGAAAATATTTAAAAGCAGATTCATGTATCAATATTGAAAATGTACCTACAGTTGGCTTCGTTCTAAAAGATGTTTAATGGCTTTTGTAGTCTGTTTCTGCGTTTTGTTTCAAAAAATATTCAAAAGTTATACATATTGTTCCAAAAAATGGAAAATGTATAAAGTGCAGATATACCGCTAAGTATGGGGATTTTGGAGAGGTTATAAACAAGTAACTTTATGTTAATATAAGTGGTTTGAGATTTTTTAGCTGTTTTGCTGCATGGTGGTTTTTTAGAATGCTACTTAAAATTTATACATTGCACTTTAAATCAGTTGTTTGGTATTTATTTTAGTCGGGTGGAAAGATCGAATCCTTTTTATTTCGTTTAACAAAAAAAGGATGGTTTTGATATAATTCATGTTGAATTAAAAATTTTACGCATGAAAATGGTGTTTAACAAAGCGTTGTTTGTCCTAGGATGTTTCTTTTTTGTTTTTTGTCTTACATTTTCCCAGAATTCAGATGGAAAAAGAAATGCTAAGTTGTTCAAGCGGGCTTTGCATCTTGCCGATGAGGGTAATTATAAGGATGCAATCAGTAGTTTGAAGGTTATTTTGCATAGTGATCCCAAAGATTTAGATGCCCTGTTTAATATTGGTTTATGTTATTTGAATACTTCTGATGGGGCTGATACTGCTTTGATATATTTTAACAAAGGGATGGATGTTCTTACAGATGAACAAAAGACCGGTTATTTTGGGCGGGAGTTTGGGATGTCTATTGGTAAGGCCTATCAGGTTTTGCTGAAGCCGTTAAAAGCTGTTGAGATTTATGAAGATCTGTTGGTGCACCTTGGAGATGAGGATACCTTGGTGCAAAAAGAATTAGAACGCGAGATACAGGTTTGCCATAATGCTAATTTTTTTCTGGAGCATCCCATTGATATAGTTGTAGAGAATATGGGTAGTGAAGTAAACTCAATGTACGATGACCATAGTCCCTTGGTTGGTGTAAGCGAGAATCAATTGTTTTTTACTTCCCGCCGGAATTGGATTAAACTATCGCTTCTTCCTGATGGACAATATGCTGAAAAGATTTACTCTGTACCGTTATCTGCTAAGAACTGGGAAAGTGCCCGTTTGCTAAAGGTGTTTTTCCGTCAAAATGAGCACGAAGCAGCAGCTTCTCTATCTCCCGATGGGGATGATATTGTTTTGTTTAGAAATGATGAGCATGGAAAGAGTTTGTACATCAGCCATTTTGATGGTGATAATTGGTCGGAACCCGAAAAGCTTCCATTTCCCATAAATAGTTTTGCTCAGGAAACGCATGGGTCATTATCTGCAGATAAGAGTACCTTGTTTTTTACTTCAGACAGGGAAGGTGGTTTTGGAGGTATCGATATTTATATGTCAAAAAAAAATGCCAAAGGGGTTTGGGGTAATCCTATCAACCTTGGTGCAAATATTAATACTGAGTATGATGAAGAAACCCCGATGATTCATTATGATGGAAAAACATTGTATTTTTCTTCGGAAGGACATAATTCAATGGGGAGGCTGGATGTTTTTTACGCCCAAATGAATGCTGATTCAACATGGGGGCGACCAGTGAACCTGGGGTATCCAATTAATACCCCGGATGATGATTTCTTTTTCGTTCCAACGGTGAATAAAAGCCATGCATATTATGCTTCCTCTAAATTTGATGATAATTATGGAGGTTCAGATATATATCATGTGAAGTTTGAAACTGATGATAATACCGAACTGGCAGTTGTGGAGGGTAGGATTGACGAGACCTTAGGTACTAATATGAATGATATGAGGATTTTGGTAACCAGGCGCAAGGATAAGAGGCTGGTTGGAGATTATCGCCCAAATCCTACTAACGGAAATTATATGTTGTTTCTTGAGGTTGGTTATGAGTATGAAATAAAAGAAACAAATTCGCAGCAGGAGAAAGAGAAGGTGTCATATGTAAATGCTACCCCGGATATGAGTTATTTGGATAAGCGGACGCCGGTTGTTTTTACTGATGTGGCTATGGATGCGCCTCTTACTAAGGCCGATGTTGAAGTTGTAACTGACCCGGGACAAGATGCAATTGAGCATGAGGTGAAAGGTGTGGTTGAGGGAGAAAATGTGGTAATAAATGAGCCGTCTGTTGAAGGTGTTGCAGAGGATAAGGGGGTTGGTGCTGAACGTAGACCGGAGAGGGAGGATGTTGGTATATCACAAGTTGAAATAGTAATGGAAACAGAAAACAATACCTCTACAGTTTCTAATGCAGTTGTGAAACCTAAAACTGTTGTGCCGGTTATGATAGTTGAAAGGGATGATAATTTTGTTATCAGTACACGTCCCGGCTATACAATACAGATTTTAGCACTTGAAAAAGGGCCGTTAAAAGATATGAGCTTCTTTACCAGACGTGGAGTTAATGGGGTTGTGGAGGTGAAATGTGTTGATGGATTTACCCGTTATATACTTGGAGAATTTAATGGTTATCGGGAGTCGCTGAAAATTAAGAAAAAGTTAGTGGCTGATGGTTATTTTAAGGATATATGGATCAGACCATTGAGAGATTTGGATAATTTAAAATTAAAATAATACCAGGTTAAAATCCCCCATCGTGTTTGTTGGGGGATTTTAACTTATAAGTTATGGCTTTAATTTACATCGGTTTCTTCTTCTGAACCTTCAATATGTACTTCTTTTGACTTTCCAGGCAGTATTAAATTTAAGATAACACCTACTACGGAAGCTAAACCAATTCCTGCTAACGAAAAAGATCCAAAGTCGATAGAGGCTCCACCTATTCCAATGGTTAAAATAACAGAAACAATAACCATGTTCCTTGTTTTATGAAAATCAGCCTTTGATTCAATAAGTGTTTTTACACCAACACTGGCAATCATTCCAAAAAGCAAAAGCATGATTCCTCCCAGGACTTCTGTGGGGATGGATTTAAGTATGCCGCTGATTTTACCGATAACAGAAAAAAGAATTGCAGTAATGGCTGAGATCCTAAGTATCCTTGGGTTTGTTACTTTGGTAAGTTCAATGGCTCCTGTTACTTCAGAATAAGTAGTGTTGGGAACACTTCCCACCAGACCGGCAAAACTTGTGGCAATACCGTCTCCAAGCATGGTCCTGTTTAGTCCGGGATCTTTCATAAAATCTTTTTCTGCAACAGCACCAATGGCATATATATCACCAACGTGTTCAATTAATGGGGCTATGGCAACCGGAATCATAAATAATACAGCTTCCCAACTGAATTCAGGAAGGGTAAAAGATGGCAGTTGAAACCATGCAGCTTCTGCTATCGGTGAAAAGTCAACCTTGCCCATGGCAAGCGACAATAAATAGCCAACAACTATGCCAATAAATACAGGAATTAATCTTATTATTCCCTTAAAGTACACAACAGCAATGATTGCCGATAGTAAAGAAATTCCGGCAATAATCCAGTTGTTCTTAGCCATGTCTACAGCTACAGGAGCAAGTGATAAACCTATAACCATGATTACAGGGCCTACAACCACTGAAGGAAAAAATGTTTTAATAAAATTAACTCCTCGGAGTTTGATTAAAAATGAAACAACAGAGTATACTATTCCAACCGCAATAATACCAGATAGGGTTCCCGCAAAACCAAATTTTTCAGTGGCGGCTGTGATAGGGGCAATGAATGCAAAGCTACTGCCTAAAAAGACAGGGACTTTTCCTTTGGTAATCATGTGGAATATTAAGGTTCCTACTCCTGCTGAAAATAGTGCGATTGACGGATTGATGCCAACCAGTAGAGGAACTAATACGGTGGCTCCAAATGCCACAAAGAGAAACTGAACTCCCAACAGAATCTGTTTGGAATTAGATAATTGTGTTCTTGTATTCATGTTAAAATATTTGGGTTTGGGCAAAAATAGTAAAATAATACATGGCTGTAAATTTTACGACTCACAATTAGGAAAACAAATGCTTAAATAGGGGATGGGAGATTATTAAAAAAGCCGGAAAAACACCCCTATTTTTCCGGCTTCCTCAAAGATTTCTGTAAAATCTAAACCTATTAAGAATATTTACAAGATAAGGATTATTAATTAATTGATCAATGGTGAAATAGATGAATTTTGTCAAGTTTTTGATAAGGCCGTACCGGTGTTATAAATAATGAAATGCAATTCTTGTTATAATTTTATACATTTGAGAATCTAAATATAACATCAGAATAATGCAAAAAACACTTTCAAACCCCAATGCAACATTTGGTTCAATGCCTGTTTTTATGACAGCTATTTCAACCATTTTGGGGGCTATATTATTTCTTCGCTTTGGGTGGGCTGTTGGTAATGTTGGTTTTTGGGGTGTGTTAACCATCATTATTGTTGGGCATCTGGTTACCATACCAACCGCATTTGCTGTTGCAGAAATTGCTACTAATCAAAAAGTACAAGGGGGCGGAGCGTATTATATTATATCCAGGTCTTTTGGGCTTAATATCGGAGGTGCAATTGGTATAGCCTTGTATTTGTCGCAAGCAATTAGTGTGGCTTTTTATATTATTGCATTTGGAGAGGCTTTTGATGCTGTGTTGCCTTACCTGTCATATGAAATAGATCCTCTGCTTTTTAAAAAGGTGGTCACCTTAATTATGATGACCTTATTGAGCATTATTGTAGTAATCAGAGGAGCTAACATTGGAATGAAAGCCTTGTATGTTGTTGTTGCCATTTTGTTTCTTTCAATAATCCTCTTTTTTATGGGATCTGCAGATACAGAACCACATACATTGTTATTGAATCACACAGCCGAAAATTCAGAAGGTTTCTTTTATGTGTTTACTATAATTTTTCCTGCTTTTACAGGTATAGCTGCGGGGTTGGGTTTGTCCGGCGATTTAAAAGATCCCAAAAAATCTATACCTAAGGGAACCTTATGGGCAACATTGATAGGAATGGTTGTTTATGTTGGAATTGCATATAAACTAACCATTTCGGCTACGCCTGAAGAACTGGCTGGAGACCAGTTGATAATGCAGCGAATAGCTTTGTGGGGTCCAATTATTCCTATTGGTTTGGCTGCTGCCACGTTATCTTCAGCCATAGGGTCTATTTTAGTAGCGCCTAGAACTTTGCAGGCAATTGGTTTCGATAATATTTTGCCTTATCCCCATATTAATAAATGGTTTGCAAAGGGCAAAGAAAAGGATAATGATCCCGTAAATGGAAGTCTGGTTACCATTGTAATTGCCTATTTTTTTGTAATTATTGGTGATGTTAACTTTGTGGCGCAAATAATATCCATGTTTTTTATGGTGACATATGGGGCTATTTGCTTAATAAGTTTTTTGGAAAATTTTGCGGCAGACCCTTCCTATCGTCCTACTTTTAAGCATAATAAATGGTATTATTCCCTTGCTGGTGCTGTGCTTTCTTTTTGGCTGATGTTTAAAATGAATTTGACATATGCTTTTGTTTCTGTAGTGATTATGGGTGTTATTTATTTGATTATAAGTAAATACAGGCCGGAGAAGAGAGGCTTGGAAAAACTGTTTAAAGGTGTGGTTTTTCAATTAAGCAGACAGATACAAATATTTGTTCAGCAGGCAAATAAAGAAGAGCAGGGATATAACTGGCGGCCCTTTGCTGTTTGTGTTAGTGCAGATTCGTTTGAACGCCAGAGTGCATTTGATTTACTTGGATGGATATCACATAAATATGGATTTGGCACCTACATTCACTATGTTGAAGGTTTTTTGAATACCCAAACATATTATCATTCAAAAAAAACTTTGGAGAGGTTGATTAGCCGTGCCAAGGGCAGTAATACCCGTGTGTATATAGATACAATAATAAGCCCTTCTTATACTTCGGCAATTGCACAGGTAATACAGTTATCTGGTATTTCAGGTAAGGGCAGTAACTTGATATTGTTTGAGTTTCCGAGCGATAAACCAGAGTCCTTAAAAAATGCTCTGGATAATTATATGTTGTTTGATTCATGTAAAATGGATGTCTGTTTTTTAAATACTTCCATAAAAGGGTTTGGTTATAAAAAGGAGATTCATGTATGGATTGGGCGTCATGATTTTCATAATGCAAACCTAATGGTATTGTTGGCATATATAATATTAGGTCATCCCGATTGGCAAAAAGGGTTTATTAAAATCTATTCCCTGGTTCCTGCTAAAGAGGGCAATGAAGAGAGGAAGAAATGGTTAGACAGGATTAAGTCCGGAAGGTTGCCTATTGCTCCGGGTAATGTGCAGATGGTTCCTTTTAGTGAAGGGGACAATAAAGAAAGTATCATTAAAAAACAGAGTCATGATGCAGATTTAACTATAATTGGTTTTTCGTCAGAAGATATCAAGAATGGAACAGAACGTTTTACAAAATATGATAATATGGGCAATATCTTGTTTGTAAATGCATATCGTAAAAAGGAAATTGAATAATTTTTAGTAGATGATACAGGGCAAAAGTCAAAAGAAAATATTATTACAGGGCATATCCCTGGAAGGTTGGTTGGAGAAATGGGCAAGGGCCATCTTTTATGTATTGGCAGCAGGATTCTTGATTTTTAGTTTATTATATTTTAATGCGAGAGCGAGTATTGCCGGCGATGATTCAACTTATATCACAAGGGCGTTAAACTTTTGGCAAACAGGAAAATTCCCTACGTACCAAGGGCCTTTATATCCTATGGTTCTTTCTTTGTTTGTTGGGCTGTTTGGGATGAATTTAATTGTGTTGAAAATATCTAGCCTCATATTTAATTTTATAGCTTTTGTTCTTTTTTTTAAAGCGTATAAGGGACGGGTTTCGTATACAAGTTTGTTTTATGCGTTAGGGATTTTAAGTGTTAGCAACTATTTTCTTTTCTTTTCCAGTCAAACATTTTCTGAGGCATTTTTTATGATGCTGCAGGCTTTCTTTTTTGTATTGGTTTTTAAGTATGTGGATAAGAATCAGGGTGCTGATCTGAAGTATTCAAAACATGAAATACAGGATGTTGGGTTAATTGTTCTGTTTGCCGGGTTGATGTTTATTACAAGGACAATCGGTTTTGGTGCAGTTTTGGCCTTGGTAATATTTTTTCTTGTGTATGGGCAATATAAACGGGCTGTTGTTGTTTTATTGGGTTTTGTTTTATTGGTTATGTTGTTTGTGGGGATAAAAAGTGTTTTTTGGGATTTGCCAAGTAATAAAGGGATGCAAACTGCTCAATTGCTTAATAAAAATCCTTATGATAGCAGTAAGGGGAAAGAGGATGTTGCAGGTTTTGTACAACGGTTTAAGGATAATTCAAACCTCTATCTATCGAAGCATTTTATGCGTATTGTTGGTTTTAAGGCGATTAGTAAAAACACCATAAACCCCGCAATAACCATCATGTTGTATGTTGTTTTCTTATTAGGGTTTTTTTGGTTTCCCAAGAGGAATAAATATTTGTTTTTTACAGCAGTGTATCTGGCAATAATGTTGGGGATTACCTTTTTTTCTCTCCAACGGCTATGGGATCAGTGCCGGTTAATTATTCCCCTTGTACCCTTTGTCTTGTTGTTTCTTGTGAGTGTTGTGTTTCAGGTTTCAAAAGAAAAAAACAACAAGATTATTATTTGGATATTGCCATTGTTTTTATGTGTTTCTTTGGGATTCAGTTTAAAGAGGGGAGTTGAAACAATTGATCTTGAAACATTGTCGAAAAATATTAGAGGAGACAAGCTTGCCGGTTTTACTCCGGATTGGGTAAGTTATTTGCAGATGGTTGATTATGTGGAAAGAAATTTGGGTGAGGATAGTATCTATGTAGCCTGTCGGAAACCTAATATTGCAAGAATTTATGGCAAGGGTAGAAAGTTTTATGGAGTGTACCGGATACCCGAGGGAGATGCTGTGGAGTTGGTTCGTCACCTTAAAAGAAATAAAATTACCCATATAATGATGGCGAGTTTGCGAAAAACTCCTCAGCAGTACACAGGAGAGACTATTAATACCATAAAAAGATATATGTCAGTAGTGGTAAATGAGTACCCTGAAATTTTTAAATTAGAAAAAATGTATGGAGATGAGGAACCATGTTATTTGTTTAAAATTGATTATTCGCAATTAGATAACCAGTTGGAATTAAATTCAACAGTTGAAGGAAAATAGATCATGCAATTATATAGTGCCGAAATAAAAGAATATTGGGAAGCATTTGCCCATAAGTGGGTTAAGTACAGAAAGAAACGATCTTACTACTGGAATTTTATATCTAAGTATTGTAATTATTTTATTCATCCTGAAAGTTCTATCCTGGAAGTCGGGTGTGGGAGTGGTGATTTGTTGGACTCAATCAAGGGCAGGGCTAAAACGGGGGTCGACTTTTCTCCTGCAATGATAGCGCTTGCGAAAAAACGTTTTCCAGATATTTCATTTTTTGAAATGGCAGCCGAAGAAATTGAGCTGGATCAGAAGTTTGATGTGATTGTGATGTCGAACCTGATTGGGGTGCTGTCTGATATAGAGCAGGTGTTGAATAAGTTACATGGTGTTTCTCATGAGAAAACGAGGCTTATTGTAACTTATTATAATAGAATGTGGGAGCCTGTTATACGATTTGCCGAATTTATTAGGATCAAGCGAAAATCACCAGTGCAAAACTGGTTGTCGAGTCAGGATATACAAAATTTACTTTATCTGGCAGGTTTTGAAACCTATAAGGAGAACAGGAATATGTTTCTGCCCTATAATATTCCGATGGTGTCAGGCTTTGTCAATCGTTTTGTAAGCAGGTTGCCGTTGTTGAACAGACTTGGGTTAAATCATTTCGTTTTTGCCCGTCCTATTCCTGAAACATTAACTCCGGAACAAGCTGATTCAAAGTATACAACTTCAGTTGTTATTCCTGCCAGGAATGAAAGCGGAAATATAGAACAGGCCATATTAAGAATGCCCCAATTTGGTAAAGGGTTGGAAATAATTTTTGTAGAGGGAAATTCGACTGATGATACCTGGGAAACCATCCAAAAAATCCGGGAAAAATATAAGGATACGCACAATATTAAAATAATGCAGCAGGATGGCAAAGGGAAAGGGGATGCAGTACGTAAGGGATATGCGGCTGCTACTGGCGATATTTTGATGATCCTGGATGCGGATTTAACAGTGCCACCTGAGGACTTACCTAAGTTTTATAATGCCATAACCACCGGGAAGGGGGAATTTATAAATGGTGTTCGACTGGTTTATCCAATGGAGAAGAATGCCATGAGGCCTCTTAATATGATAGGGAATCACTTTTTTAGTAAATTGTTCAGCTATATTCTTGAGCGGCCTATCAAGGATACGCTTTGCGGAACTAAGGTTATGTTTAGGCGTGATTATGAAAAATTGGCTGTCAACAGGAAATTCTTTGGGGAGTTTGATCCTTTTGGAGATTTTGATTTGTTGTTTGGAGCCTATAAGCTAAATCTGAAAATTATCGATTTGCCGATTCGATATCGGGAGCGAAAGTATGGAGACACTAATATAAGCCGGTTTAAGCATGGGCTGATATTACTCCGTATGGCATCTTTTGCGGCATTAAAAATTAAGTTTTGGTAGTCTGGGTTTTGTGTGCTGAAAGTATTTTTACAACTTTAAGGCCTGATTTGAATTTTAGCCCTGGGCTAAATAATATTTGAGAGAATGAAGCGTGTTGCGATATTTCCTGGATCGTTTGATCCGTTTACTATTGGTCATGAAAATATTGTCCACAGGGCAGTAGACTTGTTTGATGAAATTATTATTGGCATTGGATATAATGCTCAAAAAAAGGATTTTTACCCTGTTGAGAAAAGGGTTGAATGGGTTGAGTATTTGTTTAATGATGAACCTAAAGTAAAAGTGGATAAATATGAGGGGCTGACAGTTGACTTTGCTAAAAAGCTTGATGCAGGCTATATTTTGCGAGGGATACGTACTGCTGCAGATTTTGAATACGAAAGAGCCATAGCACAGGTGAATAAAGCAATGAGTGGTATTGAGTCGGTTTTTTTGCTGACCACACCGGAGCATACACCCGTTAACTCATCTATTGTGAGGGATATTATCAGGCATAATGGAGATGCCAGTAAATTCATTCCTGAAAAGATCAGGGAAAAGATGGATAATTATAAGTTGGATCATAAGTAATGAGATATATAATTGTCTTTTTTTTGTTTGCGGTTGCACAGTGGGTTGGGGCAGAAAGAATAGATAGCGTTACTATTTATGGAAATGCTCCGGAGTACGCAAGTATGAACCTTACTGTACAATATCAGAGTAATTATATTACACGTGACTTTAAAGATTTAAGGACTTTTAGGGTTCAAAAGACTGGGGATTTTTCTGTTTCATTTGAAGTTAAAGATGTTACCAGGATATATATCAACCTGGGAGAAATGCAAGGGCACCTGCTTGTTGAGCCGGGACAGGCCTATAATGTTGTTTTGCCACATTATAAACCTTTGCGAGAAGAGAATAAAATGAATCCGTTTTTTATGCCAGAGCCGGTTTTGTTAGGTGTAAAAGATAATAGTGGGGTGGATATTAATAGAAATGTGCAGAATTTTGATTTGTATTACAATCAGAAGTTTGCCGATAATATAAAAAAGATTGTACTGACCAATAATAAAAAACTAGCCTATCAAATTATTGAAGAGTCTGAAGAACAGTTTCCAGCTTCAGAAGATAGCTGGTTTCAGAAATATAAAAACTATAGCTATATTAACCTTAGGAATTTTATTGATTCGAGTAATAAAAGAAAACTGATAGATGAGAACTTCAGCAACAAGCCTGTACAATATACTTTAGATCCCTACTGGGATGCTTTTAACCAGGTATTTTCCAATTTCTTTTATTCATATTTCAATTCCAAACAAGGAGAGAATGTAAAAGCAATCTGGCCCAATGTGGAATCTTTTGATAGTTTGGCTGTAGCTTTTGGCAAAGATTCGCTTTTTTATAACCGGACGCTTACTGAACTTGTGGTTATTAAGGGCTTGTATGACAGCTTTTATTCAGGCAATTATAATAAAGAAAAAATTATTACCCTGATGAAAAGGGCTACAGAGGAATGTGAAGGTGAAGAGAATAAAGAAATTGCTGGAAATATATTTCATAAGTTTACCAAACTGCGGGTAGGGGTACTTGCTCCGGGGTTTACCTTAACCACCTTGTCAGGTAAAAGTAGGGAGCTGAAAGATTTTAATGGTAAGTTTATCTACCTGAATTTTGCAAATACAGAGAATTTTGCCTGTAAAAAAGATTTTCAGATCCTGAGTCAGTTTGCCGAGATGTATAAGCGTGACATGGTTATAGTTACGGTTTTAACGGATGAAGATCCTGATAAAGCTTATGAGTTTGTGAGGAAGAATAAGTACAAATGGACATTCCTGCATTTTTCGCATAATGCCAAGGTGCTGCTCGATTATGATATTAAAGCATTTCCTACTTACTACCTTATCGATCCGGAAGGAAATCTGGTTTTTGCACCTGCTCCTGCCCCTGAAGAAAACTTTGCGCCCATGTTTTCTGAAACGTACAACGAGTGGCGCTATAAAAAAATGAGGAAGGACAAGCCTAAGGCTCGTACCATTTATGATTTGTAATACAGAAGCATAATATATGTATTGGTAAATAAGCCTTGAAATCAATAGCTGTATTATTTTTTTTGATAAATGGGTAAAATCATTGCGTTAATTAGTGTTTTGTGTAGATGTAAGGGCGTAATTTTCTCCTGCAAAATGATTATGTTTGTATAGTTTGAATTTTGCTATACCATAGTCTATGAAAATATTACCTCACGTCGTACTCTTTTTGTTCTTATTTTCTTCGAACCTTGTATTTGCTCAAGATCCTCCTACAGTTACTATTGTTAGTGAGAATGCTGAGTATTGTGAGAGTGGAACAGCTAATGTAGAGGTTGAGTTTACAGGAACACCTCCTTTTGCCTTGTATTATGAAATAGGAGGGGATTACCAGCCTGTGGGATTTAATGAAAGCACGGGTTTACAGACAATATCGACTTATGATTATTCTTTCTCGGTAACTCAGAGTACAACCGATGATGTGAATATTTTAAGAGTTTATGATAATAATTATCAGATAGATCCGCAGAATCACTCCACTAAGTTAAACTCTGGTTCAGATCAAGTATTTGGCTCAATGAATATTGAAATATTTCAAATGCCCTCTCCTAATGCAGGGCCTGATAAAATAATTGAAAATAACAACGGGATTTGTGGGTATGAATATCAATTACAGGGGATTGTGTCCGATGAGGTGAATCACGATATTTCATGGAATCTATTGTCAGGAGAGGGAACTTATGACGATATAACTTCTCCAACGCCTATTTTTACAAAAACATTAGAAGGTCGATTAACTTTTATCTTAACAGAACAAAACGGAGCTTGTATCGCCACAGATGATGTTGTGGTGGATTTTCTTGGGAGTCCTACGGCAGCTATTGTTTCGGGGGGTGAGTATAAGTTTTGTTCAACTGATGGCATAGAAGATAATGCCAGTTTTACTATTGAGTTTACTGGTAACGCCCCGTTTGATTATACGATAAATAGCGATGCAGAAAAAACTTCTGCAGTATCAGATTATGCAGTTGAGTATCCTGTGAGCACCACACAAACACTAGCGCTAACAAAAGTAACTGATGTTTATGGATGTGAGGCAAGTAGTATAAGCGGAGAACAAGTAGTTACAGACCTAAAACCAAATACCTTTGCCGGGGATAATGATGTGGCTTGTGGTAAGGATTTTGCGCTTGAGGCTACTGCTTCTGTTGGTGCAACAGGGGTCTGGTCAACTATTACACCCGGAGTTAGTTTTGGTGATGGACAAGAAATAAACCCTAATGCAGTTGTAACTTCTGCGGATTTTCAAGTGGCTAATTTAACATGGACGGAAACAAGTAATGAAATGAGTTGTGTAAGTTCTGCTGAAGTTACAATTCGATTTGCAGAACCTCCAGCCTTGTTATTAAATGATACAGAGGATGTGATCTGTGAAGGTAGTTCAACTATATTGAATTATGAAGTTAGTGGTAATGAACCATTAATAGTAGATTACAACGATGGAGTAAATTTGTTTACGGAAGGAGGTTTGGCTGAAGGAAATAAAACTCTTGAATTATCTCCTGAGTTTAATACGGGTTCCAATTTGCAAAGCCTTACAGAATATAAATTTTCCCGGATAACAGGAACCTATGGTTGTGAAGCTAGTTATTCTGATGTGGTTTACAATGTTTATATCGACAAAATGCCTTCACCAAATGCAGGTATTGATCTTGTTGATTTGTGCGAAAGAGAAATTATGCTCGATGCAGAACCGTCAATAGGTGTTGGGAATTGGGAGCCTGATATGGATGGCGAATTTTTAGATAGTGCTGATCCCTATACCACTTTTACAGCTTATGAATCAAAAATATATAACCTAAAATGGGTTGAAACAAATGGGCAATGTAGTTCTATAGATGAGGTTTCGCTTGAGGTATTGCCTTCCCCATTTCCAGTAGAAGCAGGTCGTGATACCACCATATATGCTATGGATAATATGCAGTTATATGCAACTCCTTTAACAGAAGGTACTGGGGTTTGGTCTTTGTTGGAAGGAGAAGCTAATATTGAAAATCCGGAAGATCCGAAGTCTGTTGTTTCGGGGATGAAACCGGGGCTGTACAGGTTTTTATGGTCAGCAACCCCTACAGAAGGGAATTGTGATCCAGAAACAAAAGAGGTTGAAATTACAATGAGGGAGTTGTTTCAAACTTCAGGATTTTCACCTAATGGAGATGCCCTAAATGAAACCTTTAAGATTCTTGGTGCTGAAAACTTAACCAATACAAAATTGACAGTGTTTGACAGGTACGGGAAAGAGGTTTATAGTGTCGAAAACTATCAGAACAATTGGAATGGAATTGATAAAGGAGGTTCGAAATTGACACAAGGGGTTTACTATTATATTTTCGATGCAGATGAATTGAGCGAGCCTGTTAAAAAGTATTTGGTTATTAAGTATTAAACACACACTATATATGAAGTATTTTTTTATTGCAATTTGCTTACTTGTTACATTTTCCATTGATGCACAACGGGAAATAATAATGAGTCAGTATATGTATAATCGCTATAATATAAATCCTGCATTCGGAGGATCCCATGATGTTATGTCGGTATTTGGCTCTTATAGAAAACAATGGATGGGATTTGAAGAATCACCGGCAAGTGCGTTGTTTACAATTCATTCTCCCTTGAAGAATGAAAAAGTTGGATTGGGAGCGCAGATATTTAATGAGAGTTATGCTATTGCTTCTAATACAGGATTTAATATTTCGTATGCTTATCGTTTGGGTTTAAAGAATAATAAGAAATTAGCGTTAGGTGTTTCTGCTGGATATATAAACTATAAGTCAAACTGGGGAGAGGCAGATGTAGTTGATATGCAGGATCCCGCCTTTGCTGCGACCGAGCAAACATCTGCTCCACTATTTGGTTTTGGGGCTGCACTTTATGATTCAAAATTCTTTGCAGGTGTGTCAGTTCCTACCTTTTTGTATCACGATAGGTTTATAACAGGAGACAATTCAGTTGATTTTAATAAAATAGATTATTTGGTAACTGCCGGGTATTTGTTTGAGTTGTCAGAAAATGTTTCGGTACAGCCTTCTGCCTTGCTTAGGGTTAATTTAGACCAGGAAACCTTTGTTGATGTTAGTGCTACAGCCATTTTGTTACGTTCTTTAATGATTGGAGCTTCCTATAGAACGGTAGGTGATATTGTAGGAATATTGGGTTATCAGATCACTCCTCAGTTCCGTTTTACCTATAGCCTGGATTATAGCGTTGAGTCAATTGGTTCCTATAATAATGGCACACATGAGGTAGCGTTGCAGTTCGACTTTGGTTATAAGATTAATTCTCCAAACCCAAAATTCTTTTAGGATATGAAGCAGATTTCAAATTTTATAATAGCATTTGTTAGTTTGTTTGTAATGCAGAATGGAACTGCACAACAAGTTGAAGTAAAACCGCTTCCTACTAACAGTGAGCTTAAAAATGATTTTGCGCCATTTGTTATTGATTCCTGTTTGTATTTTGCAAGTAACAGAAAACATGAATTAATTAAAACTTATCTCGACCAAAACAACGAAGGGTTGTATCGTATCTATGAATCGGATGTACTGCTAAATGATGATTTTGGAAAAGAAGAAGTCGTTAATTCTGAAAAACTGTGCAAGTTAAACACATCATCCATTTGCTTTAGTGAAGATAAAAGCCGGATATTTATTACGCAGAATCAGTATACAACAATTCAGCGTAGTAAAGGAAGAGAAAACCTGTTGGGAATATTTGTAATTGAAAATAATGATGGAAAATGGGGGCGGCCTTCATCATTTCCATACAATTCACGAAGGAGTTTCTCCAATGGGCAAGTAACTGCCTCTCCTGATGGGAACACTATTTTTTATGTGTCAAACCAGGATGGCGGATATGGAAAAACAGATATATATCAGTCAACATTTAAGGATGGGGAGTGGACAGAACCGGTGAACCTGGGTGAAAAAGTGAATACTTCAGGAAATGAACTATTTCCTTTTTATCACCATTCTGGCAAACTATATTTCTCATCAGATGAGCATAATTCAATTGGAGGTTTAGACATTTTCTATACTTCATGGAATGGGAATGAATGGTCGGAGCCGGTTCAACTCGATGAACCTATAAATTCGACCAAAAATGATTTTTCCTGTTATATTTATCCGGGCGAAACCGAAGGTTTTTTTGCGTCAGATAGAAATGGGACAGATGATATCTTCCAATTCTCTAATCCCTATCCTACTTTCCCGAATGCCAAAACCCAGGTGGATGATAATTACTGCTTTACTTTGTTTGAGAATGGGCCGTTTAAATCTGACACTTTGCCCTATAAGTATAAATGGTATTTTGGAGATGGAGAATCAGCTGATGGTCTGGAAGTGCGACACTGTTTTCCCGGAGCCGGGATGTACAATGTCCATTTAAGCGTAGTAGATACCTTGGCAAAGGTAGATTTATTTACTGTTGCCCAATATGAACTAGAGTTAAAACAAACACAACAAGTTTATATTTCCTGCCCCGACACCGTACAGATTAATACTCCGGTTACTTTTTCTGCAGCTAATTCTGTACTCAAAGATTTTAAGCCGGCGCAATATTATTGGAGTTTAGGTGAGAATAATCGGGCAAAAGGTGTAACAATTAACTATGTTTTTCGAAAAAAGGGAATATATAATATTGAGTGTGGAGTAATTTCTGTAGATGATCATACCGAAAAAATGGCTTCCACACGTCAAATTGTAGTAAAAGAATAAATAAAACGAACTATATGCAACGCAACATTCTATTGTTTTTTTTGGTACTGTCTTCATTAAAATTAATTGCCCAACCGGTACCTGCGGTGGATGAAAATATTCCGCACCTGGTTACTTTCGGAAAAGAAGGAGATAAGGCCTGGGGGGATAATGATTTTACTCAAATTATTTTTTATTCTGTACCTAAAGATCATACCGAACCTATCTATATTAGGGTATTTGATCCTGATGTAGGCGGAACTGTTGATGAGCAAAAGGGAGAGTGGGACAGCCGTATGAAATACAGTATTTATGGAGGTGAAGGAGCTTGTTCGAATGATGATGCCAAAAAGATTAACCTAAGTGGTAATTTTAAAAGTGGCACTTTGTTAGGAACCAAATCTTTTACCGAAAACGAAAGGTATGATGGTAAATGGTATACTTTTGGTCCGTTCAATCCTACTGAAGGCGAGTATTTGCCGGATTATGGAGGTTATATTATAAAGGTAGTTATAGAGGGCGTTGATGGTGATGACGGGAATTTGTACCGTCTGTTCATGAGCCAGCTGCCTACCGAAAACCAACAGGTTGAAGGGGCTTTTGCCTTTTATTTCAGGTATAAATTCAGGTTGCATGATGATGTAAATGAAATCTCGCATATCTATCCTTTTATAGATGAAAATGTTTTGGCAATTAAGCAAACTAATTTCGACTGGGATAACGATGGCTTTATCCGGATCATATCAGTAGCAAAAAATGGGGAATTCCTAAAGGTTTCTGGAGATAATGACTGGAGTGAAAGTTTGCATGAAGTGCATCCTAATGAAAAGAATACGTCGTATGATATTCAGTTAATTAAAAAGAAAACAGCAAAGATCAAGAGTAATAATGTTGTGATATTTTTGAAAAATCAATATGACGAGCTGATGCCGTTTTATAGTGTTCCTATTGGGGGTATCCCAAAGTATAAATATAGTATAGGTATAAAGCCTTAGTTGTTTATTGCTTAACCCCCTGTTAATAGTTTACCGGAAGCTCAAATTATTGATATTTTATGGTTTTAGATAAAATTAAACGCCTGCATTTATTATTCATAGTATTATTTTTTCAAGTTTTTAGCCTTGTCAATGCGCAATCTTTCGATTTTAAGAGTTTTGACTCAGACATGGGCCTGCCACAGAACTTTGTTTACTGTTTAACACAGGATCACAATGGATATTTGTGGATTGGAACTGGCGAAGGACTTGTTCGATACGATGGGATTAACTTTGTTACTTATACCCAAAATGATTCTTTAGCATCTGATTTTGTTCATTCTCTTTACGTAGATACCCAAGGTACTTTGTGGGTGGGGCATGAAAATGGAACTTTGTCCTATCGCGATGCTGACGGTTTTCATAAGGTGATACCGGAGGAGAGAGCTACTAGTTGGATCAAGGATATATGCCAGGATGAAGTTGGTAATATATGGGCTACAGTACAAAATAATGGGGTGCTGAAAATATCAGAAAACAAAAAGATTACGACGTTTTTCGACAGGGATTTGTTTGGGGATAAGAATTATTATTCTCTTGAAAGTATTGATCAGTTTCATGTGTTGTTGGGGACTTCAGATGGGTTGTTTATTTTAAGGGTGAGCCCTGAAAGTGAAGCCGTTTCTATGACAGAAGTCGAAGATGTACCACCAACTGCTATTAATTCAGTTATAAAACGCAGGGCTATTGAGGGTGAGTATTGGATTGCTACTGAGGATGAGGGCTTTTATTTGTTTACCTATGATAGTAAAGAAGCAAAGCATTTTGCCAACAACAAGCTTTGCATCCAGTTTGATGTAGACCATGAAAATATCCTGGATATTTTTGAAGAGAGGGACGGAAACCTTATGTTGGCAACATGGGGGAGCGGGGTAATCAAATTGTTTTGGGATGATGCCACGCAAAGCTTTACGGAGTCGTTTAATTTTTCAACAGAGAATGGCCTTAACCATGATTTTATAAAAAAAATATTGGCCGACAGGGAAAATAATTATTGGTTTGCTACTTATGGAGGGGGCGTATCTGTTTTGCTTAATGAGTGCTTTATTCATTATGATCTTGAAAATATTGGCTTTAAACAGAGTAAGGCGGTTTCTGTATTAACCCTTAATAATAATCTTTGGATTGGATTAGATAACGGGATTTTACGGACAGATCAATTTTGTTTTGCTGATCATGAGTTTTATGATGAAGAGCTGGGTATTCCAACCGACAGGATTAATAGTTTTGAATATGATGATGATGGTGTTTTGTGGGTTGCTTCTGCAAACAAGGGTTTGTATTATCGAAAACCTAATGATTTAAGGTTTAAAAGATATAATTACTCAAAATCTATTATTGGTAATCGTATCAATGATATGGCCATATTGGAGTCTAAAATATATCTTGCTACTAGTGGAGGTTTTTATGTGCTGGATTCAAAAACAGATAAGGTAACTCGTTATACAACAGAAGATAGGTTGCCTCATAACAATATTAATTTTGTATATATAGACCGAAATAATAAAGTTTGGATCGGTCCAAAATCCAGTGGTATTTGCATGCTTGATTCAGCAAATATTGAGGTTCACAAAATTTCTCGTGCGCCTATCAATGTCTCCGGGATGACGGAAGATGCAGATGGGAATATTTGGCTATCAACAGTAGGAAAAGGAATTATTGAATACACTGACTCTATCAAGCAGATTGATGTTAGTGAGGGATTAGCCAAAAACTATTGTTACGATATTATTTGTGATAAAAATAACCGCCTATGGGTTTGTCATCAGCCAGGGATAAGCTCAATAGATCTGAACACCATGCAGATTAAGAATATGGGTTTTAAAGATAAAATGGGTGGAGATTTTTACCGTTTATGGGAGGATAAGGAGAAAAGCATCTGGTTTGCATCCAGCCATGGGGTGGTAAAATATTTTCCTGACAGGGATAGAAAGAATGATGTTGCCCCTATGTTAAACTTCACGAACATTAAAATTGCTGGTGTAGAGTACCCTCTAAACAAGCCAATTGTTCTGGATTATCCATATCGAATTCCTAATTATAGGTTCCGTTTTGAGTTTACAGGTATTAGTTTTAAGGATCCTTTGGCGGTTACTTATCAATATAAGATGATTGAGGAGGGAGAAGAGGATAATAATGAATGGGTTGATCTGGGGTATACTAATTATCGTGAGTATGAGTTTCTTCCTTCGGGTAAATATAAATTGCAGTTGAGAGCGTTTAATGCCGATGGGGTTGTAAATACAAAGCCTATCTCTGTGTCAATTGAAATTAAGTATCCTTTTTGGAGAAAAGCCTGGTTCATTTTAGTCTGTATAGTCCTTTGTGTAATCCTGTTTTATCTGATAATGAAATTCAGGATGAGGGCTCTTAGAAAGAGAAATGAAGCTCTTGCCAGGGAGGTTGCTGCCCAAACTGTTGAAATTCGATCGCAAAAGAATGAATTGGAAAAGAAAAACCAGGATATTACCGCTAGTATTAATTATGCTAAACGTATCCAGAAATCAATATTGCCACAGGTTGATACCTTAAAAACCACGTTTCCTGAGTCGTTTATATTTTTTGCACCGCGGGACATTGTAAGTGGTGATTTTTATTGGTTTAACCGGAGCAAAGATTTGTTTACCTTATGTTGTGCAGATTGTACAGGACATGGGGTTCCTGGGGCATTTATGTCAATGATTGGATCTACTTTATTAAATGATATTTATAAACTTGAGGATGTTAACACACCTGCCGATATACTAGAAAGGCTTGATAATGATATTCGTATTTTGCTTCAAACCGAAGGTGATGATCAAGCTAAAGATGGTATGGATATTTCGGTGATCCAGATTAATATGTCTACCGGGAAAGTGGTGCTCGCTTCAGCTAAGCGTCCGGTTTATTTGTTTATTAATAATGAACTGACAGTTTATAATGGAACTCGTAGGAGTATTGGCGACGATGAGCTGGCCTCAGAAACAACGTTTGTAAATTATGAGTATGAATGTTCAAAAGGTGATTCTATCTATTTGTTTTCTGATGGCTATCCAGATCAGTTTGGAGGTGCGAAAGGAAAGAAAATGATGAAGGTTGGTGTGAAAAGGTTGCTTGAAGAAATCCATCAAAAGCCAATGGAAAAACAAGGGGAATTGGTTAGGGATAACTTCATGAATTGGATGGGTGAACTGGAGCAGGTTGATGATGTGCTGTTTATGGGATTGAGGTTGTAATAGTGATATTTATAGGTTTATACGAGCCAAGGGATATAGCCGGAATGGTATTGTTATTATAGTTTTAACTCCTTGGAAGGCATATAAAAAGCCATCCCATATTATTGAGATGGCTGAGTTTGTTCGGTAATGTATGCTAATTGCTTTTTAAGCTGTCCTTAAATCGCTGCAGTTCTTTTGTGTAAAATCCTAATTGTTCATGTTTGTTTTTCTGGGCAATATCTATTGCTATTTCTTCATATTTAATTGCGTCTTCAATATTACCTAAATCAAAAAGAATATGAGCGTATGTGTCGTTAAAAAAGTGATTGTCAGGCCAACTCTTGCATGTAGACTCGGAGTAAGGTTTTATAAGCTCTAGAGCATCTTTATTGGGCGAATCTTTTTGCATTTTGTAAATCTGCCAGCATAAATCATTTAAAGCTATTGGTTTGATGTTCGCTTTTGATAGATACTCTTTTGCTTTTGAGATAAAAATAGTCATATTTTCAGGGTTGTTGCTACGTCTGCAATCACTAAATGCCTTAAAGAAATCGTTACGTAATTTGAAAGTTTTATATAGTTCGGCGTCAACAAGAGCAAGTGAGTCAATTTTTTCCGGATTATCCCTATGTTTATAGCTGTAGAATCCAAAGCCGCTTAATATCTTGTTTTCAACATCTTCTTTTCCTACTAACTCTTCAAACTCTTCTCTGTGCTCCAGTACAAATTTAAATTGGGGATTATCCAGGTCTTGCACAAATCTATTTATTAAGTTCCATGATTCTTCTGATATTTTTTTGTCCGCAGTTAGGGTAGTAAAATAGTCGTTTAGTAGATTGTCTTTATTTTCTGCGCCAGGATAAGCTTGTAAATATTGGGTTATGACTTCTGCTGTTCTGTCGCCCTGGTCTAATTTGGTTTTAAAATACCTGAAATTTTTTGAGTCATCTAACGCTGTTTTACCTAGTTCAATAACGCTATTTGCATCCCCTGCGCCAAGTTGTGCATGAATGATTTCCCCATCCGAATCTAAGAATAGTAAAGTAGGAAAAGCCTGTATTTTATACTTTTCCATGATATTGGCTCCTTCGGTTGATTCCATATCAAATTTTACGTTGATGAAATGACTGTTGTAAAACTCACCAACTTCTTTTTGTGGAAATACATTTTTTGCCAATTGTTTACAGGGGCCGCACCATTTTGTATAGCAATCGATGAATACAGGTTTCTTAAGCTTTTCTGACTTCTTCAGAATGTCTGACAAAAGGGAATCGTGGCTGAAAATAATGCCTTGTTCCTGGGCAAATAATGCATAGCTGAATGTAATCAGCATGGATAATAATGCTATTTTCTTCATTTTGAAAGTTTAATTTTTGATATTATGAAGATTCAGAATATCAAATGGTTATCATTTAACTAAATATTTAGTTTAAATATAGCTAAATAATTTTCAATCGGAACAAAGAATGATAGAAAATGTAATAAATAAAAAAAGCCACTCCGAAATTTCGAAGAGGCTTTACTTATTTTTAACTCAGAGTTCTAATTGAATTTAAAACCCTGAGTTATTTTATTGAGTTACAAAATCGACTTTTAACTTTCGACTATGTACTTTTAACTTATTCTGCGGCTTCTAATAATAAGCTTAGGATGTCAGTAGCTGCTTTAGATACAGATGTACCAGGACCAAAGATAGCAACAGCACCAGCTTCGTATAAGAAATCGTAGTCTTGTGCAGGGATTACACCACCACAGATAACCATGATATCTTCGCGACCTAACTTTTTAAGTTCTTCAATAATTTGAGGAACTAAAGTTTTATGGCCGGCAGCCAATGAAGAAACACCCACTACGTGAACATCATTTTCAACAGCTTGTTTTGCCGCTTCAGCAGGAGTTTGGAACAATGGACCCATATCCACGTCGAAACCTATATCTGCGTATCCTGTTGCAACAACTTTTGCTCCACGGTCGTGACCGTCTTGTCCCATTTTTGCAATCATAATACGAGGTTGGCGACCTTCCTTCTCTGCAAAATCTTTTGCTAAAGCAGTTGCTTTTTCGAATTCAGGATCTTTTCCTGCTTCGCTTGAGTAAACTCCACTAATTGAACGAATCACAGCTTTATATCTTCCAACAATTTTTTCACATGCATCAGAAATCTCACCAAGAGAAGCGTTTTTCTTAGCAGCATCTACTGCCAATTCAAGTAAGTTACCTTCACCTGTTTCAACAGCTTTAGTGATAGCAGCAAGAGCAGCCTGGCACTCTTCCTCGTTACGCTCTGCTTTAAGTTTATTTAAGCGCTCAATTTGCGAAAGACGTACAGCTGAGTTATCGATATCCAAAATGTCGATTGGATCTTCTTTTTCCAAACGGTATTTGTTGGTACCCACGATAGTTTGTGAACCTGAATCGATTTTAGCTTGTGCACGGGCAGCCGCTTCTTCGATACGCATTTTAGGTACACCACTTTCGATAGCTTTAGCCATACCGCCAAGCTCTTCAACTTCCTCGATAAGAGCCCAAGCTTTTTCTACCAATTCGTTAGTCAATGACTCAACGTAGTAAGAACCGGCCCAAGGGTCAACAGATTTACAGATTTGTGTTTCATCCTGAATGTAAATCTGGGTATTACGTGCAATACGAGCAGAGAAATCGGTTGGTAATGCAATCGCCTCATCCAATGCGTTAGTGTGTAACGACTGGGTATGACCTAATGCAGAAGCCATAGCCTCAATACAAGTACGACCAACGTTGTTGAATGGATCTTGCTCCGTTAGCGACCATCCTGAAGTTTGGGAGTGCGTACGTAATGCCAATGATTTTGGGTTTTTAGGATTGAATTGTTTAACAATCTTAGCCCAAAGCATACGACCTGCACGCATCTTAGCAATCTCCATGAAGTGGTTTGTTCCAATTGCCCAGAAGAAAGACAAACGAGGAGCAAATGAATCGATATCCATACCAGCGTTAACACCGGCGCGTAAGTACTCTAAACCATCAGCTAAAGTATAAGCCAACTCGATATCTGCAGTTGCACCAGCTTCTTGCATGTGGTAACCTGAGATAGAGATTGAGTTAAACTTAGGCATGTTTTTAGAAGTGTACTCAAAGATATCAGCGATAACTTTCATAGAGAATTTAGGTGGGTAGATATAAGTGTTACGCACCATGAACTCTTTCAAGATATCATTTTGAATAGTACCTGATAATTGATCAAGAGTAGCTCCTTGCTCTAAACCTGCAACAATGTAAAACGCCAATACAGGAAGTACAGCTCCGTTCATTGTCATAGATACCGACATTTTATCCAATGGAATACCATCAAAAAGAATACGCATATCTTTGATAGAATCGATAGCCACACCTGCTTTACCTACATCACCAACCACACGCTCGTGATCTGAATCGTAACCACGGTGAGTAGCCAGGTCAAATGCTACAGAAAGACCTTTTTGTCCTGCAGCAAGGTTTCTTTTATAAAATGCATTTGATTCCTCTGCAGTAGAGAAACCTGCATACTGACGAATAGTCCATGGACGCATTGCATACATCACAGAGTATGGTCCGCGTAGGTATGGAGGTAAACCTGCAGCGTAGTTCAGGTGCTCCATTCCTTCTAAATCGTCTTTTGAGTATACACTCTTAACAGGGATCTGCTCTGGAGTTACCCAGTCTTTTGTAATCCCATTTGCTTTCTCCCACTCTGAGGCATTAACCTCACCAGTAGAAGACTTTTTGAAATCTATATTTTTAAAATCTGGTCTTGCCATTTTTTCTATTTATTAAGAAAAAGTATCAAGTATCAAGTATCAAGTATCAAGACTTGAAACTCGATATTATATCAATACTTAGACTTTAATGAATATAACATTCTTTGTATTTCCTTAATCTGAGGTTCTGTTTCGTTTAAAACATTCTCAGAGATATATTCTAAATCAACACACAATAATAGCTGAGTTTCTAATTCAAAACTAGATCCATAAGCTATATCAAGAAATCGGCCAAAATCTTTATCAGTTCCTCTACCTGCACCTTCTGCAATATTAGATGGAATAGAAACGACTGCTCGTCTCATTTGGCTGATCAGTCCAAAAGATTCTTCTTTAGGAAAGATGTTAGTAATCTGGTAAATAGTTTTTACTAACATTCTTGATTTTTGCCAAACTTTTAATTCTTTAAAATTATGCATCTTGCAAATAAAAGTCTTGATACTTGTGTCTTGATACTTGTGTCTTATTAAAGTCCTAGCTCCTTACTAAACCCTTGAAGTGTTTCAAGAACGTTAGAACGAACGTTGATGAAGTTTGTGATACCTTTAGCTTTTAACTCATCTGCACAAGCTGGTGCTCCGGCAACCACAAAAATAGCTTCACCGTTGATTGCCTTGTAAGCAGCTGGAGCAGCTTCAGTGTACTCGTCGTCTGAAGAACAAAGTACGATGATATCAGCACCGGCAGCTTTAGCAGCTTCAACACCTTCTTCAACAGTAGCAAAACCATTGTTGTCGATTACCTGGTAACCGGCACAAGCAAAGAAGTTACATGAGAATTGAGAACGAGCTAAACGCATAGCTAAGTTTCCGTAAGTAAGCATAAATACTTTAGGAGCTTTAGGAGCTTTTTCAGTAGCTAAACGTAATGTTTCAAACTCTTCAGCACCACGGAATGCAACGATTGGTTCAACAATAGTTTCACCTGAACAACAAGATGTTCCACATGAAGTTTCTTTAGTGATGGCGTCAGCAACTTTTTCGGTGAAGTTAGGGAACTGGTTGGTTCCAAGTAGGTTTTCACGACGAGTTGCAATAGCTTTTTTACGCTTGTCTGCAGTTTCTTTAACAGTGGCCTGAACAAAACCTTCTTTCAATGCAGCTAAATATCCACCTTTATCTTCAGTAGTTACAAAAAGATCCCAGGCTTGTTGTGCTATACTGTTTGTTAGGTTTTCAATATAGTATGAACCAGCAGAAGG
Source organism: Plebeiibacterium marinum (assembly GCF_026013615.1). Classification (GTDB taxonomy): domain Bacteria; phylum Bacteroidota; class Bacteroidia; order Bacteroidales; family Marinilabiliaceae; genus Saccharicrinis; species Saccharicrinis marinus_A. The sequence continues at coordinate 120,084 of NZ_JAPDPI010000008.1, forward strand.
GTCAGTTACTTTATCAAAGTGTGATTCTTCTTTTAATAATAATTGCTGATTACGGGCAATTCTTTCAGAGAATGCTTCAGATTTTTTGTAAATAGAATCAAACGGCTGAACAGTTAATGAATCAGCTCCACCAATTGTAGCAGACATAGCTTCTGTTTGAGTACGAAGCATGTTTACATATGGATCAAAAACAGTTTTGTTCCACTGGGAAGTTTCACAGTGAATAGCCATTTTTGAAGCGTCTTCTGTAGCAGGGTTGTATGATTTTACGATAGTTGCCCATAACATACGAGCAGCACGTAACTTAGCAATTTCCATAAAGTAGTTACCACCAACCGCAAAGTTAAACTTCATTGCAGAGGCTGCATCATCAACAGAAACTCCTTTTTCAGTTAATTGAGCCAGGTATTCGTTACCCATAGAAAGCGCAAATGCCAATTCCTGAACAATTGAAGAACCTGCATTGTTGAAAAGGCGTCCGTTAACACTGATGGTTCTTAAACCTGCAACAGCGTTTCCTGCTTCGATAATTGCCTTAGCCCGGTCAACTAATTCTTCAACCGGATAACATGATTTACCAGTTTTTGTTAAACAACCAATTGGGTCGCAATTAACAGAAGCTTTAACTTTTGCTAAGTCGTAGTTGTTTTTCTTTAAGTAAGCAACAAAAGCTTCAGTAAGCTCTTTGCTTCCTTTCTGAGCTGCAAAGTTTACCTCAACAGCATCAAGTACGATGTCTTTTAAAAGAGTTTCAAGTGCAGTTTCGTAGTTGTCAACTGCTGCACAAAAACAAAATCCTAATGAAGTAACTCCTTTGGATAATACATCAATAGCTTTTTCGTTTGCTGCTTTTGCATCATCAGCACAAATGTCTTGACGAACAAACCAGTCGTTGTCTTTTTTAGTTCCCCTGATATAAGGGAATTCGCCAGGAAGACTATCAAGGTATTTTACACTATCAAGATCTTCTGAACGATAAAAAGGACGAACATTGAAACCTTCATTTGTTCTCCAAACCAGCTTTTTCTCAAAGTCGGCTCCTTTTAAATCCGCCGTGATTTTTTCCATCCACTGCTCAGTGGTAATTCCAGGAAATTCACTTAATAACGGCTTTTTAGTTTTATCTGCCATAATATAACTATAATAACTGTTTGTTTTTTCAGACCGCAAAATTAAGCCTTTTCGATAAATTAAAGAATAAAAATGGCTGTTTTATACCTGTTATGTAGCATGATTATCAGCGGGGTAACTATGATTGAAGAATTATTTCTTTAATATTTCGGATGTAATGATGTGATTGATAGAAAGATGTGGGAATAGTTTGTGGGTTAAGTTTTGTTTTAATGATTGGTTAGATTATGAGGAGAAGATTAAACAAAAGATAATAATCGTACTTTTTGAATGCGGATTAATTATTTGAGAAACAATTTAATGTAAAATTTGTCAAGCTATTTTATGGAATAACAAGTAATATTGTGAGATTTTAAATTCTCTAACAAATAAAAATGTCTCTTGAGTCTTTAAAAATGTGTTTGCAACACATATAAGCCATTCTGGAAGAGCCAAAACCTACTCCTTGTCAGGCATAAACGGTTCTTGCTTAATATTTCTGAATAAAAAATATTCCGCCAAGCAATAACAAAATACCAAATATTCTGCCTGCACTAATTTGGTGTATGGAAATCCCGAAAAATCCATAATGGTCAATAATTGAAGCTGCAATCAGCTGTCCGGCAATGGAGGCTGCCAAAACAGTAGTAACACCAATTTTAGGAATAAAGAAAATAACAGAAGAAACAAAAATAGCGCCCATCATACCACCAATAAAAAGGTACCAGGGTGCTGTCTTTAAATGTCCCCAATCAGGAATTTGAGTTTTGAACAAAAAATTGAGACCAATTAAGGCAATTGTACCAACAAAAAAATTTACAAAGGCTCCCTGCAGAGGATGTTTTAAAAAAGTAGTTAACTGTGTATTGATACTGCCTTGTATTGCGAGTAGGCAGCCAATAAAAAGTACAATCAGTGTGTAAATTAGTTTCATTGCGTGATATTTTAATGCGAAGTTAAAATGTTTTGCGAATTTGAACTAATAAAATAAGCTAAGTGTGTTTAACGTTTTAGTTGTCTATAAAATAAGTAACTGCAATGTGATACTGTGAATTTAGGGATAATTTAACAAAGCATTAAGGCATGGGTAAAAATGGAGCAGTTAAATTGAAATATTTTTGTGTTTGATTTTATAATGGGATATTATGGGTTTAGCAGGATATTTAGAGAATAGGGAAATGTTGCAGGGTAAGCGGCTTGAAACATTTACTTTGTCTGGTCAAAATAATAATTTTACAGATACACATTCCGATAGTTTTTATTTGTCTGGTTACGAAGCCATTTTTTTACGCAAAACTCAGCATTTGGCTATAAAAACAGTTGTATCATCAACTATTTCATTCGAAGATGACCTTCTTGTAGTAGGGTCAAAGGAATCTTTAGGTGAATTGGAGGTTATCTGTAAAGATTTAAGCATAAATTATTTTGCTTTGGAAACTAGTGGAAGTGAAGAGGATGCTTTAAAGGTAGAGTTGATGCTTAGTGCGCACAAGCGTATTTCGAATGTGTTGTATACTTTTAATGACACCGAAAATTTTAAATCCATTGAAAAACTGATACAGGTATGTCAGGATGCCAAGGTCGATTTTACGGTGAATGTTTTGTCTTCTGATATTGATGTTATCAAAGAAGGTATGATGGCTCATGTTTCATATTTGGTGTTTCCCAATAAGTTAAGCAAAGAAAAATCATTGATTATAGCCAACAGATCCAGTCTGGTAAAAACCGAGGGTGTATCCGCCAGCTTTGAATATGATCTGCATTCGAAATGGCAGCGTGGACTGGATAAACGAAAGTCAGGGATTTTGCCCATGATGGCGTAAAATCAGCCTAAAAATATAGGGAGGTGATTGGAACGGGTTTCAATCACCTTTTTTTTGTGATTTTGATTGAGGAGTAGTGATTATTAGGTTTTTACATTAAGTTAACCTAATTGGAAATATTTACGATTTCTTCTTCTTTAGTTCACGAAAAGTTTTTGTTTGCTCTATAGTTTTACTCCAATAATTGTTGGAGTAAAATGACTAAAAAAGAGAAGAAGAAACCCCGGAATCTGGAAGCAGTTGTTGTTTCAGACACCCATCTTGGCACACGAAGCTGCAAGTCAAAGGAATTGTTGACTTACCTGAAGTCAGTGCAGCCCAAACATTTATTGCTTAATGGTGATATCATCGATATCTGGCAATTTTCAAAATCATACTTTCCAAAAATACAGTTAAAGGTTGTTCGTCAGATAATTAAAATGATGGAGCAAGGAACCAAAGTGCATTACATTGTGGGTAACCATGATGAAGCTTTGCGTCGCTTTGTAGGATTGTCGGTAGGGAATTTGTCTATTGTAAACAAGGTTGTTCTGGATATTAATGGTGCCAAAAGCTGGGTTTTCCATGGTGATGCATTCGATGTTGTGATGCAACACTCTAAATGGCTTGCCAAGCTTGGTGCAACAGGTTATGCCTTGCTTACTGCCCTTAATAAAATGGTCAATAGCCTGTTGGCGTTGTTTGGGCAAAAAAGAATTTCCCTTTCTCGTGATATAAAACGGATGGTTAAAACAAAACGTACGGATATTGCTACCCGTTTTGAAAAAACTGTGGCCGGGTTGGCTATTAAAAAGAGATACAAATATGCTATTTGCGGACATATACATTGGCCTGCAAAAAAAATTATTCATAACTCAAATGGAAAAGTTATGTACCTCAATTCTGGCGATTGGGTTGAAAACATGACCGCTCTTGAATTTGAAAATAATGACTGGCACCTGGTATATTTTAACTCACATGATAATGAACTGAATGAAGAAGAGGAAGATATTGAGAATGTTGACCAATTACTGGGATCTGATAAAGTTCTGTTTAAGTCCATGTTTAGGGATGTATTAAGCGATTAGTTTCTACCTGATTTATAGTCTCTGCAAGAATAGTTTATTGTTTTACAAATACAGGAGAGGCATTGTCAGCTATTTCGTCGAATACATTTGAAGGTAAAAATTATAATGAGATGAAACGAGCTATGAAAAAGTTTTCTCAAACAGGAGAATGACTAAAGTGGCGAGTTCCCTGTCTGCCGACAGGCAGGCATGTGACCTTTATAAAGCAAATTTTTGACACATGAAAATATTATATGCAATCCAAGGTACCGGCAATGGCCATGTGGCAAGAGCCTTAGATGTGATTCCAATATTAAAAAAAATTGGGAAAGTAGATTTGGTTTTAAGTGGAAACCAAAGCGATATTCAATTGCCCTGGGAAGTAAAGTATCGTTTGCATGGGGCAAGTTTCATCTTTGGGAAACAGGGAGGCGTGGATTTTTGGAAAACAATAAAGAATATCAGCTTTTCTAATTTTTTTTATGAAATGCTTAAGGTTCCTGTGCGGGATTATGATTTGGTGATTAATGATTTTGAACCAGTGGTTGCCTGGTCGTGCAAGTTAAAATTAAAACAATGTATTGGTATTTCGCATCAGAGTGCTGTGTTGCATAAAAATGCCCCAAAGCCCAAAGTTCAAAGCTTGATCGGAAAGCTTATTTTAAAGTATTATGCACCTACAAATAAAAACTATGGATTTCATTTTAAAACTCTGGGAGATGGATTTTTTACTCCTGTAATCCGTAAAGATATCAGAGCGGTGATGCCTACAGAAAATAACCATTTTACAGTTTATTTACCATCGTATTCAGATGAGACCATTGTTGGGTTTCTTAAAGATTATGGTGAAGTGAACTGGGAAGTGTTTTCGAAACATAATAAGAAACCCTTTGTTTTTAAAAATGTTAAAGTGCAGCCTGTTGATAAAACAGGGTTCGTCAGTAGCATGGTTTCATCAAAGGGTGTGTTGTGCAATGCTGGTTTTGAAACCCCTGCTGAAGCATTGTTTCTTAAAAAGAAGCTGTGTGTGTTACCTATGAAGGGGCAGTATGAACAACAATGCAATGCAGAGATGTTGCGTTCGATGGGGGTGCCGGTTTTTGACACTTTGCAGAGTGTGGATAAAGAGCAGTTTAAGCAATGGTTGGATAATGATGAAACTGTAAATGTGGATTATGCAGATGATACAGATTGGATTATCTCAACCATAGTTAGAGCCCACAGTGGGCATGTGAAGGAACCGGTTTTTGCTTAAACTTATTATTTTAATATGAAAGAAATTACGGCTGATAGCCTTGAAGAGGCAGGTTTACTCTCAATTAAAAATGGAGCTGTCCAAAAATTATTGTTTAAGTACCTTAAATTTCCTGGGACGCAAGTAGGTGATTCGGAGTGCGGCAAAAAGTCGCGCCCCGAATAGTATCCTTTACAATACCTCATCTATCTTTTCAGCCGGCCTTCCAATCACTGCCTTGTCGCCATTGATCACAATTGGTCTTTCAATTAGTTTCGGATTTTCAGCCATGGCATGAATTAATTCTTCGTCAGAAAAATCTTTTCCTTTAATTTCTTTTTTATAGTAATCTTCGTTCTTCCTCATTAATTCATCTGGTTTTATGCCCAGCTTTTTTAGTAGCTGACTGATTTCGGATGCATTAAGTGGGGTGTCCAAATATTTAACAATCATTGGCGTAATGCCTTTTTGCTCTTTAAGATATTCCAGTCCCTGTCTGCTTTTTGAACAACGAGGGTTATGTAAATACATGATCATGATATATGTTTTTGTGGTTTTGATGATCTTTTAATTGTTCTCAGTTCCTCCAAACTCCATAAGATAGGCCTTGATAAATGCATCCAGGTCTCCATCCATTACAGCTTGTACATTTGAGGTTTCTGTATTTGTTCTAAGGTCTTTAACCATTTTGTAGGGTTGAAATACATAGGATCGGATTTGTGAACCCCACTCAATCTTTTTCTTATTGCTTTCAACCTTGTTTTGCTCTTCCATGCGTTTGCGTAATTCCATCTCGTACAGTTGCGACTTTAACAGGCGCATGGCATTTTCTTTGTTGCCAAGCTGAGAGCGTGATTCTGTGTTTTCAATAATGATTCCTGTAGGGGCATGTCGTAACCGAACACCTGTTTCTACCTTGTTCACATTTTGTCCGCCAGCTCCTCCTGAGCGGAATGTATCCCAGGTAATGTCAGACGGGTTGATCTCAATTTCTATGGAATCATCAATTAATGGAGTAACAAATACTGAGGTAAAGGATGTCATGCGTTTGTTAGCTGCATTAAAAGGGGAAAGGCGAACCAGGCGGTGCACTCCGTTTTCACTTTTTAAATAGCCATAGGCAAAGTCTCCTTCAAACTGCAATGTAACGGTTTTTATACCGGCATCGTCACCAGGTTGGTAGTTGACTTCTTTAACTTTGTATTTGTGTTGTTCACCCCACCGGATGTACATACGCATCAACATTTCTGCCCAGTCCTGACTTTCTGTTCCTCCGGCACCTGCATTTATTTTTAGCACTGCGCCCATTTTGTCTTCCTCCCTGCGGAGCATATTTCTGAGTTCAAGTGCTTCGGTTTTTTCCACAGCAATGGTAAACTGTTCGTCAATGTCTTCTTGGGATGCTTCTCCATCTTTCATAAAATCAAAAAGAACATTGATGTCTTCTATAAGAGTTTCGATTTCCTCATAGTCATTTACCCAAGCCTTGAGTTCACGAAGGTTTTTCATGTGAACCTCTGCTTTTTTTGCATCTTCCCAAAAATCGGGGGCCTGAGACCGCATTTCTTCTTCTTCAATTTCTATCTTTTTGCGGTCGATGTCAAAGATACCTCCTTAACGCCAACTGGCGTCCCGCTAAATCTTTTAGCTGTTCAATAGTAGTCATGAATAATAGTTTTTTGGCAAATTTAGTTTTTTTAGTTGGATTTACTTCCCAATGTTTTTTGTTGTCACCTTGCTACAATACCGACTTATGTATTTAATGGATTTAAAATGGCCTAATTGTCCTGCCTTTTCCCAATCGCTGCATGATTTGTTTTTCATGCCCAGGTTAAAATATGCGAGTCCCCTATTGAACAGGGCATGGGTGTCATTGGGATCTATATCAAGGGCTCTGTCAAAATCGGAAATGGCATCCATGTAGTTTTCGGTCAGTATTTTTAAGGTGCCCCTTATGGAGTAGGCACCTGGTAAAAACTTGTCGAGGCTAATGGCTTTTTCAATATCTTCCATTGCCAGGCTGTCATTGTTTAGATATTGTTGTAATAATCTGCTTCTTTCATAATACCCTTTGGCGTATAGCGGGCTGCATTCAATTGATTTGTTGTAACATTTTAATGCAGTTTCTATATCTTTTCGGAGTTCCACTGCTAAAAGTCCAAAGTCGGTAAGCGCCGGAGCATAGCTGTCGTATTTTTCAATTGAGGATACATATTTATAAAATGCTTCCTGTCTTTTATGTTGTTTCAGCAGGTTTCTCCCATCAAAGTAATCAACTAAAAATTCATTCGGGGAAAGGGACCTTGCTTTTTTGAAATCATCCCTCATTCCAACATAATTTTCATATTGACGCCTGGATTCGCCTCTTAAAATATAGGCCTCGGCATTGTTGGGGCTTTGCCGTATCGCCAGACTGAAATTTTTGGCGGCTTCAATCCATTCTTCATTTAAAAAATGTATGATCCCTTTATGCATATAGGTTGTTAAGTCTGAAGAATGGTAGTTATATAATGATTTTTGCCATTCATTGTATGGGTGGTCTGTCCACAATGTGTCGTTTAGGGTATGGGTGCTAATGTAGTAATGGATGCCTGATTTTCTTGAAAATCCTGCAATGCCTACCAGTTCTCCCTGATTGTTGATTACAGGTGATCCTTCACTCATCCTGTCAAAATTTGAATCGATAAAAACCACTCTGTCCAGAAACGGGGCCTGAAAAATCTTTGATATTTTCCCCAATGAAACGCCATCCTCTGTTTCGTTAGGATGAGATATGATCAGTACTTCATTTTGGTTTCGTTCTGTATTTTGCGAAGGAACAATGTAATTAAATCCCTTTTTTCTGTAGTCGTATGCTTTGAACATTGCCAGGTTGGCTATTTTGTGAGTGGATAATACTCTGTCAACCCCATAAGTTCGTCCATTTCTTAGGGTAATATTTATGGAGTCAGCTTTTAGGAAAACTTTACTTGGGGCAAGTCCAATGCCGTCAGGGCTGATAAAAAAACCGGAAGTGGTGTAATTTAGAATCCCGTCTTTAGTATACGAAGAAATTGAGAAGACTGCTTTTTCGTATTTGTTGATTTTATCCAGTACGTTTTGTGCTGAGATATTAAAACAAAAAAGCAATGTAACAATAATAAGAGCGAGCTTGCAAAGTTTTCTCATGTTTGAAGTTCTAGACCCTGCCAAAAATAGGAAAAAATGAAATACTTCTGAAAGGGTTAATGGAATCAATTATAGGATAGATCAAAAGTAGATGTATGGGGTGGGGATGCCTGTGTTATTTTGGTGTTGCATTTTTTTTGAAGTAGGAAAGGGAATAAAAAAACGGCCAGAAATTTCTGACCGTTTTTAGTATGATAATGTTGTTATCTCTTTAAGAATGAGAATCTGTGTCTGTTTTTCAAGGCAATGCCAGTTCCTCTTGCAACCGCATGGAGTGGGTTTTCTGCAATGTGGAATGGAATATTGATCTTGTCAGTAAGTCTCTTGTCTAGGCCTCTTAATAAAGCACCACCTCCTGCTAAATAAATTCCATTGTTAACAATGTCGGCATAAAGTTCCGGAGGAGTTTGCTCAAGGGCACTCAGGATGGCCGTCTCAATTTTAGAGATCGACTTTTCTAAGCAGTGCGAAATTTCCTGGTACGATACAGGTACCTCAATTGGAAGCGCTGTCATCTGATTTGGTCCCTGTACAATATAATCAGTAGGAGGTTCTTCCAATTCAGGGAGAGCTGATCCTACGTGGATTTTTATTTCTTCTGCAGTTCTTTCGCCAACTTTAATGTTGTGCTGGCGGCGCATATATTCCATGATGTCTGCCGTTAAATCATCTCCGGCAATACGGATTGATTTATTGGTAACAATACCACCCAATGAAATTACTGCAATCTCAGTGGTTCCTCCACCTATGTCAACAACCATGTTCCCTTGAGGGGCTTCAACATCTAATCCAATACCAAGAGCTGCTGCCATTGGTTCATAAATCATATATACTTCCCTTCCTCCTGCGTGTTCTGAGGAGTCGCGAACTGCCCTTATCTCAACTTCCGTACTTCCGGATGGAATACATACCACCATGGTTAACGATGGACTGAAAAGTCGCGAGTTGGTGTTGATCATCTTAATCATGCCCCTGATCATTTGTTCAGCAGCATTAAAGTCAGCAATCACACCATCACGTAAGGGGCGGATAGTATAAATGTTGTCATGGGTTTTACCATGCATTTGTCTTGCCTTTTCACCAATAGCCATAAGCTTATCGGTCCTGCGGTCTAATGCAACTATAGATGGTTCGTCAACTACAATTTTATCATTATGTATGATGATTGTGTTTGCCGTACCAAGGTCAATTGCTATATCCTGAGATAGAAATGAAAAAAATCCCATAAGGTTCAGGTGTTTTAGTGTTTAAAATGACGTTTTCCTGTAAATAGCATAGCTATTCCAAATTCGTTACATGCTTCAATAACTTCCTCGTCACGAATGCTGCCGCCTGGTTCAACAATGTATTTCACATTGTACTCGTTGGCAGCTTCAATGCTGTCGCGGAATGGGAAAAATGCATCTGAGATGACTACAGAGCTTTCTATGTTAACACCTTCTTTCATATCGAAGCGAGGCATTGTTAAATGGCGTAAACTATCCAGTCTGTTTGGTTGCCCCATTCCTGCTCCTGTTAACCAGAATGAACCATCCTCGTTTTCGGTTACAATGGCAATGGCGTTACTCTTAAGGTGCTTGCAAGCTGTGATACCAAACTTGGCTAATTCCATTTTTGTAGCATCAAACTCAAGCTTTGTTACGTTTTTAAAATCAGTATCAACACCTTCGTCCTCATCCTGAACTAAAATACCTCCACTCACTGATCGGATCAGCTTTTCGCCAGTGATTTCGTTTTTGATTGGGGTTTCAAGTAAGCGTAGGTTCTTTTTCTTTCCAAAGATCTCTAATGCTTCAGGAGTAAATTCAGGGGCAATAATGATTTCAACAAAACGCTTGGCAAACCATTCAGCAATTTCGCCTGTTACAGTCCCTGTAAAAGCAATGATACCTCCAAAGGCACTGATCGGGTCGCCTGCCCAGGCTAGCTCCAGTGACTTCATGATGTCGTTTGTTACAGCCAATCCGCATGGGTTTAGGTGTTTAACAACAGCAACGGCTTGTTTGTTTTCAATGTGGGTAACCGAATGGTAAGCATCACTTGTTGCCTTCCATGCAGCATCTGCATCAAGCATATTATTGTATGAAAGTGCTTTTCCCTGCAATACTTTAGCATTGGCTAAAGAAGCACCTTCTTTAATGTTGTTGTATTTGTAAACGGTTGCTTTTTGATGAGGGTTTTCTCCGTAACGAAGAACTTCACCGTTGTTTAAGCTGATGCGCTCCATGTCTTCAACATCAGGATTAAAATAATTGAAGATAGCAGAGTCGTAATGCGATGAAACTCCAAAAGCGGCAGCAGCAAATACTTTTCTTTCGTCAATGGTTGTCACTCCATCATATTCAACAAGAATTTTTAATAAATCTTTGTATTGATCTTGTGATGGAACGATAACAACATCTTTATAATTTTTAGCAGCTGCCCTGATTAAAGAGATGCCACCAATATCTATCTTTTCAATAATGTCTTGCTCAGAAGCCCCAGAAGCAACTGTGGCCTCAAAAGGATATAAATCAACAATAACAAGGTCCAGTTCCGGAATTTCGAATTCATCAAGTTGCTCTTTGTCTGAAGTATTATCCCTTCTTGAAAGGATTCCGCCAAATACCTTTGGGTGAAGAGTTTTAACCCTTCCTCCTAAAATTGAAGGATAACCTGTAATATCTTCAACTGCGGTAACTTTGATGCCAAGGTCTTCTATAAAGGTTTTAGTTCCTCCGGTACTGTATAATTGAACGCCTTGCTTATCTAAAGTTTTAATTATTTCATCTAATCCATCTTTGTGGAATACCGAAATAAGTGCAGATTTAATTTTTTTTGAGCTACTCATTTTATCTTAATTATGCAATGTAAATTAAATGATTAAATCGCCATTTATTTGCACCCAAAAGGAAATAATACCAGGTTTCACCGTTTTGATAGTGAAAAATTTATGCAAAAAATGCCGACTTGGCGCAAAATTAAGAAAATAAGCACATTTATCAAGGTGGTGAGTAATTTAATTCGTGGTTTATATTCGAAATTTTATATTGGTAGTGTGTTAATTTATAAGGTAGTTGTTAATGCATAAAAAAAGCTGCCCGAAGTTGGGACAGCTTTTGTATTGTATGTATAAATCCTTACTCTGATTATATCGATAGGATTTCTGTTAGTTCCAGTAGTGACGGATTTAGCTTCTTTTTATTTTTTAGTGCCTGGTTAAAAGGAACGTGTACAACCTCTTTATTTACCAGACCAACCATTATGCTCTTCTGATCATCAATCAAGGCCTCTACTGCAGAAACGCCAAGCCTGCTTGCTGTAACCCTGTCGAAAGCAGATGGGGTGCCTCCTCGTTGTATGTGTCCCAGGATGGTAACGCGGGTATCGTATTCAGGATATTCCTTCGAAACCCTTTCTGCAACCTGGATGGCTCCTCCGCTGATTTTTTCGCCTTCAGCAACTAAAACAATACTGCTGCTTTTATCTTTTCTCATCCCTTGTTCAAGGAATTTATTTAACTGTTTGAAATCAGTGTCAATTTCTGGTACCATTACCGCTTCAGCACCTGAGGCAATTCCGCTTCTTAGTGCCAGGAATCCGGCATCGCGGCCCATAACCTCAATAAAGAACAGGCGGCTGTGGGCACTGGCTGTATCCCTGATTTTATCTACGGCATCAACTACAGTGTTCAATGCAGTATCGTATCCAATAGTGTAATCGGTTCCATACAAGTCGTTGTCTATAGTTCCGGGAACCCCAACGATTGGAATATTATGTTCTTGTCCAAAAAGCCTTGCTCCGGTAAAAGTTCCGTCTCCACCAATTACAACAAGGGCATCAATACCATGCTTTTTTACATTCTCAAATGCTTTTACCCTTCCTTCAACTGTTCTGAACTCCTGGCTTCGGGCAGATTTTAATATGGTTCCACCCTGATGGATAATGTTACTTACCGACTTTGAATTCATTGGCTTAATTTTGTCTGTAATTAAACCATGGTATCCTTGCTTGATACCCACAACCTGTAGTTTGTGATATACGGCAGCACGAACCACTGCGCGTATGGCAGCATTCATGCCTGGTGCATCACCTCCCGATGTTAATACACCAATTTTTTTGATTTGTCCCATATTTATTTGTCTTTCGTTATTTCTTTTATTTCCTCCGCAATTTGTTGCATTAACCAGGGGGGTGTGGATGTTGCTCCGCAGATCCCTATTGATTTAGGAAGCATTTTAAACCAATCTGAATTCAACTGTTCTTTGTTACTTACAAAATATGATTGCTTGTTGGTTTTAAGGCATTGTTTAAAAAGCATCTGGGCATTGCTGCTTTTCTCTCCTCCCACAAAAATGATCAACTCGTGCTTTTGCGCAAAAGCTGTAATTTTTGGTAACCGGTTGGCAACCTGTCTGCATATTGTATCAAACGATTTAAATTCGGTCCCTTCACTTATGTTTTCATTCAGATAGGTGGCTATCTGTTTAAATTCGTCAACGCTTTTGGTTGTTTGGGCATATAAGTGAGTGGGCTTGTTTAAATCAATTTTTGATACTTCATCCATCGATTCAATAATAAAAGCTTCATTGTTGGTTTGCCCCGCCAAACCTATTACCTCAGCATGGCCTTTCTTGCCATAAATGAGCACTTGTCCGTTAATGGGTTTTAAATACTTCCAGGAGCTTTTAATCCTGCTTTGGAGCTTTAAAACTACCGGACATGTGGCATCAATTATAGTAAGACCTCTGGATTTGGCCTGCTGATATGTTTGAGGGGGTTCCCCATGGGCACGTATAAATATTTTGTTGCTTTTAATGTTGTCAATTTCATTTTTGCTAATCGATATCATGCCTTTGTTTTGTAAGCGCTGCATTTCCATGTTGTTATGAACTATATCGCCTAGGCAATATAAAATGCCATTATCCTGAAGTTCGTTTTCAACAGTTTCTATTGCCTTTACAACTCCAAAACAAAATCCTGATGAAGGATCGATTTCGATGACCAAAGATGACACTTTTATCTATAATTTTTATTAGTGACTTTGTTATATAAATCTTATTTAAAGATATTTAACAACTGACTTAGTTTATGAGGTTTCTTTTTTTAAGTTCCTGCACAATAAAGTTAAGCTGTTCTTCTTTTCCAATACGTCCATTGTCTAAAACAACGGCATCATCAGCTTTCATTAACGGACTTTCTTCTCGTGTTTCATCAATGTGGTCGCGTTTTTTTACGTTTTCCAACACTTCTTCAAAGCTGATGTTCTCATTTTTTTCCTGAAACTCTTTAAATCTTCTTTCTGCTCTGATTTCGGGTGAGGCGGTCATAAATAATTTTAAATCAGCCTGCGGAAAAACCACAGTCCCGATGTCTCTTCCATCCATCACAATGCTTTCGGTTTCTCCCATTTTTTGCTGGAGCTCCACCATCTTTTTTCGAACAAAACCAATGGCACTGATACTACTTACATGGTTGCTTACTTCAAGGCTCCTGATTTCTTTTTCAACCAGTTTCCCATTTAAGTATGTTTCGTTTGTCTTGCTTTCAGCATCAAATTTAAAGCTGATGGTAATGTTTTGTAACGCAGATTTTAATCCTTTCTGATCAATATTGTCTCCAGATATTAACCCGTTGTTCAGGGCATAAAGAGTAACACATCTGTACATTGCCCCGGAGTCAATAAAAATAATATTTAAGAGTTTTGCCAGATCTTTTGCCACCGTACTTTTGCCGCACGATGAATAACCATCAATAGCAATAACCAGCTTTGAGTTCTTTATCGTCATTGTTGAATTTTTGAGCTGGTAAAAATACTATGATTGTTTGAGATAGGCAGGGCTAAGCCCATAAAATATTTTAAAAATTTGAAAGGTTTGTTGTTATTGAAAAGTGGTTCGATGTGCCTCCGAGGTGATAACGCGCTGAACCATAAGAGAACATAAATTTGTATATTCTAAAGCCAAACCCCCAGGAATAACCTGCTGTCGACATTTTTTCTTCGTAGCCCAGTTCTTTTCTTCTGCGATGGTTATATCCAAAATCAATATGGAAGTTTTTGGCAGGAAGAAACTCTATGCCCAGAACCATGTGGCGCATTAACTGGTCACCAAAAGATGGATCATCCTCAGTGCCGTCTGAAAGGCCTGTAGTGGTAGAATTATCGCTTCTTTCGTAGGTTAAATCCCAATCGAGCAGGTGTTGTGCGGTTAACGAAAACCTGAAAGGGGCATGTGCAAGCTTTTTTGTGAATCCTATTTGTAAATCCGAGGGCATGTCTTCACTGGTATCTTCGTATGTGGAAATTTGCGAACCCAGGTTTTTCAGTACGATTCCCATTGAGAAGTTTTTGTCTCTTCGGATGTAGTTAAATCCAAAATCGGTTGCCAAACCAAACGAAGTGTAGGTGTCAAACTTTGAATATATTGGCTTTACGCTCATTCCCATCGAAATGGTTGGGGTTAGTTTTCTGGCATAGGTTAAAATAAGTGCATATTCTGCTGCATTGGTGGTGCCTAGCTCTTCGTGGTACTCATTAGTGCGGGTAAAACTACCATAATTTACGTTGTGCACGGCAAGTCCAAATGTTCCAAGGTCGCGGAAGTGTTTTGCATATGCAAAATAGCCATAGTTAATGTCAGCAATGTATGGAACGTAGTTAAATGCCAGCGCATTGTCCATATCTGCCTTTAAAAGGGCAGGGTTATGGAAAACAAAGTTCAAATCGCCTATGCTGTCAGAGATAGAGACGTTTGTTCCGCCAAGCGCACCCACTTTTGCCGAAGTTGTAAGATTCAAAAAGTCATAGGTGCTTTCTCCTCCCATCTGCGCTTCCGAAATCTGAAAAATCGAAAGGCATATTATTATAATTATATGTAGTCTTGTCATAATTAACCTAGCCATCTCCTTTACAACGACAAATTTATCATTTTAGTGTAATTGATTTTAATATTCCTTTTTCAAATTCTCTAATACTTCATAAACAGCCGGACATACAAAAGTGTTTCGGTAAGTCAGGTTTAATATCTGATAAAAGCGCCTCCTGTCGGTATGAGGGTATTCGCGGCATGCGCGCGGACGAACCTCGTAAATCATGCAATAGTTGTCGGGCATTAAAAACGGACATGGGGTTTCTTTAAATACATAATCTTCGTCTTCATCAATTTCAAAATACTGGTCTATTAAATCCGACCTTTTCATTTTAAGGTGTTTGGCAATACGGTCAATGTCCCTGTCTATAATAATAGGGCTGATGGATTTGCAGCAGTTGGCACATTCCAGGCAATCGATTCTTTCAAAGGCTTCATGGTGGGCAGCTAATACTGAATCGTCAAGGGATTTAGGTTTTTTCTTTCTTAACCGTGTAGTAAAAGCCTTGTTTTCCCTGGCTTTATTATTTGCCATCTCTTTATATCTTTCGAGGTCAAGCTGCATGTTTTTTCTTTTTTATTTGCGAAATAAATAAACCGGCAATCACAATGGTTATGCCTGTGGCTTTTTGTACTGTAATAATATCTCCCAAAATCCACCAGGCAAAAAATGCCGTAAGAACCGGGATGAGGTTTATAAAAATATTTGATTTGGTTACACCCAGGTTTTTTATTGATTTGGTAAATGTGATAAATGCTATTGTCGATGCAAAAACAGCCAGCTCAATAATGGCAATTACTGCATTTGTTTTTAATTGTATAGATGGCAGGTTTTTCATTTCTACTGCCATAAAAACTGGCAGGAACATAAATATGCCAATAAGGTTTTGATAGGCAATAATGTTGACCGGAGGGTATTTGAGGGCCAGTTTTTTTAGAACCAGTGAATATCCAATAGTTGACAAAACTGCTATAAACATCAGTGCAATTCCTAATAAGGGGGCGTTGAGCCGAAATCCGCCCTCGAAAATCATCACCCCAACCCCTGTAAAGGAAAATATGATACCGAATATACTGATGAGGGTAAGTCTTTCTTTATATATAAAATAGGCAAATACCGATGTAAATATTGGTATGGTGGAAATAATTACAGAAGCTAATGTGCTGGATACCATTTTTAAGCCAAAGCTTTCGCTGATGAAGTATAAAAATGGCTCAAAAAAAGCCAGTGAAATAAATAATTTGTAATCCTCTTTTTTTACAGGCTTTAGGCGGTTGGTCAATTTTAAAAAAACGAATAGCAAAAACGAACTGATAATTAGCCTGAAAAAAATGGTGGTTACCGGCCCAAATGATTCATAAGCCTCTTTTACCCAAACGAAGGAAAAAGCCCAAAAGGTCATTGAAATAATGATGTTTACGTAATTGGATATGCTAGCTTTTGCCATAACAAATAATGAAATGGCAAAAGTAGATAATTATTAAACAGGGCAGCTGCTTTTAAATAACAATTTTTATATGACGAATTCCTGAAAATGGTTGTTTGTGTATTGGCCGATGTATATTATAGGTTTACCTGCTCCATTTTGGGTAAAATATCGTTTATGATTTTTTGTTTGGCTTTTTGGCGGGCATCCTTTAAGGCATGTTCGTAGCTTCCCGGCAGCATGCCTTTAAAGTCGCTAAAGCCATCGGCAAATATTTCCATATGGGTTTTATTGTCGGTTATTGACATGTGAAATTCAACAAACACTATAAAGAGCGAATAGCCTTGGCCTTTTTTTTCATCCCCTGCCACAAAATTAGTGTTGATTTTCACAACAAAATCAGCTTCGTTTTTATTTTGGGTAATATTAAAATAGCTTTGGGCTAATTCGGCACGCATCATGTTGCCAAATGTTTGGGAAGAGGGTTGGTCACCAAAAACTGTTTCGTTGATTTCAATATATGCTGAGGATTTTTGGACTTCAATATTAAATGTTGCAGAAGGCAGCAATTCTTCATGAAAAAAAGCCTGGAGCAGCACCTTAGTATCGTCCGCTTCTTCTTCATAAAACTTTTCGGTATTAAAAGTAGCGGTAATCTGCTGGTTTTTTCTTTTCGAAATTAACCGGTGGATGTCGCAAACAGCTTTCCCTTCATTGTTGGTGGTGGTTGCTTTGGTAAGCTCTCCTTCTCCTTGCGAAAAATAGAACCTAAGCGGGATGTTGGGTAGCAAAACCTGATCGCCGGTTTCATCGTAGTAAAAGGCTTCCAGGGTGAGCGGCATTTTTAGTTCCTTGCTGAATTGTATCTGGTAGGAATTGTGTTCGGGCTGTAGTTTTACCTTTTTAAATGCATCCTGTATTGCCGAAAAAATATCGGATCCAAGGTTTATGTTTCCGTTGATGTCCCTGTAGGTAAGGTCTTCGCCAACATGGGGTTTGATGGCTTTTATGGCCTGGATGTAAAAAAGAAGTCCCTGGTAAATGCTTCCCTTATTGATTGATTCCTGCCCCTCGTAATAATATGTGGCACTTATCTTTTTTGCGTTGTCGAGCTTCATTTTTTTATGCAAGGCATATTTTTCTTTCGACAGGCGCATCATTACCCAGTATTCTTTTTTGCCTTCCCAGGTAAATACTTCATAGCCTTCAAGTGTGGCTTCTACCGATTCGTATGTCTTTGATTCGAACTGTTCTTTAACCTGGTAATTGTTTTCAAACTGACTGAGTATTGAGTTTGACGAGATGTTGACCTTTATCTCGGAGCTCAGTTGCTTCAGGGCTTTGTTTCTGGCTTCGCTTCTGTAGGTAATTTCACTTCCCTGCTTTAAAGCTACTGCTCTTCCAATATAATAGTCCGGGTTGTTGGGGCGTTGTTTTACCCAATCCGGTTTCTTTTTTGCCGAAACTGTATTTAAGGAAATAAATGTTGTAGTTATAAATAGAATGGCCAAAAGCCGTTTGCCTGATGTTGGTATAAAGTTTTTATCCATGGATTAAAGTTTTATTTGTTCCTCAATAACCTGGTATATTAAATCCGGCTCAAAACCTCTTGAAGATGCATATCTGATCAAAGAGGCTTTTGTTTTATAAGGATCGGGATCTTTTATTTTTGCCCGCTTTTGTATCAATAATTGCGCCAAAGCCATACGGTATTCATCAGGATCAATTTGTTTAAGTTCTTCATCGATCCAGCTTCCATAAATGTTTTTGGATTTTAGCTGCCATTTGATTTTTATTTTCCCCCATCTGTTAAACGTGAATTTGTCTTTGATGTAGAATTTTACATATCTTTTTTCATCAATAAACTTTTCTTTTATCAGTTGGTTGATGACCTGTTCCTGAATTTCGGGTTCTACCTGCCAGTCGCGCAGTTTTTTCTCCATATCGGATATGCATTTTTCCTGTCGGGCACAAATGTTAGATGTTTTTACTAAAGCTTCTTTGAAATCCATATATTATAATTGGTGTAATCACCTTACGTAAATAGTTTTGATGTTTATGAATTCGTATAGTCCAAATACCGATAGTTCCCTTCCGTATCCACTTTCCTTAATGCCGCCAAAAGGCAAACGGGGATCTGAACGGACAAAGTCGTTAACAAAGCAACAGCCGGCTTCCAGCTCTTGTTCGCCAATTTGTTTCGCTTTTTCAATATCGGAGGTAAAAATGGCACTGCCCAGCCCAAATGTGGTGTCGTTGGCAATACGGATGGCATCCTGCTCATCTGTAGCCCTGATTAAAGAGGCCACCGGGCCAAAAAGTTCCTGACTATAGGCTGGTTGTTCGGGCTGAATATTGGATAACACCGTGGCAGGGAAATAATAGCCCGGACTATCAATTAACTGACCGCCACATAAAAGAGTGGCCCCTTTTGATACCGATTTGTTCACCTGGCTTAATATATCTTCGCGGATATTGCCCCTGGCCATTGGTCCCAGCTGGTTTTTCTCATCAAAAGGATCGCCAATAGTGGCAGCTTTCATTTTTTCAACAAACAGGTTTTCAAAATCGTTGTAAATACCTGGGGTAACAATAAACCTTTTGGCACCGATGCAGCTTTGTCCGGTGTTGATGAGCCTGCCTTTAACGCAGGCATCTACCGCATGATTTAAGTCGGCATCATCAAAAATCAGGTAAGGATCACTACCTCCAAGTTCCAGTACGCATTTTTTCAGGTACCTGCCTGCGGTTTCAGCAACAGACTGTCCTGCTTTGGTGCTTCCTGTTAAGGTTGTAGCCGATACCCGTTTGTTGGCAATCATTCTTTCTACTTTGCGGTTGGAGGCCAAAACGGTGCGGAATACATCGTAAGGGAAATCGGCTTCGTTAAATAAATCTTCGATGGCTATAGCGCATCCCGGAACGTTTGATGCATGTTTCAATATTGCTGTATTCCCG
The DNA here is from genome assembly GCF_026013615.1 of Plebeiibacterium marinum. Classification (GTDB taxonomy): domain Bacteria; phylum Bacteroidota; class Bacteroidia; order Bacteroidales; family Marinilabiliaceae; genus Saccharicrinis; species Saccharicrinis marinus_A. The sequence continues at coordinate 139,698 of NZ_JAPDPI010000008.1, forward strand.
GCTAATATGGCGGGTACAGCAAACCTGAATACCTGCCAGAAAGGAAAATTCCAGGGCATAACGGCCAAAACAACGCCTAAAGGTTGAAATGAGATATAGGATTCCTGAGCTTCGGTGGTGATGATTCTCTTTTGCAGGAATGTTTCAATATTGTCGCAATAATAATGGCATACCCATATGCATTTATCTATTTCGGCCCTTGATTCGTTTATGGGTTTGCCCATTTCTATGGAAATGGTAAATGCCAGGCCTTCTTTTTTAATTTCTAAAAGACGGGCTACCTCTTTGATGCGTTCAATACGATATGTCAGCGTGGTTGTTTTCCACGATTTAAAAGCAGTTTTTACATTGCGGATAATCTGGTCAATTTCTTCCCATTGGTGTTCAGGGTATTCCCTGATGGTTTCTCCACTGGATGGATTGATACTTTTTAGCAACATGGTATTTGAGTTTTAGGTATGCCAAATATGATAACTCTTTTGTAAATTATTTATAAAGTTAAGATGAAATATTTGAAATTAATGTGATTGTTGCCTTATCAATAAATGCAGAGCAAAAAAAAGAGACGCACTGCAGTACGTCTCTCCTTATTTATTTTTTATTGGTATCATATTTTAAAATACGAAACAATTTCTTTAAGTTTTTCAGCTCTAACCGACATTTCCTCAGATTGGGCAGCCAATTCCTCACTGGCTGCTGCATTTTGTTGGGTAACGTTGTTGAGCTGTTGCAAGGCGTCGTTAACCTGTTGGGCGCCGTGGTTCTGTTCCACGCTGGCTTCAACAATTTCTTTTACCAGATCGGTGGCCTTTTCAATATCTGGTAGGATCTTTACCATTTTATCGCCTGCTACTTCCGACATCTGGAGCCCGTTTTTTACACCTGCGCCAATCTGTTCTGCTGCTTCCTTGCTTCTTTCTGCCAGTTTTCTGACTTCTTTGGCAACAACGGCAAATCCTCTTCCCTGTTCTCCGGAGTTAGCCGCTTCAACAGCTGCGTTTAATGCAAGTATGTTGGTTTGTGCCGCAATTTCGCTTATTACAGCCGTTTTTTCTACAATAATTTTATTGGCCTCTACGGTTTCTTTTGTGTTTACCGATAACTGGCTGATCCCGTCTTGTGCAATTATTGAGATTTCTTCGGTTTTTTTAGAGTTTTGCGTGTTGCTCGAAATATTAGCTGCTATCTCTTCCATGGTTGATGATATTTCCTCCACGGATGAGGCCTGTTCGGATGAGTTTTGGCTAAGGAGGTTCGACGACTGGCTCACCTGTTTGCTGGCGCTTAGCATATGGTCGGCTCCATGAACTACCTCTGTGATGATATGTTTTAGCTTATCAGCCATGGTGTTAAATCCCTTTACCATTTGCCCGATCTCATCGTTCTGCTCCATTTCAATTTTCAAAGTCAGGTCTCCGTTTGCTAAATGGTTCACCATATCCGATGCTTGTTCTATCGGTTTGGTAAAGCCTTTCCCAAAAAAAATACGAAACCAAAATCAGCAATACTATAATTACTGCAATAATAACCAGCAACTCGTTTCGTAATTCCTTTGAAGCTTTAACGGCTTCCCATACATCCATTTCGGTTAGAATAGCCCAGTCAAGTCCACCAATATCAATAAAATCGTATGAACTTATTACAGCAATCCCGCGATAATCGTCAACCACTTCAAGTCCTGTTTTTTTATCCAGTGCTTTTTTTGTAGTTATACCATTAACAGTGGTGTTAAGGATGGCATCGTCCATAAAGCGCGAATCGGAACGCATCAGCAAGTCCTGCCCAACCAGGTAAGCCTCTCCGGATTCGCCCATGCCAACCCTGTTGGTCATGATGTCGTTAATCATTTTATCGGGAACCTGAACGGCCAAAATCCCCTTCATTTGTTGGTTCTTATCCCAAATAGGACAGGTTACAAACTGAGCCGGCTCGTTGTTGCTGGGCGAATAGCGCAGTAAGTCTGAAACGCAAATATCCTTAGTTTTAATGGTTTTTTTCCACAAATGGGTAAAATGGGAATCCTTTAAAAAGCCATTAGGCAAACTTTCGCCCAGGTCACTTTCTTTGGCAACGGTAAACATGATATGTCCCTGGTCCAAACTTATCAGGAAAATATCATAGTAGCCTTTAGTCCTGATAAAGGAGTTGAACGAATCAAAATGGTCGTTATAAATATCCTGGTATTGTTTGCTTGATATATTAAATGATCCATTTTGTATGGCATCTTTGGTCTGGCCATACTCGGTTAGCCTGTTCAACAGGTAATTTGTTTCGTATGAGGCAGAAAAGCCTTTCAGGTCGTTGAAAATGTTTGTATAAAACTGGTTTAGCGCTTTCTTTTTTAAAATTGAGAGGGCTTTTATTTTATCGATGTTTTCGTTTTCTAAAGCGGTGCTTGAGCTGTAAATGGATAAAAGTCCCACGCTCAATGCTACCAATAAACCAATAGTCTGCGAAAAGATTAATAGTTTTGATAAGATCTTTAGATCTTTGAATTTTACAAATTTCATTTTTGTGTGTATTTATTTTGTCAATCCTTCACCCCCTTGTTAATTCCTGTTTGTGTATGGAAATACACCATCAGGTTTTTTATTTGCGGAATTAAACTTTTGAGGTAAAACAAATTGGCATTTTAGATGCTTAAATTGAGGTGATACAGGTGGGTATAGTACCTGTAAAAGCCATGGAGCATCTTTTAATGAGCTATCAACTATCTTAAAAAGGTAATGCTATTAAAAAGAAAACCTTAAACACAGAAAGCGCCAAGCCCTATACGTTACTAAAACAATTCCTTATTTACCAGCATTCTTTACGCTGCAGGATTTAAATGGTTACGTTAATAAATATTAATAAATGAAAAAATATAATCAATACCCCCTTTAAATAGGGTGTACATGTGTAAATTTAGAGGTAAAAAATACAAGCGTGTATTTATTGATGAGGGGTGTTGTGTAAAAATGTGTTTTCATCTTGCTTAACAACAATTCTGGTTTTAGGAAGGCTCTCGGGATAGTTTTTCTGAATGAATTCAATCATCTTTTCCCTGATATATACCCGGAGGTCCCATGCTGTTGGTGAATTTTTGGCACTTACCAAAATGCGGGTTTCCATATAATTCTGTTTTGAATCAGTAACCTGAACCACGTTCACTTTCTTGTCCCACAGGTCGCAACCCTCCAGCAGGCGGGTTAGTTCTTTTCTTAATTCATCAACAGGAATGGTATAGTCGGTATATAAAAATACCGTACCAATAATATCAGCAGTAGTGCGGGTCCAGTTTTGAAAGGGATTCTCAAGAAAATAGTTCGAGGGCAAAACCAACCGGCGCTTATCCCATAGGCGTACCACTACATAAGTCAGGTTGATCTCTTCAATCCATCCCCACTCATTTTCCACCACAACGGCATCGTCTAGCCTAAACGGCTGTGTAATGGCAATTTGAACCCCGGCCAAAATGGCGCCTACAATTTTTTGTGCCGACAAGCCCAATACAATACCGGCCACACCGGCAGAGGCAAAAATACCGATGCCTATTTCCTTGATGCTGTCAATTGACAACATGATTAATCCGATAGCCGACAGTATAATAATGAATACCACTACTTTTTCCAGCAGGTTGATTTGGGTATGCAGCTTCCTCGACCTTAGGTTGTCTTCACTGTTGATGTCAAATCTTTTCAATAACCGGTTTTTTAAAATACTTACCACCTCAATTGAAATCCACGAAAGCGTAGCTATAGCCAGCATGTGGCTTATTGTAGAAGCGTGGGATTTTTCTAAAAAGTCAACACTATTGATAAAACCCCAAATGTATTTGTCGAGCATTAAAAATGTAAAAATTAAAATCCCTAATGATACCCGGGTTATTTTTTTCATAGTAAGTGTGTTTTTATTTATCAACAAATCCCTGCTAATATATAACGTAAATATATACAACACAAAGCAATCGTGTTAATAGTTGGTAACAAGTGATGGTAAGAAAACTGCTGAAATTTTTGTTAGCCCACCCACACCCCTCGGTCCCCTAAAGGGGAAGTAGCTTCCGCACAGAGCGTTGGAGTTTTCCCCTTTAGAGCTTGTCCCGATCAAACGGGAGGAATCAAAGGGGTGAGCGTAGGAATCATGAGTTATGTTGTTGATACTAAATTAGTATATCATAACTGAAAGGGGAAAATATAAGATAGAGACAAAAGGCCCTTAGGTTTTTAGAAGAGGGTTTTAGTTGGTAACAAGTGATGGTATTTATTATGCCATGAGTTTCGGCCCCGTAATAAAATAAAAACCGCCGAAGGAATCCTCCGGCGGTTTAAGTACACACATTATTAAAATAAAACTGGTATTTCTTGCCCAATACAGGGCAAGCGGAATTACGAAACCACTAAATCATCATGGCTATTGGTTGATGATTTGGGTTTAGGCATTTGGTAAACAGCCAATTTTGCCGGGTTGTCGGCAAAAATTATGTTGGCAATTTCGCTCACGGGTCTTATCAATGCATATAAGGCATTTAGTTTTTCAACCCTCTCTTGTGTTATCAATCCGCGTTCTTTAATAAAGCGCTGCTGATTTACGTTGCAGTTTTTCAGATCTTCTCCCAGCTTTTGGCCTGTGCTCAGCAGCCCTTCGTTGCAGCCCGCCTCCACCAGCTGTTTTTGGTGTTTAGCCACCACCCCGGCAATGTCATTCATAAAAATGATCATCTTGGGTACGTTCATCCGAACCTTGGCTATGTCGTTTAGGCCAAACTGGTTTTGTACTGCAGTATTGCCCTTAAATGCCTTGCGCACAAAAAAGCTCACTGTTTTGTAGTAACTGTTGCAGGCTGCAAGCGCATTGTTTACGGCCTGGGTGTGTTCAGTCATTTCATCAATTACCACCTGGTCAGTCCTGATGTTTTTTACTTCGGCTATTGCATCTGTAATTTTAACAGGGTACTGGTCGTTTATGGTATTGTCGAATACATTAAAATTGGTTACGTCATTGGGCATGGTAGCTGCCAATACTTCTCCGTAGCTTAGGAGCGAAGCGTCTGAGAAATTAAAATCTCTATCGTTTTTTGACATTGTTTAAAATTAGTTAATGATTTGAAGTGCGTACTATGGTTTATTATTGTTGTTTTATGTATTATTACCATCGTAATGGCGCTGATTTTATTTAGCTTATCCTTTATGAATCTTAGTCGCCGTGCAAATACTTGAGCGGACAATCATTGAGCTGTAGCGGATGTTTTTGTTACTGTAGTTGACGTTCATTGCGTTTAAGCGGGGTGTTTTGTAACCGTAGCGGAAGATTATTCATCCTGGCGGATGCTAATGGTGTTTAAGCGGGGTGTTTTCGTTGTTGAAAAACTTCCGCTTAACCTAAAACATCCTCCGCTTAGATCTGTAAAATGCCCGCTTAACTTTGCAAAGCCTCCGCTTAAACCTGTAAAGCCTCCGCTATTCATTGCCTGTTAAGGGATTCTGAAAATTATGGGTGTTTTTTATGTGGAGTGGTACATATTAATATCGGGTTTGATGGTTTGGGTACAAGAAACGATTTCTGAAGGCAAGATTTGGTTGGTATTCATGTTTATATGCTTAAAGTTGATTTGATAAATAATTGCTTTCATACTAATGGATCATTTTTGGTTATTAGTCAAATGGTATTTGTCTGTTAAAAACCGTTTTTGAATAATAAATGGTCAAAAACGGAGAACGAATATATAAATAAAATATTAAGAATCAAATTTATGAGGAAGAACCAGGGCAATATTTTTTTAGCAATAATAAACCCTTAACCAAACTGAATAATTTGCGTATAAACTTATCGGGTTGTAACTTGTTTTAAATATAGTGTATCAGAAATGAGAAGGCGCTTTGTATATTTTTTTATGGTATTTGGGTTTTTATTGCACTCAAATGTTGCCTTTGCCCAGTATTTTGGACAAAACAAGCCCTCGTACAAGCAGTTTGATTTTGAGCAGTTAAAAACACCCCACTTCGAAATTTACCATTATTGCAAATCGGATAGCCTGATAAAAAGTATTGCCCAAAAGAGTGAGCAATGGTACCGTTTCCACCAGCAGGTTTTGCTGGATACCTTTAAGGTCAGGAATCCGCTTTTATTATACTCAAGTCATGCCGATTTTCAACAAACCAACGCCATCCATGGCTATATTGGGATTGGCACAGGCGGAGTTACCGAAGGGTTCAAGAAACGGATCGTTATGCCGTTGGGTTTTTCCGAACATCAAACCAATCATGTTTTGGGTCACGAAATGGTTCATGCCTTTCAATACGACCTGTTGCAAAGGAACTCTTCTTTGGGACTGGCCTCCATTCAGAATATCCCGCTTTGGATGATTGAAGGGATGGCTGAGTATTTATCGGTAGGAAATACAGATGGGCATACCGTCTTATGGATGCGCGATGCTTTAATCCATAATAAGTTTCCTTCGCTAAAAACCATGACAGTAGATTACAGGTATTCGCCATATCGTTATGGTCAGGCCTTTTGGAGTTATATCGCCAATACTTACGGGGAGCAGTATGTTTCGCATCTTTTTACAGAAACGGCCTACCAGGGAATTGAAAATGCCATTTCAGATGTGCTGTTTATTTCCATGGATTCATTGTCGCATGTATGGAAAGAATCCATGGAGCAACATCTTTTGCGAAATGTAAATGATTCTACTTTTTCGGTACATGGTGAGCGGATTTTGTCGAGGCGTAACAGCGGGCGTTATAATCTGGCTCCATCCGTAAGTCCCGACGGTGAAAAGCTGATTTTTTTATCGGAACGCGATCTTTTTAGCCTGGATTTGTTTTTGGCAGATGCCAAAACAGGTGAAGTGCTCAAAAAAATATATACATCAACCAATAGCGACCAGATTGATGATATTAATTATATGGAAACCTCTGGCACCTGGGCCCCTGACAGCAAACATTTTGCCTATGTGGCCTATATTAAAGGGAAAAGTGCACTGGTAGTCTTTGATGTGGAAAAAGCTAAGCTGGTTTCCGAAATTGATATTCCTCAGGTCGATGCCTTTAGTTATCCTGCCTGGTCGCCAAATGGTGATTATATTGTCTTTACAGGATTGAAAGAAGGTATTTCTGATCTGTATTTGTTTGAAGTAGAAACAAAGGAGGTTAGGAATATTACCAGGGATCATTATTGCAATTTGCAGGCTTCGTGGGATAAAGAAGGCGATGTAATCTATTATATCACAGATGCCCCTTCTCCAACGCAGGAACGTGTTGTTTCCACACAATATAATATTGCAAAAATTGATTTGGCATCTTTAACTAAGGATGTTATACCTACTTTTGACGGCGCCCAAAATATGAATCCGGTCGTAAGCGCCGATGGTTCAAAAGTTTTTTTTCTTTCAGATAGGGACGGAACGCGAAATCTATATTTTATTGACGAAAAAAGGAGTGGCTTGAAACAAGTTACTTTTTATCCCACCGGAATAACAGGGATAACTGCCATGGCCCCTGCGCTGAATATTTCAAAAAACTATCTTTATTACAATATGTTGTGGGAAGGAGAGTTCTCCATTTTAAGAGCCCATGTTAGCCAAATTCAAAAAACAGCTGTTGAGGTAAGCGATAAAAAGGTTGATTTTTATGCTTCGCGTTTGATGCCTTATTCAAGTTTCCCATCCATGGTAGATCAAAACCTAGTTCATACCGATTTTGTACCTGTTGTTGAAAAGGATAGTTTTTACACAGAACCAGTTAAAGCCAAGTTTAAGCTCGATTATATTGGTAATACCTCCATGGGGGTTATGACAGGCCGGTATGGAGCCGGTATGGCCGGTAGTGTGGAAGCGCGTTTTAGTGACATACTTGGTGACCATATGTTATATACCGGCGTTAGTATAAATGGCGAGATATACGATTTTGGCGGGCAAGTGGCTTATGTCAACCAAAAACGGCCTCTTAAGCTAGGTGTGAGCTTGTCGCACATACCTTATCAAACCGGATATTTTAATGTGGAAGAAGATGGCGAATCAGGAGAAGGTAATCTGGCATATTATTTTAGAAGAACATTTATTGATAAGCTTTCACTGTTTAGTTACTATCCCATTAATAAATCGCACCGGATAGAGTTTGGTATTTCGGGTGCAAATTACAGTTACAGGACCGAGAAAGTTGAAAATTACAGCTACTATTATTCCCTGTCTAACCAAAAGAGTAAACTGATTGAATCTCCGGATCCTTTTGCTGTGGGTATTTTCGATTTGGCTTATGTGATAGATAATGCACGCTTTGGACTGGCTTCGCCCATTGAAGGAAAAAGAATCAGGTTTGCCTATGAAAGATATATTCATGGAGTAAACATGAATACCTTTTTGTTTGATTTTAGAAAGTACTTTAGGTTTAAACCCTATACCCTTGCTTACAGGATGTATCATTACGGGCGGTATGGAAGCGGAAGTGATGATACCAGGCTTTTTGATGTTTTTATTGGGTATCCATGGTACGTAAGGGGCTATGAATCCGGAAATTTTTATGGCGATGAACAGGATGGGCAGATATCAACCAATCAGCTTTGGGGATCCAAAGCGGTTGTTAGTAACCTGGAATGGCGAATCCCCTTTTCCGGGCCCAGAGATTATGCCTGGATCAGATCACAGCTTTTCTTTTCAGAATTGGCCGTGTTTTACGATGCCGGGTTAACCTGGGATTCGAATTCATCGCCTGAGTTCAGTTTTACTACCCGCTCCCAAAATAAGCGTATTCCGGTTATGAGTACAGGAATGGCTTTGCGATTTAATTTGTTGGGTGCCATTATTATTGAACCCTATTACGCTTTCCCTATTCATCAGGGCAAGATTCATGAAGGTAATTTTGGAATCAATATTCTTTCGGGGTGGTAAAGGTTAAAAGGATATTATTTGATCATAAAATAGACTAAGGATTTCGTAAAGGTTGAAATCCTTAGTATGATATGTCTGTAAACGAAATTTAGAATTCAACTTTCGCTAATTTTGCTGAGGAGCTATGCAGTTGGGCAAAGAAGCATACTAATTTTTTACTAAAATTTAGGAGTCTAATAATTTTAACATAGCAGCCCCTCATAATACTTCAGAATAGTAAAAAAGAATTACCTTTGTTACGTTTTTCAAATAAAAAAAGGATCATAGGGGAAAAAAGCATCTTTTTAAAGAGTTAAACCCAAAATTTATTTTTAAAAATGAGTAATGTAACAGTGAACAGAGCGGCAGATAACATCAGATTACTGTCCGCAGCAATGGTTGAAAAAGCAAAATCAGGACACCCGGGCGGCGCCATGGGAGGAGCAGATTTTATTAACATTCTTTATTCTGAGTACCTTAACTA
>NZ_JAPDPI010000090.1 GCF_026013615.1 Plebeiibacterium marinum
CTTCCCCTTTAGAGCCTGTCCCGAACTTGTATTCGGGAGGACTGAGGGGTGTGGGTGGGCTAACAAAAATTTCAGCAGTTTTCTTGCCAACACTACTTAATTCTACTCCTTGCAAATTGAAGCCCCCAATTTAATAAGAATCCTGAAGTTAACATTTAAGATTATTGATGTTTTATTACCTTCACATTCTATAAACAAGAAATAACAATCCAAGATAAAAACATGATTCTTATAGCAGACAGCGGCTCTTCCAAAACCGAATGGCGAATAATCAGTAACAAAACAGATAATGAGGGAACGTGTATAACCCAGGGCATCAACCCTTTTTACCAGGATCAAAAAGACATAAGTAAAAGTTTGGAACGTGAATATCTAATCAATAAGAACATAAAGGAAATTTATTTTTACGGGGCCGGGTGTACCAATGATGAAAAAAAGAATGTTGTCAGAAATTCATTAAGCAATTTTTTCAACACTAAAAAGATAAACATAAACACCGATCTTTTAGGAGCTGCTCGCTCTTTATGTGGCAACAAAACCGGAATTGCATGCATTTTAGGAACCGGTTCTAACTCATGCTTATACAATGGTACAGAAATCACCCAAAACACCCCTCCTCTGGGTTTTATCATTGGCGATGAAGGAAGTGGTGCCGCTTTGGGCAAAAAAACAATAGGCAACATCTTAAAAAATCAGCTTCCCAAAAATATCATTGATCTGTTTTTTAAAGAATATCAAACTACCCAATCAGAAATACTAGACAATGTATACAAAAGGCCATTCCCTAACAGGTATCTGGCAAAATTCTCCTGTTTTTTATCAAAATACATTGAATTTGAAGAACTTGAAGCAATTGTCATATTATCCTTTAAGGAATTTATAGAAAAAAACCTTCTACAATATAAAGATGTTGAAAAAATGAAAATACACTTTACAGGAAGCATTGCCTATCATTTTAAACCTCAACTAATAAAGGCATTAAATGCTTTCAATTTAAACCCGGGACAAATACAAAAAAGTCCTGTTGAAGGATTAGCAAAATTCCACTCTCAACCAAATCAATTCCACGTATGAGTACATCAAATAAAAAAGCAAAAGTAACTGAATCTCCATCTAATTACGACAACTTGGAGAATATGTCGACAACAGACCTCTTAAATGGCCTGAACAAGGAAGATGCTACCGTTCACAAAGCTGTAAAAAAGGTGCTCCCGAAAATAAAAAACCTAATTGACGAAATTGTTGTAAGAATGAAACAGGGAGGACGCATATTTTATTTGGGAGCAGGTACCAGTGGTCGACTGGGTGTTTTGGATGCTTCTGAGCTCCCTCCAACTTTTGGGATTCCTGATAATATAGTAATCGGTTTAATTGCCGGTGGCGACACGGCCCTAAAAAAGGCGGTTGAAGCAGCTGAAGATGATTACAGTATGGCATGGAAAGAACTCTCATCCTATAAAATTTGCCCTTTAGATACTGTAGTTGGAATCGCTGCATCAGGAAGCACCCCCTATGTTATTGGCGGAATTATAGAAGCCCGTAAAAACGGGATTCTTACAGCATGTATCACTTGTAATCCTGACAGTGAAGTTGCAAAAGAAGCTGAAATTGCCATAGAAGCTATAGTTGGACCTGAATTTATAACCGGCAGCACCCGATTAAAGGCCGGCACCGCACAGAAAATGATTCTTAACATGATTACAACCACCATAATGATCAAGCTTGGACAAATAAAAGGAAACAAAATGGTGCATATGCAATTAACAAACAAAAAGCTTATTGAACGAGGAATAAAAATGATTATGGATGAGACAAACTTAAATTATGCAAAGTCAAAAGAGATGCTTCTAAAACATGGATCTGTTATAAAAGTCCTGCAAACTCTACATAAGTAACATTAATGGGTCGTAACACATCATCTGATCACAATTGCAGTCACAATCCTGTGACCAACTTCCTGATTTAAGGCATCCATAATCCTGTCTTTTAACATCAAAAGCTCATTCCTCATCACACTAGAGTTGATATTAAGATACAATGTACCCTGGTGCATGTATATTTGATTTGTTGCCCTGGCCACGGTACTACCTATCACCTTTTCCCAGGAGCGAACCACCCGGTTTTCCAACATCTTGTGATCTAACTGATCACTCTTCAATATTTGTGAAATAACTTCCTTTATTCTTACAGCTTCCTTCTTTTCCATAACTATTCTCTTATTTTTCTATTGAAGTAAATACCCCATCCTCTACAGCAAAAACTACGCTTTCTTTATCTATTTGTTGCAAAATTGGCAGCACCCGGTTCAATTGAGTATCGGTAATAAATATTTGATTAAAAGATTCTCCTCCAACCAATTCAATCAACCTATCCCCTCGTTCAGCATCAAGCTTATCAAAAATATCATCCAATAACAATATTGGTTTTGTATTTTTATGCTTGTCCAGAAACATAAATTGTCCCAGTTTTAAAGCTATCAAAAAGGTTTTCTTCTGCCCCTGCGAACCAATTTTCTTAATTGGATACCCATTAATACTAAACTCTACATCATCCCTATGAATTCCTTTTGTACTATAACCCAAAACAAGGTCCCGATTACGGCTTTCCTTAAGCAACTCCTCAAAATCCCCCTTTAGCAAATGAGATTTATACTCAAAATCAACTACTTCATTACTACCTGAAACATAATTGTACAACTCATGAAATATCTCTTTGAGTTCAATCAAAAATTGCTTTCGTGCCTGAGATATGCCTTGACCTAGCGAAATCATTTGCATATCCCATATATCCAGCATATTATGAGCCTCATTATTTAAAACCGAAATAGATTTTAAATAGGCATTGCGTTGTGATAACAGCTTATTATAAGAAATAAGATGCTCCAGATAACTTTTATCATATTGAGAGATAACACTATCAATATATTTCCGACGAAGTTCACTACCTTCAATAATCAAGTTCTCATCCTGAGGTGATATCATAACCAAAGGTAATGTACCTATATGGTTAGATAGCTTTTCATATTCCTTCTTATTTCTTTTAAATTGCTTTTTCTGACCTTTTTTAAACCCACAATAAATATGTTCCTCATTCCCATTCAAATCATAACTTCCCTGTATCACAAAGAAATCATTCTCATGCTTTATACTCTGACTATCGACAGGATTAAAAAAACTCTTGCAAAAGGACATATAATAAACAGCATCCAGCAAATTGGTTTTACCGGCACCATTATTACCAATAAAACAATTAATACCTTCACTCAGAGATAATTGAGCCGATTCAATATTCTTAAAATTTATTAGATGTAACTGCTTAAGATGCATATGTATTACCTTTAAGGACACAAATGTAACTAATCCACCATAAAAATTTCAATTTCAACCCAAATCAAAATCATTAAAAAAACTGAAATAATTTCTATCCACATATTTTGATTTTTTCACAAAACAATTACATTTGCGTAGCAATAAAAAATAATAATCCATGTCGAATAAGGAAAAAGAATATGCTACGGAAACTAGCATGGAAAACGTTGAACATGCGTTAAGCAAAACAGAGCAATTTATTGAAGATAACCAGAAAATGCTGACTATTATAATGTTTGCCATTATAATCATTGTTGGTGGGTACTGGGGAGCCAAGAAACTATATTTTGTACCACAAGCAAATGAAGCTCAGGAAATGATGTTTTTTGCTCAGGATTATTTTGAGAAGGACAGCTTTAATCTGGCTTTAAAAGGTGACGGAATGAACATGGGCTTCATAGAAGTGGCCAATAATTATAGCATCACTAAACCTGGTAAACTAGCTAAGTATTACGCTGGAGTATCTTACCTTCGTTTAGGCCAGTTTGACGAGGCAATTGAATATTTAAATAGTTTTTCATGTGATGATGAATTACTTAATGCTACTGCAAAAGGTGCTTTAGGTGATGCTTATTTGGAAAAAGGCGATATTGATGCTGCTATCAGCAATTATAAATCAGCTTCTAATGTAAATAACAGCGTTATTGCCCCAACATATTTATTTAAGCTTGGGTTGGTTTACGAAGACCAAAAAAAATATGATGATGCTGTTAAGGCATACAAAACAATAAAAGAAGATTTTGGAAAAAGCACTGAAAGCCGTAATATAGATAAATACATTACCAGGGCAGAGCTTTTAGCAAAAAAATAAGAATATTGTTAATTTATAACACAAAGAGGTTGTCAGTTTTGGCAACCTCTTTTATTTTTGCATAAAAATATAAATCATAAAAAATTATGGCTACAAGTCTAAAAAATTTATCTGATTACGATAAAAGCAAAATGCCTTCGGCAGCAAACATGAAGTTTGGCATAGTAGTTTCAGAATGGAATGAAGAAATAACAGAAGCTTTATGCGATGGGGCTATTAAAACTCTTGTTGAAAACGGAGCTAACCCTGAAAACATAATTAAGAAATATGTACCAGGCAGCTTTGAATTAACAAAAGGAGGCAAATATATGGCCGAATTGACAGATGTGGATGCGGTGATATGCTTAGGTTGCGTAATTCAGGGAGACACCCCTCATTTTGATTTTGTATGCAACGGCGTTACTCAAGGCATCACTCAATTAAATTTAGATTATTCTATACCTTTTATTTTTGGGGTCATCACCACACTTAACTTACAGCAAGCCAAGGACAGAGCAGGTGGCATCCATGGCAACAAAGGTGACGAAGCAGCAGTTACTGCAATAAAAATGATAAATATGAGTTGGAGTTTAAAAAAATAGTTTATATATTTGCATCCGCTTTTGGGGAGATACCAAAGTGGCCAACTGGGGCGGACTGTAACTCCGCTGACTTTCGTCTTCGTAGGTTCGAATCCTGCTCTCCCCACAAAACCA
>NZ_JAPDPI010000091.1 GCF_026013615.1 Plebeiibacterium marinum
TATCATACGTAAAGGTTTCTGGGATAATGTTTAGTTCAACAAACCCTCCAATGTGTAGGGTATGCAAGCAACCCTACATTAGAGGCTAAGTGTTGGCAACTGTAATTTACTTATTTATCAACAGTTGAACTTATTATAATTCCCCACTTTTTGTTTTTGATTTTATATTCCTTCTTCAATTTCTTTGAATCTATTATTCTTAAGTCCACAAAATTCTTGTCATTTAAACCAAACAACTCTGATTCATAATTCTTTTCAAGCACTTTATCATTCAAAATATAAACTAAAGAATTGTCTTCGGTGTTCTCTGAAACTATTCGGGTATATTCACTGGATTTTGATTTTAAATAATTACAATATTTCTGTTTAGCATACTCTTTTGTGTAAATAAATATAACTCCATTCTTCCCTTCATTTCCGGCTATTTTTACAGCATTTTCATCTTTAAATACATTTATAAAAGCGATTTCATTTTCGTCATATATTGATAGAACTCCTTTATTTACCCTGATGCTATCCAAATAAAATAGCGGGTCATTTGGATTAAAAAGCGAAATTTTTGAGGTCTTATTATATATGCTATAACAGGAGATTACTAAATCAATTGCTTCAATAGGTTTATCTAAATAATAAATTTTATTGATTGGAAACTGAGGTTTAATACTTTTGTCTATTTTAACATAAAACGAAATAGTATCATTTGAGAATTTCCAATACTCAGAACAACCACGAGAAAGCCATTTATCTTTAAATTCTGGGTATAAAAGAAAGACATCACTTAATTTCAAATTTTCAACATCTATCAAAGAATCATTAGGCAAATTTCCTTTAAATGATTTAGTTAAACGAAATTTACTAATCAAATCAGTATTTTTTTCTTTTTGAAATATAATCCCTGGGAATTGAATTGATGAATATCCTATTCCAGTCTCAAACCTAGAATCTTCTCCAATACATTCTTTTGGATAATCCAATTCCTCAACTTCCACTTGTTTTATATCCGGAGCTAATTCTTTTAATTCATTTAGTGTCGTTTGACATAAACAAAAGTCAGATATTGAAATCTTATTTGCTAAGGTTGAATCAATTGGAAAATCTTTATTAGTTTGTGCCTTTCCTGAGAAATCTATAACAATTAATAAAATTATATTCAGAATAAAATATTTCATTTGTGCAGTTTTTTATTTTATAGTTGCCAACGGACGGTTAGTATAAGATTAGTGCGCTAACCACAAACTTAGATAAAAGCACTAACGTAACATAGCGCATTAATTTTATACATTGTTATGCGCTTTTAATTAAGGTCTGACTATGAACTTATTTAAGCAAATAAAAACAAAATTATACGATGGAACTGTGGTTAAAGAAGGCGATAAAGTTGCTTTTGTAAACTCAGATGGCGAAAGTTGTGAAGGGTTAATAGAACGTAGGCAGTTTGATGCTACACACATGGATACTGGCGAAAAGTTAAAAAAAGGTACTTTGTTTTTCTGGAATATAGGATTCAATGTTTCAGATTATCGAAATGCGTTTCTAGTTTAATTGCGCATAACGGTGGCAATATGCGGAGGCCGGGATTTCAAAGCTCCAACTTGTCAAACCGTTGCGATTTTGAGTAAATGTACAAAAGTTTAAATCACCCACTTCCCCCGGCTTACGTATATTGCGTGTTATGGGCTGGCATTTTTTCATTTGTGTCAAAATATTTTAATCGTTGTACCTGGTATATAAAATCCATCTAATATCCATGGCTCTTTAACCAAATTATAGAACCAAAAATATATCAGAATCATTCCAATCATTAATCCAGTCCGATACATATTTTTAGGTAATCGAATCTTATTGAGTCCATAAAGCATTAATAATAAGCTAAAGATAGGAAATCCTAATCCTTGTTTATCCCTTACTTCACCATAGTAAAAAGTCGAACCATACCAAAGTTCAAACCAGTCCATAATCGCAAGAGATATGACTGCAACTAAAATAATATTTATTACCCGAATTGAGATTTCTTTTTTCCTTACCCAAATAATCCCAATGATGAATATTGATAAGAATAATATTAATCTTAGAACCATTAAACATACAATGCCAATATTAGTATAGTAATCATGGAATGGGTCATAATTCTTAGTTCCATATTCTCCATTCGGGGTAAGAGCTGCAATAAAATAAATCAGTAATCCAATAATCGTAATTACTGAAATAATAATCATTACGTAATCGAGTATTTTAATTTTTAATCTCATAGATTAATCAAAATCAAAGTTACGGGAATAGAGAATGGTAATACGAATGAAAACCAGTAACCTAATCTAAATGTCCTTTCCCTAAACCTATCTATATTGTCAGGTTTAATAAGATTCTCACTAATCGGACCAAGAAAGTAGAACAGATTTGCAATCAACATCATAAATAAGTATCCAATTCCTTGAAATAAAGTTGTAAAAAGAGTAATCTCTGCATTTGTGTCTTTTGGTATAATCATGAATTGAACAACAAGAGCATAACAAATAAAAGCAAGAAATCCAGCTTTAATCAGTCCTATATTGTATCTAATCCGTCTGTTATTCCACCATCTCATTGTTGGAATCTGTTCGTCTGTATTTAGATTATCAATCATTTTACTCTCAGTTTGTTGTTTTGCAGGTCGCTCTCATGCTTGCCCATAACGGATTGGGCATATGAACCGTGCGGGGATTTAAATTGCACGCCCCTTCTTTAATCGCACAGAGCCCAATGATTTTATAGGGACTAAATTTAACAATAATAAGTTTCTAAAAAAGCATTGGGCGGATTTATTGAAATCACCGAAACCTCGCGAATCACTGCACCCCGCATGGTTTATGATGCCGTGTTGGCGTTTGGGTTATTTTCCTTGGCAACTTTACACTGATGTATTTACGAGCAATTATACTTTGTTTTGGCGCGCGGGCCAGTTCTAAAAATCTTTCATTTTGAAAACTCCTTTCTTTCGAACTCAAAACCCACAAACATTCAATATTTATTATTAATACGCCTTGCTTTTTTTCAATTGCTCAACTTCATTTTTACGCTCGCTTTTAAATTATAATCGTTTATTAATAAGTTTTGCGGTTTACGTTTTCGTTCAAATAATTCTTTTATTTGAACTTGTTTTCAGCTTTAGAAACGAGCACAAAAATCTAACATGTACAAACCTCATTCATCTTTCTCCAATTATGCAGCTCCTTTTTCCAAGTTGTATTTTTGCAGTTAAAACCGATTATGAATCTCATTTTCGACTACGGAATACAAGTACGTTTTCTTCTGAAACCAACCTACATTGGAACCAAAATACTTCGATTTTCGAACTATGATATTTAAGCGTTTTGAAAATTCGTTTGATTTACGTTTTGCAATTTCCGACATGTAAATCCCCAATCGTTCCTCTGAAAAAAAAGAGCGCGGGAAAGAAAAACAAAGTATACCCTTCTCCAATTTCTCCAACCTCTTTCGACCAGCCTCCTATTACAGTTTTGCTTTTCAATAACCTTAACGCCAACGGATTGGGCATATGAACCGTGCGGGGATTAAAATAGTACGCCCCTTCTTTCACAGCACAGAGCCCAATGCTTTTACAGGGACTAAATTTAACAATAAATAGTTTCTTTAAAAGCATTGGGCGGACTTATTGAAATCACCAAAACTTAGCAAACTACTTCACTCCCGCATGATTTATGATACTGTGTTAGCGTTAGGGTTCTTTTGCCTTCGCAACTTTACTCTGTTGTGTTTACGAGCAATTAAATTTTGTTTTGGCGCGTGGGCAAGTTCTAAAAATCGTTCTTTTTGAAAACTCCTTTCCTTTGAACTCAAAACCCACAAACGTTCAAAATTAATTATTAATACGCTTTGCTCCTTTTCAACTGCTCAACTTCTATTTTTTGCGCTCACTTTTAAATTATAATCGTCTGTGAATTAATCTTGCGGTTTACGTTTTCGTTCAAATAATTCTTTTATTTGAACTTATTGTTCTCATTTTTAAAAACGAGTACAAAAATTTTATCGCGAGAAGAACCTCATTTACTTTCTTCAATTGTGCAGCGTTTTTTTCCAAGTTGTATTTTTGCAGTTAAAACCGTTTGTAAATCGAATTTTTGCTTACGAAATGCAAATATATTTTTCTTCTTCAGCCAACATCCTTTCGAACCAAAACTCTACAATTTTCGAACGATGACTTTTAGGCGTTTTTCAAAATTTGTTTGGTTTACGTTTTGCAATTTACGTCATGCAAACCCAAATTATTTCTCTGGAAAAAAAGAGCGCGGGAAAGAAAAACAAAATTTATCCAGCTTCAATTGCTCCAACCTCATTCTTCCAGCTTTCTACTACAGTTTTGCGATTTTTTCAAGAACCTTAACGCTAACGGATTGGGCATATGAACCGTGCGGGAATTAAATTAGTACGCCCTTTCTTTAATCGCACAGAGCCCAATGGTTTTATAGGGACTAAATTTAACAATAAATAGTTTCTTTAAAAGCATTGGGCGGACTTATTGAAATCACCGCAACCTCGCAAACCACCACGCCCAGCATGGTTTATGATGCCGTGTTGAACTAAACCCGCAAAGCGGGGGCTTAGGCTAAAACTAACAAAATTCGTAAGATAATTACATCTTCTACCATT
>NZ_JAPDPI010000092.1 GCF_026013615.1 Plebeiibacterium marinum
GGTCTGGTAGTTCAGCTGGTTAGAATGCCGGCCTGTCACGCCGGAGGTCGCGGGTTCGAGTCCCGTCCAGACCGCAAAGGTTACTTCTTTTTAAGAGGTAACCTTTTCTGTTTTTTATCCCCTCCTCTCCCATCAAATCAGGGATCAGTAACAAAATTTTTTACACCTGCCCCAAATATACGCTATCGCTCATATCTTGTTGGTTATGGCTTCTAAATGCCATCCAAACATATACGGGGTCATCATCTAGGCAAGCATCCCAAAAATATTGCTTATCATACTTTGTTGCGGCTGTAAAACGATATTCACTCCATACCTTTGAGCTATCCAAAAATGTAACCATGAGTGTATCATTGGTACCAATATCAAAACCATCCCATTCAAAAAGAAGTCCTGAATCTACTCTTTTTACCGAACACTTTTGAGGTAACTGAAGATTTCCTGTACTTAGTATGGTTTTTGAATAGTCAATCTCCTGGTCGGGGTATACATCTCCCACAATACAGTTTTTCATATTAAGCGACTGGGCGGTATGATAGGCAGAGCGACCAGTAGTAATATGCGCAAAAGTAATCTTTACCAAATCTTTAAATGGCTTAAGAAATGCAGTTACTAAGCTTAGTCTTTGCCTTTGGCGTAATCGTTTGGGTGTTGGCTTTACGCTACCAATGTCGGGCACTGTTCTAATATAATTTTTCCCTTTAACAGTATAAAACACATTACTTCCTACTTTACCCGAAACAGGGCCATTAATTCCTTTATTTGCAATTCCCATAATGTTAAAATTTAGTATTAAAAATAGATTGTAATTAACTCTACACCGGGACTGATTCCTATTGTGGTGCAGTTAACTTCGTATTTAAGATAGCAATAATTTGGTACTTATTCATATTTTGTTCGATTTTAATCATATTAGAACCGAACAAGAACCGAACGAGAACCGAACGAGAACCGAACGAGCACAGACGACATTAGGACGCCAATTAGGAGACTTCCCTTATTGAATAGTTATGAACAATGACCAACAAACAATGAACAATGATCATTGTGTTATTGATCATTGCTAATTGAAATTGTGTACCAAATAATTGTGATATGCGTTTTAAAACAGGTGTGAAAGGGTTATAAAATAACGGATTTATAAATATGGGATACTTTATAGTTTAAAGCAAAGCTATTTAAAATCATTTATTACCTTTGTTGGGCCTAAATACATGTAATGTCCATTTAACTATTACAATGTTCATAAACCGAAAATAACGAGCAATTATGGAGCTGATTGTATTAAAAAACAAGCATACCTTTTTAACTGAAATTTTAATAACCAAATATATACAAAACATATATATGATCGTTAAATCAGCTAGTTACAAGGGTAGTTACCCTTGCATATAATATATATAAAGCCAATGTATTTAGGGAAATGTTGGGGTGCACTGAAAAAGATTTACAGCTTCGGTAAAATATTAGAAAATCAATATGTAAAGCTACTTATATTATAAATAATTTCACGAAACACAGCTCAATTCATAATCTGGTACCAAAATAATTAACCCTATAAATCTGTAATAAAATATTTTAAATAATTATACACATGAATAAACTAAATAGCATAATATCAGGAATATTAATTATACTTTTATTTTCAGCATGTTCCCAATCTAGTAAAAATGATTTGCAGTTATTTTCATATAAAGGAAATGTCAAAAGTTGCATATCAAAAGACTTTAATACCATTAAGAAATTTGGAGAATGGAAAGAAGCTGGTCTTAATCGTTCATATGTTATAAAGTTTGATGAAAAAGGAAATTACACAGAAATTGAAAACTTTGACTTTATGAATGAATTAACAAGTAAAATAATTCCCAAACGTATTAATGGAAAGATTACTGAAGAAAATACATACAACAAACAAGGCAATTTAGAAACAAGCTTAAAAATAAAATCTATTTCAGAGAATGAATTTAACACAGAATCGTATAATGCGGAAAATATAAAAGTGTCAAGTGGCACTATTTATAGAGAAAATGGTAAGAATACAAAAAAAGTCACCAATATACTATCTGAAAAAAAAGATAGTACAACCATAATAAATTGGGAATATGATGCAAAAGGACTTTTGTCAACTATAAATATTTCAAATGAAAAAGGAGAAATCCGTATTTCTCAAAAATATAAATACACAGAATTTGACAAACAAAACAACTGGACTAAAGTTTTAATTTACAATATGGATAGTGAAGACGTCCCTGTATTCATTACAACAAGAGAAATTGAATACTATTAGTATTCAATCATCTAAACAAAAAACTAATATAAAATGCAGCATTATTTAACCATAATTATGTGGGATAAGAAAATAAATAAAGAAGAAATATTATGAGTTTTTTAAAAAAAATATTTAACAGTAATAAGGATGCTGAAATCATTAAAGAAACAGAAATCCCTGATTATGTTGAAGCAGCTAATAAGTCCTATAATAAAGAATTTGATTCTGCTATTAAAGACCTATCTAAACAGTTAGAAAATACTTCTTCTAATGATTATTCTAAATTAGCAATGATACATATTAATTTGATGCAAGCATATTTTAAGAATAGAACTAGACACGATAATTATTTTACATTATCATCTGAGCATGCGAAGAAAGCCTTGATATGTGGACATAATACGGGATTGGCTCCTTTTCGTTTAATTATAAATTTAGAAAAAGAAGGTAATTTGTTCCAGGCAATGGAGGTGTGTAAATTAGTAATAGACAATAGATATTATTTTTCACCATCTGGATATAAGCAGAAACCGGAATTTATAGAACGATTAAAAAAATTACAAAAAAAGGCAGAAAAAATTGAACCCCTAAATGATAATCCTTTATTTACAAAAAGTGAAATTGAATTGGCTATTAGTAATAGTCATAATGTATCTATTTAAATTTTATAAAAAGCAACTCTATAACAATTAATGACTGATATAAGCAAAAAAATAAAAGAGGATTTTCAAGAAATAAGATTACTTGTATTAAAAGTTAATTCTGCATTTAACACTATTTATTTTATTAAATCAGAGGGGGCAGATATGATTACCCGTGATTATAAATTATTTAATAATATATATAATAGTATTGGTAGTAGTTTGGTTATCGATTTGTGTAAGTTGTTTAATACTAACTATAAACGTGATAGGCGAACTAAAGAAAAGATATCAAAGGAAAAAAAAGAATATGACCATTATTCATTCAATAAGTTTTTTTTGAATTTAAAGCAATATAATAAACAGATAGAATGGTGTAATGAACCTAATGAAAGCTTAATTGATGAAGAATTAATAAAAATATTAGATAAAGAGTTACTAGAACGTTCAACGATAGAAAAATTAAAGGAAGCAAGAGATAAATTTCACGCCCATTTAGATAAAAATCGTCCTTTGAATTTGCAAATAGACTTTGATGAAATAGAGTTACTTATCGACTTAGCTAAATCTTTTGTAAATAAAGTTTATAACCCTTTACTTGATGGTTTTCAATCCTTTGAATTTCTTCATTCAGATGATACTGCTACATTAATGATGGATCTATATAAGTATAAGAAAATCAAACAGGTTATTAATGATAGTAAAGAAGATGTTGAATATTCTTTTGAAAAGATTTTGGATATTATAGGAAATAAAATATAACAGAATACTTTAGGAAATAATGTTTCTTAAAACGCAGATTTCTTAGGTAGAAATAAAAATAATACCTCAAGCAGCTTGATGAGAAAAATATTGTAAAATGAAAAAATATTCGAAAGAGAAAGAATGTTGTCCGGTCAGTATTATTTGCAGCTTACAAAGAATTTGATTTACTGAAAGCTTAGAATTAAAAAAAATACAATTTAGTAAACAGAATATTAAAGCTTTGTGGAAAAATTACAACGCGGGACTGACATTTTATTTGCAGTTTGAAAAAAAACAGCGACACCCCAATCGAGTAGACTGCCGATAGGCCAATAGCCTATCGGAGAGCCTCTCACACCACGACTTTTTATTCATAAAAAGTACGTACGGGTCTTCCCGATAATATCGGGACAGGCAGTATACGGCGGTTCCCTACACCATGGGAAATAAAGTATTACTAGAAGTTGTTAATGAATAATGCATTTGGTTGTACATTTCGGCAAGTGGAATGTACCCTCTTTTCAATAAGCGTTCTACTGTGATAGTAGTACCCAATATAGGGCTCTGGGCTATTGCCCAGCCACCCATACGGCTTCTACTCCAGGCGTAAGCCATACCATTATCGACGCCTAGCCTAATCAGGTTCTTCCTCTTTCTTTCTGGTTTCTTCCAATGATGCCATAT
>NZ_JAPDPI010000093.1 GCF_026013615.1 Plebeiibacterium marinum
TTTTGTTCAAAATAGATTTGAATGTGCTCGATTGGTGGCACTTGAAACGCTTTTTTCTGTTTTTCCTTCATATTATCTTCTTTTAATTCATTTTGACTTAAATCATTACTCTTTCTATTATTATATATATTGTTTATATGTTTATATATAGGTACCAAATTTTGGTTAGGTGGTGGACAGGTACCTTTCCAAAAAATGGTTAGGTAAACTTTACTACCCAGGTTCGGATCAAATGATGGATGATATCGAATAAACCCATACAATTCCAATTCTTTAAGAACCTTTAAATACGTAGTGGGAGAATTAATTTTTGACATATTCATAATTTCTTCTCTGAATAAGGTTATTGGATTTTTAAACCTGTTGTGATTCCATATCCGGAACAACGAGATGTACAAACTGATATGAGTAGGTTTAATATTTTCATTTTCATCCATCATTGCAAAAACATTTTGTTGATGCTTGATGTAATTCATAATGGCCTATTGCTATTATATCATTGAATTTTATTTTCCGCTATCATTGTTTGGATATCTGAATAGTCATAATAGATCGTACCTCCTACTTTAGTAAAAGGTAAAGTTCCACTCACGCGCAAATGCTGCAGTGTTCCTGGTGAAATATTCAAAAGCTCTCTGACTTCATAAGATTTCAACCACTTCTTTTGATTGCTTCCAGCATTTTGTTTAAGCAGCTTTTTAATATCTGCTAATAATTCAATTTTGAATTCTCTTAAATCGTCTTGTGTAATAATTTCTGTTGCCATAATTTTTGATTGATATTGATATGGCACAAAGGAATGTAAAAAAGAAATACGAAAACAGTGGTAGGGGGTTGTACAACCCCCAACAACCCCATAGATTATCAATTAGTTACAGAGATATTTTTTTTTTAGAATGGCACTAAATCATATAATATGACAGAAAAAAATGAATGAGGAAAAATTAAAAAAAGAAAAACCACACACTGTTATACACCTACTATTCACCACCTTACACGATTTTTAAACACTAAAAACAAAAAACTCAATTTTGTACATCAGTCTGCCTGCAATCACAATTTGCCGATTTTTACAACCCCTAATTTTCAAAAAATATTAATTTTTAGCTGATTTGTATAGTTTTAGAAATAATTCTTTAGTAGATCTTTCTGATTTTTGATCAGGTTTATAATATTTATTTGTCAAACTATTCTTTGAAATATTAGAGCTGCACACTGAAGTAAAATTATTTGCAAATAATTTAATAAAATCAGCACTACAATCCTTATCTATCACTTTATTATCCACTAAACTACGCAGAATACACCCTATTTGTCCAACAGATAAATTCGTTTTGATTTTATTTACGCATTCCGGCTGAAGTTTAGTTCCTTCAGCGACAGTTTGGCTTTTATTGATAGCGTAATTATATTTGTAGAAATTGATTTCCTTTTTAATCCAGTTTAATAACATGTCTTTTAGGCTTGGGATTCCTAAATTATATCCTTGTTGATTTATAACTAAATTTTGAGCGAGTTTCTTTTTTATTTTATTCAAATACTTAATTTTCCCGGATGATTCCTCGATAATATTTATATCCCCACAAATTTCCTCAATAATAAAACAATAGATGTCTTCACAATTAACATTCTGTTCTATCAAAAACTTAAACAAACTCCAGAGAAGTTTTTTTTCGCTTTTCCTGCAATTATTTATTTTCACAATTACAAAACGACTTAAAAACTCTTCCCAATAGCCAATTTGATAAAAGCTGAAACCCGGTGCTTTATCATCATATACTTTTTTTATTACAATACATAAATCCAATATTCTTTGATGCTTTGGGTCTAAAATACATTTTGTATCAAATGCTTTATAAAACCTCTCTCTATTTTTTTGAGATAATACTAATGGAGCCGGTAATGAAGTATTAAAATAGTCAGGAAAACTTTTTAGTAAAAGTTCCAGATAAGTTAAATAAAATTCAAATTCAGGACTCAATATCTTTTCCCTACATATTTCATAATGAACACAATCATGTTCTGGATAATGTAATACATTTATTACATCTATTAACCTATACTGATAACATTGAATATGATTCCTTATGGCTTCTTTATTTTTGTCTCCTGTTGCAATTTTATTTAAATGAAATCTTAAACAAGTATATAGATTATCAAATTTTATTTCTCTTTTAGGTTTTTTTTGATCTTCAAAAAGTTGATAAAATGTGCAATTTGAAGGGTTGTTTACATTGGCAACAACCCTATCAATGTGATTTAGTAAAATGGGCATCTGATTTTAAGATTAGATTTTAATTTATAGTTAAATGATACACAATGAGTTTACATTTTCTTAACATTACAAATCAAATGCCATTTTTTTAGAATAAATTTTATGTCATACTCAAGAACATTTATTTATCTTATCTTTTTGATCATTAAGTTTATCCTTCAACTTATGCATATCTTCACTTATCTTGGTTTTTAACACCCTTGCATATATCATGGTTGTTGATAAATTAGAATGCCCTAATACTTTACTCACAGTTTCTATTGGCACTCCATTGCTTAATGTAACTGTAGTGGCAAATGTATGCCTTGCCATATGAAAGGTAAGTTTTTTTTGTAGCCCACACATATCTCCAACTTCTTTCAAATAGCTATTTAGCTTTTGGTTAGAGAGTTTTGGAAATAATACACCATCATTCAAAGCCCTTGGATGGTCTTTGTATTTATTGATAATTCCCCATGCAACAGGTAATATGGGGATATTAACTACCATTTCTGTTTTTTGCCGTACTGTTTGAATCCAATATTCTCCATCAATTCCCAGCAGCACATTTTCACTTGTCAAATTTCTAACGTCGATATATGATAAACCAGTATAACACGAAAAAACAAATAAATCCTTTACAAACTGCAACCTCGGTATTTTAAAACTCTTATTTTTAATAACCTCCAGTTCATTATCAGTAAGATAACCTCTATCCACCTTATTAAATGAGAATTTAAATTTTTCAAAGGGATCCTTTTCTAGCCATTCTAGTTTAATAGCCATGGTCGTTACCTTTCTAAAACGTTCCAGGTGTTTCATCACACCATTATTTGACAAAGGCTTATGATGGTCTGTTGGTGTATAATTTCTCAAATACGCATCAAATCCAGTAATAAACTGATAATTCACCTTTACTAAAGGTATATCATCTATCATCTTTTCCTCTCTCAAATACTTAATAATATATTTATGAGTAGTATAGTAATTTTTAAGAGTTCCGGGACTTAAAATTTTTACTTGAGAAGTATTATGGTATTCAAACAACTCAATAAGTGTTTTCCCTTCGGCAATATTACCAAAATAATAATTTTTAATAATTACAGGTGATATAAATTCTTCTTTTAAAATCAAATCCCTGTATATATTTACAATTTTGGCTCTTACTTGTTCAATATAAGTATTTGATTTACGAAAATCTCTATACTTATTATCAATCCTTTCTTTTGTTGGATTCCAAGCTTCAATAGGAACGGATTTAACTACTGAAAACTCCGCTCTCTTTCCATTTACATTTATTCGTGCATAAATGCTACAATTTGCTTTTTCTTTTCGATCTACCCTTGCAATAAAAGTAATTGCAAATGTTTGATTTGTAGTCATGACAATTAATTTTTGATGGTTAATACTAAACCCAAACCTTTGTTTGGCATCAAAGAACTTTGAGTAAAACCAATCAATATCAATCAACAAAATTGTTCACCACAGAAATCAAAACCTTTATAATCCCCAACAAGCCTGCAATTTACAAATTTCCCAGTGAACACTTTTTTCAAAAACCAGTCTGTTCACCAGCTGTTCACCAGCAATTTTGCATTAAAGAAATTTCTAAATCACTTTCATTTCAAAATTGCATAAGCTTATTCTGAATTTTCTGGTGAACAAATATAGAATTTAATCTTTACTCACTAATAGCTCACCAGAAATCTGAATTATATTAGATTATATTGAAATAACAAAAAATAAAAAAGCCTGTAAAACATACATTTTACAGGCTTTTAACTTATTTAGTTTTTTAAGTAG
>NZ_JAPDPI010000094.1 GCF_026013615.1 Plebeiibacterium marinum
TGATCGCAAGCACCATTTGAATCACATACTTCATATACAAAAGAATCTTCTCCATTAAAGTCGGCATCTGGTGTATAAGTGTATGTTCCATCAGCATTGATAACTAAACTACCATTGGTTGGCCCTGTTACCGGAGTTGTATTAATGGTTAATTCATCCCCATCAGGATCGCTATCATTAGACAATAGTGTTGTTCCATTTAACACGCCATCCTCGTCTACACTTGCAACATCATCAGTGGCAACCGGTGCATCATTGATCGGATTTACTGTAATAACTACAGTAGCTGTAGAACAATCGTTGTCTACATCACAAACCTGATAATCAAATGTAATAGATCCGGAAACATCAGAATCTGGAGTTATAGTTAAGGTATTATCTTCATTAACTACAACTGAACCATTTTCTGGTTGTGCAACAATAGTGACTACAAGTCCTCCGTCTTCAAGACCAGAATCATTTGTAAGAACATTGATAGTTACAGGAACATCTTCATCGGTATCACCAGAATCGTCAGTTGCTACGGGTAAGTTGTTTGATAAAGAATCGTTATCCTCATTGAGTACAACAACATCATCAACAACCTTATTGCTATACTTAGCATCCAAACTTGATGCATCACCAGTAACAATATTAAACTGAATATTTCCATCTATATCAGCATCGTCAACTCCCGTCACAATTATTGTTTGTGGGTGATCCCAATCAGATGGCGTAAACACTATTTCTGTAACAGCAAGAGATCCTTCTGTTAAATCATCAGGTACTAATGATATTGTTACATTATCCGTAGGTTTAGAAGTCAGTACAACAGTGAATGTGGCAGTTTGTCCACCTTCTGTTGTATTATTTGAAATAGCAGAAATAGTAATTCCTGCATCATCATTATCAGTAATTGTTCCTGTTGCAATATCAGATGCATCAACAAGAGAATTTGATGTGCTTAAAGCTACCCCATAGGTTTCATTATCTTCATCAATCTGATCTTCAGTAGTTGGTACTTCAAATGTTTTTGTTTCTCCTGCAGTACCGGTAAATTCAACAGAGCCAGAAAGATTGGATAAGTCATCAGGAATAATGGCAGAATCATCGCTAATACTATAATTAACCGTTACTCCTCCTTCAACAGCTTTATCTAATGTAATAGTATAAGTTGCAGTCTCTCCTTCAGTTACTGTTATATTTTCTATGGTTACTAAAGCAGGACCATCATTATCCGTAATTGTTCCAGTTGCAGTATCATCTGAATTAACATCTGTATTGCTGCTGGAAAGATTAACTGTAAAAGTCTCTGGATTCTCAACAATATCATCATCAGGGATGCTTACTTCAAAAGTATGAGACTCGTTAGCAGTACCTGCAAAAACAATTGTGTTTGACGTATTATTGTAATCCGAACTACCTGTAGCAGTAATATCTGTAAAGCTATATGTTATAGTTGTTCCACCTACAATTGCCTTATTTAAAGTAACCGTAAAGGTGGCTGTTCCTCCCTCTGTTACCGTTACATCTTCAATGGTAACATTGGTAGCATCATCATCAATAATAGTTCCTGTTGCAGTATCTTCTGTGTTAACCAATGCGCTAGCAGAACTTAATTTTAAAGTAAAGCTTTCACTTCCTTCAACCTGATCATCATCTGTACCATTAATAGTAATGATTTGAGTTTCTCCTGCAGTTCCGGTAAACACAACTGGAACTGTTGTGTCATTAAAGTCATCACCTGCCGTGGCAGTAACATTAATAAAACTATAGGTTACCGTAAAACCACCTTGAACAGCTTTATCGGATGTCAGGATAAATGAGTTAGAACCATTCTCATTAAGTGTAATATCCTCAACAGTAATTGTAGTAACTCCATCGTCGTCACCAATAGTAACTGTTGCATCATCATTGTCTGTATCAATTGAGATATCACTATCTCCTGAAGAAATAGAAGTTAAAGTTACCACTACAGTTTCATCTCCTTCAACTACATCATCTCCCAATACAGATACCGGGATGGTTACAGAAGCAGTATTGGCCGGTATAGTTACCGTTCCGGAAAGAGCCGTATAATCAGAATCTTCATCTGCAGAACCGGACACGGAATAACTTACCTCAGTAGTTGTTTGACTTACCTTAGTAATGCTTACTGTAAACTCGCCATTATCAGGACCTGTTTCGTTACCTGAAGCATCATTAGCAGATATGCTTACTAAAGCAACATCATCGTCACCAATAGTAACTGTTGCGTCATCATTGTCTGTATCAATTGAGATATCACTATCTCCTGAAGAAATAGAAGTTAAAGTTACCACTACAGTTTCATCTCCTTCAACAATATCATCTCCCAATACAGATACCGGGATGGTTACAGAAGCAGTATTGGCCGGTATAATTACCGTTCCGGAAAGAGTTGTATAATCAGAATCTCCATCTGCAGAACCGGACACGGAATAACTTACCTCAGTAGTTGTTTGACTTACCTTAGTAATGCTCACCGTAAACTCGCCATTATCAGGACCTGTTTCGTTACCTGAAGCATCGTTAGCAGATATGCTTACTAAAGCAACATCATTATCTGTAATTACTCCTTCTCCCTGGTCATCTGCAATGGTTGCATTTGATGCAGAAGAAAGATTTACGTAAAGTGATTCTGAACCTTCAACAATATCATCGTTGTTAACTGTTACAACAACCGTTTTTGTCGTTTCACCCGGATTAAAAGTAAGTGTTGTTGTATTTATTTTATTGTAATCGTTATCTGCAAGCGTTGCCGTATTATTTGCAGTTGCATACTCCACTGTTACTGTCTCAGTGGATGCTGCATTTAGCGTAACCTCAAAGTTTAAGTTTCCACTGCCTTCAGTTGCACTTGCATTTCCAATACTAATTGTTGGCGTAACTGTAACATTTGATGTTGCAGCCAAAGCACCACTACATCCGTTTTCGTCATAGTTAACGCTAACTGAATAACTACCTCCTTTATTCCATGTTAAAGTAACTGAATTATCTGTCACTGTTCCACCAGCAGTTACTGTTGCTTCCGCTGGAATTGTCCAGTCATAATTCGACTTTCCTGAGGTTGTCGTATAAACATGACCTTCAGTTCCTGCTATAACCGAGGTTACTTCAGCAGTAAATACAGGAGTTGGTAACTCATTAACTGTTATATAGTTTGTTTTTGTTTCTGAAACAGTTGCTCCATCAGTAATCGATAGAGAAACGGTCTTCTGACCTCCAACTGAATATACTACATTATGTGGCCCAGCTCCCGTTGCAGTTGCAGGACTTGCGTTTGCACCAAAATCCCAACTATAATTCGTTGATCCCGATGCACCTGTAGAAAGATCACTGAAAACAACAGTCTCTCCAGTACATGCTGAAACCTGATCCGCCTCAAAATCTGCTGCTAAGCTACATCCTTGAAGGCTTATTCCTAATGTCTTAGCTTCTCCAATGCAGCCAGTGGCATTAGTCTCTGTTACAGATATATTTCCATTTGTTTCTCCGAAATCAACTGTAATCTGATTGTTTTCAGGACCTGCTGCTCCTGATGTTATTGTTGCTCCAGATGGCACACTCCATGAATAAGATGAACCGGCAGTTAAAGTAACACTATAGGTTACATCAGATTCGCTACATGAAGGAGTTGCATCTCCAGTGATTTCAGAGGTTGAAGGAAGCCCATTAACCGTTACCGTTGTTGCATCAGATTCCGGACTAACACATCCATTAGCAGAAACAATAACAGAGTAATCTCCAGAAGTTGTAGCACTATAA
>NZ_JAPDPI010000095.1 GCF_026013615.1 Plebeiibacterium marinum
TTTTGTTCAAAATAGATTTGAATGTGCTCGATTGGTGGCACTTGAAACGCTTTTTTCTGTTTTTCCTTCATATTATCTTCTTTTAATTCATTTTGGCTTAAATCATTACTCTTACTATTATTATATATATTGTTTATATGTTTATATATAGGTACCAAATTTTGGACGGGTCGTGGACGGGTACCTGTCCAAAAAATGGATAGGTAGATCTTACTACCCAAGTTCGGATCATATGATGGATGATATCTAATAAATCCATATAATTCCAATTCCTTAAGAACTTTAGAATAGGTAGTATGGGAATTAATCTTAGACATTTTCATAACTTCAGCTCTGAATACTGTAATTGGATTTTTAAACCTGTTGTAATTCCATATTCGGAACAACGAGATGTATAAACTGATATGATTCGGTTTAATTTTTTCATTATCATCCATCATTGCAAAAACATGCTGTTGATGCTTGATGTAATTCATATCTTTTTATACAGTCATCATTGCATCTTATTCTCCGAAATCATGTTATGAATGTCATTGAAATCATAATAGATCGTACCCCCTACTTTAGTAAAAGGCAAGGTTCCACTTACGCGCAAATGCTGGAGTGTTCCAGGTGAAATATTCAAAAGCTCTCGGACTTCATAAGATTTCAACCATTTCTTTTGATTAGTTCCTAAATTCTGTTTTAGCAGCTTTTTAATATCTGCTAATAATTCAATTTTGAATTCTCTTAAATCGTCTTGTGTGATAATTTCTGTTGCCATAATTTTTGATTGATATTGATATGGCACAAAGGAAAGTAGAAAAACAATACAAAAACAGTTGTAAGGGGTTGCACAACCCCTTACAACCCCATAGATTATCAACACATTAAGACACTAAAAAATATTTTAAGCAGTGTTTCAGTATTTAAAATATCCTAATTTAACGCACTTGAATTTACTTATACCTTTATCGACTTATACAGTTCAAGAAACAATTGTTTAACAGCATTTAATGATGAATCTTCAAGTTCATGATAACTGTTATATAAACTATTGTAGGAAATAGAATCGGTATATTTTGAAGCAAGTATTTCTGAAAACTGCCGGATAATATTATTCTTGATTTTCTTATCTCCATAACAAGGGAAAACATCATGCTCAATCAATATCCTGAGCATGCACGCAATTTGTTTGACAGATAAATTACATTTGATTATCGACAAATGGTTTTCCTTAAAAAATTCATTTTGAAATGATCCATTATTTTCTTTTATGAAGTAACCATAGTTAAATTGTGCAATTTCTTTGTTAATCCAGGTTATCAACGAATCTTTTAAACTCGCCTTTTTCTCGATGTAAAAATATTCGGGGGCTGGGACAATCTGCGATATTGACTTTCTATAATATTTGAGTTTACTAATCTGGCAGGACGAATTCGTTAATGGCTTGATTTTATTTATGATTAGGTTTATAATATAATCATATATTGATTTGGCATTAAAGTTATATTCAATATACAACTCTATAAGTTTAAGATGAACCTCATCTGATTTTTGGGTTTTCTTTAAGCGTATCGATGTTTCCGTTATTAACGTATTGAAATACCTAATCTCTTTAAACGTACAATTGTCTTTCTTATATATAACCAGCTCTGTTGAAGGTAAATGTAGGCAGTCGATTTCCTCATCATTCAGCATGTTGCTGATTCGATTGACTATTTCACAATGATACTGCTTGTATTTATTGAAGATCTGTTTAGGTATCTTTGATCTGGAATTGAAACAATCCGGGAATTGAGATTCCAGGAACTTAAGGAATTCGACAAGGCAATCGACCGAAGGCTTTTTGATCTTCGAGAAACATAGATTATCATAAGGACAATGGCAGTTTGAGTAGTCTATTTTATCTAAAATACGTATGGCGCTTTGTTGATATAAGCCAATCTGATGTTTTATCGTTTCTGGGGGAATATTTGATATTCCCAAATTTAACATATCCAAAATCAATCGATGGTTCGATTTGAATATTGGGTCTGGTTTTGTTTCTGAATTGTTTTTAAAAGCTTCAACGTATTTGCAGTCCGCAGGGTTGTTTATATTAAAAACAACCCTCTCAAATTCTTCAAGGAGGTAAGACATTTTAAAGATTTGTAATTCTTGTACTAAGTTAAAATATAGTTAATTAATCATAAATTAAATGTAAATTATTTACATGCACAAGTAATTCTAACCTTTATATACCAAAATTTATGCAATACCCTATTTAGCTTTTTTACCTAAACCGACCGAAAGGTCTAATTTAATCCTTAACTCCATCATGTCCTTACTTATTTTATTCTGTAGAACCTTGGCATATATTTGGGTTGTTGACAATTTAGTATGTCCAAGCAATTTACTAACTGTTTCAATTGGCACGCCGTTAGCCAAAGTAACCGTTGTGGCAAAAGTATGCCTTGCCAAGTGGAATGTCAGATTTTTATTTATTCCGCAGATATCTGCAATTTCCTTTAGGTAACTGTTTAATTTCTGGTTTGATATGACTGGAAACAATCTATTCTTATTTAAACATTTAGGATCATCTTTATATTTATAAACAATGCTTTGTGCAACTGGCAATAAGGGAACCTGAACTGTAACACCTGTTTTTTGTCTTTTGGTATGAATCCAAAACTCCCCATCAATATTTAATATTACATTTTCAGGTGTCAATTGACAAACATCTATATAAGCCAGACCTGTATAACATGAAAATATGAACAAATCTCTTACATAACCAAGACGTTTAATCTCTATTTCTTTGATATAATAGTTTGCAATTCAAGCTCCGTCAAGTGCCCCCTATCTACTTTAGTATAACTTATTGCATATCTATTAAAGGCATTACCAGGTATCCATTCTAACTTTGTAGCCATATTAAGCATCTTTCTAAGCCTTGTCATATGCTTCATTACAACATTATGTGACATAGGCCTTTGGTGGTCTTTAGGTTCAAAGGATCTCAAATAATGCTCAAATTCTGTAATAAACTGATAATCTATTTCCTCAATATAAACATCATCAGCTTTTTTAACAGATGATAAAAAATCCATTAAATATTTTTCAGTTGTTTTATAATGTGCCAACGTTCCGTTGCTTAAAATATTAGATTGTGTTTTTTTGTGGTAATCAATTAAATACTTTAAACTCTTTCGTTCTGCCACATTTCCTAAATAACCATTTTTCAGAACAGTTGTGGTAATTAATTTCTCTTCATACTTAAGTTTCTCATAAATAGTCAGACCTGAAAAAGTACTATTCTTTGAGAATTAATTGTTTTCAGAGAATAGTATTTTTCTAGATATAAAATTCTAAATAAGTCAAA
>NZ_JAPDPI010000096.1 GCF_026013615.1 Plebeiibacterium marinum
TTGGTTTGGTTATGGAACAAAAAAACTACAACTCCGCTACAACCAATTACCAACAAAACAAGTATCTTTACAACGGAAAAGAAATCCAGGATGACAATCTTGGTGGGGTAAGCTTGGATTGGTACGATTACGGGGCACGTTTCTATGACCCTAGTTTGGGGAGATTTACGACACAAGATCCTCTTGCCGAAAAGTATCAATATCAATCACCACATGTTTATGCCGCCAATAACCCAGTTTGTTTTATTGATTGGATGGGATTGAAACCTGTTTGGAATGGTAGTGGCTATTCTGATGATGAAGATGAAGAAAAGGAATATACGTGGGAGGAAGTTAAAGATTATTTGGATGAAAATGACAGTTATTCAGAGAGTCTAACTTTTGATGATAATGATTTAACTTATGAAGATCACGAAAATAATATAAAGGTTACAATCAACGATTTTACAGGAAACTCAAAAAAGATGCTAATGGCTATATCGAGTGGAATGAAAACAGAGAATAGAGATGCAGCAAAAGGAAAGGCTATTAATGATGCCGTTGCAGAGGGGATTGATATGCGAAAATTTGGTTTTGAGTGGAATAAAGCAACAGGTACCTATGATTATAATCAAGCTGAATACTGCGTAGATCTGGCTGATTTCGGAATAAAAAGTAAGTTTGTGGAGCGACAAAATGGATTTGTTTTTTACTCTCATGGAAATAAAAATCTAAGATTTAAATCTGTTAATAGATTAAATGCAGTAAACTTTATCGGAGGAGATCCTACGTCTGGTCCTCAGATAGGATTTACACATAATGGTAAGTATGCTATTGCAGGGATGGTATTTCCAGATGCAAAATCTAGAGACAAGTATTATTATGCTTTATCTTCAAAATTATTTACATTTTACTATAATAGTTATATGCGCCAATTCCGTAAAAAATGAAGTTTCTAATAAGCATTTTACTTCTATTTATTATTCTAACTTCTTGTAGCAATGAAGAAGTGTTAGAAAATAGCATATGGGTTAATACTCATTGCCTAGATAATGAGTGTCCCATTGTATTAAATTTTATTAATGATAAAGCCTTGGAGTTTAGTTATTTGACAGATTCAACTGTGAAGTATAATTATAAAATAAATGATAATATTTTATACTTAGATAAAAAAGGCATAATTGAGAATAAGTATAAGATATCAAGGAGTTTTCAAGATTTAGTTCTTGCATCAGAACAAGATACTTTGAGACTTAAAGTATTAAAACCAACAAATTATACTGCCAAAATAAAATTAGATAATATATTAGGAAGTACTAATTATCATTGGAATTGTACTGGCTTATCAAAGAAAGATATGAGTATTCATATCCAATTTATGGAAACAGGAAAGTGTATCGTAGAATATGATAGTGATAATTTAGATACTTCTATTTATGAATTAAAGAAGTGGAGTATTATATCTAAAGATTTAAATGGGAGTACATATTGTTTTTTAAACATTCAATCACATGAAAGTATTTCGTTTCTTTTAACAGATGTTTTAAATGATAAAATCACAGGTGTTTATTTGTCTGGAAGCCAGTTCAATGATGAAGTATGTCTATTAAAAGAGGAAAATGAAAATCATGAGGATTTATCAGGTAAATGGAGTATAATCAATAAAAAAAGTTTAGAGAGGGAAAAATATTTTTACAAAATACCTGATGTTATTTACTTTTCAAGTTTCTCAACTCTAAATATGGAAGAAGATGTGTATAAGTTTGAATATGAAGATCTACCTAGACAAGGAGATAATTTTCGTTTTGGAAATTATGTAAGAGTATTTTCTGGAAGATTAGTTATTCTTGATTATTTAATAAATGATGATTATGGTGATTTTATTCAAATTTTAGAAGATGGGAATGATAAAATATCATTAGGCTTATTTATGGAAAGATCAAATTGCCCATTATTTATACAGTATGAAAGGTATTAATTACCCTCTTAATCGCACGGATTTTTCGTGTGATTAAGAGATAAAACAACAAAACCTGGTCTTTGCCAGGTTTTGTTTTATATATTAGTTTTTAATGTACTAATGTTATAAAGGATTACTCGTTTTCTCTGCCCAAATCCGGGGATTTCTATCAGTACTTATTACGGCAAGGACTTCAACAGTAATGTTTTGGTCATTGATATAAAAATGAACCATGTAAGGAAATTTCTTAATCAGCACACAACGAATTTCTTTATATCGTATGGCGTAAATCTGCGGGTCTTTATTAAGTGAATTAATGTGCTTAACCGCTGTTCTTTGAAACCTTTTGCCAAGTCCGGCCTGTTGTTCGTTGTACCAGTCTGTAATCTCCTCACTGAGCGTAGCGAGTAAATAATGGAAAGCTCGGCGTATGCCTCTGGCTACGTCGCTACACATAAGGCCTCTGGCCTGTATATAAAACAACAAAGCCGCATTTTAAAGTGCGGCTTTTGTTTTTATAATCAATATTTGTTTTTAACTCCCACTCGCTCGGATATGTAAAACACTAAAGACTCCCCCCGCTAGTGCGCGATGTATCGCGTTCGATAATTAAAAAGTTGTTAGAACTAAATATTAAATCCTGGCAGTGATGTCGGGATTTTTTTATAACGCAGCAATATTTTTATAAAAGAAGTCTTTAAATTTTTTTATTGGTAAGCATTTTATCAATCAGTTTAAAAATGGTTTGCTTTTTGTCATCGTCAAGCTGTTGTATCAGTCACATCTGCTCAACGGCTGTTTTGCCCTCAATGGTAACTTCAGTAGAAATTCTACTGTCATAATTTAAAAACAGATGGTAACGTAAAAAAGCTGCTACCATTTTTTGCAGCTCTTATTTATTGTAAAAAAATAAATGAATACTGTCATTCAACATATATTGCAAGAAAAGACTTACCCCTATTACTCCTTCAAATTAACAACGCCTATAAACTCAGGTAAATATGCCAAGCCCATATCTTGCGGACAAACAGGATACGTTTCAACACCTTCCATCACAGCCATTTTCACTTGATCTTCTATAGGAGCTTCAGTTTCAAATACCAATTCAACATGTTCAATATTTAACCCCCGCAATAAGGAAGTAATATACTCTTCTGCTCCTTTTTTGGTT
>NZ_JAPDPI010000097.1 GCF_026013615.1 Plebeiibacterium marinum
AATGCAACTGCCGGAGTAACACCATAGTCATCCACTATCTTTTTCAGCTTCGTGTACAATGAATCCGGAACTTCAAACTTGCAAGTACCATTCATATCCTTGTAAGTCTTGATAAGGTCATTGCTGATACTTTTAATTTCAGAGGCGTACTTGCTTGTTTTGCGGATAGTCTTTTCGGTAGCTGCCTTTTGAATTACCTTATACAAAAGCGATACCTGACGTTCTGTAACCTTCTTATTGTGGAAGTTCAGATAACGCCTGATTACTTTAATCTCCAAAGGCATCAAATCAACCTCGATGGGTTTTCGTTGTGCTTTTTTGGGTGCTGCCGTTTTCTTTGTGGCAGTCCGTTTTGGTGCTGCTTTCTTGGTCACATTTTTTGTCGATTTTTGTGACGAGGTAGTCTTCTTCTTCGCTGGTGCTTTCTTAGGTGCAGGGCTTTTCTTTTCTGAATCCTTTAGGTAAGGTTCAACGATTTTGAAATGATTATCCAACATCTCTTTTATGTCCTTATCCTCATTGTAGAAATCGGCAAATGAATTGAACTCTTTATGTGCTTCCTGTGCTGCTTCAGGCAACTTTTTGAAGTCAATATTTTTGGTAGCTTCCTTGTAGTTTTTGATTGTTAATTTCATACTATCTGATATTAAGTTTTTAGTACACTATTTATTATTCGCTGCCCTTCGCAAGGGCTTGTTTCTGTTTAATGCGAATTGCTTTAGCCCTGATTTTGGCAAGTTTGAGTTTGCGCTCTTTGCCCACTATCACACCTTTGTTCACGCTGCCTTTTTCGGTGAGGTCGATGTATTCATCGGCTCGTTTATCGGTAAATGGCTCAAATGATTTTATGGATAAATGCTCCTTGATGGCATAAATCAGGTTATCAAAGCATTTGTTGATGTAAATGCGTTCCTGACCTTGCGGATAAACGGGATGAGAAAACATGCCTCCTGATACCAAGTAGTTATTTACCCGGTCCTTTTCTTTTAGCTTGTCGTAAACATAGCATTCAAAGCTTCGGGCAAACATCTCTGCAATATCTTTCCAATAAGCACCTTGAAGTTTGGAATAGTGATACAGGTAGCTGTCAGTTCTACGCTTCTTAGTCTCGTCAAAATCATTGTAGCTAACCGCTTTATCTTCCAAAGCATAATACCCAAAGCGGAGCATTAGGATAAGCGAAACAATACTTGTATGCACCACAGATTGCCTTTCCTGAAATGTCGGCACAACCTTCTTAATTGAAGTCTTTAAAATATCCTTGAACCAATCTTTTGTTGGCGATGAATTACCACCTATGAAATACTTCTTTTTGTACCCTAAACTTTCAATGATGGTATTCAGATAGCTTTCTGTGCGTAGCGGTTTGGTTGATAATTCCAAGCCATTCAGATAGTGGTCAAAGAAATGTCCCCACTCATGGGCTACCGAACCGTCACCGTTTCGTTTGGTCAGGTTGATAAGTTGGCGTGTTGGGTAATAAGTTGCCATTGCTTTACCACCACGACCAAAAGCACCAAAAGCAATAGCCAGGGCTTCGTTTATGGATAGGTTGATGTCTAGCACCTCGCATAAATCAACGATGGCTGCAACAAAGTGGCGAATGTGTTCTCTGGCTTCATCATCCTTTACATAGTTTCCTAATGTGAGCGATTTAAAATGAAGCTTTTTGATAACCGTGTTTTCATCCGCTTCTTCAATTAATAAACCGCCTGTGCGTTTGATATATGATAGCGGTACAGCTTCTATTTTAGGCTTGCTGCTGCTTTTTGATTTGCTTGTTTTCTTTGTTTCTGCCCAGCTCCAATCCGGTTTAAATTCCTTGTATGGGAATCGTTCTTTTTGCTCATCGTATTCTCTTTTTGCATCATTAATAAACCGTGTGCAAACCTGAGTAACATACCTTACATAGTCCTCCACAGTCCGAACGCTGCTCAACATACCTCCCTGAAAAGTCAGGTTGTTTTGCTTGTGGCGTTTCATATCGGCAGGAGAAAGAATTTGCTTTGCCGAATCAATGCAATCCTGTTGGCGTTTTATTCGCTTATCAGTGTATTCTTTCAGCCTCTTAGCATGTGGAGCTGCCTGTTCTTTTGTGATACCTGAATACTGGTGGGCTTTCATGTAGGTTTCTTTAACCGCAGATGTAGTCCGATAGCCCTTAATGGTAAAGACAATATTGCGAAGTGCCTTACCGAATATCATCCCAAAATCATGCTTACCCACAATCTCACCATTATTAGCAATGGTATCGAGTTGTTGTAAATCCGTAATTGAAATAGCATCATTGAGAACACTTGTAAAAGCCTCCGCCATTTTCACATATTGCTCCCTGGCTTCTTTGGTGTTGGCATGTGGCTTTGCCGGGAAAGCCTGACGAACCTTTACTTTCAAAAATGCACAACCTGAATCCGTTCCATTTTCTTTTTCTGCCTGTGCGTCAACCTTTGGGAAAACCTTATCCTTTTTAACCAGCTCGATGGCGGTAGCTTCATCCTGTTCGATGCTGTTTAAATCGCTACTTCTGATAAGCTTATTGTACATGGCTTGTTCTTTCCTGGAACCATGAACACGCTTCCCGGCATCTTTAAATTCCCGGTTCTTTTGCTTCTCCTGTAAAGCCTTTTCTACTTCTGTATCAATATCCCCAAGGTCATCTTTCAGGGTTGCTAAGTTGGCGCAATAGTTTTCGTATAAA
This sequence comes from Plebeiibacterium marinum, assembly GCF_026013615.1. Lineage (GTDB taxonomy): Bacteria > Bacteroidota > Bacteroidia > Bacteroidales > Marinilabiliaceae > Saccharicrinis > Saccharicrinis marinus_A. Next base: position 2,699 of record NZ_JAPDPI010000097.1, read on the forward strand.
GACCAATTATCGCTGATAATGAAGAAACCATCATTAGAATCTGGCTTATAACCTTGCTTTGTTTTGTAGCCATTCCGACCTTCAATGAACCCTTGTTTGGGCAATATCCAAACGAAGTCACCCTTTCTAGGTTTGTAGCGAGTGGCAATAATATCGGTTGCTTTTTCAAAACCTTTATAGATAGGCAAAGCATTGACATTAACGCCCTCTTTAAAACCATTGGCTAATATGGAATCCTTTGATTTTCCTTTGGTGCGAATATCCTTGTGGATGGCTTTGTACTTTTTATAAAACTCCTTTTCCGTCATAGTATGGTCTTGATTTTAGGAT
>NZ_JAPDPI010000098.1 GCF_026013615.1 Plebeiibacterium marinum
AATGCAACTGCCGGAGTAACACCATAGTCATCCACTATCTTTTTCAGCTTCGTGTACAATGAATCCGGAACTTCAAACTTGCAAGTACCATTCATTTCTTTGTAAGTCTTAATCAGGTCATTGCTTATGCTTTTAATTTCAGAGGCGTACTTGCTTGTCTTTCGGATAGTCTTTTCGGTAGCAGCCTTTTGAATCACCTTGTACAAAAGCGATACCTGACGTTCAGTTACCTTCTTATTGTGGAAGTTCAGATAACGCCTGATAATCTTTATCTCCAATGGCATCAAATCAACCTCGATGGGTTTTCGTTGTGCTTTTTTGGGTGCTGCTGTTTTCTTTGTGCCTGTCCGTTTTGGAGCAGGTTTCTTGGTCACATTTTTTGTCGATTTTTGTGACGAGGTAGTCTTCTTCTTCACTGGTGTTTTCTTAGGTGCATGGCTTTTCTTTTCTGAATCCTTTAGGTAAGGTTCAACGATTTTGAAATGATTATCCAACATCTCTTTAATGTCCTTATCCTCATTGTAGAAATCGGCAAATGAATCGAACTCTTTATGTGCTTCCTGTGCTGCTTCCGGCAACTTTTTGAAGTCAATATTTTTGGTGGCTTTCTTGTAGTTTTTGATTGTTAATTTCATACTATTTGATATTAAGTTTTTAGTACACTATTTATTATTCGCTGCCCTTCGCAAGGGCTTGTTTCTGTTTAATGCGAATTGCTTTAGCCCTGATTTTAGCAAGTTTCAGTTTGTGCTCTTTGCCCACTATCACACCTTTGTTCACGCTGCCTTTTTCGGTCAGGTCGATGTATTCATCGGCTCGTTTATCGGTAAATGGCTCAAACGATTTAATGGATAAATGCTCCTTGATTGCATAAATCAGGTTATCAAAGCACTTGTTGATGTAAATGCGTTCCTGACCTTGCGGATAAACAGGATGAGAAAACATACCTCCTGATACCAGGTAGTTATTTACCCGATTATTTTCCTTTAGCTTGTCGTACACATAGCACTCGAAGCTTCGTGCAAACATCTCTGCAATATCTTTCCAATAAGCACCTTGAAGTTTGGAGTAATGATAGAGGTAGCTGTCGGTTCTACGTTTCTTTGTCTCGTCAAAATCATTGTAGCTAACCGCTTTACCTTCCAAAGCATAATACCCAAAGCGAAGCATAACAATCAACTGAGCAATACTCTGGTGCATAATTGCATCAGGAACAGCCTTTTTAATGGCTGTTTTCAAAATATCTTTGAACCAATCTTTTGTTGGGGAGGATTTACCGCCAATGAAATACTTCTTTCGATACCCTAAATTTTCAATGATGGTATTCAAATAGCTTTCTGAACGCAATGGTTTGGTTGATAATTCTAAACCATTTAAAAAGTGGTCAAAGAAGTGTCCCCACTCATGGGCTACCGAGCCGTCACCATTTCGTTTGGTCAGGTTGATTAGCTGTCGTGTTGGGTAGTAGGTAGCCATTGCTTTACCACCACGACCGAATGCGCCAAAAGCAATAGCCAGGGCTTCGTTTATGGATAGGTTGATGTCAAGCACCTCGCATAAGTCAACGATGGCTGCAACAAAGTGGCGAATATGTTCCCTGGCTTCATCATCCTTTACATAGTTTCCTAATGTGAGCGATTTAAAATGAAGCTTCTTGATAACCGTGTTTTCATCCGCTTCTTCAATTAATAAACCGCCTGTGCGTTTGATATATGATAGCGGTACTGCTTCTATTTTAGGCTTGCTACTGCTTTTTGATTTGCTTGTTTTCTTTGTTTCTGCCCAGCTCCAATCCGGTTTAAATTCTTTATAAGGGAATTGCTCTTTTATTTGCTCATATTCACGTTTGGCATCATTTATAAATCGAGTACACACCTGAACTACATACTTAACGTAGTCTTCTACAGTTCTAACGCTGCTCAACATTCCCCCCCTAAACGTAAGGTCGGTTTGCTTGTGACGTTTCATATCTGCTGTTGAAGTGATTTGGTGTGCCGAATCAATACAATCGTTCTGACGTTTGATTTTCATTTCCATCAAGTGTTTCAACTTTGCAGCATGAGGCTCTGCCTGCTCCTTTGTTACTCCTGAATATTGATGGGCTTTCATGTAAGTTTCCTTAACCGCATTGGTTGTGCGGTAGCCCTTAATGGTAAAGACAATATTGCGCAGAGCCTTACCGAATATTAATCCAAAATCATACTTGCCAACAATTTCACCATTATTGGCAATGGTTTCGAGCTGCTGTAAATCTGTAATTGTAATGGCATCATTCAAAACTTTTACAAAAGCTTCTGCCATTTTCACATATTGCTCTCTGGCTTCTTTGGTAGATTTATGTGGTTTAGGTGGAAAAGCCTGACGAATCTTTACTTTCAGGAAGGCACATCCTGCATCTGTACCATTTTCTTTTTCTGCCTGTGGGTCAATTTTCGGAAATACCTTATCCTTTTTAACCAGCTCGATGGCGGTAGCTTCATCCTGTTCGATACTGTTTAAATCGCTACTGCTAATAAGCTTGTTGTACATGGCTTGTTCTTTTCTGGAACCATGAACACGCTTCCCGGCATCTTTAAATTCTCGGTTCTTTTGCTTCTCCTGTAAAGCTTTCTCGACTTCTGTGTCAATATCCCCAAGCTCATCGTTGGGTGTTGCTAAGTTGGCGCAATAGTTTTCGTATAAAGACCATTCATCGCTGATAATATAGAATCCATCATCAGGACCAGGCTTGTATCCTTTCTTTGTTTTGTAGCCATTTCTCCCTTCAATGAACCCTTGTTTGGGAAGAATCCAAACGAAGTCACCGCTCTTAGGGTTATAGCGTTTGCGGACAATGTTCGTTTCCTTCTCAAAACCCTTATAGATAGGCAAAGCATTGACATTAACGCCCTCTTTAAAACCATTGGCTAATATGGCAGCCTTTGATTTTCCTTTGGTGCGAATATCCTTGTGGATGGCTTTGTACTTTTTATAAAACTCCTTTTCCGTCATAGTATGGTCTTGATTTTAGGAT
>NZ_JAPDPI010000099.1 GCF_026013615.1 Plebeiibacterium marinum
AGCTCAATCAAAATCACAGTCTATGCTTAAACGCCCAACTAAAAGTTTCGGGTAATTAGTACTGCTCGGCTTTGGTGTTACCACCTTTACACCTGCAGCCTATCAACGTCATCGTCTCTAACGTCCCTGTAAGGATATCTCATCTTGAAGCAGGCTTCGTGCTTAGATGCTTTCAGCACTTATCCCTTCCACACTTAGCTACCCAGCGGTGCTCCTGGCGGAACAACTGGTACACCAGAGGTATGTCCAACGCGGTCCTCTCGTACTAACGTCAGGCCTTCTCAAATATCCTACGCCCACAACAGATAGGGACCGAACTGTCTCACGACGTTCTGAACCCAGCTCGCGTGCCACTTTAATGGGCGAACAGCCCAACCCTTGGGACCTTCTCCAGCCCCAGGATGTGACGAGCCGACATCGAGGTGCCAAACCGCTCCGTCGATATGAGCTCTTGGGAGCGATCAGCCTGTTATCCCCGGAGTACCTTTTATCCTTTGAGCGATGGCCCTTCCATGCGGAACCACCGGATCACTATGTCCTACTTTCGTACCTGGTCGACTTGTCGGTCTCACAGTCAAGCTTCCTTGTGCCATTACACTCTGCGGACGGTTACCAATCGTCCTGAGGAAACCTTTGAAAGCCTCCGTTACTCTTTTGGAGGCGACCACCCCAGTCAAACTACCCACCAAACAATGTCCGGTTAAAAACCGTTAGGCCACAGATAAGCAAAGGGTCGTATTTCAAGGGTGACTAAACTACGCCTGGCGACGCAGCATCAATGTCTCCGACCTATCCTACACATTACTTACCCACAACCAATGTTAAGTTGCAGTAAAGGTTCACGGGGTCTTTCCGTCCCGTTGCGGGTAATCGGCATCTTCACCGATACTACAATTTCACCGAGCTCATGGTCGAGACAGTGTGCACATCGTTACACCATTCGTGCAGGTCGGAACTTACCCGACAAGGAATTTCGCTACCTTAGGACCGTTATAGTTACGGCCGCCGTTTACCGGGGCTTCAATTCAAACCTTCGCTTACGCTAAGCTCTCCTCTTAACCTTCCGGCACCGGGCAGGTGTCAGGCCTTATACGTCTTCTTTCGAATTTGCAAAGCCATGTGTTTTTGATAAACAGTCGCATGCACCATTTCTCTGCGGCCCCGCCGTTAAGCGGGGCGCCCCTTATCCCGAAGTTACGGGGCCAATTTGCCGAGTTCCTTAACCATGAATCACTCGAGCGCCTTAGTATACTCAACCCAACTACGTGTGTCCGTTTACGGTACGGGCCGCTATACTCGCTTTTCTCGGTACCGGCTGCTCTGCTTCGCTTCGGCCGAAGCCTAGGCTCAACGTGCTATTCCGTCAGCACGTAGCAATCTCACCAATACGTCACTTTTATTGTATAGCAGGTGCAGGAATATTAACCTGCTTGCCATCCACTACCCCTTTCGGGTTCGCGTTAGGTCCCGACTAACCCTGATCCGATTAGCGTTGATCAGGAAACCTGAGTCTTTCGGCGTGCGGGTTTCTCGCCCGCATTATCGTTACTTATGCCTACATTTGCTTTTCCAACTGCTCCACCAAACATCACCATTTGGCTTCTAGGCGGTTGGAATGCTCCCCTACCACTGTAATAAATTACAATCCATAGCTTCGGTAGTATACTTATGCCCGATTATTATCCATGCTCGATCGCTCGACTAGTGAGCTGTTACGCACTCTTTAAATGAATGGCTGCTTCCAAGCCAACATCCTAGCTGTCTATGCAATCAAACCGCGTTTGTTCAACTTAGTATACATTTGGGGACCTTAGCTGATGGTCCGGGTTCTTTCCCTTTCGGACATGGACCTTAGCACCCATGCCCTCACTCCTTAACATCATCTTACAGCATTCGGAGTTTATCAGGAGTTGATAGGCGGTGAAGCCCTCTCGTCCAATCAGTAGCTCTACCTCTGTAAGATTAATTAAAGGCTGCACCTAAATGCATTTCGGGGAGTACGAGCTATTTCCAGGTTTGATTGGCCTTTCACCCCTACCCACAGTTCATCCAAACACTTTTCAACGTGAACTGGTTCGGTCCTCCATTCCGTGTTACCGGAACTTCAACCTGACCATGGGTAGATCACCTGGTTTCGCGTCTAGCGCAGCTAACTGAACGCCCTGTTCAGACTCGCTTTCGCTTCGGCTACGTTGCTGAACAACTTAACCTCGCTAACTACGACTAACTCGTAGGCTCATTATGCAAAAGGCACGCCGTCACTGCATACACAGCTCCGACCGCTTGTAAGCGCACGGTTTCAGGTACTATTTCACTCCCCTGTTCGGGGTACTTTTCACCTTTCCCTCACGGTACTGGTTCACTATCGGTCTTTCAGGAGTATTTAGCCTTACCAGATGGGCCTGGCAGTTTCACACAGGATTTCTCGTGTCCCGCGCTACTCAGGATACTGATAGGTCATATCAACTTACGTGTACGTGGCTGTCACACTCTTTGGCCGTTCTTTCCAAAACGCTCCACTTCATTAATAATCCCATGTCTCAGTCCTACAACCCCAATATCGCCTGAACGACATTGGTTTGGGCTGGTCCCATTTCGCTCGCCGCTACTTTGGGAATCACTTTTGTTTTCTTCTCCTCCGGGTACTTAGATGTTTCAGTTCCCCGGGTTTGCCTCCCCGTAGGGATAGTATATCTTCAATATACTGGGTTGCCCCATTCAGAAATCCACGGATCAATAGATATTTGCTCCTCCCCATGGCTTATCGCAGCTTATCACGTCTTTCTTCGCCTCTGAAAGCCTAGGCATCCGCCGTGCGCCCTTGCTTACTTTCTTGTTGGTTAAGCTTAACACTCTCGCGTTAAAGCTAACCTATGATTTTGATTGTTTTGCCAATATGTCAATGTACGTTTTT
>NZ_JAPDPI010000009.1 GCF_026013615.1 Plebeiibacterium marinum
AATAAAAGAACTGCTTACAGAATATCAAATCAATCAAGATGTCAAAGAACAATTAAATTTGTTTAGTGATAATTTTTAACGCATCAGCAGTAATTTTAAAATATTTGAACCCACGTCTTTTCAGACGTGGTTTTTTTATTGCTTTAGTATTTTTTACTGGCACATATTATAAGTATTCAACAAAAACAACTACGATATATTAACATTGCGTTATCTCTTAATTTTGCTATTTTGTGCAGGGAATTAAAATCCTTACCTTTTCTGGTAACTCATATGCCATACTTGCGTATTTTACCCATATATAATGCATTATAAAATGAAAAGATTAAAACTCATATACTTCGTGCCAGCTATATTAAGTCTTTGTGTGCTTTCTTCCTCTTGCCAAAAAGATGAAGTTCAGGGGCCTTTAAAAGCCGACGCCTATAATATTGCCGGGGAGTACCGTAGCGATGTTGTTTTGGATTCGTCGGTGGTGAATAACCTGGATGGCGTAATGCTTATTAAAAACGGAGCTACACTAACCATTCTTCCGGGTACAAAAATATTGGTTAAAGGCGGAACGGTTTCTTACATAGCTATTGCCCGGGGATCAAAAATTATGGTAAACGGCACCAAAGAAAAGCCTGTGATAATGACCTCCAACCTTGAGGTGCCCGGAGCATGGGGAGGGTTGGTTGTTTGTGGTCATGCACCTGTTAACACTGATGAATTAAGGGTTTCGGAAGTGGGTTCTTTAAAATATGGCGGCGACGATACAGAGGATTCTTCTGGTTCCATCAAGTACCTGAGGGTTGAGTATTCGGGATATAATTACACCCCAGAAAAACAGTTTAACGGCATTTCATTTTTTGGTGTCGGAGCGGGAACCATGGTAGATTATGTATCTTCTTACCTGGCCAACGACGATGGATTTGAGTTTTTTGGGGGCAGCGTTGTTGCCAATCACCTGGTATCAATAGGCAGTCAGGATGATGGCGTTGATTTTACCGATGGCTGGACAGGTGGCGGATCCTATTGGTACATTAAAGATTCAGAAAACTCGGCTGTTGAAGGATCGAACAACGACCGCAACGGAGCTGCAGAGCCCGTTACCAATGTACACATCAGTCATACAACCATACAGGGAAGTGGTTATAAACCCTGGAACTTTTTTGAAGGAGCCGGCATGCAAAACATTGATGATATAGTAATAGGGGCAGCCGCAGATGGCCCTTATTTTTATGCCAGTGAATCCGATCTTTCGGCTCAGGAGCGTATTGCCAATGGAGACATTTCCATTACAAACGTGCTTTTTACTGATGCCCCTGAAACATTATCTGCACTAGGAAAAGCATCTGAAGGAATTGAAGTTGGAGAAAACCCCAATACCAAGGGTGCCGGTAATGGTTCAGCAATGCCAGAGTGGGCAACAGGATGGTCAATGCCTGAGAAGTAGGAATACGCTATAGTTATAACCGGCTTATAGCCTCTTAAATATTCTAAGGTAAACAATGAGGCAAAAACTGCTCTTGCTCTTCTTATAAGATTAACCCATTTTTATTTCACTTGTTTACTTGCAATAGATTGTATCTTTAAATTCTTTGGGATAAGTAAGTATCCAAACATTAGGATTGTCTTTTGATCTTTCATATAAAAAACTGCCATTGTAATAATTCTCACACCTCTCGTATAAAGATTCTACCCTTCTTAATTCTTCCTGTCTTTTTATATATCCTCTTGTACAGTTACAATCTTCATAAAAAGTTATCGAATAGCTAGAGATACACGAATCCAAATCGCACAAGTTCATCATATTTAATTTCGCAAATTCAAAATATAACTTGCGTCTTTCTGCAACATCTTTAGGATAATTATTAGTCAAATACAATTCATTTGCTCCTGTTTGACAACTTGTATCAATATCTACTCTCTCTGCGTGAAATTCATTATCACAACTAACTATCAATAGAATCAATAAAACTGACAATAAATATTTCATATTTTCTTATTTTAAAATTCTCCAGAATTTCCTATTCTATTCATTCTTTCATTAAAATTTCTATGTTTCACTCTCTCATTTTTACCTTCACTCAATACTCCTGAAAATTCCTTTGAAAATTGCATTTTTGTAATAAAGGGTTTATAGCATCTTAAATATTCTAAGGTAAACCAAGCTTCTTCATCTTTTGCCTGTAGTACATTGAAGTTTATTGTTCATCTGAATTTTCAATTCTTTCCATTTATCTGGGTTATTCTGAATTTTTAGCTTAAGAGTCCAATTATCATTTTTGTCCTTTTTTACAACAGCTATTAAATCATCTATATGGTCAGCAATAATATTGGATATAAAAGAATGGTCTTCTTCATAATCGCGAGGAGTATCTCTTGTTTCTTTGTAAAACGATCTTTGATAAAAGATTACGTTATCATTATTTAATGCCTCAAAGTTAATAGTTGTATTATTGTAATTAGTGAGCAATAATATTAACGAATCCTGTATTACAGGAGGGTTGGCTATAACTATATACTCATAAATTTGTTTTTGATTATTTTTATTTAAATGCTCAAAACTAAGTTTATTCAAGCTATAAAACTCCGTTGATTGATTACAACTAAATGTGAATATTAAAATTGATAACGAAAGTAGTATTCTCATAGTAATATATTTAGTGACTTACTAAAGTTAACTTTAGTGATAAAAGGTTTGTAATTTCTGGCATGTTGTAATACAAACCATGCTCTAAATCCAGCACCAAATCTATATATTTTCTCCATATCAGGTTTGTCCAATATTACTACCTCTCTAATTTCGTAGATATTTGAACTTAAGACATACAGTGTAATTCAAATAACCAAGCGTATAAAGTTTGGAGACTTTTTGACATTTGAACTACAAGTGAAACATAATGAACTAACAATAAGTATTGTAACTATTTTCTTTGTTGAGTTTTTAATAAAATTCATTGCGTAATCAACATAGGCTTCTTTATCTTTTAATTTGTATTCTTTCTTATCTGGGTTATCGCAACCTTTCTCCAAGTCTTGCCTCAACTGCCAAGTTTCTTTTGGGTAATCAATGCATAAACTTTTTGTCCATTATTTTCATTTCTATTGTATCTGTAATAGCTGTCTTCATAGAATGGTAAATCCATATGTTAGGTTTTTTAAACCTTTCATAATAAATCCAATCTATAAAATACTCTCCATATTTATTGTCATTTTCAGGAAGTAGTGGACTATGGTGACCAAAAGGGTCATCATTTAAAAAGCGTGATGTATTCCAATTTCTTTTATAGAAAGAAAAATGAACCAATTCTATTGAATCATTTGCCTTCAATATCTTATTAAACTCATATGAAACCAACTCTTCTATTTTACTGTACTTGCTGTCATCATAATTACTGACCAAATAAAAGTCTCGATATTTATGACCCCAATGGTAGTATTTCTTAATTCCTGTAGAGGTTTCAAACTTAACATCATCAGAACAAGCACATAAAGTGAAGAATACTAATAAGGACAAATAGTTTATCTTTTTCCGCATATTATTGTTTTTTACTTTGACGTTCATTTACTCTGTCTTTCATTCCTTTATTTATATTGCCAGTAAATGATCTACTAAATTGGACTTTTGTTATAAAAGGTTTATAACCTCGTAGGTGCTGCAAAACAAACCATACAGCGAATGTATCTTTAGCAAAAGGAACAATATTAGGCATTGCCTCCATATCTCCGATGTCCAAACCAAAATGATCCCATAAATTCACATGATAATTAATAGTATAATCTTCTCCCGTGAAAGTTATATTGGTGATTTTTACTTCAGTTGACCAAATATCATTGGTTGCAATTTGTGTTCCCTTAGTTCTATCATCTTTTGATCCAAATATGGGGCGAAAAAAGAATGTATTGCCGTTTCCATCCTTTCGTGGAATTGTTGTTATTTTTCCAATATCCCTCCTTGTTTTTCGAGAATTTGGTTCCAAAACCATATAGATAGTATCATCCTTTATTGGGTTAACCCCATTAATATTTTTAGAGATCAACCCCTTTCTTTCTTTTAGCCTTTGAGCTATGTAATCTTGTACATTATTACAATACAATTCCATATTAGGACTATTGATTAAAGCATTTGATAAAGCAGGATCCTCATAAACGCCTCCGCTATTCTCTTGAAACTTATCGATCATTCTTTCGATATTTCCATCAAGTTGGCCTTCTGCAAACCAAAATTTAGCTTTATCCTTAAATATTTCAAAGAGCTTTTCATCCGGGTACTTCTCTTTTGACTTATATTTCATAATATCATCACCAGAATCATACCACTCCATCCAATCTTTACCAAACAACTTAACTTCCGTATCTGCCATTTGCTTTTCTGAGTATATTGCTTTTACTGGATAATTATCGTTTTCTGTGTTAGCAAACAGACTGTGCTTTCCCTCAAAGTCAAAACCACTATTAATATATTCTGATTTATATTGATTAATCAATGCAGAGCTATAGATCGGTCGTGACGTCACTTTTCCATATCCATACGCCAAATCATCAGCTATATCACTCAAATCCCTATTTAATCCTGGTAAATTAACCCGATCCACACAAAATGGAAAACACACCACCGGCACATCAACACTCACATCTTTTGTGGCCTCGTTGCACCAGGCATATATTCTGATATTTTCGGCTTTTTCGGGTGTGTATTTGTAGCAAATAGTCCCCTTGTCAATAAAGGCATTACTTTTATTGAGTTGGCTTAGTTGCCCACTGTTATTAAGTTCAACACTCCAATGTGTGTTGTTGAGTTTATCTCCTTCGCCATTGTTGTATTCTGTTACCTTATAAATGTAGGTGTTTCCCATTATTAATTCCTGGGCTTTACGGCCATCCCCGGCAAATGGGCCTTCCACCTTTTTAACCAACAACTGTTCTGTTTCTGATGTAGTAGCAACCGGTGCTACATACCTGCCACTCATCACCTCCTCAGCCCTTTCGCGGGTAAAAACCATTGGGTCTTTATCTATCAAATCTTTGTTAAAGCGGCACCATTCGAGGCGTTCCATAAACTCACCATTGAGGTAACTCATGCCGGCTACCAGGGTGAGCTTCATTTTAAGGGGCTCGCCGGTGGTATGGCCATATACTTCTTCAAACTTGGGAACAATACAATCGTACAGGTTAAACACCCGGCCTTTTTCGCCCAAACGAGGCGATTCAAATTTAAGCTGAATTAAGTCGCGTCGAACGGTTTGGGATATGCAATATAAAAAATGTGGATGCCGGTCGCTTTCAACCTCCAGGTGGTATTTAATATGGTCGGGATCGCAAACGGGAATATTATTTATGCCCAGTTTTTGGTTTACCTCAACATTCATGCGCAGTATGCGGTATTCGTAGCAGTCGTCGATAAGTTTTCCTTTGATCATTTTATCGGGGTTTGACTAAAAATTATGATTTTTAATAAATTATTAAATAATGGACCTAAAAGTATATGAATTCGAAATAGAATAAACGATAAGCATAAATGTTGTATAACATTAAAAAAAGACTTGACATTTTATGAAGTCTCTTTAAAACTAGGGTCAGGGGAATTTTAACTCCAAAAAAAAGCTTATCATTTTTAAATATCTGGGGTAAAAATAAAAAGAAACTTAAAGGAGAGGGGCGTTGTTATATGGTGACTAAATGGTTAATCCTTGAAAAATCAAAATTTTGGTTGTGACTAAACGGTTAAAGCACGAAAAAATGGTTTTGGAGCCTTTAACTAAACGGTCATGGCCATCTTTTTGCTTTTTTGACTCTTGACTAAATGGTTAAAGGGCATTTTTTTAAAAATTTTGGCTTTGACTATTTAGTTACGCCTCATTTTATTTAAAAGTCGGGTTTAACTGTTTAGTCACGCCTTTCAACTCTGCCGCACCGTTGATTGCCTGGGCACGACAACAGCATTATCACCCTGGCTATCAGGAACCGAATAATCAATACTGAAATAAAATGCGGAACCCTTACCGGGCATGGACTCAACCCATATGGTACCGTTCATCTGATTAACCAGGCTTTTACAGATTGCCAAACCAAGACCGGTGCCCCCGGTAGTTTTGGTGTTTGTTTCATCTACTTGCCTAAAGGGATCAAAGATAATTTTGTGCTTATCTTCGGGGATTCCAATGCCACTGTCTTTTACAAAAAAAATGATTTTAGTTTTAAGCAAGGTATGACCTATTTCTATCATTCCCGAATGGGTAAACTTAATCGCATTTTCGCAAAGGCGCATAATCACCTCTTTTACCCTTTCTTTATCAATAATAACCTCGCTAACCGGGTTTTCATTACTTTCACGATAATCAATCGAAACCTTGTCTTTTCCTTTACCAATTGCTTTATCAGAAACAAGCTCAACAATTTCATTTGAAAATGCATTCAGGTTGAGCGCTTGCATTTTCAGTTTATAATTATCCGTTTCCATCCTTGAAACCGAAATAATATCATCAAAGGAAGAAAGCAGATCATGGCTGCTTTTTTCAATAACCTTGTAATACTCCTGCTTTTCATTCTCTGTAAAGTTTTTATTCTTTAGCAAAGTGCTAAACCCCAAAATTGCATTTAAAGGGGTACGTATTTCATGCGAAATATTCGCCAGAAAAGCTGTCTTTAACCTGTCTGACTCGTTTGCTTTCCTCCTCTCCTCTTTTAGCAGCTTGTTATATTCATATCTTTCCGAAATATCAATCAATACGCCTCTCCAACCCTTGTGCTGCCCGTCTTCTTCAACTTTATCCATATACAACAATCCCGGAAACCATGATTTATCTTTTCTAAGGGCTATAACTTCATTTTGCCGTGCCGCATTTTTATGGTTAGAGTTTTTGTTTGTCAGTTCAAAAATATTGAGCTGAAATTCAGCTTCTGCCTTCGAATACCCAAAATTCTTTTCCCACATTTTATTAACATATACCAACACGCCCCGCCTATCTGTTTCAAACAAACCCTGGGGCAACTTATCAGCCATCTCCCGATATTTTTTTTCGTTATCGGTTAAGCGTACAATCAATTTGCTTCTTTCCTTTTCGTGCCCTTTTAAAAGCTCAATCATTTGTCCAAATTCACGATACAGGATACTTATTTCGCGGCTGCCGGAGATCTTGTTCAATTTAGGCATGGCTTTAAAATCGGTTAGTATGATTTTATCAATTAAATGGGTTAGCCTGGTTAGCGGCTTGGTTATTCCGCTCGACAGCAGATTGGCAATAAAAAAACAGAGGAGCATCGTAAAGGCAATTACAAAAACCATGGTTTTCCTAAGGTCTGCAATCTTTTTATCGCTGTGCAATTTTGCAATTCCAAGCACTTTGGTCATTCGTTCTTCCAGCAAATGATCCATTTTATTGAGCTCCCCTTTTAATCCGCTATTATCGTGCAAGCCCATCATAATATCCAACTGCACCACTTTATGAAAGGTTTTAGAATACGCATCAAGGTGCTCAATGGTTTTGTTATTATACAGATTAGCCCTTAACCTGTTAAATATGTGCACATATTTGGTTACATACTGCTGTTCGTGCCGAATGATATAATCCTTTTCCCTCCTTCGTAGCGATAGCAGTCCGGTTTTATCAATGATATTATCATCCTCAAGCAAATGGGCATATTCCCTCATTTTCCCCACCAAACCAAAATCCTTATACCCTCGCTCCACTACCAGGGCATAAAGCGATTTAAAAATTGAATCGCGTTGCGTAAGCATATTGTTTATTTGGTGCAGAGAATTACAAATAAATTCTGAATGTCTGTATTTAATGATCAACTCTTCAATATCGTTATGCAACAAAATGTTTTGCCTGTTAGATTCCACCAGATATGGACTTTTTTCTTTTATATAAAAAGTTGTATTGTGGGTTTCGAGCAGCAAAAAGTCATTGGTGATGTTTTTTAGTTTTAAAAGATTGAAATACGTAGTGTGCACATCGCCCGACAATCGAAGAGTTTCACCTTTTGTTGAAAAATACATCCAGCCAATCCATCCTGATAAAGTAGCGATGGATATTGCAAATACTGAAAACCAGATTAATAGTTTATTACTAAATTTCACGTCCCCTATAAATTATTGAAAGGGTGAAATTATAATAGCAGTTAAAATACCATGTATTGATAAGGTCATTATTACATTAATAGAACATTAAGTCTTATCAACAATTCCCCTGCCTTTCCAGGTAACAGTGCCAAACAGGGCATAAAAAACAGTAAATACAATATAAAAAGGATACAACAGTTGTGAAAGAACAAAAGTGCGCAAAGAAACAGATCTGTTAAACAGGCTACCACCTTGTTTTAAAAGATAATAATCCACAAAACTTTTTACCACGAATAAAGCACCAATAACAACAGTTACAACTGGTGACCAAAAAACGGTAAATGGCAATGCAGCAGCAGCCAGGTTACTCAAAAAAACAAGCCAGGCCACATACAAAGTATAATAATCAGTATATCCTTTACTTTTTGAAGCCCACCGCACACGTTGGTTCAAAAACTGTTTTAAGCCCTCTACAGGACCAGTCTTAACAACGGCATCAGTACTATTCAGAAAACAAATACCGGCCTTGATCTTTTTGGCACTCTGCAGCAAAAATATATCATCTCCTGATGCGTACCGGTTTAGCATATCACCAAAAACTGCATGATACAATCCCTTCCGGAACACCAGATTGGCACCGTTGCACATAATGGGTTTATTTATTGCTGCAGCTCCGGCCCCGCAAGTAACCAGGCTCAAAAAGTCAACATGCTGAAACCTACTAAAAAATGAAGATGAGGATTCAATTTCAACCGGGCCGATTAACATATCCACACGATGCGCATGAAGGTAATTGCCGATAACCAGTAACCAATCTTTGCCAAAGGTGCAATCCGCATCCGTAGTAATAACATAATCATGCCTTGCTACCGAAACTCCCATATTAATCGCATCCTTTTTCCCTGTTCCGTTACTCCTCACCACTATATAATTTGGGATACCCTTAGTAAGCCCTTCCAACAAATCAAACGAATGATCCGTACTATGGTCATCCACAAAAATGACTTCATAATATATATCATCAACACTTTGATTCCTGAAACTTGAAACTAAAGCTGCAATATTTTCATACTCATTTCTAAAAGGAACAATACAGCTGACAGGTTGAATCCCCTTGTGCCCAGGTTTAAAAGCAGGAATGGACTTTACACCTTTAATAAAGGCATAAATGGTTTTATAGTACAATACATATAAAACAACACACACTCCGCAAAACAAACCAACAAACATAATATATAATGCAAAACAAAGGGGCTATCCCTAAATCATATTTTGACCTGAGACACCCCCGATAATTATGAGAATTTTTTCTATCTGACCTTATAAAGCCAGCTCTCTATTTTATCATTTTCAAGAATTTCTTGCTGACGAGTTTCTATCTTTTTATAAGAAGGGCTCGAATCTGCACTTACCAAAAACATATTTCCTTTAGGGATGATCTGTGCATTACCAAATCCTGACGCTTTAAGTTTGTTTAGCATCTTTACAGCGTTGGCTTCATTTTTAAAACTTCCTACAATAATAAAAAAGTCTTTCCCTGCAGCAACAGCAGGTTTAACAGGTTCCTGTATAGGTTCCGGCTTACTAACAACCTTAGGAACAGTATCTGTAACCACTGGTTGCTTTGTAACAGGCTTTTCTACCTTTACAGGGATAGTTTTAATAACTTTTTTTTGCGGCTTATTAAAAAACAAGAAATAAGCACCAATACAAATTACCAACAGAACAGCAATAATAATAAAGGTAATGATATCCTTCCTTTTCTTCTCCTTTATGGTTTCCTGTACATATTTATTGGTTTCTGTTGCACCGGATTTCTTTTCAGAAACAACCTGAACCTTTGGCTTTACCGGCTCAGCTTTAGGTACTACAACAGTTTCCTTTTTTGTTTCAGCCTCAACTTCTTCAGGTTCATTATCAATAGTCAATATGGCTTCCGAACCCGGCTTGTACTCATCTTCAGATGGTGTTTCGCCTATCTTTTCATCATCGCCCGCTTCCGTTATTTCAGATGAATTGTCGATATCCAGCAAAAAAGTTTCTTTTTTCCCCTCTTCCATATCCTGTGGCTCCTCCTTTGTTGTTGCATCGTCCACTTCTTCCTCCTCAACCACAGGTTCTTTTGAAACAAACCCTTCACCAAAATCTTCAGCCTGCTGAAACCTTAAAATACCATTTTCATCCTTTTTAAACACGCCCAATTTTTCAATGGCATAAACACCTTGTTCATCGAGCTGTTTTTTCAAATTATCAACAAATTCAAAAACCTGATCAGTAGCCACAATGGTATCAATCCCTTTTTGCTCGGCAACATAATTTACAAGCAGCCCGTCATTAAAACTTAAAAAGTTATTAAACAGGATACTTACACCATTTTCTTTTGAAATGATAAACGCCCCAAAATTAGGGATGATTACTCTATTATTTTCTTGTATTAATTCTGATATATATTTTTCCATCGGGTTTTAGTTATTTTTTAGTGAATAAAATGGAAAAAGCGAACTAAAGATAATGAGTTTTTAATGATTTAAAACACTATTGTTTAAAAGATTGATGCTATTTTAATTAGCACACCTAATTATAGTTTAAGAAACAGGCCGTTTTTTTTCTAAATGTAATATACTTGCAGAACCCAACAATGCCGGCACAATCTGGTTGATAACATAAAGCAGACTAACCGATAACACCACTGCAACTTCATCAACCTGAATAGTTGAAAACAGCAAAATACCTACAGAATTACGAACCCCTAAATCGGCAAGAACAAAGGAAGGCACCATGGTTATGCACATAAAATAAATAGGGGCCAGCAATACGAATTCGCTATAATGGTTATTCTGTGTAAAAATCATTAACAGCAATATTAATTGAGAACAGTATAGGATGTACCTAACCAAACTCAACAACATCAACTTGCCATGCACTAAGGGTTTTATCTCTTTCAAAACGGTTCCTATACCCAACAACTTATTTAAAATACGAAAGTGCTGTACCCGTTGCCAAATCCTATTCTTGTAAACTCCTATAAAAACGGCCATACATAAGCAAAAAACCAGCAGTAACAAACTATAGTAAAACACCGATCTGAATATGTTTTCCCCATCCTGTTGCATAATACCTATAAAAACAAATCCCATAAGCAAAAGAACCACGTTTTGAAGAAAACCGCTAAAATAATTTAACAGTGTTGCCTTTGCCCAATCCTCTTTGGGCAACGACATAACCCTGCCAACAGGTTCACCAAGTTTAGATGGCGTAAAAATACCAGAAGTAAAACCTGCAAGCACCATCCCTACGGATTTTTGTAAACTAACCGGCTTTATATATGAAACCAACATTTGCCACTTTACCGCCTCGGCAAGAATATTAAAAACAGACAAGATAAGTACCAACAGAAAAATAGGAGAATCAAGGATATTAAGAAAATATCCATCAAAGTCGGCCTCAAAACCTATTAATTTCCAAGCAATAAATCCATAGGAACAAACCAACAACAGGATGCCGGGGATCCACCTTTTGGTGTTGCGGAACATCAGGATTTGCTCCTGTTAATTACCGGTAACAATATAAGCGAAACAATACCCATCAAAACAATCATGGCATTTAGCGAACTCCAAACTATCAGTGCAAAAGCGGCTCCTTCGGTTTTTGTTATTCCATACATCAGCAACGAGGAGATAACCATAAAATGCCAGGGCCCCATTCCTCCCTGAACAGGGGCAACCATACCCAGACTTCCCAAAACAAAAACACTTAAACCTGCCAAAGGAGACAATGAAGAAGTAAACTCAAATCCAAAAAAACATACATAGATCATCAGAAAATACATGACCCAGATAAACACTGTATGAAAAATAAAAAGTCCTTTATTTTCAATATTTTTAATAGCCAGAAAACCTTCGGAGAACTTGCCCCACAACCCTTTAATTTTAAAAAACACCGCCGACTTTGCAAAGCTGTTTTTAAATACCAGAATCACTACTACAATACCTGCAATCACAACATAAGTCCAAAAAGAGGTAAAAATTTCAGACACTTTTGAGAAATCGGTATTCTTTGAAAGAAAATTAACTACCACATTAAACTGAAGCACTAAAACCAGAAACAAACACAACAGCAACATTACAACATCAATCAACCTCTCAACCACAACGGTACCAATCAAACGGGTTACCGATATTTTTTCATATCGGCTCAACACACCGCACCTTGATATTTCTCCCATCCTTGGGATCAGCAGGTTAGCAAAATAACCTACCATCACTGCAAAAAACGTATTGGTTATGCGGGTCCTCTTTTCTATGGGCTCAATCAGCATCTGCCAACGTATGGTCCTGCTAAAATGACTGGCCAACCCGGCTACCATCGATAGTAATATCCACCAATAATTTACACCTTTGCTCAGCGTATTTTGTATTTCCTGCATATCATATTTGCGGTAAACAAACCACATCAAAAAAGCTCCAATGGATAAGTAAATTAAAAACTTGATGGTATTAATGATGTACTTTTTCAATGCGTTTCTGTTTGTTTTGTGTTTACCTCACGGATTATCCGGGAAATTTTACCAATAATATTTTACCTTTGCCGCAGGATTTAGCGAGTGCAATTTTAAAAAAGATTATTTGTTTGTGCAAAATACAAACCACATAAGTAACTATAATCTGTAAAATCACTTGTTTTTGTTTCTGTATTTAGCTAAAATATTGCCAATGAAAAATGTTAAAGCAAAAAAACATCTGGGACAACACTTTTTAACCGATGAAAGTATTGCCCGCAGAATTGTTGAGAGTGTGAGCGATTATAAAACCCGAATAATTGAGATTGGTCCGGGGATGGGGGTGCTAACAAAATATTTGGTTGAAAAGGAGGATATAAACCTTCAGCTTATTGAACTGGATACAGAATCGGTTGAATACCTTAACGAACACTATCCTTCGCTACATGGGAAAGTTATATCCGGCGACTTTTTAAAGATGGATTTAAACACCCTTGGAGAAGACAACTTTAACATCATTGGAAATTTCCCCTATAATATTTCGAGCCAGATATTTTTTAAAGTTTTGGATTATAAGGAGAAAATACCACAAGTTGTAGGCATGCTCCAAAAAGAAGTAGCAGAAAGGCTGGCCTCTCCTCCGGGAAGCAAGGTGTATGGGATTTTGAGTGTGTTTTTACAGGCTTATTATGATGTAGAATATCTATTTACTGTTCAGGAGCATGTGTTCAACCCACCACCAAAGGTTAAATCAGGAGTTATCCGTTTGGTAAGAAACAACGTTACAAAGCTGGATTGTGATGAAAAACTATTTTTCAGGGTTGTAAAGGCAGGCTTTAACCAACGCAGAAAAACACTAAGCAATTCATTAAAGGCAATCCCTTTCAACAGGGAAAATATTGCTGAATTGCCGCTTTTCACCAAACGTCCCGAACAACTTTCGGTTGCCCAATTTGTTGAACTAACAAATTTTATACAAAGCAACCAATAGGTTATTTCATGAGAACAGTCCCCTTTTAAGGGCAAACAGGTGTTAACATCAAACAAAAGGTAGTATGGCAGAATTCAAATTAACACGAGAATTTGTTGACAGTATAAAGCACAAGATAGAGATCAAAGACGAGGTTCGCGTTCTTGAGGACATTAAGGACTTGCACCCGGCAGATATTGCCGACCTTTATCGTGAACTGGAACTGGAAGAAGCCAAATACCTATACCTGATTGCAGATGATGAAACAGCTGCAGATGTGATTACCGAACTGGATGAAGACGAACGCAGGCGTTTGTTAAGCTCAGTTCCAAGTGAAGTAATAGCCAAGCGGTATATCGACAAAATGGACTCCGATGATGCTGCCGATGTACTTGGCGAAATGGAGGAAGGCAGGCAACAGGAGGTTCTGTCGCACATGGACGATGTAAAATCGGCAGGCGATATCGCAGACCTTTTGAACTACGATGAGGATACTGCCGGGGGTTTGATGGGTAAGGAACTTATCAAGGTTAAAGAATCATGGAACCTGCCAACCTGTTTGAGAAGCATGCGCCAGCAAGGTGAAGTTGTGGATGAGGTATACTATGTATATGTAGTTAACAACGATGGAGTTTTAAAAGGGACACTATCCCTGAAAAGGCTTTTACTTAGCCCAACAACGCAAACCGTAAAAGATATTTATAACGACAACCTGATATCGGTCAATGCCAATGCCTCTGCTGAAGAGGTGAGTTCTATTATGGACAAATATGATTTGGTAGCATTACCGGTTGTTGACAGCATTGGCAGGCTGCTTGGAAGGATCACCATTGACGATGTAGTGGATGTTATTCGTGAAGAAGCAGAAAAAGATTACCAACTGGCTTCCGGTATTACCGATGATGTTGAGTCTTCGGATAGCATTTGGACGCATACACGCGCCAGAATGCCATGGCTTATTATTGGTTTATTTGGCGGTATACTTTCTTCACTGGTAATTGAACATTACGAAGTAATTATTGGATTAAACCCCCAATTATCATTTTTTATGGTTGTAATAGCTGCCATGGGAGGAAATACGGGCATGCAATCATCAGCAATCATTGTACAATCGCTGGCTTCAGGCAGTACCGGTCTGGAATCGACCTCGCGAAAACTACTTAAAGAACTCGCTGTAGCCATGGTGAACGCAGGAGTATTATCTACCGTAATATTTGTTTTCAACTATTTCAAGGGTGCCAGCCAGGCTTTAACCTATACTGTTTCCCTGGCCATGTTTTCAGTGATAATGATTGCATCACTTTTTGGCACTTTTATCCCACTTGCATTAAAGAACTTAAAGATAGACCCGGCTGTCGCCACAGGCCCCTTTGTTACTACCCTGAACGACATCCTGGGTATGTTGATATACTTTAGTATTGGGGTAGTCTGCTTTTCGATGTTTGTATAAGCCAGGAGAGAAATACTGATTGCAAATCAGTACATAAACACTAATTCTTATGTTATTTATGTGCAAATAATGCAAGTTTCAAGAAGTGACTAATATTGGACGTATCCTTGTTTTAACAATACATATAATTAATTGCCCAGGTAACTGATATCAAAAAAAGCCCCATAAACAGAAACTACATTTTGATTCTCATCATATCGAAGGTGGCCTTTTATCTGGATGGTCCGCATCTGATTTTTTGCATCAATTATGCGCACTTGAATAATTTCAGAAACATCCCCTTTAAGCCATTTTGCAAACTTTTGTACAAAAACCGGAATATCAACACCTATAATCAATGATTTAATATTTGAAAGGTAACAGGTATCATTACAATTTATCCCCAACGAACGTTTTGTTCCTGACGAAATATTAATAGAATCATCTGCAACCCTGTAAATAAAAAAATCAACCGACGCCGTAATCTCTTTCAAATCGCTAATCATAAAAACTCAGTAGGTCCTCACATATTATAGTTTAACGTAATACGATAAATACTATAAAAAGTTATATTTTTTATACGGCTTTTGTGTATAAATTTTGATTAATGGAATTTGTATCGAGCAAAAAGGCTACTTCCCCGTTACCCAAAACACTTGCTGCAGATATTTCTTCATGGCTTTTAACCAATTCGCCCATGGGTTTCAAAACAGCCTGGTGCTGCCCCATTATTTCATCGGCAAATACCGCAAACTTACTGTTGTTTTTCTTTATCAGGATCATTTTTGCCATTTTGTTCTTTTGTCCGTTTAAACCAAACAAGTTTCTTAGCGAAACAAAAGGAACTAATTCTTCCTCAAAATCAATGGTTGAATGCTTAATCCTACTCTCGACACTTTGGTATGGAAGCTGGGAACATATTTCAACATCAGACAGTGGTAGCAAAAATTTCATGGTACCGGATCGAACAAGTAAGGTATCCAAAATGGCAATTGATTGCTGTAATTTGATAGTAAACGTTGTGCCTTTACCCAACTCACTGGTAATATCCAGTTCACCACGCATTTCAGCAATTTTTTGCTTTACAACATCCATACCAACACCCCTGCCCGAAATAGAGGTTACCTCAGCAGCCGTTGAAAAACCAGGTTCACACATCAGATTATACACTTCCTTATCGCTTAGATTATCCCCACTTTGAATCAGTCCCTTTTCCATCCCCTTTGTAATGATATGCTGGCGGTTAATCCCTTTCCCATCATCCGACACCTCAATAACAATATTGTTACCTAAGTTATATGCCTTTAACCGGATAACACCTTTAGAATCCTTGCCGGCCTCCTCCCGTTCTTCGGGTTTTTCGATACCATGATCCAAAGCATTTCGTAACATGTGCACCAATGGTTCTGCCACCATATCAATTGAACTTTTGTCAAGTTCGGTTTCCATACCTTCAGTAACAAATTCAATTTCTTTGCCCAGGTTGTTTGATATATCACGAACCAGGCGATTGAATTTGGGCACCATATCACGTATGGGTATCAAACGTATATCAAGGGCATTATTTCGGAATTGTTTTGACAGCTTATCCAGTTTTTCGATCTGTGGGCGGACCCTTTCCAACCCTTTTTCATGCGAGGTTAAGTTCAATTGTGATGAAGTTGTAATCAGTTCACTTACCAGATACATCAAATAATCGAGCTTTTCAGAATCGACAGCAACCCTATTCATATTCTGACGAATAGAGGCAATCATCGATTCTGTATTGCTCAATTGTGGTTGGGCAATTTCATGGCTTGGTTTACATGAAATTGACTCACCTTTTTGGGGAACGGTTATTTGCGGTATATCTTCTTCGGACAACAGTGCGATTCTGTTTTTGTCCATCTCTTCAGTATCAAAAATATCAAAATCTGCAACCTTGCGAATAATGCAATATTCAAAAACAAACATCAGGGCATCTTCAATATCCATCTGGTTAAAATGCCCTACAACAAAGATGCTCCATCTCTCCTCTTCATCTCCAATAACAGGAAGCGAATTGATGGATCGTATCTCTCCGATATCTGCCAGGTCTTTAATCGTATAAAAAATATTTATTCTTCTATCGACTATTTGCTGATGGGCATGAAATATAACATTGTAGGTAACAGGACTGCCTTCATTAATATTTACCGCCACCTTTGGCTTTGGCTGTTTACTACTGTTAACCACTTTATTGCACCAGCTGATCAGTTGTTTTTGTAATTCTGCTATCTCCTTATTTTGTACCTTTTCATCTTTTAAAAGGGCAAAGAGTTGATCTACTATGATAAGGGTATTATCGAGAATTTCTTTGTTTAACGTAAGAGACCCGTTTCGGATGAGGTCGTAAATATTTTCAGTATTATGGGTTAAATCACTAATGGCATCAAAGCCATACATGCCACTAACTCCTTTTATGGTATGCATTACCCTGAATACCTCTTGAATCAGGTCAATATTTTGAGGATTTTCTTCAAGCTGCAACAAGATGCTTTCCATTGAATTGAGCAAATTAGTTGCCTCATCAATAAACAAGTCCCTGAATTTTGAAATATCGTTTACGCTCATACTAAAAATTATATTATCATACTTTTGGTTAAAAACGGCCGTGAATGTTTCGTTAAACATCACGGCCCAGAAAACATTGTGATAGTATAGTATGTGGAAAAAATAGGTTTCTAATTACAATTACATGGCTTCATAACCAGATATATCAGATTCAATTTTGCCAAAATCAATATTAACCCCCTCATTGTTCCTCACTTCTTTCATAGCTTCTTTGCCATTTCCATTACCATTTCCGTTTCCATTCCCATATGCCTTAGGCTTAGCTATATGATGGTTATATGATGGAGCCTTTTTCCTCCAACTGTTATCTGAATCATTAATTGTAAAAAACTGGGTAATACCTTCGAGATCGGCAGCCTGTGCAGCCATTTCCTCAGAACTTCCTGCCATCTCTTCGGAAGAAGATGCATTTTGCTGCGTAACCATACTTAGCTGTTGAATGGCCATATTCACCTGGTTTACCCCTGCCTCCTGCTCTCTACTTGCCGATGCAATTTCCTCAACCAAACGTGAAGTTTCCTGTATATCAGGCACAATAGACTTGAGCATCTCATTTGAACCTTCAGTCATTTTTAGCCCTTTCTCTGCAAGCGCTACAATTTCACTTGCTGCCAGCTGACTTCTCTCTGCCAGTTTACGCACCTCAGCAGCTACTACAGCAAAACCTCTTCCCTGGTCACCGGCTCGGGCTGCTTCCACAGCTGCATTGATAGCCAAAAGGTCTGTTTTTTCGGCAATCTCCACCACCACATTAATCTTTGCAAAAATATCGCGTACAGCCTGCATACTATCCTCAGAAGCTACTGCCACCTGTTCTGCAGCATTAGAAGACTTTCCTGACATATCCATTGTTTTAATGGCATTCGCTGTATTTTGCTGAATATTGGCCGCCATCTCTTCCATAGAAGAGGATACCTCTTCGGCTGCAGCTGCCTGTTCACTAACACCAGAAGAAATTTGCTGAGCCCCTGAACTTAATTGCTGACTGGCACCAGAAATATTGTCTGCTCCTGTTTTAATATCTCCTACAATTTCTTTTAATCGTTTCACCATTTGGCGGAGCGAGTGGGCCAATTCACCAATTTCATCCTTTTGATCAACATCAACCGTACTCGTTAAATCTCCTTTTGCTACACTATTTGCAAACTTTACCGACTTATTTATAGGCGATAATAGACTGTTGGTGATAAATATTGAAAGAAAAATAGCTAATATGGAGGCAACTACAATAAAGATAATAACTCCTGCCCGGGTACCCCTGGCTTCACTCACCATGGCCTCATCTGTTAATATATGATCTTCTGAGCCCTCTATAATCTCATCAAAAACTTTACCCACACTAGCCAAATGAACCATTGTCTCATTCTGGAATATACTATTGGCTTGAGTCATCCCACTTAGCTGACTTTCCGACCAGGTACCCAACGATTCCAGTTTTGACTGTACGTTTTTAGCTTTTAACGACAGATTATTAGCAAAAAATGCCTTTGCTGCCTCACGGTCATTATTTTTAAGATAGATTTCTGCCTGGTTCACACTAGTATGAAGTTCTTCATGTGCTTCTTCAATTTCAATAAAATAGCTATTTGTTTCAGGATAGTCAGTTTTTAATTCCGAAATTTCTTCTGAGTTCAGCCATTTACCAAAACTGCAAACACTTGGGTCTTTGACCACATCTATAGTTTTGCCAGAGTTTATATAAATAGCATCTTTTACATTTGATAACCACTTTTCATGATCAATGATAGCTTGTTTGAGCCGCAAGGATACATGCCAGTCAATTTGCTTAAAAACCTCGTTAATTTTAATTGCCGACTTATGCAATTCTTCATGAGGGGTTTCAATCTCATCAAATAACGATTTTAGCTCAGGGGCAAGATTTTCAGCCTGTTGCCGACCTTCTCCATAATACCATTTCCCAAAAGCACATTTATGATGGTCAGTTTCCACGTGTAACTCTTTAACATTGTTGTCGGTCAACAATTTATTTACATCATTGGCCCATAACAAATGGTCCACATATCTTTCTTCAAGTTGAGCTCTCAGTTTATTGCCATCTATAACTTCATTGGCATCTTTTAAAATGGCATTTATTCCGAATAAAGCCCATACCCCTGTAACGATCATTACAGCTATAATAATTCCAAATGCCAAAGCAAATTTTCGTCCCAGTTTAAAATCATTCCATTTCATAGTGGTATATAGTTATGTTGTTATTGTTGAGTTTCTATGGTTCTAATGTTTCCTTCACTTCGGAAGCTATTTTTTGCAGTTCAATAATTTCGCGGCTTGCCATAACCTCTTCAAGATTTATAAGCATTATAAATTTACCGTTACGGTGGATAACCCCATGGATATAATTTGAATTATAACTTTGTCCCACTTCAGGCACCGGTTTAATTTCCTCTTCGGATATTTCTATCACATCAACAACTTTATCTGATTGTGCCCCAATGATATTATCCTGGTTATTAAAGTTCAGGCTCAAAACTATAACAACAAACTTTTCATTCTCTGAATAATCAACAAGGTCAAATTTTAACCGGGTATTAACTACGGGTATTACATTTCCCCTAAAGTTTACAACTCCTGAAATGGCCTCCGGGGCCTTTGGCAAGGCTGTTATGGTATGTTCCTCTCCGGTTTCAATTATTTCCAGTACCTTATGTACACTTACTGCAAATAATTCATCCTGAAGCTTGAATAGTAAATATGACTCTTTTGATTTCGTTTCCATTTTAAAATATGTTGTTGAAATAACCTGAATCAAAAGTAAAGACGCCATAAAGAATTTAACAGACGTTTTAAGGCTGATTGCAAATAAACTATTGTAGGGTTGCAAATAATATAAAAATACCGTATTTTCATTTGCCTTGTTTTAAGCCTTTTACAAGAGGTTTTTTTTAGCTATATATTCATTGAGTCAGTTTTTCAATGGTTTATGTTGGTTTTTTTGTGTGATGGGGGAAATGATATATAGCACAAAAGAATCAATATTTAGCAACCCTTTTGGGGGATGCAAAAAAGATAAAGTACTAATTAAAATTTGGATAACTGATAATTTGAAACCAAGCCATAACTTTTGCGTATGGCTAAATCCAATTAATAAAAAACTAGAACCCGAAAAATATGCAAGGTATTGCAAAAGATATTGTTTTAATTATTGAAGAAGAACCAGGTAGTGCAAAGCTCTACTCCCTCATTTTCCGAAACGAGCCCTTTGATATATTGTATGCCACCAGCATATCAGGAGCAAAGGAAATAATGGAAGAGGTGCCTGTTAAAATCATCATCTCTGACATAATAAATTTAAGAGGCGATATTGTAGAATTCTTTGAACACATTGAATTCACCAACCCTCTTATCAAACGAATAATCATCAGTGACTACATTGATTCAAACATTGTTTCAGATGCCGTAAACAGAGGGCGCATATACAACTATATGCGAAAACCCATAGATCCTAAAAAACTCATTGTTACGGTTAAAAACGCACTCAACCAGTACAATCTGGCTAAACACAACGAACAATTGCTTTTGGACTTAAGAAAAAAGAACGTTGAGTTACACAAAACACTAAAAGAACTATCCGCAGAAGAGGAGAAATTCAGGAATTTGTTCAATTCCAGTGCTGATCCCATTATTATAATTGCTCCTTCTGGAAAAGTATTGCTGACCAACACAAGGGCAAAAGCAATTTGCAATAATTTTCATTCATCCTGCGAAGATGCCAACATATTCAATGTAATCTATTCTGACACCCCCGTTAGTTTAAAAAGTTACATATCAGATCAGACCAGGGATATTGATCAAACAATTGAAGTATTCATGGAATCGATGGACACGGACAAAATATTGTATTTTGAGCTTAAAGCATATCCCCTAAAATATAAATTCAAGCACTCCACAGGAATTATATTACGCGACATCAGCCTAAAAAAAGAGCTGGAAAACAAAGTTATCCAAACCATTATCCAAACCGAAGAAAAAGAAAGAAGAAGGTTTGCCCAGGAATTACATGATGGAATTGGGCCATTGCTTTCAACTACAAAACTATATCTTCAATGGTTGAACAAGCCCGATTCCAGGGCCGATAAAAAACAGATTGTTTCGAAAATGGAGGAAACACTTGAAGAAACTGTTTTGAGCGTTCGTGAAATCTCCAATAATTTAAGTCCTAAAACACTTACAAATTTTGGACTTGGACCGGCACTGCAAAATTTCATCAAACGGATAAGTACGGTGTCAGCAATTGAATTTAATTACAACAACAGGCTTAACCAAAGGCTTAATGAACAATTGGAAATTACAATATATCGCCTTATTTGTGAATTAATAAACAACTCTGTAAAACACGCAGAAGCTCAAAACATAGACATTGAAATTATTAAAAATGAAGAAATTGATATTATTTATAGTGACGACGGAATAGGTTTTAATGTTGAGAAAAAATTGGAACAAAATAATGGTGCCGGCTTAATAAATTTAAGCACAAGGGTTTTATCGCTGGGAGGACTATACAATATTGAATCTTCGCCCGGCAATGGCACAAAAGTTTATATCAGATTAAATGCGAATTAATAATAATATAATACAGGAAATATGTCAAAGGCAAAGTTATTTATTGTAGATGATCACCTTATTTTCAGGGAAGGTTTAAGAAACCTGATTGAGCTTGAAGGAATAGGCAAGGTAGTGGGGGAATCAAGCAATGGGAAGGACTTTTTGAACAAGATTGACAATATTGAAGCAGACCTGGTTCTGATGGATATATCAATGCCTGTAATGAACGGCATAGATGCAACAAAACAGGCCGTAGAAAACAATCCGGATTTAAAGGTTATGGCCTTATCCATGAATGGAGATGAAGAATATTATTACAAAATGATAGAAGCCGGTGCCAAAGGATTTCTATTAAAAGATAGTGGCATTAAGGAGATAGAACAAGCGATAAAAACGGTTATAGATGGCGATTCATATTTCTCAAACGAACTACTTCGCAGGATAATAACCAACTTGAGCAAGCCTGACAATAAAGGGAAAGACATAAGTTCCATCCTTTCTAAAAGAGAGATTGAGGTTTTAGTTGAAATCTGCAACGGATTAACTAATGAAGAAATTGCAGACAAACTTTTTATCAGTGCACAAACAGTTAAAGGTCATAGAAGTAATTTGTTGTCGAAAACAAATTGCCGAAACAGTGCAAGCCTTGTGATGTATGCGGTTAAAAACAAGATTGTAGCCTTTTAATTTCAGACATAGCTACAAACCCATTCATATTGAGGGGTCATTGTGATAAAATTCACTATGATACACAATATGTATTAGCAAACTCCTAACAATAATTTGATACATGGAATTATTAAAACCTGGATGGGACAGGCAGATGCAGCTTATAAATAAAATTGCTAATTCCTCCTGTTCCTTTCTAGCTAAAGCCTGCGATAATCAATTTGAAATTATCTCTTCTACTAATTGCATTTCGGTCAACACCAGAGAAGGAGCTTTATTAAATAGTAGTGAATATGCTTTGAATGAGGTATTGTCAAAAAACTCCTTACCCATTTCAAGTTATATTACTTCCAGGGACGATAAGTATCAATCTTTCTTAACTGTTGCAATAATAACAAACGACGATATGGCCTGGGGAGCCATTGTGCTATTAAAAGAAGACCGCATTTTGTTTGACTATGAAGCGGAAAAGGACGTATTGCTTTTTGCTCAGATAATTGCCGATCAAATCAACCTGCATCAGGTTAACAACTCATTAAATTCGGATAAGGAATACCTTATTAAAGACCAGGTAATATCTTACTTTTTTAATAAGATGCTGGTTGTTCCATGGTGTTTGGAATATAAAACCGGAAACTTTACATACATCGGAAATCAGGGAAAAAAGATTTTGGGATATGATAGTAAAAACTGGAAAACTATACATGACTGGAGTAAATGCATCCATCCGGAAGACCGTGAACGAATAACAAATCTTTTTCAATCCAACAGCAAAAAGGGAAAAGATCATTTTTTTGAATATCGGTTAGTCAAAAAAAACGGAGATATTATTTGGATACGCCACCTCGTAAAAGCGATAAATACAAATGACAATAACAGTTATGAACTCACTGGCTTATTTATTGATATAACATCAATTAAAGAAAATGAGCAACATTTAACCGCACTAAACAACCAGTTAAAGTACATCCTTAATGCCACAAATACTTTTTTAAGCATTGTTGATAACAATGACCATATCATCTTCCACAGCCATGAAGATATCAAAAAGATAAATGTCAAATGCTACCAACACTTTGCCAACAGGCAAACCAGGTGTACTGAATGCCCTTTGCGAAATATGGAAAAAACCAAAAGTATTTTTTATGATGAGATCAACCATAAAACTTATCAGGTAACCGCCTTTCCGTTTGAAGTTGCAAAAGATATCTGGCATATGGCTGAGGTAAGAATTGACATAACAGACAGGATAGAGCGTGAAAATGAAATTGTATCTTTAAAAAAGATGTTGGAATTCAACATGGAAGCCGGGAATATAGGATACTTTGAATATAATTTTAAAGAGAACACCATAAAAAGCAATAACGTTTTCAACACGATAACCGGATATAATTTTAACGGTGAACCTATACAATTTGAATGGTTGCTTTCTCGCTTTCATCCTGACGATGTTCACACAGTTATTGATTACTTTGCTAAAGCCCAAAAAGGATCAAGACTAAACTTTGAGTGCCGGATATTACATGCAGACAACAAATATATATGGATAAGTTATTCAGGACAGATTGTTTCCTATAATAGAGCTGAAGGCAAACCTCTGTCCATTGCCGGTATAATTAAGGAAATAACCTCATCCAAACAACTCCTTCAAGATCTGGTTTTTGAAAGAAACAAAAGTCTGAAGGCAAGTGAAGCAAAATCTGCTTTTTTAGCAAACATGTCGCATGAAATCAGAACCCCAATGAATGCCATTATCGGTTTTACAGAATTACTTGGGAAACACGTAACAGAACCACCATACAATGATTTTTTAAACTCCATAAAAAACAGTGGAAAAGTATTGTTATCGCTTATTAATGACCTACTCGACTTTGAAAAGATAGAAGCAGGTAAGATGCTTATCAACAAAGAGTGGATCAATTTTACTCAACTAGTAGCTGAAATAAAAAACACCTTCAGTGTTTTAGCCAATGAAAAACAAATAGCCCTATTAATAAAGCCTGGAGAAAATTTTCCCCAGAAAATATATATTGACTATCTGAAGATCAACCAGATTCTTCTAAACCTGGTTAACAATGCATTAAAGTTTACCCATGAGGGTTCAATAACCATAAAATATGGGTTTTCATTTTATGACAATGACCAGGAGGGGGTATTATCATTTACCGTTTCTGATACAGGCATAGGCATTCCGGAGAATAAAAGGACACACATTTTTGAACCTTTTATGCAAGGGGAAAAATCTACCGAGAAAAACTATCAGGGTACCGGGCTGGGCTTGTCTATTGTGCAAAAAATTGTACACACTATGGGAGGTAATATAGCACTAACAAGTGAAAGAGACAAAGGCAGTACTTTTTCTATATTAATTCCGGATATTCAATGCTCTCAAGACTTTGCCGAAGAAGATAGCATTGACATCAATGATAATTATAATATAAGTTTTAATAATGAACTCATTCTGATAGCAGATTCAATTCAATTAAACAGAGAAGTACTATATGCCATGTGCAGGAGTATCAATTTTACCTGTCTATCAGTTTCTTCCGGAACTGAAGTATTGGAGCACCTGGCCAGCAGTGATGTAAAGCTGGTAATTATGGATATGGACATAGATGAAAAAGAACCATTCCACACGATAAAAAAAATCCGGAACAATGAAAAAACAAAAGATATTCCGGTTATAGCCATCTCTACAAGTCAAACTTACACCCAGGTAAAAAAAGCTTATCAAAATGATTTTTCCGGCTTTCTATCAAAGCCAATAGTAGAAGCTAAATTAGTTCGTGAATTAGAAAAGTATTTCACCCCCTTAAATATGAATCTCAAAGAATCAATACATAATAATCCAATTAATTTTTCCGGCATGATGCCTGACAAACACAATGTGGTAAAAAATATATTCATCAATAGATTAATTCCTGTCTGGAGCGAACTGAGTGAGATCCTTTCCTCGGAAAACCTTAATATATTCACTAAGGAACTTAACGAACTGTTAAATGATAATGAATGGCCCGACTTAAGTATATACACCCAAAAACTGGAAACAGCTATAAAATCATATGACTTTGAGGCCATACAAAATTTAATTGCCTCCTTTAATACATTTATTCAAAAAGTAAACCCCGAACACCTACCATAACCCTAAACTCATAATATAAAAATCGACTATGAAAAATAAAGTCCTTGTTGTAGATGACAATCCCAAAAATCTTCAGGTAGTTGCAGCGCTGTTGGCCGAAAATGACTATTTATTTGAAGTTGCACTAAACGGTAAATCAGCCTTAAAATGGCTCGAAAAAACAAAATTCGATGCCATATTACTTGATGTAATGATGCCAGAAATGGATGGCTTTGCCACGTGTAAAACAATAAAAGCCGATCCGGAAAATTGCAACATCCCTATAATATTTCTCACTGCCAGTCATGATATTGAAAATATAACCCAGGGCTTTGCAAATGGTGGAGTGGATTATATTACAAAACCCTTTAACCAAAGTGAATTATTGGTTAGATTAAATACACATATAGAGCTTAAAAAATCAAGAGAAAAAATACTTGATTTAAATGGATGGCTACAATCCGAAATTCAAAAAAAGACAGAAGAAATTACTGAAGCTAATAATAATTTGAAGGTGGCATACAATGAACTTAAGAAATTGGATGATGCCAAAACTGATTTCCTGAATACCATAAGCCATGAACTCAGAACCCCATTAAATGGGATTGTTGGCTCTATTAACTTGTTGAATTCGTTTGACCACGAGCCTCACATCAAAGAGATCCTGTCTTTATTAAACACCTCGGTTAGCAAGCTTGAAAAATACTCTTATACAGCACTGCAAATATCAAACCTCCAACTAAAAGGGGAATCCCAGTTGGCTTTACAGCCTATAGACATACTTCCGATAATAAAAGCCACAATACATACTTTAAAGCTGCAATACACGGAAAAATGTCTGGAGGCCTCGGCATCCTGTGCGTGTACAGAGGCCATCGTTAACATCGATCAACAACTATTCAGAAATGCATTAACGGCATTACTAGAATGCTCTATAATCTATACTAACAATGGTAATATAAAGGTGGAAACCAATTGCCAATATGGCGTTATCCACATTTCAATAACTGATGATGGCAGTTTATATTCAGACAAAGATTTCAAGCACTTTTTTCAATCTGTAAAAAACCAAAATTACCAGTTTGAGCGGAACAATGCCATAGAATTATATCTTGCCAAAATCGTATTCTTATTGCATAAAGGAAATATTGAGTTTAACAATAAGGAAGATGGGAAAGGAACCATAACGGTAATATCACTCCCCCTTGCAAAAGCAAACATCAAATAAAACAACTTTTGAACAGGTAACCGCATAGTGCTAAATCACACATAAAATTAATAATGAAACAGCCATTACATATTATAAAAGAATGTGTTATTAAAGTCATTTTTATCACAATGGGCCTGTCATGTTTTTTCACACTAAATGCAGAAAAAAATGAAAGAACGCTATTTATGACATCCTACAACTCTGTTTTCCCTACATATTTTCTTTGTGC
The DNA here is from genome assembly GCF_026013615.1 of Plebeiibacterium marinum. Classification (GTDB taxonomy): domain Bacteria; phylum Bacteroidota; class Bacteroidia; order Bacteroidales; family Marinilabiliaceae; genus Saccharicrinis; species Saccharicrinis marinus_A. Next base: position 27,335 of record NZ_JAPDPI010000009.1, read on the forward strand.
AATTCTTCTCCTTCTGCTGTCCGTGCTAATTCTCTTTATCAAAAACAAAAAAAGAAAAAGGGCTCAGATCGTTTTAACAGACAAGATAGATGAATATTCAGATCTTAACAAAGAATACATGAGGCTCAACAAGGAACACCAATTAATCAACAAAGAACTGAAAATCAAAAACAACAACCTTGCTCAAACGGAAGAGGAACTACGTACAAAACTAGAAGAACTACAGTTAAAAACCGACCTGCTCGAAAAAAGTGAGGAAAGATACCGCATGCTTTTTAATAATATGACCGAATCGTTTGCCTTGCATGAGATTGTTACCAATGAATCAGGGGAAGCAATTGATTTTATCTATCGAGATGTAAACTCGGTATTCCTGGACAGGGTTAACATGGAATACGATGATCTTGTTGGAAAATCTGCCAAAGAGCTATTCCCGGGTATTGAATTAAATTGGATAGAGCGATTTGGAAAAGTGGCACTCAACGGTAAATCAGATCATTTTATCGATAATTTTTCCACTAACGGAAAATCATACGAAACCATTGTATTTTGTCCCCAAAAAGGCTTTTTTGGAGCCATATTCAATGACATAACAGAAAGGCTTAATGCAGAAAAAAAGATAATTGAAGAAAAGGAAAGAACTAATTACATCATCGAAGGAACAAAGGCCGGGACATGGGATTGGGATATTAAAAAAAACAGGTTCACCATAAACGAACGATGGGCCAACATTATTGGCTTTACCAAACAAGAGCTGGATGGACTCAATTACAACAGGTGGATAGAATCTTTGCATAAGGATGATGTTATTCTGGTGAGCTCTACCCTGGGAAGGGTTTTCAGTAAAGAACATGATTACTACGACGTGGAATTCAGGCAACAACATAAAAATGGGGATTATATTTGGGTACATGCACGAGGAGATATTATGGAAAGGGCAGCAAATGGGCAACCTTTAAGGATGTGCGGAACGCATATTGATATCAATTCAAGAAAATTAACAGAACTAAAGGTGATTGAAAGTGAGCAAAGATTTAAAACGATATTTAACAAAAGCCGTACTGTAATGTTATTGGTAAATCCAAAAAACATGAAAATTGAAGATGCCAACGACTCTGCTCTCAATTTTTACGGATACTCAAAGGATGAAATGCAAAACCTCTATCTATCGGACATCAACAAAATGGAAGTTGAAGCATTAAAAAACATGGTTCGCCTATCAAAAACTGAAAAGAAAAAATCATTCAGCACAAAACATACTCTAAAATCAGGTGAGACAAGAAATATTGAGGCCTATACCAGCCCAATAAAAGTAAACAATAAAGAACTAATTCATGCCATTTTAATTGACACAACCAAGGCTGTTGAAAACGAATACAAATTACGGCAAATAAATCAACGGTTTATCGGATTGGAGAACATCATCCACTTTAAGGCTTCATCAATAAACGACCTTTTGGATTTTACTTTAAAACAATTAATTGACTATACTCAAAGTGATACCGGAGTTGTTTATCACTATCATGAAAACAAAAATCTATTCTTGCTAAATAACTTTTCAAAAGATGTTAGTTTATCAATGGACTATAACAATGAAAACCCTCATGAAAATTTAGATTGCCTGAGCAAAGCAGTGAAAATTAAAGAAACCGTTATCATTAATGATCCGCATACTAAATATCCATTTTTCACACACAAAAAAGGATCTACGGATTCAAAATATTATAAATCCATAACCATACCGGTAATCGACAATGAAAAAGTTGTAGCTCTTTTCTGGCTAGGCAGCAAAACAACAACTTATACTAAGTTTCATGCCGAGCAAGTAATGTTACTTTTAGAAACTGCCTGGATATTAGTTGGGCGGCAGCGGCACCTTGACAAAAAAACAAATAAATAACTACTCCTCTTCTAATACCAAAACAACTTTATTAAAATCAGCAGCAGCATTAATAACGTTTTTAAAACCAGCAAACTCTTCATCGGCGACCAAAATATTTTTATAGTATTCGTCTATAACAACCCTATATTCGCTATTATTATAAGTATAATCAGAAACGAAACCAAAAGTATCCCCTTCAACTATCCTCATGCTTGTAGCCTCTGGGTTGCTGATCCTATATCCTTCCGGAACATGAAATACGATTTCTCGATGATACATCCTGTTCCAATCATTCTCCGCCTGTGCTTTACGGCTCTCCTCAAAATACATTTCCACCTGAGGACCAATACTCTCACCAATATTCAGCAATATTTTATTCCCTGCATTTTCAAGTAAATCCTCAGTAGTTAAGTCGGAATACACAATAAAATCAGACCCTTTTATTGCATTTAAGTTACTCGTATCCCTAACTTCAAGCACCTTAAATGTAGGATTTGGAGCTTTTGCAGATGTAATTTCCTTTAAAGTATTCAACCTTTGTTCCGGATCCATCAAATCAATGAAATTAATTATGTAGCCCCCGCTCAAACCATTTAATGCCCTCTCCGTTTTTATATGTGCCACATTTTCATCAACATCTACCGTAATATCAATAACCATATTGTCGTAATTTGCACTATGGGGAGCAGCCGGGATATACTGAATTTTACCAATTGCAGCCTCAAAATCACCTATTTTTACAGGTACAACAAACAACCCATCAGTAGCCGTAAGCATTCCATTTACAACACCCAACCGATAGGGATGCATTAAAGGATCCAGATACTTATCCAGTTTTGGGAAATAGATCAAATATTTATCCAGGTAGTTCCAACTCTGAAAATCTGCATCAAACTTAACATCATTTCTTTCTGAAGTCAAAACCAGGTTGTGCTCAATCCCCAGTCTTTTCAGCATATTGGCATAAAGTTTAACAATCCCCCTATTACCCGATACTTTGTTATCAAATACAAAATTTAAATCAGAAAGTTCAGGTGCGTCAAAATCTTCAACGTAAATAGTTCTTTTTATAAATTTCTCCAGAGCCAAAACTTCATTCTCTACAGAATTACTATCAATTGCCGCAAGCTCCATCCACTTATCCATAATCTTCTCATCCACTCCCAGGTACATAGATTCGTATACTCTAATAGCGGCATCATCCCAGGTTAGTTTCTGAGCCTTTCCCAGGGCAGTATTATAATCTAACCTATACTCAACACGTCTCCTTCGGGAATCTAGATAGGAAAATTTTTCATTTTTAATTAAGGGGATACCTTTCTGTTCACACCTAAACTGGTTACGCTTATCGTCTAACTGGATAAAGGCCCCATTAGGAAATCCATTATACCCTTTAATATCGTAAACTAAATTCGCGGGGCATACAATATTAAAGGAAGCTAACTGCAAAGGGTAATTATATTGAAAAAATGTTCGTCCAAAATTAGCGCCTCCCATCTTTCTTGTTACCCAATATTCTACATCATCACCCTTTTCAATTCCATCAATAGCAAAAATTTTATAGCTATTGCGGCTTTCATCATCCTTTATTTCCTTAATATTTGCCTTGTCGAACTCTATAGTCTTTCCGTTGGGTTTAATAGTCCTTGCCTTAATATCCATTACTTCGATTACATTATTAAGACTAACAGAAATTTTATTAAACTGGTTAATAGCCTCATCGCTGTTTAAACGATATTTTTTATGCATGGTATGAATCATCTGCAGAACCCCATCCTCGCTATAGAAATATTCATAGTTTTCGTGCATAAATATTCCTATTACATTTTCATCCCTATTTTCGTCAAGTATAGCTGAAAATACGGGCTTTGTTTCCCATTCACTACTCGTATTCTGTGCAATTAAAAACACGTTACACAGAAGCAACAACACAACATAGATAAGTCTCATATTTAAAGTTTATTTTTTTTCAGAACCAGTGTTCTTCTGTAATTCCTATTTAAGTCCTTTATCATTTTGTTCCATTCCGGAATTTTGTCTTCCAGAAGTAAAAAAAACTCTGATTTAAATTCTTTCTCGAGCACAATATCATCACCATCCTTATAGTATTTCATAGAATACGAAAATTCTTCATTATTAAAAGCCCCATCTTTGGGGATATAAGTTACTTCATATCCTTGCGGAATACGAAAACGGGTAATATATTTTTCGGAGCAATAAAAATCATTTTGAACAGGAGCAACTGTTTCCGATGTATCAACCAACATTCCCTGGTATGGTTTATCCAGATTCATATTTACAAAAATCTCTTCCCCCACCGTTTTAATATAATCCTCTATCTCAAAAGAATACTGAACATATGCAGGAACTTCATATTCAAACAAGTTAGAGACTTGCTGTTCTGTCACCCTGAATTTATTGTTCCCTTTGTTAAAAATACGGCTAAAAACCTTTTCGTAATTATCCTGCTGAACCCCATCCATGGTATAGGCCAACTCTACTTTATTAAAGCCGCTGTACATCATTTTTGATTCTCCTTTTACAATTCCCCCATCCAAAGAAAAAGAAACAGAATCCGTAACCACACTGTAAGCTGATGGCGTTATAGGGATTTTATAAACTTTGTAATCTCCTGGCCCTTTTCCTACCAAAATTTCTTTACCCTGCAAATGGAATGGATAAACTCCATAATCCATATATTTAAAAGTCCCATCCAAAACCACCAGTGAATCTCCTACAATTCTGGTTGCTATCATATGGTTATCCGCTGATGGCAAAGGTAGATCACTGTATTTATATGGGATATGGCGAGTTCCAACCCAAGTGTAAAAAGTAGGCAGCCCTGCCAAATCCATCATGGCTTTTAACAGGCTCGACATGCCTTTGCAATCCCCAAACCTTTTTTGAAACACTTCAAATGCGTTTGCCGGAATAAATCCGGCATACCCATGTTCGTAGGCCACATATTTAATGTTATTATGAACCCAATAGTAAATGGCCTTTGCTTTATCTTCATCATTTAACCCTGCAGTAATTTTGCCAACTGTGTTTTTCAGGTCATCTGAAATTGTATCATTCACGTTTGCAACAAAATCATAATAATAATTGTATAACTGCTCTGTCGTTCCAAAATATCCTTTGGTAACGCCATCATGTTTAATACTTTTGATATATAATGCTATATGCGGACTAAAATGGTTTATACCAAAATATTTGCCGCCTGAATAATGATAAGGCTGCACATTTTCAGCTTCCCATTCATAAAACCGAAACTTTCCTTTACGGTATTCTTTAAAACCAACATTCGCAACATCCCCATTAAATATTTTAAAACCCAATTCAACATCACGATGTACTTTTACACAAACTTTTGAATGTGCTACAGGTAAAAATGATTGAAAATAACAGCTCCTTAAAAACCGGGGATTTTTATAGTTGATGGTATATTTCAGATATGTTTTCGAACCTTTTTCCAACGAAGGGTAGGCAAACTGAATTGTTTTTGAATCATCGTAGAAAATACTGGCATCCGTATTATGGGTTTCCTGAAATTGTTCAACCTTATATTTTTTGTACCCATCATCTTCCGGAATCAGTGAATATGCATCAATATCAGAAACTGAAGTAAAACTGCTAAAGAATATTTGATCTTTAGTGAATCCTTTTGAGTTCTCATTTACAAGTTCAACTTCCTTTTCATTGGTTTGGGTAACCATTAAGGAGTCATCCTTTATATCAATAACATAAAAGTAATTCAGCTGAGTAATAATCCCTTGATAATCGGACCTGACAACATCCTGTCCATGGATGTTTGCTGATATGATAAATACAACATATATTAAGAATAGTCCAAATTTATAAATCATTCAAAATTCGTTTTAAATATATCTGCTTTCAAAAATGGTTAATCAATTTTCACCCTGAGATTTTATGCTCCCATCATTCAGAAAATATCTCCATTCTCCACTCTTCTTCCCATCATTATAATAGCCTTCAGCACTAATTTCACCATTGTTATGATAATACCTCCATTCACCATCCTTGTTACCAGATGAATTTTTGTTACCTATAGAATATACTTTGCCATTATCATAATAGGCAAAGTCATATAGCTTCTCTTCCCCGATAATATTAGTCCTGCGGTGTTTTTGAATTATGGAAAGATACCCCCCCAGACCGTATAAAGCATCCAGTTCCTTTTCATTTTTTTCGTTGTATTTAATTACATCATCCTGACCTGTAGAACGCAATAGTGTATATAAAAAGGGGCTTATGTGTCCCCCATGATAAATTGCGTAGAAAAAAGGAAAATACATTTGAGCCCAGAAATCATCACACTTTTCATCATTAGCTCTATCATAAGGCAAAGTTTCCATGATCATTTTACTTTGCTTAACCAAAGAAGCATTAAACTCAATAGGTAAAGCATACCTGTCAGTTAAAACTATTCTTGCCCTAAAATAATGGTCAATTTCTTTAAAAACACTGTTATCATCAATAGGGTCAATAAAACAACCTTGAGTTGTATCCATATAATTATTCGACAGATTTTCAATAAAGACCAAAACCCTATTGCTCCTACTACTTGCTGGTTCAAGAGCCAGAAATGTTTCGAGTGATAACATGGCTCTTGTATACTGTTTTTGCCGTGCAGCCAGATTTCCCAAATACATATGACTGGAAGCATGGAAGGGATTACACCTGAGTGCCTCCTGAAAACACTTTTGTGCTTCACGAAAATCTTTCGTGTCAACATATGAAGCTCCTAAACTATAATGCAACAAGTATTCAAATGGATATTCTTTAATAGCATCCCGGTATGTTTCAATCGATTTTTCTGGCTGTCCCATATATTTATAAACAACACCTTTTGTTCTTAACAGATGACACCGGCTACTTCCATTTAGCGCAAGACCCTGATCAATTGCAACCAGGGCACTATCATATTTTTCCATGCCCAGGTATGCCATGGCTATTTCTGCAAGTACCATACTATAATTAGAATCATTTTCATGGACTAACCTGTAGGTTTCTATAGCTTCAGCATATTTTCCTTCATCACAGAGTTCATTCCCTTCTTTAATATGATCTTCTGAATTAGATTGAGCCTGAACACAAAATGTGGATACTATAAAAATTACCAATAAGCTAAATGATATTCTGTGCATAAAGTATAACGTAGTTATTATTTAAATAAACCTGAATATTTGTCAGATTGGAAAAATAGCAACAAATAGCAGAACTTCAAAAACTACTTGCGTTTGTTTCTGGCTAACTGTATCCCACCAAATCCGGCTATAATAGAAATATAAAACCCAAAATCGTACCACCATCCGGTATTATTAACCTCGTAGATGCTGATGGAACGGTTAAAAAAAGAAATAATTAAAGAAAAGGGAGCAATCCAACCATGCCAAACGCCTGAGAAAAACCCGGCAGGTTCATCGGGAGGATAGGAACCCCCTCCTGGCAGGCATGAGCTTAATCCAACAGAAAGTACAATTAGAATTGCCAGGATTGTATATTTTTGTTTTATTTTCATGGGATATAATTCTATAATGCAACATAAATTTACTTATAATGAAAATGAAATCCTTACTTCTACTAACATTTATTTTTTTGTTGGTTAATATAAAGGCTACCAATAAAGATAAAATTGTTGGGGTTTGGTATACACACGAAAAAAGATCCAAAATAAAAATAATTAAAAACGAAGACGATAGTTATTCCGGCACTATTATTTGGCTAAAGAAGCCAATGGAAGATGGCAAGCCTAAGCTGGATAAAAACAATCCAAATGAAACTTTAAAAACAAGGGAACTTATAGGTCTGGCAATTCTAAACAACTTTAAATTTGATGATTCGGATGAGGAATGGGTTGATGGAACCATATACGATCCTGATAGCGGAAACACCTACAAATGCTATATGTGGTTTAACGGTAACAGCAACTCTTTAAATGTAAAAGGGTACATAGGAGTTTCATTAATTGGCAGAAAAACAACCTGGACCAGGGTTGAATAAAGTCACTTGATTAATAATTTATAACTGGACAATGCAATTATAATATGAACATAAATTGGTGGGTACTACTTTATGAGTTAATAGGCGGACTGGCCCTTTTCCTTTTTGGTATGGATGTAATGACCAGGGCCTTAAAAGCATCGGCAGGTAGCCAGTTAAAAATATTTCTTCAGAAAATGACTGCCTCCAGATGGAAAGCCTTGCTGGCAGGCACGGGCATTACAGCCATTATACAATCCTCATCTGTAACCACGGTGTTGGCAGTGGGATTCGTATCTGCAGGTATTATGCAATTTGAGAGCACTTTGGGAATTATACTCGGGGCAAATATTGGTACCACTATCACTGCCCAGATTATTGCTTTTAAAGTTACTAAAGTGGCTTTACTACTTGTTATTGTTGGGTACCTGTTCACTCTCGTATCAAACCAAAAAAAACACCATGAGTACGGCAGGGTACTTTTAGGTTTAGGATTGGTGTTCCTTGGAATGAATGTAATGGGTGAGGGAATGCATCCTTTAAAAGAATATCCCCCTTTTCTCCAGATAATGCACAATTTAAGCAATCCCCTTTTGGGCATTGCAATAGGAGCAATTTTTACAGCATTGGTTCAAAGCTCATCCGCAACAACCGGCGTTGTCATCATACTGGCTGCACAAGGGCTTATATCAACACAGGGAGGGATCTCAATTATTATAGGGGCAAACATAGGAACCTGCGTAACAGCATTGCTTTCGGCCATTGGAAAACCCAGAACCGCAATGCAAGTGGCCATTGCACACGTTTCGTTTAAAATAATCGGAGCTTTATTGTGGGTTTGGTTTATCCCCCAGCTCGCTGAAATCACAGAAGCCATTACTCCGCGAGACTTGCCCCGCCAGATAGCAAACGCCCATACCATTTTCAATGTTGCCAATGCCATGCTGTTGATAGGCTTCACATCTCCTGTGGCAAAAATAATCAGTAAGATATTTCCTGCCAAACACACCGGAAAAGATGGTGACATTCATTTATTAAACAAATATTACCTTCAAAACCCAGGCATAGCCATTGAGCTTGTGGATAAAGAACTAGACAAACTATACTTAAAAACCAACCACACACTTAGTAAAGGTTTAACAATCGCACTGGAAGGTTCCCAAACTGATCTTGAAGAATTAAGGTTATCGGACAAAACCATTGATTTTCACCAAAAGCAGATTTTATCTTACTTACAACAACTTCAGCAAGGGCAACTGGAAAAAGATGAAACAAACCTTATTAAAAAACAGGTTGAAATCGCCAATATTCTGGAAGCTGCTGCTGATTTAATAACAACAGACATGGTAGAGGCGGCTGACCATAGGATTCAACATGGCTTTTATATTAGCGACGAAACAAATAAACTCATTAAAGGCATTTATTCACAAAGCATAGCATCGCTCTCAACTGCGATTAGAGCCTACCAAACCGATGACAACACATTGGCAAGTAAAGTTATTGCAAGTAAAAAATCATTCAATAAATGTTCACTTGAAATAAAAGAACGCTTAATGGTTCGACTGTCACAACATGATGAAAACAGGATTTCTATTATCCGGTTTGAAACAGAAATAATAGAATCAATCGGGAGATTGAATTCCTTAGCCAGAAGAATTGCAAAACTACAGTTAGGATAAAATAAAAAATCCCGGTTGCGATAATCAACCGGGATTATATATTCTTAATTCTGCTAGTATTATCCTGCAATTTCTTTTGCAATCCAATCACCAACTTCAGATGTTTTGTATGCTTTCTCCTTACTGATATCTTCAGTAACAACACCAGCCTCAAGCGATTTATTAACAGCTTCGCGGATGGCTTTTGCCTCTTCCAATAGATCAAGCGATTCTAACAACATTGCTGCAGAAAGTATGGTTGCTACAGGATTAGCAATATCTTTACCAGCTGCTTGAGGGTAAGATCCATGGATTGGCTCAAACACAGAGGTATGAACACCTACTGATGCCGATGGCAATAATCCTAATGAACCTGTAATTACAGACGCTTCATCACTGATAATATCACCAAACATATTCTCAGTTACCATCACATCAAATTTCTTTGGCCACTGAATCAATTGCATTGCTGCATTATCAACAAACATATAATCTACTTCAATATCTTTATATTCGGGCTCCATTGCCTGGGCGATTTCTCTCCACAAACGAGAAGTAGCCAATACATTGGCTTTGTCAACCACAGTTAAACGCTTATCCCTCTTTTCAGCATACGAGAATGCAAGTTTCAGGATACGCTCAATTTCTTCTTTAGTATAAACACAGTTGTCAAATGCCTTGGTTAAATCCTCAGAACGACCTTTGTCACCAAAGTAAATACCCCCGGTAAGCTCGCGAACAACAACTAAATCTGCTCCTTCAACAATATCCAAACGCAAAGGACTTTTTTCCAATAAAGAAGGAAATGTAGTTACAGGACGGATGTTTGCATATAAACCTAATTTTTTTCTCATGGCTAACAATCCCTGTTCCGGACGAACCTTTGCCTTAGGATCATTATCAAACTTAGGATCTCCAATAGCTCCAAAAAGAACCGCATCAGATTTCATACAGATCTCATGTGTTTCTTCAGGATAAGGATCCCCAACCTGATCAATTGCAGTTGCTCCAACTAACGCCGGAGTATACACAACCTCATGATTAAACTTTGCCGCAACAGCATCAATAGCTTTTTGTGCTTGTGCAACAATCTCGGGACCAATTCCGTCACCTGCTAATACACCAATATTCAATTTCATGTCTTAATAATTATTATCAAGATTCCAGTATCAAGATTCCAGATGAATTACACCTATCTCAACACTTCATCAATTATTATTCTTACTATCTATTTAATAGCGCAATATCAAACATCAGATCTGATCATCTTTGTAATTGATACGCACTACTTATATTTTACTTTTCCAATTTTTCTTTCCAGTCAGCCTGACGGGTTAAACTGCCTTCTTCAATAACATTAAGCACTTTAACCGTAGCCTCGATGGCAGCTTCAGTCTGATCGGCTGATAAACCTCTGGACTTAATCTCAACACCTTTATAATCCCATGTAATCATTGTTTCAACCAGTGCATCTGTTTTACCCCCGGGAGGGATGCTAACCCAGTAATCCACAAGAATCGGATGAACCTTATCAAGTTTTTTATAAATACGCCATAATGCCCTCATAAAAGCATCGTATTGCCCGTCACCAACAGCTGTTTCATCATATCTTTTACCATTAATCTCCATACTAATAGAAGCTAACGGGCGCAAATCATGCGCTAAAGATAAGTTATAATTTCTAATTTTAATAGCATCCTTAACCGATGAGCTTTTTAATACATCGGCAATGATAAAGGGCAAATCCTCAATGGTAACAATCTTCTTTTTATCCCCTAATTCTATAACCTTTTGGGTCACTTTTTTCATATGCTCAGGACTAAGCTCAATACCTAATTCTTCAAGGTTCTTTTTAATATTAGCCTTCCCTGAAGTTTTCCCCAAAGCATAACGCCTGTTCCTGCCAAATCTTTCTGGCATCAGGTTATTAAAATACAAATTGTCCTTACTATCGCCATCAGCATGAACCCCACTACATTGAGTAAATACATTGTACCCTGTGATTGGTTGGTTCTCAGGAATCCTTAGTCCCGAAAATTGTTCAACAACCTTACTGATAGTAGTAATTTTTGATTCGTCAAGACTATTTTGAAGATTCAGATGATCATTAAGAATACCGATCACACTGGCCAATGGTGCATTTCCAGCTCTTTCTCCCAGTCCGTTTACTGTGGTATGGATACCTGAAATACCCGTTTTTAATGCAGAAAACACATTGGCAACAGCCATATCATAATCATTATGGGCATGAAAATCAAAATGTGTATCCGGGAAACGATCCACCATATCGGAACAAAAGGCAAACGACTGATCGGGATTTAAAACACCTAAAGTATCCGGCAGCATGATACGCTTTACGTTCATCTTTTTAAGTTCTCCAACAACATAAAAAACGTATTCCGGTGAAGTTAACATACCATTGCTCCAGTCTTCGAGGTATACATTTACTGTAATCCCCATATCCTCAGCAATACTAACCACCTTCGCCACATCTTCCATATGTTGTTCAGGAGTTTTCCTTAATTGTCCCTGAACATGCTTTTTTGACCCCTTTGTAAGCAGGTTAATTACCTTGCCACCAGCATCCTTTATCCAGTTCAAGGAAATATCACCGTCTACAAATCCCAACACTTCAATCTTTTCCAGACAGTTGTTCTTCCTGGCCCATTCTGTAATTCCTTTTACAGCAGCAAATTCTCCTTCTGAAACGCGGGCTGAAGCCACCTCAATCCGGTCTACCTTAATTTCTTCCAGTAACAACCTGGCCATAGCCAGCTTTTCTCCTTCATTAAACGAAACTCCTGTGGTTTGCTCACCATCACGGAGTGTGGTATCCATTACTTCTATTTTCATCTTATTATAATCTTTACCTAAAAGGTATTGGATGAAACTCCCTTAGAGTACCTCTCCTGTATGGAAAACATTTGACCTCGTCGATCTTACGATTCCCATGGGGCGTTTCATGTTTTTAAAAGTATGAACACACAGACGCTAAAACACGTAACTAGCTGTGACATGTCGCAACTGTGCAAAAAAGTTGACAAGTAATTAAACTTCAGGACTGTCCTTCATCTGTGTCATTTAAAAAAGAGAGGACCCCACCTTAAATAATATCAGAAAGCAAAAGCGGCACAAATCACACTGTATGATTTGTGCCGTATCAGAAAATTATGCTCTTCCGTTTTCGTAAGTTTCTATCTCATCTTTTACACTGATAAGATAATCTATATCATCAAAACCATTAAGCAGACAGTTCTTTTTGTAACTGTTGATTTCAAATGATTCTGTTTTACCATTGGCAGTATTAGTAATTGTTTGTTCCTCAAGGTTAACAACTACTTTATTGTCTGCACCTGCAGCAAAAAGATCAGCTAAAAATCCTTCTGAAATTACTACTGGCAAAACTCCATTGTTTAAGGAGTTATTTTTAAAAATATCAGCAAAAAAGCTTGATACAACCACTTTAAATCCAAATCCATGTACAGCCCATGCAGCATGCTCACGACTTGAACCAGATCCAAAGTTTTTACCGGCTACTAAAACTGAACCTGTATACTCAGGTTTATTCAATACAAAATCTGCTTTGGGTGTACCATCACTGTTGTATCTCCAATCGGCAAATAAATTATCCCCGAAACCCTCCTTTGTAGTAGCTTTCAGGAATCGAGCCGGAATAATCTGATCGGTATCCACATTTTCAATTGGTAGTGGATAATAGGTTGACTCTAATGTTACAAATTTATCTATTGGCATTTTCTTGTCTTTTTAAGGAATTATAAAGTTCTTGGATCAGTAATTACCCCTGTAACAGCACAAGCTGCAGCTGTTAACGGACTTGCAAGTAATGTTCTGGCCCCTGGCCCCTGACGTCCTTCAAAGTTACGGTTACTGGTAGAAACCGAATATTTACCAGCAGGAACTTTGTCATCATTCATTGCCAAACAGGCCGAACAACCTGGCTGGCGCAGTTCAAAACCAGCTTCTTCAAGAATATCCTTCAACCCTTCTGCGATAGCCTGGTCTTCAACCTGGTGCGATCCGGGAACAATCCATGCAGTAACACCTTCAGCCTTTTTCTTACCTTTTACAGCATTAGCAAAAGCCCTGATATCTTCAATACGGCCATTTGTACAACTACCAACAAAAACCCAATCAATTTTCTTTCCGATCATGGCTTCGCCTGGAGCATACCCCATATATTCCAATGACTTTAAGTAAGTTGTTTGAGATGATTCTTCAACGGTTTCTAAAGCCGGAATATTTTGAGTAATACCAATTCCCATACCTGGGTTAGTACCATAAGTTATCATTGGTTCAATATCTGCCGCAGCAAAATTATATTCCTTATCAAATACCGCATCCGCATCAGTATAAAGCTCTTTCCATTTGGCAACAGCCGTATCCCAATCAGCTCCTTGTGGAGCATACTCACGACCTTTAACGTATTCAATAGTTTTTTCATCAGGAGCAATAAGTCCACCTCGAGCGCCCATTTCAATACTCATGTTACAAACAGTCATACGGCCTTCCATGCTTAAATTGCGGATTGCCGAACCTGCAAACTCAACAAAATAACCAGTACCACCTCCTGTTGTTAATTTCGAAATAACATACAATACAAGGTCTTTGGCAGTTACACCTTCCTCAAGTTCTCCCTCGATATTAATCTTCATGGTTTTGGGACGAGGCTGCATGATACATTGTGTTGAAAGAACCATTTCAACTTCTGAAGTACCAATACCAAATGCGATACTTCCAAACGCCCCGTGTGTAGAAGTGTGGCTATCACCACAAACAATTGTCATACCCGGTTGAGTAATACCATTTTCGGGACCTACCACGTGAACCACTCCATTTTTAGGATGACCCAAACCAAATAAGGTTACATTATTTTCCTCGCAGTTTTTTGTTAAAGTATCCACTTGAAAACGAGACACTTCATCTGCAATAGGAAGGTGTTGATTAATAGTAGGAATGTTGTGATCAGGAGTCGCAAACGTATTTTGTGGTCTGAATACCTTAATTCCACGATCCTTTAATCCAGCAAAAGCCTGTGGACTGGTCACCTCATGAACTAAGTGACGGTCGATATACAATACAGAAGGCCCATCCTCGATGGTCTTCACTTCGTGCATATCCCAAATTTTGTCGAAAAGCGTTTTCCCTGCCAATTTTCTAGTATTTATAAGTTATTAATTATTTTAAGACACAAAATTCAAGTATCAAGAACCGGATTGATTAATATCCTAAAACTCGTTTCCTGATACTTGACAGTAAGTATTTATAAAATCTTTGATACCGCATCAAGATAAGCCCAAACAGATGCGGTAAGAATATCTACATTTGCTCCAAAGCCATGAACCGTTCTTCCATCTCTCGAAACCTGAACATGAACCTTACCTATTTCATCAGAGCCTCTGGTTACAGCCTGCACCAAATATTCCTCAAGAACAACATCTTTTAGGTCCAACATTTTTTTGATGGCTGTAAAAGCGGCATCAACCGGGCCATCACCGATGGCATTTTTTGTCATCACCTTTCCATTATAGTTAAGCGTAACAGTGGCCGAAGGAATACATGATTTTCCACAGATAACCTGAAATTTATCCAATTTCAAAACTCTTTCCTCTTTTTTCTCATGGCCAACTAATACCTCAAGGTCTTCATCGCTGATATCTTTTTTGGAATCAGCCAAAACAAGAAAGTTTTTGTATACCTGATCTATTTTATCCTGCTCAAGCTTATAACCCAACACCTCTAACCTATGCTTTAATGCAGCACGGCCACTACGAGCAGTAAGTACGATACTTGACTCTTTAACACCAACATCAGCCGGGTCAATAATCTCGTATGTTTCGCGGTTTTTCAAAACACCATCCTGATGTATACCTGATGAGTGAGCAAAAGCATTACGTCCTACGATTGATTTGTTGGCCTGAACCGGCATACGCATCAAAGTAGAAACCAACTTACTGGTCTTGATAATTTGCTTGGCATCAATATCTGTTCTGAAGTCAAGGTCTTTATGCGCCTTAATAGCCATTACCACTTCTTCCAAAGCAGTATTGCCTGCACGCTCACCCAAACCATTTAGGGTAACCTCAACCTGACGCGCTCCATTAATTACACCAGATAAGGTATTAGCTGTTGCCATACCCAAATCATTATGACAGTGTGTTGAGATGATTGCTTTATCAATATTTGGAACATTATTAACCAAATAGGCAATTTTTTCACCATACTCAGATGGCAAACAGTATCCGGTAGTATCCGGGATATTAACCACAGTAGCACCAGCTGCAATAACAGCTTCAATCACCCTTGCCAAATATTCGTTATCACTTCTACCAGCATCCTCAGCATAAAATTCAACATCGTCAACAAACTGACGTGCATATTTTACTGCAGCAACCCCTCGCTCGATAATCTCATCCGGATTAGAGTTTAACTTTTGGTAAATATGATAAGGAGAAGTACCAATACCTGTATGGATACGACCTCTTTTTGCATATTTAAGCGCATCGGCAGCAACCTCTATATCCTTTTTTACTGCACGGGTTAAAGCACATATAGTAGGATTTGATACTGCCTTGGAAATTTCCACCACCGAATTAAAATCCCCCGGACTTGAAATAGGGAACCCGGCCTCTATGATATCAACACCAAGTTTCTCGAGTTGCTTTGCCACTTCTATTTTTTCGATAGTGTTCAACTGGCAACCTGGGACTTGCTCTCCATCCCTCAAGGTGGTGTCAAAAATATAAACTTTATTATCCATAACTAATTAAAATTTCATGGATGAAGCCGGGAAAGACCTCAATCCTGTTCTTTAATGTATAATTGGTTTTAAAACTTTTCTATTCCTTTTATTTTAGTTTCTGTTCTTAATTTCTTAAGATACTTTTCCAATAGTTCAGTTCTTAACTTGGTAATGGCAACCCTGCCCGACCGGATAAACTGAAGTACACCGTACTTATCAAGCTTTACAAACAATTCCTGAGTCTCAGCTTTATGACCAGTTTTTTCAATTACCGTATATTCAGGGGTAACTTCCATAATCCGCGCACCATTTTGCCGTACTATCTGCTCTATTTCATTTCCGTTGAGCAATGCTGCAGTAGGCACTTTATATAAAGCAATCTCCTGATGAATAATTTCATCATTGGTAAACACAAATACTTTAAGTACATCCACTTTTTTCTCTAGCTGACCTATAAGTTTATCCATTTGTTCGCGTGTTGAATAAACTACGATAGTAAACTTATGGATACCTTCAAGAGCTGATTCAGATGTATTTAAACTTTCAATATTTATACTTCTACGGGTAAATGCTGTAGTAACCTGATTTAACAAGCCTACATGGTTCTCTGAAAATATGGTTATCGTGAATTCTTGCTGCATGGTTTCAAATTTAATAATTGAACAAAACTATTCTAAACGGATATCTGAAACAGAACATCCTGAAGGAACCATTGGAAAAACATTCCCTTCCTTCTCTACCCTAACCTCAAGCAGATATGCGCCTTCACTTTTTGCCATCTTTTCAATCGCCTGATCCAGGTTATCTCTTGATGTTACCAATGAACACTCAATACCATAACCTTTTGCAATAGTTTGGAAATCAGGATTTGTAAGTTCTGTAGAAGCATAGCGTTTATCAAAAAACAGCTCCTGCCATTGACGAACCATTCCCAAATAATTATTATTTAAAAGAATGATTTTTACTGCAGACTTTGTTTGAAGGATGGTTCCCAGTTCCTGAATTGTCATCTGGAAGCCTCCATCACCAATGAATACACAAACATCGCGTTCCGGCATTCCCATCTTAGCACCCAATGCAGCTGGAAGTCCAAATCCCATAGTTCCAAGTCCTCCAGAGGTTACAATACTTCTGGATTGTTTAAATCTGAAATATCTTGAAGCCATCATTTGATGCTGTCCCACATCGGTAACCAATACCGCATCATCATTAAATGCTGATGAAACCTTATGGATCACCTCCCCCATTGTAATGCCTTTTTTTGTTGGAAATACTTCAGGAGAAATAACCTTTTCTTCTTCAATCCTGTCACAGTCTTTAAACTCTGCTAACCACTCAGGGTACGACTTTTCATTCACCTCATCAGTTAATAAAGGCAGTGTATGTTTTACACTACCTAATATAGCAACATCAGCAGGAATAATTTTGTTTACCTCAGCCGGATCTATTTCTAAGTGGATTACTTTTGCTTGTTTGGCATATCTCGATACATCACCCGTAACCCTGTCATCAAACCTCATTCCAATGGCAATTAACACATCACATTCATTGGTTTTGATATTAGGTCCATAATTACCATGCATCCCTAGCATACCAACATTAAGTTCATAATCGGTTGGCATTGCTGACAGCCCCATCAGGGTCCAGGCCGCTGGAATACCTGATTTATCCAAAAATGCTTTCAATTCAGCCTCTGCATCCCCTAAAATAACACCTTGACCAACCAAAGCCAAAGGCTTTTGTGCAGCATTTATAATTTCTGCGGCATCTATAACATCAGCCTGATCAGTTAAAGGCACAGGTGTATAGCTACGGATATGATTAATTTTATTGTACTCAAACTCAACTTCACCAAACTGGGCATCTTTGGCTATATCAATTACAACCGGCCCGGGACGCCCCGTTGATGCTATATAAAAAGCTTTAGCAATGGCCTCAGGAATTTCCTCAGCTGTTTTTACAAGATAATTCCATTTTGTGATGGGTTGAGTAATACCAACCACATCAATTTCCTGAAATGCATCTGTTCCTAACAGAGGTGATGCCACCTGACCTGTAATAACAACCATTGGGGTTGAATCGATCATAGCATCCGCAATACCCGTTACAGTATTTGTGGCACCAGGCCCTGATGTTGCAAAGCAGACACCCACTTTACCCGTTACTCTGGCATATCCTTGTGCAGCATGAACAGCTCCCTGTTCATGGCGGGTGAGTACGTGGTGCAGTTTATCCTGGTAATCGTAAAGAGCATCATACACAGGCATGATAGCACCCCCAGGATAACCAAAAATTAAGTCCACTCCCTCACATAGTAACGATTGAAGCAACGCTTCTGAACCGGAAATTCTTGGTTTTCCATTTTTGTTCTTTTCCATGAGTACTTGGCTTTGTGGTTTATTCTTCAGATTATCAGCCATTAAACAACAGATAAAATACTCACCTGTAATCTGCGCCAATAATCTAATTACTATTTTTAATTTAAGTTATAATAATAGTCTAAACATCTATTATCTCTTATTTCAAAATCTATATTAATCTTACTGCTCCTTTATCGGCAGAGCTAACCAAACTAGCATATGCTTTTAATGCTTTCGACACCTGACGATCTCTGGGTACTGGAGTAAATGCATCAACTCCCCTGGCTTCTTCCTCTTTTCTTCGTTGCGCTAATTCATCATCCGAAACCAAAACATTAATTGAACGTTCCGGGATATTAATTTCAATTTCATCACCGGTGCGCACCAGTCCAATATTTCCACCAGCAGCAGCCTCCGGAGAAATGTGCCCGATAGATAATCCTGAGGTTCCTCCTGAAAACCTACCATCAGTGATCAAAGCACATTTTTCACCAAGATGACGGGATTTAATATATGAAGTCGGGTACAGCATCTCTTGCATTCCCGGACCACCTTTAGGCCCCTCATAGGCAATTACAACAACTTCTCCAGCCTCTACTTCACCTGCTAAAATACCCTCACAAGCTGCATCTTGCGATTGGTACACCCTGGCTTTTCCTTTAAATTTAAAAATTGATTCATCTACACCTGCTGTTTTTACAACGCACCCATCAAATGCGATATTTCCTTTAAGAACAGCCAACCCTCCATCTTTGTTGTATGCATCTTCAACAGAACGAATACATCCAAGTTTCCTGTCTAAATCAAGTTCGGCATATTGTGCATTTTGAGAACCCATAGTCAGGTTTCGGATACCTGCCGGTGCACTTGAATAGATCTCTTTAGCCTCATCTGAAGCACTATTACTCATTACATCGTAATTTGCAATAGCCTCCTTCAATGTCAATCCATCTGCACGGGAAACGTCCGTATCAAGTAAATCTGCCCTATCTAATTCTGAAAGGATTCCAAGGATACCCCCGGCCCTGTTTACATCTTCAATATGATAATGTGAGTTTGGAGCTACCTTAGAAAGCACTGGTGTATACCTGGATATTCTATCAATATCGTCCATGGTAAAATTCACTCCAGCTTCATGGGCAACAGCTAAAATATGAAGAACTGTATTTGTAGATCCTCCCATTGCAACATCTAAAGTCATGGCATTTTTAAATGCGCTGAAGGTAGCAATAGAACGTGGCAACACAGATTCATCACCATCCCTATAATATTTATATGTATTTTCTACTATTTGGTTTGCAGCTTTTTCAAATAAGGCCTTACGATTTTTGTGTGTGGCAACAATTGTTCCATTCCCAGGCAATGCCAATCCTATCGCTTCGTTCAGGCAGTTCATTGAATTGGCAGTAAACATACCGGAGCAAGAACCACATGTTGGGCATGCATTTGCTTCCACAGCAGCTACTTCCTCATCAGAAACATTATCATCGGCAGCCATTACCATAGCATCAACCAAATCAAGAGCACGGTCTCCAACCTTTCCTGCCTCCATTGGCCCTCCTGAAACAAATATAGTAGGTATATTCAACCTCATCGAAGCCATTAACATTCCCGGAGTAATCTTGTCGCAATTACTGATACACACCATGGCATCAGCACGATGCGCATTCACCATATATTCTACACTATCAGCAATAATATCCCTGGAAGGCAATGAATACAACATACCATCATGCCCCATGGCAATACCATCATCAATAGCTATAGTATTAAACTCTGCGGCAAAGCAACCTTTAGCCTCTATCATACGCTTCACTTCCTGACCTATTTCGTGAAGATGAACATGACCTGGAACAAACTGAGTAAATGAGTTAACAATAGCAATCATTGGCTTTCCAAACTGCTCTTCTTTTACTCCATTGGCTCTCCAAAGGCTTCTGGCTCCGGCCATCCTACGTCCTTCGGTTGTTGTTGCGCTTCTTAATTTATTTTTCATTTTAAACTTAAAATCTTTCAGTTACAGATAAAAAAAAACCTTTCTTCACGATTGTGAGAAAGGCCTCTTGAAATATCTTAATATATTTAAATTTCACATACCATTCTCACTCCTGCCTGGTAATGACCAAGAGAATAATGTTAATAATGAGAATGAATGAAAAATTATTTGTCATTTCGTTTTGCGTCTGTTGATTACAACGACTACAAATGTATAGCTTTTTTTTAAACCACAAAAAAAATCATGAAAAAAATCATGTATATTATTACACTAATACCATTAAATCAATAGGAAATACACCTATCAAATTGCATATTCAAGCAGCTTCAATACCAAAAGTGTATTTTTATACATACCGAAACGAAAAATAATTTTTAAGATATTATAAAGACCTCTTTCAATAGCACCACAACACCAGAAAGCCTGTTTCAGTTTGAAACAGGCTTTAATGGTATTATTATATTATAGGCTTACCTATTAGATAATAGCTTTCATGGCAGTCATTGCATCACGAAGTTCTGCTCCAACAATTTCAATATCATGGAAACGGATTGCTTCGTTAACATCAACCAACTCTTTATTACTAACACTTGCATCAACTCCTTCGTTAAAGTTTTTACCAATGATGTTAGTTTCAACATTTTTCATGAAGTCTGCCAATAAAGGCTTACATGCATGATCAAATAAGTAACATCCGTATTCTGCTGTGTCAGAAATCACACGGTTCATTTCGAATAATTTTTTACGTGCAATTGTATTGGCAATCAACGGAGTTTCGTGCAACGACTCATAATACGCACTTTCATCTTTGATACCTGCTTCAGTCATAGTTTCGAATGCTAATTCAACACCTGACTTAACAAATGCAACCATCAACAAAGCGTTATCGAAGTACTCTTGCTCAGAAATTTCAACATCTCCAGCCGGAGTTTTTTCAAATGCAGTTTCTCCTGTGGCAGCTCTCCAGCCCAATAAGTTTTTATCATCATTGGCCCAGTCTTCCATCATAGTAGAAGAAAACTCTCCACTCATAATATCATCCATATGCTTTTGGAACAAAGGACGCATGATTACCTTTAACTCTTCAGAAATTTTAAAAGCTTCAATTTTGGCAGGGTTCGATAAACGATCCATCATATTGGTAATACCACCAATTTTTAATGCTTCTGTAATTACTTCCCAACCATATTGAATCAATTTTGAAGCATAACCGGCATCAATTCCTTTTTCAACCATTTTGTCGAAACAAAGGATAGAACCTGTTTGCAACAAACCACAAAGAATAGTTTGCTCACCCATTAAGTCAGACTTAACTTCAGCAACAAATGAAGAACGAAGCACACCAGCTCTGTGTCCGCCAGTTGCAGCTGCATAAGCTTTGGCAATTTCCAAACCGTCTCCTTTTGGATCATTTTCCGGGTGAACAGCAATAAGGGTTGGAACACCAAATCCTCTTTTATATTCTTCACGAACCTCAGAACCTGGAGATTTAGGAGCAACCATTACAACTGTAAGGTCTTTACGTATCTGCATTCCTTCCTCTACAATGTTAAAACCGTGCGAGTAAGAAAGTGTAGCACCTTCTTTCATCAATGGCATTACTTCTGACACCACGTTAGAGTGCTGCTTATCCGGAGTAAGGTTAACCACCATGTCGGCAGTAGGAATCATTTCCTGGTAAGTACCCACTGCAAAATTGTTTTCAGTAGCATTTTTCCATGATTGACGTTGCTCTTTAATAGCAGCT
This sequence comes from Plebeiibacterium marinum, assembly GCF_026013615.1. GTDB lineage: Bacteria > Bacteroidota > Bacteroidia > Bacteroidales > Marinilabiliaceae > Saccharicrinis > Saccharicrinis marinus_A. Next base: position 49,741 of record NZ_JAPDPI010000009.1, read on the forward strand.
TCACGTAAAGTATATGAAACATCCAAACCAGAATCTCTCATATTTAATCCTTGGTTTAACCCTTGAGCTCCACAACCAACGATAACAATTTTTTTACCTTTAAGTTTTTCAACTCCATCAGCAAATTCAGAGTTATCCATAAATTCGCAAACACCTAACTGATTCAATTGCTCGCGTAACGGTAGTGTGTTAAAATAATTAGCCATTGTAATAATTTTAAATATTTAATGTTTTAATTAACTGTTTGACATTATGCCTTTAAGCCATATCATTTTTAAACGATAAGCAAGTTAAGCATCATCACGTTACAAATCAACAGCATTTTTTCAAATGTGTTTATTTACAAAAACACTTATTTTAGGTACTTTTCATGGTTTTTTATTTTTCAATTAAACCAAAAACAAAACACACCACACCTATAATACAGATATTAAATTCTGTTTATCTGCATCTTATGAATATTCATTACGGAATTTACCTGGCGTTTTACCTGTGGATTTTTTGAAGAATCTTGTAAAATATGACTGATCCGAAAAATTTAATTCTTCGGCAATTTGGGTAACGGATAGGTTGGTATGAATAAGCAATCTCTTTATTTCAAGAATCTGCTTTCTTTGGATAACTTCATTGGACGTTCTTCCACTCAACTGCCGTATTGTTTGAGTAAGGTGGTTGGGTGTTACCGCAAGCATATCTGCATATTCATTTACACTCAGGTTTTTTTTGTAGTTTTCTTCAACCAGTTGAAAAAACCTTTTTACCAACAAATGGCCTTTGCCTTTTGTTAATCCCTGCTCGTCACTTTTATAAAGCGTAGAAGCATAGTTCAATATGGAATCGAGCAAAGAACGCAACAACTCTATATTTGAATTTTGCTTTGCATCTTCTTCTATAGCCTTAACAAACAACTGTTCAACAAACACGCAATCCGATGCCTGGGCTAACTTTAATGGAGGATTATCCTGATTAATCGTAAAGAAGAAAGGGAATTCAAGCAAACGGTTCTGGTTGCTTTTATCATATAGGTAATAGTCTTCTGCAAAAATATAAATATAACCATCCACGTCACTCGACAACTCGAGCTTATGCGCCTGTCCCGGTGACATGAAAAAAATACACGGAGGTTCAATTTTATATTCTGCACTATCAATTATATGCATGCCTGAACCTTTTTTCAGGTATAGCACCTCAAAAAAATCGTGACGATGAGGATAGCTCACTTTAAAATGCCTGTTGGCATCAAACACTTCAACCTGAAACTGCCTGCCTGCAAGCTCTGAGTGGCTAAAGGATGTTAGCCCGTATGTTGGTATGTTTTGCTTTATGTTTGTCACTTGCTGTTTTTTCTAAAGATATAAAAACATCCTATACTTTATCTTTCTGCATATATGCCACAACCATCTTTATTTCTCCATACGAAACCCCTTTCCCTAAAGATTCTTTAATAGGCGATAATGTAAAAGTATCTTGTTTATGAATCTCCTTTTCAATAATATTAAGTTTCTCCTTACTAATAAACTCGTATATATCCACCTCTCCAATCTGCACATAATGGGCAAGGTGCCCTTCTATAGTTCCCATGGTAAGCGACCTCTCCTTTGCAATCTCTTCAAGTGTTTTGCCTGCTTTATACAAATCATATGATACTGTCTTTGTATCAGGTTTCTTTTCTTTCGGTTCCTTTACTTTTGTTGTATTCGTAGCCTTTGCTGAGACACTATCGTTTCTGGATCCTGAGAACTCTGGATTTTTCACCAATTCCTTACTAAATTCAGTCCCCTTGATAGAGGACTCTATGAGCGTATGCGCTTTATAAATCAATTGCAACTGCCCCAAAAATAAATTTGAGAGATCGACCAATTCATTGTAATAGGTCTTCACTCCTCTTGCACCTCTTAACACCTGGCAATGCGCACGCACCTTATCGTGCAACTCTTTTATAAGTGGCTCAAAATAATGAACAGCCTTGTCAACCCTTTCAAGCAAAACTGGTAAATAATTATTACTGTTTGAATGAACAATGGTGTTAACCTGCGCTTGAAAAGTATCTGCTACTTTTTTTAATGGCTCAGTTTCTTTGGCTATTTGCTGAGCCCAGGACTTATATTGCTGCTTAGAAGATTTTTTACCATCCTTAGAATATGTTGAGATATGGTAATACAGCTCTTGCATCAGATCAGTAAAATCAAATGCCCTAAGAACAAAATTATTAAAATATAACTTTGATTGGGCTTCAAGAATAGGTTCCAGATCATCCGCACCCTTTTTATTTAAGGCAAATTCTTTTAACGACTGATCAATAGAAATCCCTTCTTTTGGAATGGGTGAAGTCAACACAAGTCCATCGAGATTACTCAAGCGTGAAAGCGCAACATAAATTTGTCCGGGGGCAAAGGCATTGGCAACATCAATAATTGCCTTTTCGAACGTTAATCCCTGACTTTTATGTACCGTAATAGCCCAGGCAAGCTTTAGCGGATACTGCTGAAAAGTACCAACCACTTCTTCTTCAATAGCATTGGTTTCCTTATTAACGGCAAACTTTTTATTTTCCCATACATAAGGTTCAACCTGTGCAGGTTCCGAACCATCTGTAAAACTAACCTCTATTTCTTCTTTATTTAATTTAGTAATAAAACCAATCTTACCATTAAAATATCGCTGTTCACCGGAATAATCATTTTTTGTAAACATAACCTGCGCGCCTTTCTTAAATTCAAGGCTTTCATCTGTGGGATAGCTGTACTCATTAAAATCCCCCTTAACATCAGCTTTAAAAAATATTGATTTCTCATTAATCTCATTTAAAGCACGCTGGTTTTTATCATTTGCAATCCTGTTGTGTGTGGTCAGTAAGATAATTCCATCATCAGGTTTTTGTTTGTAATCAGGCTTGTAATATTTATTGAGCAATAAGATATCTTCCTCAGTAATACAGTTGTCTCTTAAATTATTTAGCAATCCAACAAAGCGTTTATCCGACTGCCGATAAATCTTTTCCAACTCAATATAAAGAGGTGGATTATTCCTGACAACCTGCGCATTAAAGAAAAAAGCATTAGGATAATATGCACTCAGAACGTTCCATTCATCATCCTTAACTACAGGCGGCAACTGAAGCATATCTCCAATAAACATTACCTGCACACCCCCAAAAGGAACATCCCGCTTTTGCCGCACCGACCTCAAGATCAAGTCTATCGAATCGAGAATATCTGCCCTTAACATACTCACTTCATCAATAATCAACAGCTCCATCTTTTTAAGCATGTTACGTTTATTTTTATGAAGCCTGACATTGGCCAGCAAAGTACGTGGTGTGTTTATTAATGAATGTACCGATTTATTGGCTAATGCATTATTATCCGGAGCAAATGCCCCAAAAGGTAATTGAAACAAGGAATGCAAAGTAACTCCCTGGGCATTAATAGCAGCAATACCTGTAGGCGCTGCAACAACAACGCTTTTATGTGTATGGTGATGTATGTTTCTGAGTAGTGTTGTTTTTCCGGTACCTGCTTTACCTGTCAAAAAAATGTTTTGATTGGTATTATTTATAAAGCGAGATACTATTTGAGTCAGGTCTAATTTTTTTTCCATTATTACGTTTCGACTATAATTAATTGTTGAAGGTAACAGAAAAAACTATCGCAATCAAAATTTTATTGAATGGAAGTACTGTCGATGACATCATACCACTCTTGGTCATTCTTCAATTCTTTAAAATCCTTATATGCATCCATTATAGATGTGATCAAAGTTAAATCAGTCATCTTATAATTAATAGAATAATTGGAATTTAAGAACACAATAAACGAGTCCAGACAAACTCCCTGATAGCCGGTTAAGCTTGCCAGATTTTCCCGTCCTGTAACCTCACGAAAATGATAACTATCATCATAAACCCTTTCGAGCTTTTTTACCAAGGCTTTTTGTGCATCTTCTTTAGACAACCTGCCTGACGAAAGAGAAGCACCAAAAGCGCCCTCTTTTGCCTTCTTTTCAGCTTTTCCCCAAGCTATAGCTTCTTCAAAATTCCATGAAGCAACCATCATTTTCACTTCTTCATTTTCATCTTTTGGAAGCTTCAGATCTTTAAAGGCCTGTTTAAAGTGGGCATATGAATAAAAGCGCAGCACCTCGACTTCTGCAATAGAATAAACACTGGTTTCAACCTCCAGGGTTAAGTCCTCTTCCATAGCCATCCAAATGGAAGGGATAATCCATGTAGTATCCTTATAACCCAGACTATGAAACCTAATCGTATCACCAACCGAACCATTGATCTCAAAAAGACCCAGTTCATTGGTTAAAACAACTTCGCCGGTACTCATATTTTTCAGGGCTGCATACTCAACCGGATTTTCCGATTTATGATTTAACAAGCTTCCCTCAAACAAATGAGAGGCCCCATTTATATTTTGCGACACAACATTCACACTGGTTACCAATATCAGGATGGAAAATATCAACTTCATTTTTCAGCTTTTTTGTTGCCCTTTGTATCCTTGCCTTTATTTTCCTCTTCAAACTTCTCCATAAGTTCAGCTATTTTCATCCTGATTAATACAGGATTGCTATCGGCCGACAATTTAATATTGATATTACAGTATATCATAAACTTGTCCAGCATTTCACCCTCATACCCGGATACTTCTTTTACTATATCTCTATTATAAAACTCATTAATCTTATCCTGTTCCTGCTCCTGACCAAGCACCCGCCTCATCTCTCTCTTTTCTCGTTCTTTTTTTGATGTATAATAGTTTACATAACTAAGCGGATTAGCTACCGCAGCTAAAACAGGAGGTTTTTTATTGTAAGAATCACCCCTTAATGCCGTCGGGATATCATTTTCCTTCCCCAGATTAATATCCTTAGGCATATTCAAATGCAATTCCTGATCTGATGGAACATCAACAGTTCCAAGCATGTAAAACTTTCTTCCCAAATGAACAATTTTGCCCTCAGGAAAATTTTTTAACATGTCAACATGAACAATAGTTGGAGAATATCCTAAACCAAATACCTTTAAAGAATCGGTACTATTAAAACTGCCCCTAAAAACACCAGACTCATCAGTGGCATATATAATCATGCTTTCATAACTAACAATCTGAGCATTAGATATTGTTTTGTTATCAACGCTATCTTTTACGATAAGCTTGACCCAAACCTGTTCCTTGGGAGTATCCTGAGAGTAGGTATGCAAGGTACATACCAACATAAATATTAAAACGAGTAAGCGCATACAATTATTAAAGTCGCAAAATAAAAACTAAACTCCACATACAATCATTATTTCTAACGATTAACCAAACTTTAACCTTTCTTTTCATTTTTCCTGGCAGCAAAAGACCCTTGAGCTGCTCTACCATGCATCAAACATTATTCCATAATTCCTATTTAATTATTAAAATATCAAATCAAAAAACAACACAAATTCGAAGCATATCAAACCAATTACTTTCAGATTCATAGTTATATAACAAATGAATTTGCATTTAGGTTTGTTTCATCGTATTTTCGCACCAAAATATAAATTTTATAGTATGTTAGAGCAGTACAAAAAAGTTGTTGAGCAAGCCTGGGAGGACAGGGATTTATTAAAAAAGCCGGAAACTCAAGAAGTGATTCGTACTTTAATGGAAAAACTGGACAAAGGTGAAATTAGAGTAGCAGAACCAAACGGTGACGACTGGAAAGTTAATGAATGGGTAAAGAAAGCAGTTATTCTTTACTTTCCAATTCAAAAGATGGAAACTATTGAGGCAGGCCCAATGGAGTTTCATGACAAAATGGCGCTTAAAAGAAATTATGCAGAACTGGGAATCAGGGTTGTACCTCATGCAGTTGCCAGATATGGCGCATACATTTCAAGTGGCGTAGTACTAATGCCTTCATACGTAAATATTGGTGCCTATGTTGATGCCGGAACTATGGTAGATACCTGGGCTACAGTTGGTAGCTGTGCTCAAATTGGTAAAAACGTTCATTTAAGTGGTGGAGTTGGTATAGGTGGTGTTCTGGAACCAATCCAGGCAGCTCCGGTAATCATTGAGGACGATGCTTTTATTGGTTCCCGTTGTATTGTTGTTGAGGGATGCAGGGTAGGAAAAGAGGCTGTACTTGGGGCCAATGTTGTTTTAACAGGTTCTACAAAAATTATTGATGTTACTGGTGATGAGCCTGTAGAGTATAAAGGATATGTCCCTCCACGTTCGGTAGTTATACCAGGAAGTTATACTAAAAAATTCCCGGCTGGAGATTATCAGGTTCCTGCTGCATTAATTATCGGAAAACGTAAGGAGTCAACAGATAAAAAAACTTCATTAAACGATGCGTTAAGGGAAAACAACGTAGCTGTTTAATTTTGCAAAATAGTCATTGGTCAACAGTCATTAGTAAATATTTCTTTACAATGATCAGTGACCAATGACCAATATTTACCGACTATGCATGATGATATTAAGAAAGCCATTGAAGTTCTTCAACAAGGTGGCTTAATACTATATCCAACAGATACCATTTGGGGAATTGGCTGTGATGCCACTAACCCGGAAGCTGTAAAACGGGTTTATGAACTAAAACAACGCGAAGACAGTAAAAGCATGCTTGTTTTACTGGATAATGATGCAAAGTTGAATTCATATATGGATGAAGTGCCTGAGATGGCCTGGGATATTGTTGAACTTGCCACAAAACCAACTACAATTATTTATCCTAATGCAAAAAACCTGGCTGCTAACCTCTTAGCAGAAGACAAAAGTGTTGGAATCAGAATCACTAAAGAAGAGTTTTCGCATAAACTTTGTCAAAGATTTAAAAAGCCTATTGTATCCACTTCTGCAAATATCAGCGGTCAGCCTTCGCCAGCAAATTTTGGTGAAATATCCGAAGAAGTTAAAAACGGGGTTGATTACATTATTGAATACCGCCAGGAAGAAACCAGCAACCCGGCACCATCAAGCATTATAAAATTAGGACTTGGTGGAGAAATACAAATTATAAGAGAATAATCATGGAGCAAGAAAAAATTGAGTTCTTTCACGAAACACCTATTCAGATAAGATTTAATGATATTGATAGTCTGGGACATGTGAACAACACTAAAATTCAGGAATATTTCGATTTGGGCAGGATGGAATATTTTAAAACTGTTTTTGGTGCGGATATAAACTGGAATACGTTTGCAGCTATTATTGCCAGCAACAAAACTGACTTTTATTCACCCGTATTGATAAACAACCAGTTGTACTTACAAACAAAAGTGACCAAAATAGGAACAAAAAGTTTTCAGTTAATTCAACATCTAACAGACACAAGTGGTTTATTGAAAGCAACCTGTCATTCGGTAATGGTTGGTTTTAACCATAAAACCCAAAGTTCCATGGAAATCACAAATGAATGGCGTGGAAAAATGAATATTGTAGAACACGGAACTATCTTAATGAAATAGAGCTAATCGGAAAAACATTTTATAAGAAAACCTTACATTAAAATATGTTTAATCCCGCTCATGATCGACAGAGTCCTGTTTCGTAGCATCGTGATTGATCATATTCTAAATGTTGTATTTAGTAGTTCCTCAGCTTTTCAATAAATTCTTTGATATTTAGCAATGTGCTTTTCTTCGATTAAAAACAACGTTAAGAAAAAAGTGTCGTGGGCAGATTTGAAAAACAGTCCTTTCAAAACACTACTTAGCCAAAAAACATGAAAATCATATGTTTTATACTTGCTTATAGCAGTGGGTTATTTATGAATCCTTCAGTTTGTCCTCTTTGTCAGCATAGTTTTCCAACAAATCTTTAATAGATTCACCCCCTCAATTTCACCGCAATAAAAAAACAGCAATTCATTAATAAAAGCGACTTTTAAAGTATTAAAAGCTGGTATAAACTCAAAAAAAGTATTTTTTACTGTCCTCTCCGGTGACGGAGCTACCAAAAAGAAGTTTTTCACCTGCTTCTTCATTGACAAGGCTACCAAAAAATGGTTTTTTACTGTCCTTTCCATTGACAAGGCTATTAAAAAATGGTTTTTTACCTGCTTCTCCGTTGACAGGCCTACCAAAAAATGGAATTTTACCTTCTTCTCCGTTGACGAGGTTACTAAAAAACGGTTTTTTACTCACCTCTCCATCGACGAAGCTACCAAAAAATGGTTTTTTACCCACTTCTCCATCGACAAGGCTACTAAATTCCCAACGAAAATCAACAGGGAGCAGTACGAAAAAACTAATAACTACTCTTTTACTGACGAAATACATTTTGTTTCAATTTTAAAGACAGTAATTTAGACGATCTTGAAAATGATAAAATTTTAGATATGTCGAAAACCACACAAACATTTAAAAAATTCCCAAAGGTTTTTTGGGTTGCCAATATCATAGAGTTATTTGAAAGGTTTGCCTGGTATGGTTTCTTTATGCTATTTGCAAATTACCTTACCAGTTCTGTTGACATGGGTGGGTTAGAGCTTTCACAAGCCGAAAAAGGCATTATCATGGGCGTTGGAACAGGGATTTTGTATTTCCTACCTGTAATTACCGGCTCTATTGCCGACCGCTTTGGCTACAAACGCATTTTGTTTATTGCTTTTATTGTATACACTTCGGCATTTATAACCATGCCAATGTTCAAAACCTTTACAGGAGTTTTTCTAATATACCTATATCTGGCATTGGGAGCAGCTCTGTTTAAACCTATTATTTCAGCAACAGTTGCTAAATCAACCACATCAGAAACAGCTTCCATTGGTTTTGGAATATTTTATATGATGGTTAACCTGGGAGCATTCTTTGGGCCTTTGGTAACCTTATTGTTTAAAAACTCTTCTTACACCTTGGTGTACTACATTTCTGCTGGAGTTATTGCCATTAACTTTGTTCTGCTTCTGTTTTATAAAGAACCTGAAAGGGAAGAAACCAGTGAATCCATTGGCCAATCTGTCAAAAAAGTTTTTGTTAATATTTTTGAAGTATTCAAAGATGGTAAGTTTGTGGTGTTCCTGCTTATTGTTGCCGGTTTCTGGACCATGTACAACCAGTTGTTCTTTACGCTTCCTGTTTTTATTATGCAATGGGTTGACACGTCAGCCGTTTACGATTTCTTCCATAACTACGCTCCATTTTTTAGTGAAAACTACGGAACTCAATCCGGTCAGATGGAAGCTGAGTTTATCACAAATTTTGATGCGATGTATATTATCATTTTCCAGGTAATTGTATCCAGCATCGTAATGAAATGGCGCCCCCTAAGGTCGATGATGGCAGGTTTCCTTGTTTGTGCCATTGGAATGGCGCTTACATTAACTACCCAAAATGTTCTTTTTACCATGGTAGCCATATATATTTTCGCGATCGGGGAAATGGCCGGATCACCAAAAATAACAGAATATATCGGTCGTATAGCACCAGCAGAAAAGAAAGCGCTTTACATGGGTTATTCTTTTATACCTGTATTTCTTGGAAACGTTTTTGCAGGAATTATATCCGGGAATGTGTACCAATGGATGTCAGACAAAACCACTTTTGTTCAGCAGGAGGTTGCAGCCAAAGGAATTTCAATTGAAGAAGGACTTTCGCAGAGTGAATATTTCGATAAAGCAGCATCTGCCATGAACATGTCGGGCAGCGAACTTACAAACCACCTTTGGAACACCTACAACCCCTCCTCTATTTGGTCTGTAATATTAGTAATTGGATTAGCGGCTGTTGTTTCCCTTTTCTTCTACGACATATATCTTCAGAAACTTGAAAAGAACCAATGAATTTGATAAAGATAAAAAAAGGCTACCCGCAATGAGTAGCCTTTTTTATCTTAAAAATATCTTTTATACATAAACGTTACCTATTTTAATCAGCTTAGGTATATTAAGCAACCTGATCTTTCTCCCGTTTAATTCAATAAGCTTATCGCTTTTAAATTCCGACAACAGTCTGATAACCGACTCTGTAGCAGTACCAACCATATTGGCCAACTCCTCACGTGTTAAAGATATCTGCAAGGTATGGTCCTGATCAAGTTCAAAAGTATCCATTAACAACAAAAGCACTTCTGCCAATCTTTCCCGTACTGTTTTTTGTGCAATATCGGTAAGGAATTTATTGGATTCTCCAAGTTCTTTGCATGTTAACTTCATGAGACCCATGGAAAAACTGGCATTCGTTTTTAACAAACGCTCTAACACATCACCAGGCAAATAACATAATACAGTTTCCTGAATCACTTTAGTTGTACTACAGGCAAGCTCATCACTGATCACTGAGCGGAATCCAATTAAATCACCAGGCTTTGCAAACCTGATAATCTGTTCCTTCCCATCAAACCCGGTCTTAAAAATCTTTAAAATCCCCTCTACAACTAAATAAGTACCATTTATTCTACTTCCTTCGTGATATATAGTATTGCCTCGTTTATGCAAGGTACAACTCATTGATTGGTTAACCATCTCAATCTCTTCATCCGTCAACCCTTTGAAAATGTTGAAGGAACGCAGGTCAACCGGCTCGTTATATGGAACACTTTGAATGTTCTTCATTCCTATTTATATTTTAATCTTTAAGAAATCATTGAAATTCACAGTAAAAATAGTGTTTTCAATTATTCTTAACAGAGTTTTGTTAAGAATATTTTTAAAACATTATTCTTTAATTATTTGTTATGTGTATTTACTCCGTTTGACTGAACAAAGATATAAATAAAGATGTAAATTTGTTATATTACGTAAAATTCAAACAGATCCAAATGAAAAAAACGATAGATTTAAAGTGGTTAGAAAACATGTCTTTTGAGTCTGAAATAGACGGCCACAAGATTAAAATTGATGCAGGTATTGAAAATGGCGGCAACGACTCAGGCCTTCGACCTAAACCGCTTATGTTGGTGGCTTTAGCCGGATGCACTGGTATGGATGTTGTTTCTATACTAAAAAAGATGCGTGTTGAATATAAGGATCTCACCATATCTGTAGAAGCTGATCTCAGGGAAGAGCATCCAAAATACTTTACTGAAATGAAAATCATCTATCACTTTGTAGGGAAAGACTTACCGTTGGCTAAAATTCAACGCGCAGTTCAACTTTCTGACGAACAATACTGCGGTGTTGCAGCCCTGTACAAAATGGCAATTCCGGTAACATCGGAGATTAAGATTACAGAAGGTTAAACATTTATTTGGCAGACTTCAAAACACTTTTGCACCAACTCCTGCACATTACAGGGCAGCAGTTGGTGTAAACATATTTTTAATAGAACCTTGATATTACTTCCTTATGCTCAGGAAAGGATTCCTTAAGTTTTGCAGGATCTGCCAGTTCAAAATCTTCAAAATCAAATCCTGGAGCTACAGCGCAACTAACAAGAGCAAATCCACAGCTCCCTTTTATTTCTGCAGCAAACCAATTGCCAGGTTCAACGGTATATTGCAACTGCCCATTAAACGATCCTGACAATTCAACCTTCTTATAAATTCCTTTATTATTTATACTATGAATAATCAATGGCATCCCATCATGAAAATACCATACCTCCGGAGATTTAATTCTATGAAACCTCGAAACCTGATCGTTAGTCAACAAATAATATATCGAGGTTAGGGCACTTTTTTCTCCTGAAAAAACCTCTGGCAGCCCTTCTCTTCCAATTTTCAGATCCGATCGATATATTTCTTTATACCACCCTCCTTCAGGGTGAGGCTCCATATCCATCACCTTAATATACTTTTGCGCCACTCTCCCGTGATAGTTTTCGGGGACTGATATAAAATTGTTGTTTATAAAATTTTGGAGAACCAACTGAGCTTCAGCTAATTTTTCCTCCCAATGCTTAATAGAGTTCTGACCAATAATATCTGTAACACATTTTACAGCTACAAAAGGGATTTCGTGGGATTGGCTCACTTTGGCAACTGCAAAGGATTCCATTTCAAAAACATCTCCGGTACCATCGGCTGAAGTTAAAAACGTATCCCCCGAATTGCACACACTATCAAACTTCCAGCCTTTAAAAAAACCACTCTTCTCCACCTCATCGGTAAAATCGATAAAAAAAGGAACACCAAACTCCTGGAGCTTTTCCATATCCCTGTCCACAAATTTGCAACAAAGATGCACACTGCCTATTTCATACTCCAAAGCGCCCGAGGTTCCAATATTTACAATTACGTCTGGCTGATTGATATCTATAGCTCTTTCAACAGCTGTTGCTGCAGACACCTTTCCTACACCAGTTTTGCAATAATGAAAATTACAACCGGGCATATTTACCTCTACGCGTTCTTCTTCAACGGCGTATACAATCAATACATTTAGCATACCTGTTTATTTTGATGACGAATGTACAATTTACAAAGTAAACACCGCCAAAAAAAATAATTTATCGACCATAAAAGTTAAATAATGGTATAAGTATGTTTTATATATTATATTTGAGATGTCAGTTACATTTTAGATCGAACTTATATAAATCCACAGCTTATATGTCCTTATTCTTATTACTGAATCTAATTATTATTAACATAGTAATATGGCTGGCCCTGAGTTATTTCTGGAGCCATTGGAACTACAAAGTATTTAAACCGTATAATTGGCTCGAAGCCAAAAAGAAAAACACAATCCCAAAAGAAATACTAAAGCTGGAAAGATCATTTAAAGACAGAAACCGCTTTTATTCATTGTGGTTTGAATTGCAGCGCATAGAACAAACAAAAACTGAAGGTAGTTTAGCAGAGGTAGGTGTTTTCAAAGGTGAAACCGCAAAAATTATTCACCACCTATTGCCCCACAAAAAAATATTTCTTTTCGACAGCTTTGAAGGCTTTCCAAAGCAAGTGATACGTGAGGATTGTGATGGAAATGTGAGACCGCAAACAGTCAACTTTGAATCTACCTCTAAACAGCAAGTTAAAAAGCACATTGGCGGGAACAATAATATTGAGATCAGGGAGGGCGTTTTTCCAGATACAGCCAAAGACCTCACAGAAGAAACATTTGCATTTGTCCACCTTGATGCAGACTTGTACCAATCCACATTGGATGGCTTAAACTTTTTCTACCCAAGATTGTCGCCCGGCGGCTCTATACTTGTACATGACTATAACCACAACTGGGAAGGCGTAAAAAACGCTATTGATGAATTTGAAGAGACTATACCCGAACAATTCACTCACTTAACAGACATGTATGGTTCTGTAATGTTAATCAAGAATAAAATATTTTGATCTATGAACAAAACCTTTTCTCTTTTCATATTACTGGCCATTATTTGCACAAAACAAACAATTGCCCAACAAAACGATACCATTCCCGAATATAAATATCGCCCTAAAATTGGATTGGTTTTAAGTGGAGGGGGTGCCAAGGGGATGGCACACATAGGTGCCCTAAAAGTTATTGAAGAACTTGGTATAAAACCGGATTATATTACCGGCACCAGTATGGGGAGCATAATGGGCGGGCTATATGCTGCCGGCTACAAAGCCAACGAACTGGATTCAATCATAAAGGAAATAAACTGGGACAACATGCTTAGTGACAATATTCCACTTACCAAAGTAGTTCCCGAAGAAAAATATTACTACAAAAGGTTCCTTTTTCAATTTGATTTAACAAAGAAAGGTCCCGTTTTACCTACCGGGGTTGTAAGAGGACAGGGCATTGCTGAAGAGATGAATTACCTCACCTGGCATATGGCAGGGATTAACGACTTTGATGACTACCCCATACCTTTCAGATGTGTGGCTTCCGACCTGATTTCAGGAGAACCTTATGTTTTTAAATCCGGAAGCCTTTCAACTGCCATGCGATCCAGCATGGCTATTCCATCGGCCTTTTCACCGGTACTTTTGGACAGTATGCTACTGGTTGATGGAGGCGTTTTGAATAACCTGCCCATAAAAACCTGCAGGCAAATGGGGGCGGATATTATTATTGCTGTAAACGTGGGCATACAGGGAACCCCAAAAGTGGAAGACTTTAAAAGCATTGGAGATGTACTTATGGGCGCTGCAATGATCCGGAGCAATTACGAATCTAAAAAATCAACAGAATTTGTTGACATTATGATTGAACCGAATCTGGCAGCATACTCTGCCGCTAGTTTTTTCAATGGAACAGAGATCATTGAACTGGGAGAAATAGCTGCCCGTAAAAAATACATTGAACTATCAGGATTGGCTGAATTTATGAAACAATTCCCCCAGAGGCCTGAATGTAAAATAGAAACAAATCCTCAAAAACTTTATATTGAAGACATTAAGGTAGAAGGACTAAAAAGAATCAAAAAACAATTTGTTTTAGGAAAATTCGGATTAGAAAAAGGACATGCCTATACTAAAGAAGAAATAAAAAATGGTTTGCACCTCCTAATTGGAACAAGGTATATTGAAACAGTAAACTACGATCTGGAAACAGGAGAAAACGGAGCCATCCTTATCCTGAAACCTCAGGAGGCTTTTCCAAGCAAGTACAATTTTTCAGTTCATTACGACAATGTATACAAAGCGAGTGCAATATTTAACATTGCCATGAGAAACTACATCATCAGAGGATCGAGTTACAAATTTACAGGCGAAATATCTGAATATCCGCAAATATCAACTGAATATATTGATTATCTGGGATCGAAACAGAAAACAGGAGACTACATCAGGGCACATTGGGAAGTGAGTCCCATCCCCTATATAGATGAAGATGGTGGTGAGGAGATTGGAAATTTTAAACAAAGCACAACCGTTTTAGAAGCCGGTTTTCTATTCAGCCCAAATGTAAAACGCATTATCAGGGCAGGAGCATTTTACAAGCGTCACCAAAGCAAATCGGCCAGTGGCATTATGGACATGCTAATTGATGATGTGAAAAAGATGGGAACCCAACTATGGGGCTTTAACCTGAATTACAATAAAAATTCGCTAAACGACCACTTTTTCCCAACAAAAGGAACCTTGTTTGATGCCAATTTTGAATATCCTATACACATTGAATCCATTTATGAGGGTTCGCAAGAATCAAGAGACATTATGGCCGATTACATTGATTCCCCTAACGACAATTACCTGAAACTCTCAATCTCATTTAAGCATTACATACCCCTGAATAAAAAAATAAATATTTCCTATATGGCTTCTATTGGAGGTGCAACAGAAGATATGGGGTATACTCAGTATTTTTATTTCGGCGGGCTTTCATCTGTAAAAAGGTACCAAGACATCCCATTTATTGGAATGACGGCAAAAGAGATTTCTGCCCAGCAGTTTTTAATGGGAGGCATCAACCTGAGGTACGAAATTATGAACAACCTGTATATGGGCCTCAGAGGAAATGTAATTGACTACAAAACCCACTACGACAAAGTAAGCTTTGCAGAATTTAACACTTTTGGCTCAAAGGATGTAATATATGCAGGAGGTATTTGTTTTTCATACCAGTCAATTTTAGGTCCCATAGAGGTTGGATATGGAAGGAATTCATTACATACAGATAACAGATGGTATTTTACTGCAGGATTCCCATTCTGATGTTTTTGGATTAAACCAAATGTACTTTGGCTTGTTTACTACAAAAAAACATGAACAGAGACTTATCTCAGGTACGCCAGGACTTTTTAAAAATGAAGCTGGATGAGGGACAATTTATCCAACATCCGGTTATCCATGTAAAAGAATGGCTAAACGAAGCCATCAAAAACAACATACAAGAACCAACAGCAGCTACATTAGCCACAGTTTCAGAACAAAACCGACCATCTTCGAGGGTTATATTAATAAAACACATAGATGAACTAAGTGGATTTTGGTTTTTCACCAATTACCTGAGCAGAAAAGGAAAACAACTTGAATTAAACCACTTTGGCTCTCTGAACTTTTTTTGGCCACAACTGGAAAGACAAATCAGAATAGAAGGGAAGGTTGAAAAATTATCTCCTGAACAAAGTGATGTCTATTTTAACTCCAGGCCCAAAGACAGCAAGATAAGTGCCATCATTTCAGAACAAAGCCAATTCATAAAATCCAGAAAAATACTTGAAAATAAGTTTCAGTCTCTAAAGTCAAGCAATAAAACTTTAATAAGACCGCAGCATTGGGGCGGTTACAGCCTGATTCCTGACATGATTGAATTTTGGCAAGGACGTGCAGGGAGATTACACGACAGAATTGTGTTTGAACAAAATGGGAACAACTGGAATAAAACCAGATTAGCCCCATAAATAAGGAAGAATGACCAGATCATAGATCAGTAAATGGGAAACCAATAAAAAGGGGTTGCCATAAAATACGACAACCCCTTTGAGATTATTTTGGGATATATAATTATCCTAGATATTGTTGTTAACAAAATGGTAATGAGAACCAAAACGATCAAAAGCAGCTTTATCAAGAGCCTCCCTGTGATCAGGGTGAGCAACAGAGATAATTGCTTTTGCTCTTTCCTGCATAGTTTTTGAGTAAAGATTAACTGCACCATACTCAGTAACAAACCAGTGCATATTAGCTCTGGTAGTAACAACACCAGATCCTTGTAATAAGGTTGGAGCAATTTTAGAAATACCTTTAGCTGTTACAGAAGGCATAGCAATAATTGGCTTACCTCCAACAGAGTGTCCTGCTCCACGGATAAAGTCAATCTGACCACCAACACCTGAGTAATGAGTTGTACCAATTGAATCAGCACAAACCTGACCTGTAATATCAATAGCTAATGCAGAGTTAATTGCAGTAACTTTATCATTCTGACGGATAACATTTACACTATTAGTGTGCTTAACATCCATCATGGCAACCATTGGGTTATCATCAATAAAATCATAAAGTTTTTGCGATCCCATCAAGAAAGAAGCAACCATCTTACCTTTATCTATTTGCTTACGCTTACCTGTTACAACTCCTTTTTCTACCAAAGGAAGGATACCGTCAGCAAACATCTCTGTGTGAACCCCAAGGTCTTTGTGGTTACCCAACTGAGCCAATACTGCATTAGGAATACCTCCAATACCCATTTGCAAACAAGCGCCATCTTCGATAAGTTCTGCTACATTTTTACCAATGGCAATATCTGTTTCAGTAAGTACGCCCATATCGTGAGTATAAAGTGGACTATCGTCTTCAACAAAATAGTCGATTTCACTCATATGGAAAATTGCATCACCCCATGCACGTGGCACATTAGGGTTTACCGCAGCGATAACAATATCTGCAGTTTCAATAGCAGCCAAAGTAGCATCAACAGAAGTACCTAAAGATACGTATCCATGTTTATCAGGAACAGAACACATGATCATAGCCACATTAACTTTCAAATATCCTTCGCGAATCATTTTTTGAGTTTCACTCAAGAAACCAGGAATATAATCAGCATATCCTGCCTGAGTTTGTTTACGAAGGTTTCCACCTACAAAAAACTGTTCCGAAACAAAGATTCCTTCGAATTCAGGATCTGCGAAATCTACTTTATTTTCAATGTGAATGTGCTGAACTTTTACGTTGTAAAATTCTTTGTTACGACCACGCTCAACCATTGCTTTAATCAATTTGTGCGGAGTAACAGCCACACTACTCAAATGAACTCTGTCTCCGGTTTTAATTACCTTAACAGCCTCTTCTGCACTTACACTTTTATACTGCATTGTTAATTATTTATAGAAAATTTTCTTTATTTACTTTTCTGAGCTGCAAAACTAAAACAAATTGCTTAAATGTAGCCCCAAAAAAACGTATTATACAACATATTAACCACATAAAAAGGCCGAACACCAAAGTGAACGACCTTTATATAATTAAGTGAACGAATATTATTTCTTATATAGATTCGCCAGTGAAACCAGGTTCAGCCAGCTCCAAAAGCATGAAACTATTCTACAAACCTTAATTAACAAGAGTCATCTCGTCAATCAAGTTTGTGGCACCGGCATATTTATCAATAATAAACAGCACATAACGTATATCAACATTGATGCACTTTTGTAATTGTGTTTCAAAGGCTATATCACCACTCATGGCTTCCCAGTTTCCATCAAATGCCAAACCAAACAATTCGCCATTTGCGTTAATAACCGGACTACCTGAATTTCCTCCGGTAATATCATTATCCGTAGTAAAGCATACTCTTAAAGAACCATCTTTATCGGCATACTGTCCGTAATCTTTAGCTTCGTATAGTTCTTTTAACCTGGCAGGAACCTCGAACTCATAATTATCCGGCTGTTCCTTTTCCATAACACCGGCTAAAGTGGTATAATGCTTATAAATCACAGCATCTTTGGGTTGGTAATTTCCAACTTTACCATAACTTAAGCGCATAGTAAAATTAGCATCCGGATAAAACACCTTGTCAGACCTCATTTCCATAAGCCCCTTGAGGAACAAACGGTTATTCTCACTCTCTATGGCATTGTACTTCCTTTGGCTTAAATAAAGTACCCTATAAGTGTCGGTTGTTGATTTTGCTGCTATATAAACAGGATCTTTTTCCAACACCTTTGCTTTGGGGTTATCAAGAAAGGCCTCAAACTTTTCTTTACTGGTAAACATGGATTTACTGAACACAAAATCAGCATACTTTTTAAAATCACCATTAAACTTTTTAAGTACTACATCTTCAAAAAAGCCGGGATGAAATTCTTTTGCAATCTCGCTGTAGTACAATTTTAACATAGTACCAAAAACCTCATGATCCATCACTTTGCTATAGTCCTTATACATTGCATCAAGCTGATCTTTCAGTTTTTCAACCGACTTATCAATAGCATCCTTATTTTCTGCTTTTAACACATCCAATAATTTAAATGATCTTGCACCCATGTCAATAATCTCGGTTCCCCTTAACATACATTCAGACATATAGCTCAAAGCCTTTTTTTCTTCAGCCCTATTGGTATACACCTTTTCAAGACTTTTTAAAACTTCACCATATTCATTTTGTCTCTCAGGCGAACCAGCTACCCAGTCAGCAAATTCCTTTTCAATTTTTTGCTTGCTTGCAATAACATTCAACTTTTTTAAACCACGGTTCATCCCGATACTGTTTTTCCAGTAATTTGAACTGCGGCTATATTTTGATGCATACTGAATATTTACCCTTTCACTTGCCATCATCCCTTTATGCCATATTTCCTGTTTAACTCCACGAGGCACAATACGGGCATCATTGGTTACATCCATACGCTCTTTTATACCCCAGGAAGTCAGGTATCTCTCTGTACTTCCAGGATATCCGATAGTCATGGCAAAATCTTCTTTCTCAACGCCTTTCAATGAAACAGGCAAATGATGTTTTGGTTTCAAAGGCACATTATCTGCTGAGTACTCTGCCGGTTTTCCGTCCTTATCACCATAAACCCTGAACATACTAAAATCACCAGTATGGCGTGGCCACATCCAGTTATCCGTATCAAAACCAAACTTGCCGATTGACGAAGGTGGTGCCCCTACAAAACGTACATCACTATAAGTTTCTGAAACAATTAGAAAATATTGATTCCCTTCAAAGTAATCCTTTACGCGAACGGTGTAATCATTACCTTCCGAGGCCTCTTTAACAATATCCCCAATATTCTTTGCTATAATACTGCCCCTGTCTGTTGGTTTCATATCATCGCTTACACCTTCCATAACCTTACTTGTTACATCTTCCATCCTTTTCAGAAAAGTAACGGTCAATCCTTCCGCAGGCAATTCTTCTGCGAGCGACTTTGCCCAAAAACCATCTCTAAGGTAATTATGCTCTTCTGAACTTAAGGCCTGTATGTTACCATATCCGCAATGGTGGTTAGTAAGGATTAAACCCTGATCAGAAATAATCTCTCCGGTACACCCCCGACCAAAAATAACAACAGCATCTTTTAAGCTTGAATTATTGATACTGTATATATCATCAGCGGATAATTTCAGACCCATTTCGGTCATTTTATCCATATTTAGCTTCGACAACAACGGAAGAAGCCACATCCCCTCATCAGCTTTTACGCTACCCGAAAAGCCCATAGCTATTACAACCAATAGCACTACTAGTTTTTTCATTTATTTAATTTTTGAATATTTCCAGACAAGACAAACTCCCCACACCAATCAATATGAAGGATTGCTAAATAAGTACTACTTTTCAGCAAAAACAATGACAAATATTAAGATACAACGACAAAACTCTAAAAAAGTTCCGCTTTACCCCTTATTTTTACAGCCCCTTTGTTTAAATCATAAATTATCGCAACAAATAAGCTTATGAATCAATCAAACTGGAAGTAAATAAAAAGAAGACATTGACCATATTGACTACAAGTTCAACTTCAACTGTGTATCCAATAATCTGAAAGTTTGTCGGTGAAGTGGGGTAGCACCAAGTTTTTCAATACCTTGCCGATGTGCTTTTGTGGGATAACCTTTATTCTTTTCCCAACTATAGCCGGGATATTGTTCCGCATACTGCTCCATCAACTCATCCCTGTGCGTTTTAGCAAGTATACTTGCCGCTGCAATAGATCTAAATTTGGCATCTCCTTTTACGATACAGGTATGCGGAATATCTTTATAAGGCTTGAATTTATTCCCATCAATCAACAAATGCTCCGGAGTTTTTTCCAATTGTTCAACAGCCCTCTGCATCCCTATGATAGAAGCATTGAGGACATTAACTTCATCAACTTCCACATTATCTATAATTGATACTGCCCAGGCAATGGCATGCTCCTCTATGATGGGACGCAATTTTTGGCGCTGCTTCTCTGTTAACTGTTTAGAGTCGTTAAGTAATGGATGGGAAAAATCCCTGGGTAAAATTACAGCAGCAGCAACTACAGGACCAGCAAGACATCCCCTACCGGCTTCATCACAACCTGCCTCAATTTTATCTTTATTCAAAAAAGCCTTGAGTTCTTGCGCCATCATTTTACTCATTATATATTACCTGAAGAACAGTTTGACCCACCGCCTTTAATGTATTTTTATCTATCATTTCCATATTGTCCATGTGGGTATGCCAATAGCTTCCAAAACTTGAAGATGTTCCGGGATCATATTGGATAATATCGATACAAGGTATACCGGTAAGATTGGTTACATAAACATGATCATCAGTAATCATACCTCCATTATCATATACAAAATGGTTTCCATATCCCAGGTCATTGGCCGCATTCCAAACTTTTTTTACTATCCGGGGAGCAAATTGTTTTGAATGCAACTCCTGATAAAAAGTAGCATTGGGAGCTCCTACCATATCCAACAGAATGCCATATTTAGCATAGTAATTTGGCACATGAGGATTTTTTCCCCAGTACTGCGATCCCAAACACCAGGTATCCTGTTTGTATTCCTTCACCTGAATATGATCCGGAGTACCATAATCTTCTGCATCAAAAAAGATAATATCAACGCCCACATCTAAAGTATCATCCTGTAAGAGACGTGCAACCTCAAGAAGAACACCAACTCCACTGGCGCCATCATTGGCTCCCAAAATAGGATCATTCCTTTTTGCCGGATCCTCACAATGATCAGCAAAGGGACGAGAATCCCAGTGGGCACACAACATTATTCGATTTTTCAACTCCGGCTGGTATTGCCCGATTATGTTTTTGGCATTGAGAATAGTATTGTCATATGCTTTTACCTGTGCTTCCTGAACAATAACATTTGCACCAAAGGCTTCTAATTTTGACGATAAATAATCCGCACATTTTGCATGAAACTCAGTATTGGGAACCCTGGGACCAAAATCAACCTGATCTTTTACAAATACATAGGCAGAATCCGCATTAAATGTTGGCACATGAACCGCAACTTTCTTTTTACTAACTGGTTCACCCGAATTAGTCCTGGCAGTATTCATATTGCACCCAGCCATCACAACAAGGGCAAGTAAAGTATATATTTTAATCATCATTTTTATTTTAATTCCCAGGAAGCCCCTTCAGATCCATCCTTGATCACAAAACCCAATTGCTGTAATTCGTCGCGTATTTTATCAGCCGTAGCCCAGTCTTTATTGCTTTTAGCATCAGAACGCAATTGCAATAACAACTGCATTACTTCATCAAGTTTATTTTCTGAACCCGCACCTGCTTTATCAACAACATCCAAACCAAGAACATCTTTTACAAATACATTCATTATTGATTTAAAATGTTCAAGATCCTTTTCTGAAACAGAAGCCTTATTAGCCAATAAACTATTAATATACTTTACACCTTCAAAAAGATGCGCAATCAAAATCGGACTATTAAGATCATCGCAAAGAGCGGCATAACATTTCTCTTCAAATCCTTTAATATCAAACGTAGTTTCTGTGCCTGCTTTAATGCCATCAATATTTCCCATGGCTTCACATAAACGAGCCAGTCCCTTTTCCGCTGCCTGCAGGGCCTCATTCCCAAAATCAAGCGTACTACGATAATGAGCCTGAAGGATAAAAAAGCGAATTGTCATCGGACTGTATTCTTTATCCAGTTTTTCATGGTTTCCTGTAAAAAACTGCTCAAGAGTAATAAAATTGCCCAGTGACTTCCCCATTTTCTGTCCGCCAATGGTAATCATGTTATTGTGCATCCAGTACTTTGCCGGAGTTTTCCCGTGGGCAACTGTGCTTTGCGCAATTTCGCACTCGTGGTGTGGAAAAAGCAGGTCCATACCTCCTCCATGTATATCAAACTGTTCTCCCAAATATTTTTTACTCATGGCAGTACACTCAAGATGCCACCCCGGAAAACCATCACTCCATTGCGAAGGCCATCGCATGATATGTTCGGGAGCCGCTTTTTTCCAGAGTGCAAAATCAAAACTGTTGCGTTTTTCACTCTGTCCATCCAAAGTCCTTGTATTCGAAATCAGATCATCTATATTTCTACCGGATAGTATTCCATATGGGTAATCCTGATTGTATTTTTTTACATCAAAATACACTGAACCATTACTTTCGTAGGCATAGCCCTTGTCAAGTACAGACTTAATAACCTCCTGCTGTTCTATAATATGTCCGGATGCCCTTGGCTCAATACTTGGATTTTGCACGTTAAGCATCTTCATATAATCATGATACCTGTCGGTATAATACTGAACCACCTCCATTGGTTCAAGTTCATCCAGTTTGGCTTTTTTTGCAATCTTATCTTCCCCCTCGTCTGCATCATTTTCCAAATGGCCTACATCAGTAATATTACGAACATATCTTACCTTAAAATCCATATGGCGCAAAAACCTGGTCAGCAAATCAAAAGTAATTGCAGGACGGGCATGTCCCAGGTGGGGATCACCATAAACTGTGGGGCCACAAACATATAGCCCTACTTTGCCTTCATGTATAGGCTCAAATTTTTCTTTTGTTCGTGATAATGTATTATAGAGAAATATTTGTTTATCCATTGATTGTTTCGTTTTTTTGTAAAGTTGTCAAAATTACAAAAATCTATTCATTTAACTATTAAATATAGCTACTTGTCAAAAAAATCATGGATTTTAAGATTGCTTTTACTTTCTTAGTATATCCATTATTTTGGATGCGTATGCCTTTTGAACAGATTTAAAAGTTACAAATATTGAAAAATCCAGATAAAATATTCAATAACAACAAGATAGAGCTAGATAACGATTTATACTCCTGTATTGTCGACTTATTTAGTCCTGAGAACCAATTTGTAGGCGAAAGTTTTTTTACCAATGCAATCCAAAAACTAATCAAACACATTTCCGCTGACTTTGTTTTCATTGCCAGAATCAATGAAGTTGAAGAAAGTCTGGAATCAGTTGCTATTTGTGACCGCAAAGACATCCTTCCTCAGATAAGTTTCCCTAAAAAGGGTAGCTTATGCGAAAAAGTTATTGATAACAAATGCCCTACATTTATAGAAAACCTAAATCAAAACCAGATATTAAACGATTTTTTCAAAAACAAACAAATCAAAGCATACCTGGCTGTTCCTTTATATGGCTCAGACCATGAACCTATAGGTGTTCTATCCGCCTTGTTCCAATCAGAAATCCGAAATCTCAAAAGACCGGAGTCTTTAATGTACATGTTCTCTTCCAGAATTGGGACGGAGCTTGAGCACATGGAAAGCGAACGCGAATTAAAAAGAAGAAACCTTGAATTATTGGTTTTTAAGGAAGAGCTTATCAAAAAGAACGAAGAACTTGATAAAATAAATAATCAATTAAAAGCAGCCAAGCTAAAAGCAGAAGAAAGCAACATGCTAAAATCTTCGTTCCTTGCAAACTTAAGTCATGAAATACGTACCCCTATGAATGCCATCATAGGATTTACGGAACTATTAAAGTCAAACACCCTCAATCCTGAAGAAAGAACCGAATACTTAGATATCGTACACCAAAACGGCAACCAGCTGATGCGGGTTATGGATGCCATCATCGACATATCAAAACTCCAGGCAAAAGCCTATGTAGAACCAAAGAAGGTAGTGTTGCTAAACAAAACATTTGCATCGCTAAAGTATGCGTTCTCAAAGGAAATTGAGGCCTGTAGAAAACCAATTGAACTGAAATTGTTTTTAGATGCCAATGATGGTGACGACGAAATATATACACATCCGGAAGCACTTTATAAAGTTTTTGAACATTTACTGGACAATGCCGTTAAGTTTACCCGGGAAGGAGAAATTATCTTAGGCTACATTATATACGACGACTACTACGAATTTTTTATCAAAGACACAGGTGTAGGCATACCAGAAGGTGAAGAAGAAAAAATATTTGATTTATTCAGACAGGCAGACCTGAACAACACACGTGAATTTGAAGGTAATGGAGTGGGCCTTTCAATAGTTAAAAAATATGTTGAAATTATGCAAGGCCGTGTTTGGGCAGAAACAAACCAGGATAAAGGAGCTTTGTTTAAAATCCAGTTGCCTAAGTTTACAGACTAGCAAATAAGCCACAGTAAAAAACATATAATTACCACCAATGACAACAATTAATGGGTGAATCATTCAACAATTTACCATATTATTTACTTGTGCCAGCACATCGCACCCTATTCAACAGTATTTTTATTAACAATTTGAAGCAAAAATAACCTCTGAGGAATCAATTTATTTTTGAAATAAATTATATTTGTAGCAAATCATAAATTCTGATTTTCAATAAAAAAATACACAGATGAGAAAAAGTACTACCATATGGGGGGTTGCCTCATTATTAATAGCAGTTATTTTTGTGTTTTCCTCATGTAATTCAGGAGCAAAACAAAATCAAAAAGCAGAAACTATTCAAATAGAAAAAGAAGAAGTAGAAAGCGAAGTAAGGGAATTTGTATATCCTTTGCCAACCTCTTACGAAATTGTTGAAATGCTTAATAAAATTGAAGCTGCCTATATTTTTGACTTGTCGAATAACCCGGCAAACGCTTCAAAATATATTACAGAAAAACAACAGGCAATAAACCTGGGTGTTTATGGTGGCGACCTAAGTTATGCCAGCACATACAACCAAAAACAGGAAACAATTGACTTTATTGATGCTTCAAGAAAGATGCTTGAAGGTTTAGACCTTGAGGCAGCCGTAAGCGAAGACTTGCCAGAGCAGGTTGAAGCAAATGAAAACAACAAGGAAGCCTTAGTTGAATTGATCACAGATTCATTTTACGACACTTACGATTTCTTGCATAAAAACAACAGGGCACCTGTTTCAGCTTTAGTAATGACAGGAGCTTGGGTAGAAGGCCTTTATATTGCCACACATATTTCTGACAAAACTTTTAACAGTAAAGAGATGGTTGAAATTGTGCTTAAACAAAAGGAGCCATTGGTAAAACTAATGGAAATCCTGAACGGGTATAAAGAAGACCAGGCCATTGCCGAAACAATACAAGACCTTTCGAAAATGGCTGCAATTTATGCAGAAATTGAAAGCACTGCCATAACTCAGGAGCAAATGGTTAAAATTGCCGAAGAGTCTATGGTTATCAGAAACAAATTTGTAGCTGTAGAATAATCTTAGAAGAATTATAAATAATAAAAAGCGATCATTTTGTGATCGCTTTTTTTGTTTAAAGAGCAATCTTATCTTTGTCATAAATTTTTATTTATAAAAAGGTAATTATTCAATGATATTGAATAATGATTTCCAATAATTAATATCTGCCTGTTATGAGCGAAACGCTACTGGATGCTTTAATGAAATTGTATGCTCTGTTAACCAATGTTAGAATGGAGAGCAGGCTTGACAGTGCCCGTAAGTTAATTGAGCAGGAACTGCTTCTTAACTTTAACAGGGAATATGTCGATCAGTATCTGGAACGATTTAACTTCTACATAAAACAGTTTCACAAAAACTCATATAGCCCTATTCAATCCGAAGTTGACAGACAATCATCTGATAACTACAATCAAATCAATTTCATTTGCGATGAACTGAACAAGGAGCTTGAGAGAGAATCTAAGATATGGCTTTTTGTCCGTCTGTTTGAGTTTATCAGGAAGGAAGAGAAAATCAGTGCCATAGGAGAGCAGGTAGTTGATAAGCTAGCGCAAGGGATGATGATCAATCCCCTGGATTACCAACTACTTAAAGATTTCATCCTGAATGGGCCAATGGAAGTACAAACACCGGAAAAAGTACTGGTCATTTCCGGACAGGAAGAGCCGCCCTTACATCGCTTTAAACACCTATACAACGAAAAACAACAGGTTTATGTATGGGTATTATATATCGAGAGCACCCACACTTTCATCTTCAGGTACTCTGGAGATCGCAACTTATATCTCAACGGGCACAAAGTTGATCGCAACAATTCCTATATCCTATCGGTAGGTTCTGTAATCAAAACCTCACGAATGGCTCCGGTTTACTATGGAAAAGTAGCAGAGCTGTTTGTTCAAAAGGAAGACAAAGGCAGAATATTACTCAAGGCAAAAGATATATATTACAATTTCAATGACCGCCAGGTAGCTATTCATCCATTTTCATTTACAGGACGATCGGGTCAGCTAGTGGGTATTATGGGAGGAAGTGGAACCGGAAAATCCACCTTGCTCAATGTCCTAAATGGAAATTATAGGCTGTCAGGAGGATCCATTCACATAAATGGACTCGACATCCAGGAGCATAAACAAGCTCTTAAAGGGGTTATTGGATATGTTCCGCAAGAGGATATGTTAATTGAAGAATTAACTGTATTTGAAAACCTGTTTTTTAATGCCAAGCTATGTTTCAGTGACAAAACCGAGAAGGAGATTGCAGAACTGGTAGATAGTGCCATCAAGGATTTTGACCTGGTTGAAGCCAGGAATATGGTAGTAGGGAACCCCTTAAATAAAATTTTAAGTGGCGGACAACGTAAACGTCTTAACATTGCACTGGAGTTAATCCGTGAACCATCTATCCTTTTTGTGGATGAGCCAACCTCTGGTCTGTCCTCAATGGATTCAGAGAAAGTAATGTTATTGCTTAAAAGGCAAACATTAAAAGGCAAACTGGTGATCATCAACATACACCAACCCTCATCAGATTTATATAAACTGCATGACAAGCTACTGATTATCGACAAAGGAGGATATATCATATTCAATGGTAATCCGATGGATGCAATTGTATATTTCAAGCAAAAAGCCCATTATGTAAATCCTGAGGACAGCGAATGCTACCTGTGTGGTAATGTTAAAGTAGAACAGCCACTTCGAATAATAGAAGCCAGGATGGTGGATCCCAATGGCCGCCTGATCAGGGAGCGCAAAGTAAAGCCTGCAGAGTGGTACGATAATTACCAACAAGATATTGAAAGCAAATTTGACTGGAAAAACAGTGATGAGCCTGAAAAGATAGAGAAACTCCCTCATAACCTGTACAATATTCCCGGACGATTTCAACAATTTTTGATTTATACCTATAGGGATAGTTTGTCGAAATGGAAAGACAAACAATATATGCTTATCAATTTTTTAGAGGCTCCAATATTGGCATTGATATTAGGATACTTTACAAAGTACATTAGTGGCACGGAGAATGATCCAACCAAATATATCTTTAGTCAAAACGACAATATCGCAGCCTATTTATTCATGGCTGTTGTAGTGGCATTATTCCTTGGCCTTAATGTTAGTGCCGAAGAAATCATCAAAGACAAAAAACTCTTACAGAGAGAGAAATTTTTGAACTTAAGCCGGTCAGGTTATCTGAATAGTAAAATAATGATCATGTTCGGCATATCGGCAATCCAAACTCTGTGCTTAGTACTTATCGGCAATAGTATTCTAGAAATAAAGGGATTAAACTTTAGTTACTGGATGATCCTGTTCTCAACTGCTTGTTTTTCTAACATGCTGGGCTTAAACATCAGTAGTGGCCTAAAATCCGTGGTGGCAATCTATATTTTAATTCCACTGATATTGGTACCTCAACTTTTATTTAGTGGGGTTATTGTTGATTTTAACAAACTACATAAATCTATTGCTACATCAGAATACGTTCCGAGAATTGGCGATTTTATGACATCGCGTTGGGCATACGAAGCCTTGGCGGTAAATCAGTTTGTGAATAATGAATATGAGAAGCATTTTTTTGAAGATGAGCAGAAAATTAGTGAATCTTCATATTATTATGCATTGCTGTTACCCCGTTTAAAACAGCATAACCTTAAAAGCAAAAAATATTTTCATGAGGGAGACACAGATGCGGCACAGGCAAATCTCAATGTTATCAAGGTTGAGTTAGCTAAAATAAGTAAGTCAGGAGATTTGGATGTTGCCCAATTAATTGTAGGGGAACCATTAGAACTTAACGAGGATAGATTCGATAAGCTACAGGAGCTTCTGGATAAAATGATAGTACACTATCAGGATAAATACAATAAATACAAGAAGCATAAGGATAAAACATATGAAAAGTTAGCCGGGAAACTTGGTGGATCTGAGGGAGTATTTCAGTTGAAGGAAGAGTATTACAACAGCAGGCTCGCTGCAATATTGCTAAACAAAGGTGAGTTTAAGCAATTGGTATACACTGCTGATGGGTATTTACAACAGAAGGATCCTGTTTTAAGAAATGGAACATCTGATCGAGGAAGAGCTCATTTTTATGCGCCAAACAAAAAATACTTTGGATTCGTTATTCCTACAACATGGTTCAACATCCTTGTTATCTGGTTCTCAACAATTTTATTGTACCTGGCACTGTATTTTGATTTGTTGCAACATGTTATCAGGTACTTTGAAAAGTTTCAGTTAAGGAAAGCATTTACACGTCAAATTAATAAGGTTTAAATCATCTACCGAAAAAATCAGGTTGTTTGCCGATTAAGTCTTTATTACATTATGACTCTTTTGTATTTTTATCCTAAACTTTAAAAAATTAGTTATGGAAAAGATTGCAAATAAAGGAAAATCGGCATTAGGTGTTATTTTGCTAATTGTAGGTTTGTTTTTGCTAGGGGGCAACCTGGGTATAATCCCCAATGATATATATAATATTTTTCATCGTTGGCCAAGCATTCTTCTTTTGATAGGGATATTTCAATTGATAAGAAAGGACATTAGTTCGGGGCTGATAACATTAACATTTGGAATTGTTCTCCTTATGGCGTTTGCATCAGATAGTTTTCATTTTAGGGATGTAATAAAATTTTGGCCTGCCGTTTTAATCGTAGCCGGAATAAGTTTTATTTTCAGAAAAAAGTCGTTTGCCCAACGTAAATGGCTTCACAAAGGTGTTGCAGATGATGTGTTGGATGTGGTTTCTATTTTTGGCGGAGGCGTCACAAAAATAAATTCAAGCAATTTCCTGGGAGGAGAGATTACCTGTATCTTCGGAGGAGAAGAAGTAAACCTACAGTCAGCCTCATTAGCTGAAGAAGGTGCCGTAATTGAACTGACAACTATTTTTGGGGGTTCTAAGATTACAGTTCCGCGTAACTGGAACGTTAAAGTAGATGTGGTTTCTATTTTTGGAGGTTTTAGCGACAAAAGGATGTATGAACCTGAAACAGGAAGCGAGAAGAAAACATTGGTTATTAAAGGCATTGCTGTTTTTGGAGGCGGTGAGCTTAGAAATTTCTAATATACCGGGTTAAAACAGCATCATTTGTTGTCAAATAAAAAAGAAATGGTTTAAAACGGTTAAAAGAAATCCTTAAAATAAGAGTTTAATAAGGTTAATTCTAATTTTAGCGTAATTTTGCAGGCAAATTAAAACATGAAATGAAGGTATACTCTGATCTTGATTCATATAATGGGAAAGCAACGGTAATCACTATTGGGATGTTTGATGGCGTTCACGCCGGTCATAAAAGCTTAATAAAAGAAGTCACCAATATAGGCAGGGAAAAAGATTTAGCACCAACTATTCTCACATTTTGGCCTCATCCAAGAATGGTTTTAAATAAAGGGGACGAAAAGCTACAGTTTCTTACCACTCTTGATGAAAAAACCAGGATCATCAGTCAACTGGATATTGAACAACTTATATTACTGCCATTTAGCAAGGACCTGGCATCAAAAACAGCAGAAGAGTTTATTGTTGATTTTTTAATAAACAGGTTAAAGATGAAACACCTTGTCGTTGGCTTTAACCATCGGTTTGGCAGAGATCGTCTTGCAGATTTTTCAGTTTATAAAAAATTTGCTGAAGAATATGGATTCGGAATTACCAAGGTCAACCCTATATTAAACAAAGATGCGGTTGTAAGCTCCACTGCCATTCGAAACTTTTTAAGTATTGGAAACATAACCGAAGCCAACCGGGTTTTGGGCTATCAGTACTCCATATTCGGAACTGTAAAGGGAGGCCAACAACTTGGGCGGAAATTAGGTTATCCAACTGCAAACATATCTCCAAACGAACATTACAAACTTATCCCTGCAATAGGGGTGTATGCGTGTAAAATCCATGTAATTGGCAAGGAATATGGCGGCATGCTAAATATCGGGATCCGCCCTACGGTAAGTTCTGATTCGGAAGACCTTAGTATAGAAGTTCACATACTGGATTTCAACCAAGATGTATATTCTGAAGAGGTTTTAATAACTTTTGTTGAGAAAATCAGGGACGAAAAAAAGTTTGCCGGAATCGAAGAACTCAAAGCTCAACTAAAAAATGATGAAATGAAGATTCGCAAGATCCTTAATATGTAATATGCAATAATCATTTAATAATCTGATTATGTGTCTTTTTTTACTACTTTTGCACTTTAAATAAAAACAAAAATATATGTCTGAAATCTTAACAGATACACTGCCTTATAAGGTAAAAGATATGGCAGAGGCTGAATTTGGAAGAAAAGAAATTGAGATAGCCGAAAAAGAGATGCCTGGCTTAATGGCATTGAGAGAAAAATATGGTGAAACTAAACCACTAAAAGGGGCGAAAATAATGGGTTCGCTTCATATGACAGTTCAAACAGCTGTATTAATTGAAACTCTGGTAGCGCTTGGAGCAGATGTAAGATGGTGTAGCTGTAACATTTATAGTACCCAGGATCATGCTGCCGCAGCAATTGCCCAGGCTGGAGTACCTGTATACGCCTGGAAAGGAGAAACCCTGGAAGAATATTGGTGGTGTACAGAAAGAGCTTTAGACTTTGGCAATGGAGAAGGCCCTGATTTAATTGTTGATGATGGTGGCGATGCTACAATGATGATCCACCTTGGATGTGATGCAGAAAAAGACAGCTCTATTTTAGATAAAGACGTTAGTGGAGAAGGTGAAGATTACAGAGAGCTAATTAGCCGATTAAAAGTTGAATTGGCAAAAAATCCAGCTCGCTGGACCAAAGCTGCTGAAAAATGCCAGGGCGTTAGTGAGGAAACTACTACAGGAGTCCACCGTCTATATCACATGATGGAAAAAGGCGAGTTACTATTCCCTGCTATTAATGTTAATGATTCTGTTACAAAATCGAAATTTGACAACCTATATGGATGTAGAGAAAGTTTGGCTGATGGAATTAAGCGCGGTACAGATGTGATGGTGGCAGGAAAAACGGTATTAGTTTGCGGCTACGGTGACGTAGGTAAAGGTTGTGCACAAAGTATGCGCGGCTTTGGAGCCAGAGTATTAGTTACCGAAATAGACCCTATTTGTGCTCTTCAGGCTGCTATGGAAGGTTTTGAAGTAACAACAACAGAAGAGGCTCTTGTAGAGGCTGATATTTATGTTACCACTACCGGCAACAAAGATATTATTACAATCGAACATATGGCAAAAATGAAAGATCAGGCGATTGTATGTAATATTGGTCATTTTGATAACGAAATACAGGTTGAAAAACTTGAAAAGTATCCGGGAATTAAAGAAAAAAACATTAAGCCTCAGGTTGATATGTTTGAATTCCCTGATGGACACGCAATCATTCTTCTTTCCAGAGGACGTTTGGTAAACCTCGGCAATGCCACCGGACACCCAAGCTTTGTAATGAGTAACTCATTTACAAATCAAACATTGGCACAGTTAGAACTTTGGGAGAAGGATTACGAAGTTGGAGTTTATACACTTCCAAAACATCTTGACGAAGAGGTAGCAAGACTACACCTTGCAAAGCTTGGAGTTAAACTTACTACATTGAGCAAGGAACAAGCTGATTATATTGGAGTACCAGTAGGTGGACCATATAAACCAGAGCATTACAGATATTAAAATATTACAATTGAAACAATTAAAAAGGGCTGGCACGTTTGTCAGTCCTTTTTTTATTGTATAATGAATTGGAAAAATAGGTTCTTTAAAGGAGGGTATAACTCCTGGTGAATATTTCTTTCGGATAGGTTCTGTTCTGATCAACATCTTTCCTCACCCATTCTTCGGCCGACTCCATAAGGCTAAATGTCTTAAATTTATATCTCTCAAGTTGAATTAATCGCATATACAAAACTGCTAAGGCAGTATTTATTGTACCATCCACAACAATCGCTACCCTTAGTGAATTGAATTTTGAAAACATTTTAACGTTTTCCTCAAGAATATAATATAGATTAGCCGGATTAATATTCACTGATCCAGCCCTGGCATCAATCAATACTCCCAGATCCCTGGGCAAATCATCCTCTTTCATTAAGGATCCTATGTAGTTTATAATTTCACCATGATTTACTTTACTTGAAAAAACAACGTTCAAATATCCTTTTTCTTTGTTGTAATTGTATGTTACCATAACTCTAAAATTTAAGTGTTTATATGGTTTGTTATCTATCTGGCGACCTATTGTCAATCCCTAAAACAAACAGGGATAAACATAAAGTCTTATGCAGTTTTCGAGGCCTTTCGTCTTTGATTACGACTTATTGATATTATCTCTGTTTCCTTAAACTCATACTCATTTACAATATCTGAAAGTTTCTTAGCGGTACTCAATAACATATCAGCCGTAGCACTCAACTCTTCACTTGATGCTGCATTTTCCTGAACAACCTTACTTAGTTCCTGAATAGAAGAATTGACCTGTCCTGCACCAATATTCATTTCCTGACTTGCAGCTGACACCTCACTAACCAACTCTATTGATTTCTTTGTCTCAATATTTAAGTTGTTAATCTCATCCATAACTTGATTGATCTTCTCCACCCCCTGGGCTGTTAACTGTGAAATCCGGTCAGCAGAATCGGTTGATTGTTCTGCAAGGTTCCTTACTTCGTTGGCTACCACGGCAAATCCTTTACCGGCAGCACCCGCCTTTGAGGCTTCTATGGAGGCATTGAGAGCTAAAATATTCGTTTGCCCGGCAATTTGAGAAACAATCTCCACTTGTTTATAGATTCTGTTTACTAATTCAACCGCTTCCTGTACTCCTTTATAGGAAAGTTGAAGTTGTTGATTTGCCTTTTTACTGATGTTCTCAGAATCCTGGGCATTGTTTGAATTATTCTGGATATTAGCACTCATTTCCTGAATTGAAGAAGAAATTTCTTCAATGCCACTGGCTTGTTCACTTGCCCCACTACTTATGGCACTAGTACTTGAATTAATTTGGGTACTTGAATTAAGCAATTCACTTGAACTTTTGTCAAGATTTTGCATTAAGATCCTGTTTGAACAAAGAAGATCCTGCAAAGAATCCACAATAGCTTTTATCTCGTACTTTTCATTGGTAAACTTCGGGTCAATGTTTATTGTAATATCCTTTTCGCTCATCTTTCTTATGACTTCAGTAAGATGTTGAATAGGAGCTTTTACCTTTAGGGATAACAGATAATAACTGCCCAATATCATTGATATCGCAACAGGAACTGCCCATAACAAATGTATCAGCCCCTTTTGCCCAACCGTAAAAGCAAAACAAGCCACTGCATCTATCACAATTAAAAAAACCGTTCCTATAAAAAACACAAAAGTCCTTTTAAACGCTATTCTTAACAAGCCCCAACAAAGCAAGCCTGCAAATACTATAAGCCAAATTCCTAAAGTAAATATATCCATTGTAAAAACTTATAATTTGGATTTTTTTAATATACACCAACCCTATTATGAACTACTCTCCTTCAAAAGGCAAATAGACTTACAATAACAAGGACATTAAAAGTACGTATACAATTACTTATTGGTTTAAAAAGAAGCGTGACAAAAACGTGACAAAGCGCAAATTAATGAATATCAATGTTTAAATCAACTGATCTGAAAACAATTTAAAATCAATCCCTGAAAAATTTCCCGAACTCATAAAGAGCAAATTCTTTTTATTCCAACTGATTTTCTTTAACTCGCTTTGCAATTCCTCGGTTTCAGAAAAAACTTTTACATTTTTTGTAGCAAATGCATGTGCCACTTCATGTTTTTCAATTTGTGGAAGTTTTTTATGGGCTACAACTTGGGGATTATAATAAACAAAACCCACATCTGCATTCTGCATTGTGTTTTTATACTGGGGTAAAAACTCCTTGTTTAATGAACTAAAAGTATGAAGCTCCATACAAGCTATTAATTCCCTGTCGGGGAACTGTTGCTTTACTGCATTAATGGTTGCCTCTAATTTGGATGGGGAATGGGCAAAATCAAGAAAAATAGTAGATTGGTCATTTTCTTTCAGGGTTTGCAACCTTTTGGCTGCTCCTTTAAAAGTAGAAATCGCTTCCAGGAATTTTTCATCTGGTATACCAATCTCGGCGCATACAATTCTGGCTCCATTAAGGTTCTGAAGATTGTGCGAACCAAATATGGAAAGCGGGTAGCTTTTGCCATTAAATTTTATCGTAGTTTTTCCTTTGTCTATATCCCATAATATCTCATCATAAGCAAGCGACTTTATATCAGCACGAACAGAACCCGCTATCTTTTGAAGCTCTTCATCCAGAAGAAACCAAACCAAAGAACCATCCTTTTCAATTGAATCTGCAAATATTTTAAACTGTTCCACATAGTTTTCCCATGTTGGAAATACATTGATATGGTCCCAGGCTATCCCGGTCAGAAGGGCCACATCTGGTTTATACCAATGAAATTTCGGCCTAAGGTCAATAGGTGAAGAAAGATATTCATCCCCTTCAAATATGGCAATATCTGCATCATGAGAAAGACTAACCATGGTGTCAAACCCTTCTATTTGAGCACCTACCATATAGTCAAACTTGTAGTTTAATTCCTTTAGTACATGCATAATCATTGAGGTGATAGTCGTTTTCCCGTGACTACCTCCAATAACTACCCTTTTCTTATCCTTGCATTGCTCATATAAATATTCAGGATAGGAATAGACCTTTAGCCCCAGCTCTTGTGCCTTTAATAATTCAGGATTATCCTTTCTGGCATGCATTCCTAAAATAATAACATCAATTTCTTTGCTGATCTTATCTGGAAACCATCCAAATTCGCCAGGGAGTAAACCGTGCTTTTGCAACCGGCTTTTTGATGGATCAAATATTTCATCATCCGAACCTGTAACCTGATATCCTTTTAAATGTAGTGCAATGGCCAGATTGTGCATGGCAGCACCGCCTATGGCAATAAAATGAATATGCATATTGTAATTTAAATCAAGAGTTATGACTGGGTTTTAAAATACCACTATATTTGTTCAAGCGAAAATAATAAGAATAGCTCTCAAAACCATATAATGTGAACAGATTCAAAAAATATTTGAAATTGGGATTCCCTTTTTCTTTGGCTTTAATCACATATTTGCTGACTTTAGTATTTAAAAACAACCCTGACCTAACAGAAAAATGGTATTCCACAGGGATATATCCTCAAATTGCCTATCCCTTATCAAGTTTTTCCGCACTATTTCCATTTTCTTTAGATGATACTTTTTATGTATTGCTAACAACTTTCTTTGTTATAGGCTTAATCTTAGTTTCGGTAAAACAAATTCGATTAACATCATTTACGATCAGGCTACTCCAGACTATTGCCCTATTGTATTCGGCATTCTATTTTCTTTGGGGCTTTAATTATTTCAGGCAACCTGCCCACCTTCGAATGCAGATTGAAAAATCTGAGCCAAACACAGAAAACTTTGCAGAAGTTTTTAAGCTTGTAGCTGAATACACCAACAAAGCCTATACTTCATGGCAAGACCAGGATACCTTAAATTTTCAACCTATCCTTGAGCCATCAATAAACGAATTACAGACCTTTCTCCCTGTTGAGTATCCAGGTGGAATGAGACGTATTAAAAACATATCATTTAGCAACTTTTTTGCTAAGGCTACCATATTAGGATATTACGGGCCATTTTTCAATGAAGCACATATTAACAAGCATTTATCAGTATGGGATAAACCGGTGGTGACTGCCCATGAAATGTGCCATCAGTTAGGAATTACCAGTGAAGCGGAGGCCAACTTTTACGCATGGCTCATAACTACAAATTCAGAAAACAAGTTTGCCAATTATTGTGGCTGGTTATATTCACTCGGTTTCTTTATATATCAATCAAAAGATATTTTTAGCAAAGAGGATTTAATGTCTATGATAAAACCAGAAGTAATCAATGACTACAGGTCCAGGCATAAACATTGGCATAAACTAAGAAATAAAACCATTGACAAAACCGCAAGTAAGGTGAATGATGTTTATCTGAAATCGAATAACGTTAAAAAAGGCATTGATGATTATAACGGAATGGTTCAACTGATTATTGACTTTTATTTATCTGAACATAAAGAAATAATTTTTTAGGTATATGATTAAACTTATTGCATCAGACATGGATGGTACTTTATTAGATGATAATAAAGAATTGTCGCCGGACTTTAAAAAAGTTTATACTGATTTGCGAAATGCAGGAATACAATTCGTTGTAGCTAGCGGACGGCCATCTTATTCTTTGAAACCAGAATTTTCCTTCTTACAACATGATATTATTTTCATATGTGATAATGGTGCATTTATTGAGGCAAACGGGGAACAGATCATAGTGAAACCCCTTGAAATAAAAACTGTACGTGCAATTATAGACGACATTAGAAAAACTTTGGGTGTTAATGTTATTTTATGCAGCATAGACACTTCGTATATAGAAAGTAACGATGAAGACTTTCTTCAGGAGGCTCGCAAATATTATAAAAAAATAAAATTTGTTGACAACTTGAAAAGTGTGGAAGACACCATATTAAAAGTAGCCATATGCGACAGCAAAACCTGGATGAAGAATAGCTGGCCTGTTTGGGAGAAATATCAAACACAAGTAGGCGTAGCACCTTCTAGTGACATATGGATTGATGTAATGCCACACGAAGTAAATAAAGGAGAGGCACTAAACCTTATACAGAAGAAGTTTGGAATTACAAAGGAAGAAACAATGGCATTTGGAGATTATTTTAACGATAAAGAAATGCTGCAACAGGCAACCCACAGCTATGCCATGGAAAATGCACACCCGGAAATTAAGAAAATAGCAAGAAACATTGCACCTGCTAATTATAAAGATGGTGTGATTAAAACAATACAAAAAAATGTGCTTGGAGAAGCAAATAACAAAAAGTAAATATTTTATACAAAACCAGTTGCATTAAAAAATATTTACTAACTTTGCGCCCGCAAAACAGAGTTTTTGCAACATTTGTAAAACAAATAAAAATAAAAACACATGCCAGTAAAAATTAGATTAGCTAGACACGGGCGTAAGAGGCATGCTTTCTACCACATTGTGGTAGCAGATAGCAGAGCACCACGTGATGGTAAGTACATTGAGCGTATCGGATCTTACAATCCTAATACGAATCCTGCTACAATCGATTTAAATTTCGATAAAGCTTTAACTTGGTTAAACAACGGAGCACAACCAACTGATACAGCAAGAGCAATCTTGTCGTACAAAGGTGTTTTAATGAAGAAACACTTATTGGAAGGTGTTAAAAAAGGTGCTTTCGATGAAGCTGAAGCTGAAAAGCGATTCAACGCTTGGTCAACTGAAAAACAAGCTAAGATTCAGGCTAAGATCGACGGCCTTGCAGGAAAAGCTGCAGATGAGGCTAAAGAAAACCTTGAGCGTGAAGCAAAAATTAACACAGAAAGAGCTGAAGCAATTGCTAAAAAGAATGCAGAACTAGCTGCCGAAGCTGAGGCTGCAACTGCCGAAGCCAATGCTGAAGAAGAAGCTCCAGCTGCCGACGAGGCTGCTGATGCTCCTGAAGCTCCGGCTGCTGAGTAATTCAAGCTGTATTTTTAAGCAGTTTCAATTATTGTAAAAGAATAACCCTCATTTTTAAATGGGGGTTTTTTTATGTCCAATATTTTTTAAATTTATCATTCAATATTTAAGTTATGATAGAAAAGGACCAATGTGTAGCAGTAGGCTATATAAATAAACCCCATGGCATTAAAGGTGAAATTGTTTTTTCATTATTGGATGGGTTTTATAGTGAAGACATAGATACCAATTTTCTTTTGCTGAATATAGACAATGGATTAGTTCCCTTTCGCATTGAATCCATCCGGACAAAAAGCAGCAAAACATTGTTGGTAAAACTAAATGATGTTAATTCTGAAGATAAAGCTCGTGACCTATGTGACGCAGAAGTATATTTAAAACCCGAAGAAATCCTTAAAGAAGAAGAAGCTCCTTCTGGTGCATTTATTGGCTTTAAGGTAAATGACGCATCCAAAGGTCAAATAGGGACTATTCTGGACATAAATGAGATTGCAAAAAATCCCATTTTTATAATTGAAAACGAAGGAAAAGAAATATTGATACCAATTAATCAGGATTTTATAACTAAAGTTGATGAGTTAACTAAAACCATCGAAATGGATCTCCCTGAAGGGTTGATTGATTTATATTTGGAAGGATGATTTAAAGGATCTAATAAATCAACGATCCCGTCTAAAAGCATTGAAGAAAACTGAAATATGGAAAACAATGGATTTATTGGCATGATCCAACGTGCCTTAACTACTTACAAAGGTAAGTATGCTTTTTCAGATTATGGAGGGGAAACTTATTCCTACGATCAGGTAGCTGAGAAAATTTACTGGTTTCACCAACTTTTTGAAAAATGCGGGATTGAAAAAGGGGATAAAGTTGCCTTAATCGGCAGAAACCTTAGCAATTACGCCGTTTCATATCTAGCAACGGTAACCTATGGAGCAGTTGCAGTACCTGTTTTGCCTGATTTTGGAAGCAGTGAAATTCATCACATTGTATCACATTCCGAATCAAAAATATTGCTTTCTACAGATCTTATCTTTAACAAGATTGATGAAAGTAAAATGTCAGGAATCATCGGCATCGTAAGCATCGAAAGCTTTAAACCACTAGCAAGTTGCTCCGTTAATCTTGACAAGATAATAAACAGCATCTGTATTCCTGAGAATATTTCCGCAGAATCACTGAACTTCGCACAAGTTGACAAAGATGAAATGATGGTACTTTCATATACTTCAGGAACATCCGGCTTTTCGAAAGGAGTAATGTTGCCGCACAGAAGCATCTGGTCGAATGTACTTTTTGCCCAGGAAAACCTGAAACTGTACCCAGGTAACAGGATTGTGTCATTTTTACCTCTGGCACATGCATATGGCTGTCTGTTTGAGTTTTTATGGCCTTTTACTGTTGGATGCCACATAACATTTTTAAGCAGAACGCCCTCTCCAAAAATTATAACAGAAGCATTTCAAAAAGTAAAACCCCACTTGATTCTCTCTGTTCCTTTAATTCTTGAAAAAATATTTAAAAAACGAATAGCCCCCGCTCTTGAAAAGCCAACAGTTAAAACAATTAGTAAAATTCCGGTTTTAAACCAGGTGGTATATCAGAAAATAAAAAAACAATTAGTAGATGTTTTTGGGGGAGAATTCCAGCAAATTGTGATAGGCGGTGCCGCACTAAGCAAAGATGTTGAGGATTTTTTACGCAAAATTGGATTTCCATTTACCATTGGTTATGGAATGACTGAATGTGGTCCACTAATAAGCTATGCTCCTTTCGATTCAACCAAAGTACGATCTGCTGGTCGATTAGTAGACAGAATGGAAGTAAAAATAGATTCTCCTGATCCACACAATGAAGTAGGAGAAATAATGGTGAAGGGTACCAATATCATGTTAGGTTATTATAAAAACCAGGAGGCTACAAAAGAAGTTTTTGATAAAGACGGCTGGTTACACACAGGCGACCTGGGTGTTATAGATAAGGAGAATTTCATTTTTATCAAAGGACGCAGTAAGAACATGATCTTAAGTGGTTCAGGACAAAATATTTATCCCGAAGAAATTGAAGCCCGACTGAATAATATGGAATACGTTCAGGAATGTTTGGTAAGAGATATGGGTAATGGGAAACTTGAGGCACTGATATATCCAGACTATGAAATGGCTGATGCGGAGAAATTATCAGAATCTAAACTAAGAGAGAAAATCCTGGAACTAAAAAAAACAATTAATGCCGAACTGCCAGCCTACATGAATCTTGCTGAAGTGACTTTATTTCCGGAAGAGTTTGAAAAAACGCCCAAGAAAAGCATTAAAAGATATAAGTACACAAAACTTTAAGCATGTTAAAAATAATTGCCGACGACAAAATCCCTTTCCTTCAAGGAATTTTAGAACCCTATGCAGATGTTAAATATTATCCTGGCGCAAAAACTACGGCCAAAATTGTTAAGGATGCTGATGCTTTAATAACAAGAACCCGAACCGTGTGCAATTCGGATTTGCTAACAGATAGCCGGGTAAAAATGATTGCAACCGCCACCATTGGATATGATCATATTGACACTACTTTCTGTAAGGCAAATAACATTAACTGGACCAATGCACCAGGTTGCAACTCAGGTTCTGTAAAACAATACATGGCTTCTGCTTTTTCAAATCTTGCGTTGATTAACAAGCTCAATTTTTCAGACTTAACCATTGGTATTATAGGGGTAGGAAATGTAGGATCAAAAGTTAAAGCCCTTGCCGAAGGACTAGGTATGCGGGTATTATTAAACGATCCCCCTCGACAGGAAAAAGAGAAATCATCAAATTTTGTTGGAATTGACCGTATCCAAAAAGAGGCAGACATCATAACCTTTCATGTTCCTTTAACTAATATTGCACCATATAAAACTAAACATCTTTGCAATAAGGAGTTTTTAGATCAATGCAAAAATGGAGTTGTTATAATAAACAGTTCACGAGGAGAGGTAGCAGACAACATTGATTTATTGCGTTCTAAACTATCTGGAAAAGTTAACAGCATCATACTTGATGTATGGGAAAACGAACCTGCGCTAAACCCTGATCTAATAAAAGAAACACTCGTTGCAACTCCTCACATAGCA
The DNA here is from genome assembly GCF_026013615.1 of Plebeiibacterium marinum. GTDB lineage: Bacteria > Bacteroidota > Bacteroidia > Bacteroidales > Marinilabiliaceae > Saccharicrinis > Saccharicrinis marinus_A. The sequence goes on from NZ_JAPDPI010000009.1 coordinate 91,367, forward strand.
GGCTATTCAGCAGATGGCAAAGCCAACGGAACAGCCATGAGCGTACAGGCTATAAGTGAGTACTTTAATTTGCCCCTTACCCATTGGTTTCCTAACAACCTACCGGTAAATAAAGACACAGACATCAAAATTGATTGCAAAAGAAAATCAATACAGCAAATACAGATAGAAGCCATATTGTATACTTATGATATTATGGAAGATGATAAAAGGTTAAGAAATGCCCCATCTTCATTTGAAAAGCTAAGGGGTTCCTACCCTATCCGCAGAGAATTTGAAGCCTATAAAATTATATTACAAGGCGGATCAAAAAATATAGAGGCAGCACTGAACAAAATTGGTTTTAAGGATGTTCAATGTATCTAAAATAAGAAACATTAATAGTTTCTATTAATAATAAATTGCAGAAAACAAGGCCAGTCCCCAGTCAGGATCATCGACGGGTTTGTGTGCATAAAAAAAATAAAAAAATGAACAAAAAGGCTGATATAGGATTGATAGGTTTAGCTGTTATGGGTGAAAACCTAGTTTTAAACATGGAAAGCAAAGGCTATAATGTTGCCGTTTACAATAGAACCACTGAAAAAGTTGACAAATTTATAAGTGGCAGAGGTGCAGGAAAAAACTTTATTGGCACATACTCCATAAAGGAATTGGTTGATTCTCTAGAAAAACCAAGAAAGGTAATGATGCTGGTAAAGGCTGGCGCTGCAGTTGACGCATTAATTGATCAGATAACCCCTCACCTTGAAAAGGGTGACATAATCATTGATGGAGGAAACTCACACTATCCGGATACCATCCGAAGAACAAAATACGTTGAAGAAAAGGGCTTGCTCTATGTTGGATCCGGGGTGTCGGGTGGAGAAGAAGGTGCACTGACAGGTCCATCTTTAATGCCTGGAGGCTCTGCAAAGGCCTGGCCATTTATAAAAGATATTTTTCAGAATATTAGTGCCAAAGTAGAAGACAATATTCCCTGCTGCGACTGGGTGGGCCAAGATGGAGCAGGTCATTTTGTAAAGATGGTTCATAATGGAATCGAATATGGCGATATGCAATTGATAAGTGAAGCATATCATATTATGAAAGAATACCTTGGCCTTTCACACGATGAAATGTACAACACCTTTGACGAATGGAATAATGGGGATTTAGATAGTTACCTGATTGAAATTACCCGTGATATTATGGGATATAGGGAAGATGGCAAACCACTAGTAGAAAATATATTAGACGCTGCCGGCCAAAAAGGGACAGGTAAATGGACAGGCATTACTGCACTTGATCTGGGGGTTCCGCTAACTTTGATAGGTGAATCAGTTTTCGCACGTTGCTTGTCAGCCCAAAAAGAAGAAAGAATAAGTGCTTCAAAAATTCTCGGTTCGCCCATAAAAAAATTCGAAGGAGATAAGAAACAGTTTATCGGATATATTAAGGATGCATTATTTGCCTCTAAAATTGTCTCGTATGCTCAGGGTTATGTTTTGATGCGGGAAGCAGCCAAAGAAAACAACTGGGATTTAAACTATGGAGGAATAGCTTTAATGTGGAGAGGAGGATGTATTATCCGTTCAGCCTTCCTTGGGAAAATAAAAGAAGCTTTTGATAACAATCCCGAATTACCAAATTTATTACTTGATCCGTACTTTATGCAAAAAATCGATAAGGCATTGCACGGATGGAGACAAGTAGTAGCTCAGGCCGTTTTAAACGGGATTCCTGTACCTACATTCTCAAGTGCACTGTCGTACTATGACGGATATAGAACAGAATTTCTGCCCGCCAACCTCTTGCAGGCACAACGAGATTACTTCGGCGCCCATACATACGAAAGAATTGACAAACCCAGAGGGGAATATTTCCATACTAATTGGACAGGAAGAGGCGGCGACACTGCCTCCACAACTTACGACGTATAAAACACACTCATATACAACACAAAAGGTTTACGCAAAGAGTAAACCTTTTTTTGTTTTTAGCAATTGCCAGTTTGTTTACCGAATTATTATCTGTATAATTGTTACAATTATTCTATTCTAACAAAAAAATAAATGGTTAACTTCAAAAACAAACCGCTCATAGTGCTTTCTGCAATTCTAATAGCACTCTCAACCTCTATTCATGCTAAAAACAACAAAAGCAAACCAGTTACCACGGTTGATTCCCTGGATCACACACTAGTAAACTGGTTTAATAAAGATGGCATTACAGATAGTATTTATGGAGCCAGCGTGTACAAAACGTATGAGTTCCTTAAAGACAAAACCCCAAAGAAAAAAATTATTGTAGCAGTCATTGATGGCGGCATCGACATACACCATGAAGACCTAAAAGACAAGATTTGGGTAAATCAGGATGAGATCCCGGGCAACGGAATTGATGATGATAACAACGGGTATATAGATGATGTCAACGGCTGGAATTTCATTGGTTCAAAAGAAGGGCAAAATATAGACATTGAGAATATTGAGTATGTAAGACTGATCCGGCAATTGGAATCCAAATATAAAAACACAGATCCCAAAACCATATCTAAAGACCAAAGAAAAGAATTTGCTCTTTATCAGTTTTGTGAAAAAGAATATGAAAAAGAACTACAAAAATACCAGGAGAGAAGTGTTAAAATATCCAGACTCTCAAGCAGAATTGAAAACTCTGAAAACTTGTTGAAACAATATCTTGACACAGACTCATTAAACCTAAAACTAATAAAAGAGATTGAAGATGCTCCGGATTCTATCATGAAAGCCAAGGGCTTTATGACTAACCTGTACAACAACTCATTTTCATACGAATCATTCAATGAATATAAAAAACATATAAACTTGTACCTTAATAAGCATCTCAACCTTGAGTATGAGGTTAGATCGAAAATTATTAATGATAACGTTAATGACATTACCGATGCTGGCTATGGCAATATGGATGTAATTGGTCCTGATGCCCACCATGGTACCCATGTGGCAGGCATAATAGGTGCCGTACAAAAAAATGGTATAGGCATTGATGGCGTTGCTGAGAATATTGAAATTATGGCAATCAGAGCAATCCCAAATGGTGATGAATATGATAAAGACATAGCCCTGGCAATTAGATATGCCGTTGACAATGGTGCCAATATAATAAACATGAGTTTCGGCAAATCCACATCTCCCCAAAAACATTTTGTAGATGATGCAATTAAATATGCTGAAAAGGCAAATGTGTTATTGATACATGCATCCGGTAATGATGGCATCAATATCGACAAGCAACTCCGTTACCCCCATAAAGTATTCAACAATAAGAAACAAGCTGCAAACTGGATTAGCGTTGGAGCATCAACCCATCATCTGGACACTCAGTTTATTGGTAATTTTTCTAATTACGGGGCAAAGTACGTTGATGTGTTTGCTCCGGGAGTAGATGTGGTTTCTCTTTATCCAGGCAACCAATACCAAATAAATAGCGGAACAAGCATGGCATGCCCTGTGGTTAGTGGAGTTGCCGCTTTAATTTGGAGTTACTACCCTGAGCTCACAATGCTTCAACTAAAACACATTTTACTCCAATCAGCTACAAAGTATAAAAAATTAAAAGTAAACACGCCCAATTTAGGCTCTGAAAAAAAGACAATAAAGCCAAGTAAATTATCCAGAATTTCTACAACAGGAGGATTGATAAATGCATATAACGCGGCAAAAATGGCAGAGTCAATGAATTAGATCAAAAAGAAATAGCCTAATAGCAATATATTCTGTTGCTATTAGGCTATTTCTTTTATTTACTTCTCTATTTGATTATACAAGGTTATTTACATTAAAATCTGTAACCCCGGAACCGTAAGAGTACCATTACCCAGATACCAGGAATATTTATTTCGTGTAATCTCCCATATCAAAACCTTAAAAACACAAAACCACAGCTTATGCTCTAATCTTTAACTTCAGTGAGTTTATAATGTTGCAATTGTAGTCTGGGTACCTACAACTTTATCTCCTATCTTAACTTTTATATTTGAATCTAAAGGTAAGTACAAATCCAACCGGGAACCAAACTTGATAAACCCCATCTGATCTCCTTGCTCAACTTGATCCCCCTCCTTTGCATAACATACAATTCTTCGAGCCAGGGCACCAGCAACTTGCCTGACTAAAATCTCTTCTCCATCAATTGTTTCAACAACAACAGATGTTCTTTCGTTTTCCGTAGATGACTTTGGCAAGTAGGCACCCATAAACCTTCCACTATGGTGTTTTGAGTACTTAATCTTCCCTCCTATTGGAAACCAGTTTACGTGTACATTTAAAGGTGACATAAACACAGAAACCTGCATACATCTTTTCTTCAAATACTCAGGTTCATCAACTTCTTCAATTACCACAACTTCTCCATCAGCAGGTGTAATAATAGCACGGGCATTTTTTGAACAAATTCGCTCCGGACTTCTAAAAAAATTAACGATTAAGAAGAAAAAAATAGCTGCTACACCAAACACAATATATTTTGCCACATCATTAGCAACAGTATACTGTGCAACTAAGGCAATAATTGCTGCAATAAAAAAACCAACAAAAATTGTTTTATAACCTTCTTTATGAATTGTCATTATTCCTTTTTAATTAACGTACAAACAAATTAATATAAAATACTGCCATCGGGATAGCAAATAAAACCGCATCAAACCTATCCAAAATCCCACCATGTCCTGGCAATATATTTCCAGAGTCTTTTACTCCAACACTTCTTTTAAACATTGATTCGGCCAAATCCCCTAACACTGCCATTATCGAAACAATGGCTGCAAATACCATCCACTCAAATGTATTCAGATTATCCCAAAATAATGAAAGCACATAGCCTGCCGCCAGAGTTAATGAAAATCCTCCAAGGGTTCCTTCCCATGTCTTTTTTGGACTAATCCTTTCAAATAGCTTGTGTTTTCCTATAGTAATTCCAGACAAATAGGCGCCAGTATCATTTATCCACACCAAAATAAAAACCGACAATGGCAAATGGAAATTATAAATCCCTTTATCAAATGCCAACAGATTCATCAATGCAAAAGGAACCGCTATATAACAAGCAGTAAGCAAGCTCATTGCAACATTCAGCAAGGGATATTTATTCCTTTTAAAGAGCTCTCTGATAAAAAGGAAACAAACAATGGGAATAATCACCAAAAACAATGAAGGTGATGCCATTTTCGACTGAACCAGGTAGGCACTTATAAAAATAACACCCCCCAGACAAACAGTAGGAATAAAATCAATCTTGGTCTCTGTTTGGGAAAACAAACGAGTCATCTCATGAATGCCACCTATTACAATAAGCAAAAATAGAATAAGAAATGACATCTGGTGATAATAAATCCCGCCAGCTAAAATAGATACAAAAAAAATACCAGTTAAGGTGCGTTGCCAAAAATTACTCATCTGCTTATTTTATCAACTGCAAAATTAAGTAGTTTACTTAATTTTCAAGCATTTTTATCAATAAAAACAAATATTTCTTTTAACTGATGATAAAAAAAAGAGATCGGTAAAATTACCGATCTCTTTAAAGTATATTTTAATTGATATTTTATTCCTTAAAAGCAGACAACTCCTTGCTCTTTCATTCTTCATTTAAAGGTTTTCAGCATCAGCCTTTTTATCATCTTCCAGACTTTCCATCTTATCTTCATCAGCTATATCGTCAAACTGTACAAGATGTTTACTTACTTTTCTTTTTCCAAATATTGTTTCTAAATCTTCACTAAAAATAACTTCTCTTTCAAGCAATAAATTAGCTAATTCTGCATGTTTCTCCCTATTTTCCATTAGGATATCTTTAGCTCTTTGGTATTGTTGTTCAATCAGTTTAGAAACTTCATGATCGATAGATTTAGCAGTTTCTTCACTATAGGGCTTTGTAAAACCATATTCATTCTGACCACTCGAATCAAAGTAGCTTATATTACCCATCTCTTTGCTCATCCCATAATAAGTAACCATAGCATAAGCCTGCTTAGTCACTTTCTCAAGATCATTTAACGCTCCGGTTGAAATTTTTCCAAACTCTATTTCTTCAGCAGCCCTTCCTGCTAAGGTCGAACACATTTCATCAAGCATTTGCTCAGTTGTAGTAAGCTGTCTTTCCTCTGGAAGATACCAGGCAGCCCCCAACGCTTTCCCCCTGGGCACAATAGTAACTTTCACCAATGGATGAGCATGTTCAAGCAACCAGCTTGTAGCTGCATGACCTGCTTCGTGGTATGCAATTGCTTTCTTTTCTTCCTTCGAGATGATCTTATTTTTCTTTTCAAGTCCTCCTACTATTCTGTCAACAGCACTTAAAAAGTCCTCTTTCTCTACAATCTTCTTATCGCCCCTGGCTGCTATTAAAGCCGCTTCATTACATACATTGGCAATATCAGCCCCTGAAAAACCTGGAGTTTGTTTTGCCAAAAAGTCAGCCTTAACTTCTTCACTTAGTTTTAAAGGTCGTAAATGTACATCAAATATCTGCTTACGTTCCTTTATATCTGGCAGTTCTACATGTATCTGTCTGTCAAATCGTCCAGCCCTCATTAAAGCGCGGTCAAGAATATCAGCTCTGTTAGTAGCGGCAAGAATAATGACACCTGAGTTTGTTCCAAAACCATCCATTTCTGTTAACAACTGATTGAGTGTATTTTCCCGCTCATCGTTTGCTCCCATACTTGGACTTTTCCCCCTGGCCCTACCAATAGCATCAATTTCATCAATAAAGACAATACAAGGAGCTTTTTCTTTTGCTTTCTTAAATAAGTCGCGAACCCTGGAGGCACCCACTCCAACAAACATCTCCACAAAATCAGACCCTGACATGCTGAAAAAAGGAACATTTGCTTCTCCTGCCACAGCTTTTGCCAATAAAGTTTTACCGGTTCCCGGAGGGCCTACAAGCAAGGCGCCCTTTGGTATTTTACCCCCAAGATTGGTATATTTCTCAGGCTTCTTCAAAAACTCAACTATTTCTTCCAACTCCTGTTTTGCTTCAGCCAACCCTGCAACATCCAAAAAGTTTACATTTATATTTGATTCCTTATCAAAAACCTTTGCTCTGGATTTCCCAACATTGAAAATATTTCCTGCACCACCCCCTCCGGCTTGTGCACCCATCCTCCTAAATACTATAATCCAAATGATAAGAAGTAAAATTAGCGGCCACAAAAAGCTAATAATGTCTGAAAGATAATTGGAGCGTTGCTCAAAGGTATTAGGAATTGTAAATCCTTTTTGCTCTTCTACAGTTTTTAAATCATCATAAAACTTTTCTACCGAAGGAATTTCAATTTTGAAATGTGGGCCTCTTTCTATAACTGCCTGATAACTATCCCCAAAATCCTGTTCATAATTTTTTATCGCATCCTTTTTCAAGGTTACTTCAACCTGATCAAGATTTTTGATAACAGTCAACAACTCAATATCTCCAGAGGGAAGTATCCGTTGAGTAAACTTGCTATAAGGTATCGTTTTAACTGCTTCATTCTGATTCATTAAAAAGAATGATAGAAAAAGCAGTAATAAAATTCCATAAATCCAGTACCCATTAAACTTTGGAATTTTTGGCGTACTGTTATTGCTACCCCCTGAATTAGTTGGTTCTTTTTTTTGATCTTTGTTTTCGCTCATTTTGTAAATGAAAATTTGTTAGAACTAGAAAAGGTTCTCAATATCTGTACGCTTGGCATCTGCCCACAAACCTTCTAGGTTATAAAAGCTTCGTATTGGTTTCTGAAAAACATGTACAACAACATCAACATAATCTACTAAAATCCATTCAGCATTTTGCTTTCCCTCAATATGAAGTGGCTTATCTTTGATATGTTCTCTCACATAGTCTTCAACTGAATCCCCAATAGCACCTACATGCGTATTACTGTCCCCATCACATATAACAAAAAATTGACAAACGCATCCGTCAATTTCTCTCATATCTAAAACTGCAATATTTGTGCCCTTTTTCTCTTGAATACCTTCAACAATTGTATCTACCAATTGTTCAGTTGAACTAGTTTCCTGGTTTATCATTAAATTATTTTCGTTTGTATATTTTAAACCTGTATGTAATCTCTGCTAAATTACTAGAAAAATACAAAGATACTACTTTTTTGTTTTTCCAATTAGTAACTACTTTTACACAATAATTTTGCCGTTGCATATTTAATGCCAATTTGTCCTATTTTATAACATGTAGTATGACACAACTTGCTGGATTTAAAATAATGAAGTTTGAGGAACTTTCCTCAACCAATGAAAAAGTAAAAGAATTAATTAAAGATGACATTCAGGATTGCACTGTAGTTATTGCAAAACACCAGTATGCCGGCAAAGGGCAAAAAGGAAATTCCTGGGAAAGTGAAAAAGGGAAAAACCTCACTTTTAGTTTATTTATTAAACCTGAATACATACAAGCTCAGGATCAATTTGTAATTTCAAAAGTAGTATGCCTTGGAATTTTAAAGGTACTACAAAAATATTCGGATGGTTTTTCAATAAAATGGCCAAACGATATTTATTATAATAACTCAAAAATAGGAGGGATCTTAATAGAAAACAGCATCCTTTTAAATGCAATAGGAACCTCAACAATAGGCATTGGGTTAAATATTAATCAGGAAAAATTTTTGAGCGATGCCCCTAACCCAATCTCTCTTAAAAACATCTGCAAAAAGGAATTTTGTTTACAGTCTACTTTACATGATATCCTCGAACAGATTTCTGTTCTATTAGGCAGAGTGCGTGTACAAAACGAACACCTCCAAATTAACAAGGAATATATGAATGCTTTATTTCGCAAGGAAGGCTATCATTTATATAAAGATGAGGAAGGAATATTTAAAGCCCGCATCCTGGATATATCTGAATACGGGCAGTTAGTCCTGTTAAAAGAATCAGGAGACCAAACAACATATTCTTTTAAGGAGGTTGAGTTTATTCTTTAGTTATAATGATAATTGGCAATTGCATCTCCCAACATGTTTAAAAATTTTTTTACATGTTTGCTCACCATCATTTTCATCATAGGATTCAAATCTGCCTTAATAGTTAATTTGATCCTGGTATCATTTTCAGCTACCTGCTTTAACTGCACCCATAGGTAAAAGTTAAACGGAACCTTACCATCTGTGGAGTATTTTACTGTTTTATATGGTTCTTTATCAACAATTTTCAACCCGGCATCTCCAATCCCTTCAACCTTAAACCTGCACGATTCCTCTGTGCTTTGCCAATCCGAAATCTTATCCTGAGGTATAAGGTCCTGAAAGTTGTTAAAATTCGAAATAAAAGAAAAAATCTTTTCGTCGTTGTGAACAGCTTTCTTAATTTCACTCTCAAATTTTGTCATAACCATTTCATATAAAAAGCTCAAAAAGACTAAATCTTAATGAGCTTGTATTTTTTTGTGACTTATTTCAACCTGATAAATTACTTTCCCCATTCTGCAGGATTAGTCCTCCAGCTCCCTAATGTTTTAACATCATCTGAAGATACATAACCTGTTGCAGCTGCAACATCAATAAGGATTTGGTAATTACTAAGTGTATCAATTTTAACTTCTTTAGACGCAAAATTGTCTTCAGCAGTTTGGAACCCATAAGTAAAAATGGCAAGCATTCCCATCACTTCACAACCTGCAGCCCTTAATGCCTCAACAGCTTTCAAACTACTTCCTCCTGTTGATATTAAGTCCTCAATAACTACCACTTTTGTTCCTGGCTTGATATCTCCTTCAATAAGATTTTCCATACCATGGCCTTTAGGAGACGAACGTACATATACAAATGGCTTTTTTAGTTCATCTGCAACAAGTGCACCCTGAGCAATAGCTCCTGTAGCTACGCCAGCAATAACTTCGGCTTCAGGATATAGCTCGTTAACAAGATTAACAAATGCCGACTTGATATAGTCTCTTACTTCAGGATACGATAAAGTTTTCCTGTTATCGCAATAAATTGGAGATTTCCATCCCGACGCCCAGGTAAATGGGTTTGCTGGTTGCAATTTAATTGCCTTAATTTGCAACAATTGTTTTGCTATTGTTTCTGATACTTTTTCCATGCAGCAAATGTATAAAGTTTTTTTCAAGGATAGAATTGTTTTTTTAACTAACAACATTGAACGTGACCTGAATAACGATTTTGGGGCAATTTTCAAATACTCAAACCCTAAGGAGCTTAAGGATTTTATCAATCACTTTGATTCGAGAGAAGAGATCAAAAGCGCTTTTGTTTACCATCATGATTTAGATAAACTTTTGGAGGTTTTTAGTAAATGCTTTAAAGTAATTGAAGCAGCAGGAGGTGTTGTAAAAAACTTTGAAGGTAAAATATTATTTATACACAGGTTAGGTGTTTGGGATTTACCTAAAGGCAAAGCTGAAAAGGGAGAATCAATAGAAGAGACTGCTTTAAGAGAAGTTGAGGAAGAATGCTCCATTACCCCGCTGACAATAACAAAAGCTTTAAAACCTACCTATCACACATATTGGTTAAAATCAAAATTGATTTTGAAAAAAACACACTGGTTTGAAATGAAGTATGACGGTAACGACATACCCAAACCTCAGGAAGAAGAAGACATTTCACTTGCAGAATGGCTTTCAAACAACAATTTGGACAAAGTATATCAAAATACATATCCAAGCATATTGGAAGTATTAAATCAGGTAGATTTGTAAAAAAAGATTCGCATTTGGTTTTTAGCTGCCTTTTATTATTTACTATCCACTTCTTTACTAATATTTTTTATATTTTTAAGGGATTTTTCAACACAACACAAAATCATTAAATGACAGCTCAAGAAATAGAATTTGAAAACAGAAAAGAAAAATTGCGGCAAGATGCTGTATTTAAAGAAGTTCAGAGATTAAGAAAAATAAACCGTTCACAATCAAGCAAAATAGCCAAATTAAGAAAGGCTATGTATTTTCAAATCCTCTTTTTCATCTCTTTATTAGTAGTATTTTTATTAAAAGGCATGATTAGCTTTGGAGGGGCCGCTTCAAACGAGGAACTTGCTGCATTTAAACTGAAGTACAACGACTTGAAAAATGCAAACAAGTCTTTAGATGATTCTATTGAGGTGTATAAAAGTCGAATAACCCAAATTACGGATAAAAACATGGTTGACAGAAACGAAACAGGACTAAGGTTTCGTGTTCAAATTGGGGCATTTAAAGAAATTAATTTAAATGACTTTTCTACAAATCTGGTAGCTATTAATCAGGAAACCTACGACAGTATTAACCAGTATACCATTGGTGTTTTTAAAAACTACGAAAAGGCCAAAGTATTTTTGGAAGATATTAAACGGATGGGTTTCAACGATTCCTTTATTATATCTACAAAAAACGGCAGAAGAATTCCGATTGACAAACTCTCTAAAGAGGAATTATATCCGAATTTGAAAAATCCCGTTGATTAGTTTTATTATTTCACTCCTTTATATTTTCTATCAGTTCCTTTCTGATATAAGAAGTTATTTTCCATCTTTCATCAGGAGTAACCATTCCTTGGTGGGCACCCATTACACCAAAACCCACTGAGATAACATGGAATATTTCTCCGTCGGGATTTTTGGTTACTTTTTCTGAAAGTAAATTAGCTGGTGGGTATGAATATTTTCCACTAGTAAACAAATACCCATTACCATCTCCCTTTTCTCCATGGCAATGCCAACAAAAAATATTATACAAGCGTTTTCCTTCAGTTAAGGTTTCTTTCCTAATGGAATCTATGGCATAAAAATTACTTAGCTCAACTCCAGCCAACTCCCTATCCTCAACGGTCTTCTCAAATTGATATGGAATACTTCCTCTTGGCACTGTATTCTCAACAGGCGGGAGATTGGTTTTTCCATTAGGTAAAACCGGATTCTCCGAATAGGTTTCATAACTTCTTGACTGCTCCATATCAGGAAAATAACTATATCCTGGCTGATTTCTGTCAAGGTCACATGAAACCAGAAACAACAACACCCAAACACTATTTAATATTTTCATAATCAAAGCTTTCTTTATAATAAGGATGATTTTGAGGAACCAGACTTCCTTTTGTCAGAGACTTAAATATTGCAAAACAAAACAATGATATATACAGTATTGTAAAGCCTATTTCCAAGACGCTAATTCCAGCTCCCGCATCCCCAGTTGTGCCCGGCATAATAGCTAAGAACAAATCAAGCCAATGGCCACAAAACACAATAATAGAAGTATATAACAACCAACTTACCTTACGTTTGTTACCCCGTGACATCAGAGCAAAAAATGGCACCACAAAACAAATTACAACATTGACATAAAATAGTACCCTAAAATTAGTTATCCGCTCAACGTAATAAACCGTTTCCTCAGGAATATTGCTATACCAGATCAAAAGATATTGCGAGATCCATAAATAAGCCCAGAATATACTGAAACCAAACAGATATTTCCCCAGGTCATGCAGATGTTCATCATTTATATAATTGAGATATCCCAATTTTTGTAAAACAATAACTAATATTATAATTACGGCAATAGTATTTACGAATAGCCCGATAAAAGTATACCAACCATACAAGGTACTAAACCAATGGGCGTCAATGCTCATAAGCCAATCCCAAGCCGAGGTTGAACTCGTTATAGCGATAAACACAACAAATAATGCTGAATATGTTCGCAGTTTGTAAAACACTTTTAAATCGGAGGATGAGTCACTCTTTAAGGAAAGCTGTCTGATTTTATAAATTAAGAATGTCCAACCTGCTATATATATTATCATCCTGAGTATGAAAAACGGAAGGTTAAGATAGCCTTGTTTCAATTGCAAAACCGAATCTAAGTGTTCTGTGTGCGACCAATGGTATAATGAATGAACTCCAAAAACAATTGGTACAATCATCAATGCTCCTAACCAAATATTACTACCTATAGCTTCTGCAATTCGTTGTACTGTTGTTTGCCATCCGGATTCTGCGATAAGGTGAACAGCCACAAAAAAAACTGCTCCCAAACTTAAGGATATAACCAAAAATCCATTTAAAAGTATGTTAGCCCAAATTCTTTCCTCTGTCCACGATCCAAATATCAACCCCAACACAATCAACAAAACTCCTGTTATTACACCTACTGTAAGAACTGTCTTTATATTTTTTGTTATCACAAACTGATTGTCCATTTCTTATTCATTTTGAAGTGAAGGATTTATAGATTTTATATCTTCTGCACCCGCTTCCTTGAGAACATTAAATATTTTTTGTTCATGTGAGTCATCAACAAACTCCAGAACAACCAAAAACACATTATCACTGGTTCTCTCATCGAATATTAGCGCAGGAGCTCCCGGACCAATCCCAGATTTAATCAAAAATCCAAATACCAATGATATAGCAGCAAACAAAACAGCCATCTCAAAGGTTACAGGTATAAATGAAGGCACCGAAAAAAACGGTTTACCGCCAAAGTTTAAAGGCCAGCTTGATGAAAAAACCCAAACTTGGAAAACAAAGGCCAAAATGGCACCCAATGTACCAGCAACAAAGCCTAATCGTGGCAATCTCGATCTTTTAAATTTCAACACATCATCCAGGCCATGAACCGGGAAGGGCGTTCTGACATCAAAGATTGGAATATCGCTTTTCTGAATCTGTATAATTCCATCCAACAATTCCTTATCATCATAATATACACCAGTTATATATTGCCTATTTTTCATTTTCAACTCCTTTCCTAACAAAGTTTTCTCCCGAACTCCTTAATACGCTTTTCACTTCTGCGATAGCAACAACCGGGAAGAATCTGATAAAAAGAAAGAAAAGTGTAAAAAACAGACCAAAAGTACCTAAGTATACACCCACTTCAACCCAGGTTGGCGAGTACATTGCCCAGCTTGAAGGCAAAAAATCACGATGCAACGAGGTTACTATGATTACAAAACGTTCAAACCACATTCCTATATTAACAAATATTGAAATGATAAAAGTTGCAGCCAGGTTCCTTCTGATTTTTTTAAACCAAAAAAGCTGAGGGGTAATAACATTACAAGTCATCATAATCCAATAAGCCCACCAATAAGGTCCAAAAGCTCTATTCACAAAAGCAAAACGTTCATATACCACCCCAGAATACCACGCCATAAACAATTCAGTTATATAGGCTATCCCAACTATTGAACCGGTGGCTATAATAACTTTATTCATTGATTCTACATGCCCTACTGTTATATAGTTTTGTAGGTTTAGGGCCTTTCTGGTAATAATCATCAAAGTTAAAACCATAGCAAAACCAGAAAATACAGCTCCTGCAACAAAGTATGGTGGAAATATCGTTGTGTGCCATCCAGGAATTACCGAAGTGGCAAAATCCATACTTACAATGGAGTGCACAGAAAGTACCAGTGGGGCAGCAAGTCCTGCCAATATCAGAGACATTGATTCATGCCTGGCCCAATGCCTTGCTGAACCAGTCCATCCAAAACTTAAAACTGCATATACTTTCTTTTTAAAACTCCTTTTCAGCCTGTCTCTGATAGTAGCTATATCAGGAATCAATCCCATATACCAAAACAATAGGGACACCATAAAATAGGTTGATATGGCAAAAACATCCCATAATAATGGTGAGTTAAAGTTAACCCACAGGTCTCTGGTATTCGGATATGGGAATACAAAGAAACCAAGTGGCAACCTTCCCATATGAAGCAGAGGAAACAACCCGGCACACATTACCGCAAAAATAGTCATGGCTTCTGCGCTCCTGTTAATACTGGTCCTCCATTTTTGTCTAAAAAGCAACAATATAGCAGATATAAAGGTGCCGGCATGACCAATACCAACCCACCACACAAAGTTTGTAATACCCCATCCCCATCCTATAGTTCTGTTTAAACCCCAACTTCCTATTCCATCCCATACGGTAACAAATATTGCCACACCTCCAAGCATTAAAGCCAGTAAAGCAAGGCCTAATCCCACAAACCATAGCCTCCCAGGCTTACCGTCCATGGGCTTTGTAATATCATCAGTTACCTGTTTATAACTCTTCGACCCGGTAACCAAAGGTTCTCTTATAGGTGATATATACATTAGCTATGATTTTTATATTTAGGTTTAATTGAGTTATGGCTCTCAACATTCCTCACTTTTGTTAGATACCCTACACTAGGTAAAGTGTGCAGCTCTTCAAGAAGGTGATATGCACGGGGATCCTTAATCAGCTGACTAACTTCACTTTTTGGATCATTTATATCTCCAAAAATGATGGCTTTTGCTGGACAAGCCTGTTGACAAGCAGTTTGTATATCTCCATCTTTAAGATGTGATGCTAATTTTTTGGCTTCTAGTTTTTTCTCCTGAATTCTTTGTATACAAAAGGAGCATTTTTCAATCACGCCTTTGGCTCTTACTGTAACATCAGGATTTAAAACCAACCGCTTTAGGTCCGATGTCATCCCTGTTGCATCCTTACGGTTAAAAGGTATGGAATCTGCCCCTGTGTAATCGTACCAATTAAATCTTCTTACCTTATACGGACAATTGTTATTGCAATACCTTGTTCCAATGCACCTATTATAAGCCATTTGATTTATACCTTCTGAACTGTGGTTGGTAGCAGCAACCGGGCAAACATTTTCACACGGAGCATTATCGCAATGCTGACACATTACAGGCTGACGGACTACACTTATCTTTGAAGGATCATTTGGCGACTGGGTATAATACCGGTCTATTCTAAGCCAATGCATTTCATGCGATCTCCTTACTTCATCTCTTCCTACAACAGGCACATTATTCTCAGCAGAACAGGCAACAACACAGGCATTACAGCCAGTACATGAATTCAAATCAATAAACATAGCCCAATGATGACCCTTGAACTCATGTTTTTTGTATAACGAAGTATGGTGGTGTTCAACAATTTCATGCATTTCATTACCCGACGCAGCATCTTTTAAATATTCATTAAAGGAAGTTTCCCTTATAAGAGCTCTTCCTTCCATATTATGGTGCATTTGTGTTGTTGCCAATTCATAGGTAATCCCTGTTGTCTTTACATTCGAAATACTGGCATAGTAACAAATACCAGTACTACTATTATTCAGCAGATGTTTAACATTTTTTCCAATAGTTTCAGGATCCGGAGTTAACATGGTTCTGCCGTAACCCAGAGCGGCAGCTATTACATCTTCATGCTGACCTGGTTGTATGCAAACCGGAAGCCGAACACCCTTAATCTCAATCACATCTCCTTGTTTCCACCTATTTTTTTGGGCTAAAGAAGGAGCTACTGAGAAGTAATTATCCCAACATATCTTAGAAACAGGATCTGGTAGCTCTTGTAGCCATGGATTATTAGCCAACTTTCCATCTCCCAATGCAACTGAATGATATGCCTGAAACTCTAACTCACCTCCACTTTCATCAACACTATTTAAAATCAGATCTGTATCAAGTAGTTTGTTCTTCAAATTATTTTTTTTCTCCGAATAGAAAACTCCATTACTAAGTACCCTTTTCCATGATGTGACAAAGGAATTTTCTAAGGCCTGATTATCAATGATATTACTTATCCAATAATCCTTTATAAAATCATGTGTTTTAACCTGTTCTCCCACCCATGGCAATAATATTTGATGGATGTCTTTAGAGTTAAAAATTGGATGAATTGTTGGTTGACTCAGACTATACATCCCACTTGCAACTTCATAATCATTCCATGATTCAAGATAATGGTTTAGTGGAAGAACAAACTGGCAAAATGGATTTGTTTCATCATTTTGAGAGGTAATATTAATTGTAAGCTTTATATCTTTTATCAGTTCTTTAAAATTAATTGATGAAGGCAGATTATATGCTGGGTTTGAATCATAACAAACAACAGCACCAACAGCGCCTTCCTCACAATTCTTTGCAAAACTAAATATATCGGTATCTCTACCCTGGTAAAGTTTCAATTCATTATCCAGGCTAATTGTGGTTCCCATTGAACCTAACATTTGGTTTATTCCAAAGACAACCAACTGAACATCTTTATTGTTTGATGACGCAACTACAAGCGATTCACTCTTTGATTTTACTAAAAGCTGAGCTGTATTTTCAACCTCCTTTTCAAACCCAGCTCTGGGAAGAACCGGATTATTAGTCAATTCTGCTATCCTATTAAACAAGGAACGTATGTATTTATGCTGCTCCGAAGGTTTTATAACATACCGGTCATCGGCATTACTGCCTGATAAGGACAATACTGATTCATACTGAATATGTTTTGAAAGCTGTTGAGAATGCTGCAGCTTTCTATTTTGTACATACTGGTTCGTATAAGCAGTAGGAGTAATCCATGTCCCCAAAAAATCAGCACCAAAAGACACAATGGTTTTAGCCTTATCAAACCTGTAAAAAGGAATCGCACTAACCCCAACTATTTCACGATAGGCTTCCCTTAGCCCTGAATACGAAACCGAATCAAGTATAACAACCTTAATATTCGGATATTTTTTAGCTAGCTTATCAATTACCAGTTTTATACTCGGACTAATGATAGTATGAGTCAGAAAAATTATGTCTTTTTCATCAGGTATGGAATCCAATTTTTCAATAATTGCCCTATTGGCATCTGACCAACTGATTTCAACACCATTAAAAGTAGGATTTTTAGGCCTGGATTCATCATACAGATTTAACAAAGAAGCCTGCACTTGTGCTGAAGTTCCGCCATTTGTTAATTGACATTGTTCGTTCCCTTCTATTTTAATGGGTCGCCCATCTCTCACTTTCACTAGTACAGGCACAGCTTCACCTCCATTATAGTATGTCGATGCATAAAAACTAGAAACACCAGGCCTAATTTCTTCAGGCTGAATAAGCAAGGGGATAGCCTTTTTTACAGGTCGCTCGCAACTCGCCATCACTGCTGCTGAGGCAACTCCAAAACCAAAAAGTTTCAAAAAATCTCTTCTATCGGATTTCAACACGCTTTTAACTCTCTTTTCAGTTGGTGAATGCGCATTATCCTTTTCTTCAGCATTATTATATTCTTCAAGGCTTTTCCAGTATTTCATGAGTAAATATTTTGTCCAATTATTACTGAATTATGTTACAAAGACTACCAAATTCCTATTCTAAATCTACCTGGTCAATAATGACACTTCATACAATCATTAGCTCCAATATCCACAGCCTTTATTGAATCATTCCTATTTTCTGAAAGCGCCTTATGATATGCTTTGTATATTGAATAATACTCGTTATCTATAAATTGCACATTGGTCTTTTTATGGCAATCTAAACACCATCCCATCGACAAATCATTTTCTTGTTTGAGGATATGCATTTCAGCAACCTCTCCATGACATTCGGAACAATCAAGCTTCCCGGCATTTACATGCTGCGCATGGCTAAAAAACACATGATCAGGTAAGTTGTGAACCCTAATCCATTCAATATCTTGACCTTTTTCAGAACTCAGAACAACCTTAGCTATTTCATGTTTGCCAGATCGACTGCCTTGACGAACGATCATATGACAGTTCATACATAATTCCGGCCCGGGAATTCCAGCTGATTTTCCGTGCTCTGCATTATTATGACAATACTTACACTCTATTTTATTGTCGCCAGCATGAACTCTGTGTGAAAATTTAACAGGTTGGTCAGGCATATACCCCAAACTTCTACCAAGGCTGGAAGCTTCATTATAGGCCATAGAAACATGAGTACTTATTCCAGCAATAATTACTAAAATATGTATAACCTTATACTTAACAATTTTTGTAAATATAAAATCAATAAGTGCAAGAGCCATCAAAACACCTAAAATCAAAAACCATATAAGTTTTGGGTAGGACTTAGGAGGCTTTCCCAAGTCAGATTCTTTATAGTTTTTAAGGTAATGGTGCAAATATTCCAAATGCTCATCAGACAATCTGTAACCTTTATGTGATTTTGACACAAAATCCTCACCGGTATTATTAATAACAATCTTAAACTCATCAAGAGATAATGTATCAATGATGCTTATAATTTCCTTCGCTGTTGGACTCCAGTTTATTTCACTGCCTGTATATTTGGCATGACAAGATATACAAGATGGTGTTTCACGGTCAATACCTATTAACCCATGAAATACCCTCTCCCCAATCATCTTTTTGTATGTATCTGTTTCGTTAAAAGGTATATTTAAGGGTTGCGAAAGAACATCAGGCAATGCTACAAACAGAAATATTGTTGCTAAAACATGAAAGCATTTAAATTTATAAAGGAAAGAGTCGTATATCATGCTAAAAACTTTTAAATAAGCTCATTCAACACAAAATCACACCCTTTTTCAATTTAGTGAAAAAAGTGATAATATCAATATTTTAAAAAAAGTATTTATTATTATCAATCCAGCTTTCCAGTAAGCTTGCGTACTAAATTATATTTTGAGAAAAATTCTTTAGCTACCACGCGAATAATGGTATACACCGGAATAGCCAAAAACATCCCTGCCATTCCTGCCAAATAACCTGCCATAATAATTACCAAAAATATCTCCAATGGATGGGCTTTAACACTTGATGAAAATATTAGTGGTTGAAAAAGAATATTATCAAGTAATTGCACAACTATATATAATGCAATAATAGCCCCAAAAAACAAGATAATGGGAGGGGGATCTGATGTTTGCAGATATACAACCATCGACACAATAAGTCCAAAAGAGGCGCCAATAATAGGGCCTAAATAAGGTATAATATTTATCAACCCGGAAAAAAGACCAATAATCAGCGCATGCTTAAACTCAAGTCCAATTATCATTAAACCAGCAAGCACTATGAGAGAGATTAATGAAATCTGAATAATAATTCCGGTAAAGTACCTTCGAAGCAAACGATTTATGGACCACAACATATGATCAACCCCGACATAATAAATTTCAGGGACCACCAACTTTATGCTTTCCAATAAAAGAGACTCTTCTTTTAACAAAAAGAAAGTGATAAATGATATGGAAAACATAGCAATAAAAGTGTTACCAACAAACTCAATAAAGGACGAAAGAATGTCCTGTATTTTTGCAAAATCAAATATCGAAACTAAAAATTCTGCTATTTGAGTTTTAATCATCGGAAACTCCAGTTCCTCTTGTAGTGATTCATTTATTGGTAAAATAAATGCGTTTGTAATCCTTTCAAAACGATCTAAAATAGAATTAAAATCTGCTTTTGACAGAAACTGTATTTCCTCAAAAATAAAAGGCACAACAAAACTAACAATAGAGATAATGATTGTCCAAATAAACAACACTGTAGCCAATGCACTAAGTGGCTTAGAAAATTTAATCTTTTCAAATTTTTCACCTCTAAAAAAATCATAAATGGGGCGTGCTACCAAGGATAATATGGCAGATATAATAATAAAGAAAACAATTGCCCTGAAATACCAAAGCAAAAATATACCTGCCAATATTGATACAATTCCAAACAGATATTTTAAGTTTTCCTTCATACTATAATTTAGTGTAATGAGAATATTAGTTAGCTGTTCTTATAAATGTATTAAAAATCATCTTCAACATCAATTTTATTTCCATATAGTGCGGTTAATATTTTAACAACACGTTCTTTTGGTCATTGCATAGTACAATTGGACTAATTATCAGCATATATCAAAATGATAAATTATAATTTTAGATAGTTAATATACCAGATAGTTATGGGATCAGAAAAAAAATAAACCCTATATTTATAGTGATAATTAAGCACAACTATTAATTAACCCCGTAAAACCCCAACAAATGAAAGGAGCGATTATTGGAGACATTATCGGATCTGCCTTCGTAAAGGACAGCAGATCAACCACAGACTTTCAACTCTTTAAACCTATCTCGTCATTCACTGAGGACACGGTTTTAACACTGGCAACAGGTGATGCCGTGGTAAACAAACAAGATTTTAGAAACTCTCTGCGAATCTGGGTAAAAAAATATCCTTATGCTGGTTTTGAAGCAAAGTATAAAGAATGGATTCTTTCAGATTCTGACAAGCCCTTTGACAGCAAATGTGACGGATCTGCCCGCAGGGTTAGTTCAATAGGCATGATTGCTAAAAACCTTGACCAAGCATTAGAGATTACTGAAAGAACTTCAAAAGTTACCCACAGCAGTATTGAAAAGATTAATGCATCAAAAGCAGTTAGTGCTGCAATTTACCTTGCCAAAACCGGTGAAAACAAATCATTTATTAAAGACTACATTCAGAAAGAATTTGGATACAACCTTTCAAAAACGATTGAAGAATTGCAGGAAGAAGTAGTAAGTAAAGATTTGCAAACTCCTGTGCCAGCAGCGATAAGTGTTTTTCTTAAATCAAACAATTTTGAAGATGCGATTCGCAAAGCCGTTTCTCTGGGTGGCCCCAGCAATACAATTGGCAGCATAACCGGCTCAATTGCCTATGCCTATTACAAACACATTCCTAAAAGCATTGTTAAACGGGCTTTAAACAGACTTACACCTGAAATGGTACGATTTATTGATGAATTTGAGTCAGAATTCCTACACAAAAAAGTGGGTAACAAAGAGATTTTAATTTCGATACATTAAAATTAAAAAGAAAGGAGGGGAAATCCCCTCCTTTTATTTCTCTATTGCAATATCCAATACTTCTTTTATATTATTGACATAATAAAACTCAAGTCCTTCGATGTAAATATCCTTAATCTCGGATACATCTTTTTTATTATCAACTGAAAGGATAATTTCTTTTATCCCTGCTCTTTTGGCCGCAAGGATTTTTTCTTTTATTCCTCCAACCGGCAGGACTTTCCCCCTAAGGGTAATTTCTCCAGTCATAGCAATACGCTTCTTAACTTTTTTTCCAGTATAGATAGAAGCCAGGGCTGTAGCCATTGTAATCCCGGCCGAAGGTCCGTCTTTAGGTATTGCCCCTTCTGGAACGTGAACATGTATATTGTTACCCTCCAGCTGTTCTTGCGAGATATTAAGCTCTTTACTATGCGACTTTATGTATTCAAGAGCAAGTACAGCCGACTCTTTCATAACATCCCCCAGATTCCCTGTTAAAGTTAGCTTGCCATTCCCTTTTGACAAACTAGATTCAACATAAAGTATTTCACCCCCTACTGCAGTCCAAGCCAAGCCAGTAACCACTCCAGGAACATGAGTATCCTGATATTTCTCTTTTGAAAACCGCTCTATACCAAGATTCTCTTTAATATCATCAGTCGACACCGCTTTTTTAAACTCCTTGCCAGTAGCAATTTTTAAAGCATATTTCCTGGCTAATTTTGCTAGCACTTTATTAAGCTCTCTAACTCCAGATTCTCTGGTATAGTTTTCAATTATGAAGTTCATAGCCTTCTTTGAAATGGAGAGCTTACTTTTAGGTATGCCATGGTTTTCAAGCTGCTTAGGCCAAAGGTGACGTTTTGCTATCTCGTTTTTCTCATCCAAAACATATCCACTTACTTCAATAAGTTCCATCCTATCAAGCAATGGTTGCGAAATAGTGCCCAATGTATTAGCCGTAGCAATAAATATCACTTTTGACAGATCAAAATCAACCTCCAGAAAATTATCATGGAAATTTTCATTTTGTTCCGGATCCAGCACTTCCAATAAGGCAGCAGCAGGATCTCCATGTGCGCTTGTCCCGATTTTATCAACTTCATCCAAAATAAAAACCGGGTTTGAACTTTCCGCCTTTTTAATATTCTGGATAATCCTTCCTGGCATGGCTCCAATATATGTTTTTCTATGCCCCCGGATTTCTGCCTCATCATGAACACCTCCTAATGACATTCTGGCATATTTCCTACCCAAGGCATCAGCAACTGATTTTCCCAAAGAGGTTTTACCAACTCCCGGAGGGCCATACAAACAAATTATTGGAGACTTTAGATCACCTTTAAGTTTTAGAACAGCCAAATGTTCAAGAATACGTTCTTTAACACCATCTAATCCAAAGTGGTCGCGATTCAGCACTGCTTCGGCAGACTCCATACCAAACTTATCTTCAGTATATTCGTTCCATGGAATATCTAAAAGCGTAGTAAGATAATTATGTTGCACAGAATATTCGCCGGTTGCAGGATTTAACCTCTCCAACTTATCCAGCTCTTTATAAAACAATTCAGATACTTCCTTTCCCCACTTCTTCTTTTCTGCTCTCTCTTTTAATTCCCTTACTTCCTGTTCTACAGGGCTAGATCCAAGCTCATCCTGAATATGCTTCATCTGCTGGTGAAGCATATATTCACGTTGTTGTTGGTCAATATCAAGTTTTACTTTGCTCTGAATATCGTTTTTTAACTCAAGCAACTGCACTTCACGGGTAAGAAACTCCAGTAGTTTCATTCCCCTGTCTTTCATCTCGTCAATCTTGAGTAGCGACTGCTTCTCTTTAACCGAAATCTCTGAATTAGAGCATATAAAATTCACAAGGAATGATGGATTCTCTATGTTTTTTACAGCAAAAGATGCTTCAGGTGGAATATTTGAGGAGTATTTTATAATACGTAAAGACAAATCTTTAAGCGAGCTGATAAGCGCCTCATAATCTCTTGATTTATCTTCTTCAGGCTCAATATCATTAAGCGCTTTTACCTTTGCCTTAAAATAGGGTTCCGTAGCAACAAGCTCTTCTAGTTCAAACCTCTTCTTCCCTTGAATAATGGCAGAGGTAGAGCCATCTGGCATTTCCAAAAGCTTGATAACTTTTGCAACCGTTCCTATATGATATAAATCTTCAATAACAGGCTCGTCAACATCAGCTTCTTTTTGAGCCAATGCCCCAAATAACCCATTGCTTCGCTGCACATCTTTTACGAGTTTTAAAGATGTTTCCCTCCCCAAAGAAATTGGAACTATCACTCCTGGAAATAAAACGGTATTTCTTAATGGTAAAATAGGCAATTCCTGAGGCACATCAATATCAGAAAGTTCGGGTTCATCTTCGTTGGATACGATAGGAATAAACTCCGCTTCAGATTCGTACATATCACTCAGGTTTGCTTTGTTTATTGAGATTTTAAAATTATCCATATTTACTTTCTGCATAGAAAAATTGTCAATTTGTCACTTATGCGCTAAAACAATAGCGAACAATGTACTTGTCAATAGATGTGCCAAAGTTCAATTATTACATTGCAATTGATCCTGACCTCTTTTATGGGTAAAAAAAAAGCTCCGGTTATACCGAAGCTTTATTAAGACTTAAGCGTCTAAGCTTATTTTTTTCTGTTATCCATGTGCTTTTGGTACCTACTTCTAAACTTATCAACACGTCCTGCTGTATCAACAAGTTTCATCTTACCAGTATAAAAAGGGTGAGATGTGTTTGAGATCTCAAGCTTCACCAATGGATACTCTACTCCTTCAATCTCGATAGTATCTTTTGTGTTAACAGTAGAACGAGTAACAAATGTTTCCTCGTTTGACATATCTTTGAAAGCTACCAAGCGATAATTATCTGGATGAATTTCCTTTTTCATTTTCTTACCTCTTTAATATTCAAATTTCTTAACGGACTGCAAAGGTAAATATTAATATTAAAAGTGCAAAACAATTTTTATTTATTTGCTTAATATTTAATTCCTTCGGTAATAAATTTAAAGTTCATTGGCTTCTTTCTCTTTAATAGCCTTTTCTTTAGTATCGGTTGGGATGCTGGCAGCCCGTGCATTTTTTCTTTTTGAAGGATCAAATACATACCTATATGTAATATGCTTTTTCGAAAATTCAGCCCCCATTGAATCTTGAAGTGATCGCATTTTGGGATTAAAATCTCCCACCCAACTTAACTCCATTTCATCAAACCAGGTACGTTTATATACCTGCTCCCTAAGATTATAAAAAAGACCCGATTCAATTCCCGATCTTTGAAACTTTGGTTTCACCCCTAAAATAACCACTCTCAAACGGGTCATGGCCTTTCTTTGCTTCAACCACAAGAATCTTAATTTATTGACAAGATTCATTTTCCCATTAAAATATTTTAGAATCTGATTAACATCAGGATAAAGGAAAATGAAGCCTATAGGTTCATTATTGTAATAAGCAAACCAGCATAATTCTTCAATAACAATAGGTTTAGCCTGAGTAAATGCGGGCCTGATTTTATCAGGGGTCATTTTCGTAAAGTTTTCATGAAACTTCCATGCATCATTATAAACTTCACAAAAGTCGCTAATAAATTTATCGGACTGTTTCCAGGTAAAATGCCTAAAATTATAATCCTCTTTTTTTCCTACCCATTCAGCAATTTTCCAAAATCTCTCAGGAAACGGCTTTTTCAGGTCAAGACGATTTGTCACTTGTTCAAAATACGTTTGAAAACCAAATTCTTCAAAAAGCTGTTTATAATAAGGGGGATTATATTGCATTCCATACGCCGGAGGAGTAAAACCTTCAACCAACAATCCCCAAAAATTATCATTCTCTCCAAAGTTAATAGGTCCATCAACAGCCTCCATCCCTTTATCCTTAAGCCACTTTATTGCAGTATCAATAAGCAGATGAGCTCCCTTTTTATCATTAATACATTCAAAAAATCCAATACCGCCGGTAGGCTGATCAAAACCATATGCTTTTTTCTCATTAATAAATACAGCTATCCGACCAATAACATCACCTGTATTATCCATTAATATATAGCGGGTAGCAGTACCGTGAGAAAAGAATGGATTCTCCTTTGGTGAAAAAATATTCTCAATGTCCTTATTTAGAGGACGAACATATGAACTGTCCTTTTTATAGATTAAGTTCACGACATTTAAAAAATGTTTTTTATGGATATTGTTTTGAACCTCTATAACCTGCATATACAATAATAATTAATGTTTTATCCTTGTTTACAAAGATAGAGCGAAAAATGGTAAATCATTAAGAATCTTTTAGAAAAGCTATCTCAGTTAAAACATCCTCACGCAGCCAGGATACCGAATCGTTCCCCTTAAATTTATCCATCAACCCCTCTACATTACCCATTTGCATTCTTGATACTCTGCAAAGCTGACGTAAAAACCGACCTTTTACCCTCAAATCAAATTTATTGTTATCATTTATAGTTTTTTCCAGCAAAACAAGGAGTTCACCATACTGCTCTTCCTCCATTTTAAACCCTTTTTGCAAATATGCAGATAAGGCTACCCATATAACAGCTTGTTTATTTCTACTGTTACTATTAATATTATTGATGGCAAAAGTGTACAAATCAGGATGTTTCCAGACAAGATTTGCTCCCAGCTGCTCAGCTATTTCGGGAGTAGGAATTGAGTTCATCCAATCTTCCATGGTGACAAGAAAATCTTCTTTAAACTCTGCAATTAGCGTGGCCAACACCATTGTTTCCCGAATTTCCCTGGACCAAAGTCGCTCTGCCAATCTATTATTTGGGGCATATTTCTTAGCCATCTGCCTCAACCATAAAATACTTGCGCCATAATTAAGTTTATAACTTAAACCTTTCCCCTCCATCTGCTCAGAAACATCTCCGTCCATGATTTTGTTCAGGCTCCTAATTATCCTATCCACTTGTTCACTAATATCATCCTGCAGAAAAAATTTCATATTATTAATTCTTATATTATTTTAATTATCAAGCTCATACTATCTACACCCTATTATTTTATTACTTTTTTTACCAAAAGTATTGCAAATGTAGTTTTTTTAATGTTATCTTTGCATCGCTTTTAGCAGAAATGGTGGTTGTAGCTCAGTTGGTTAGAGCGCCGGATTGTGGTTCCGGAGGTCGCCGGTTCGAGACCGGTCTTCCACCCATATAAACGCAAATTTCTTTGATTAAGGAATTTGCGTTTTTTATTTCTTATAATTTCTCCTACTCTTAGAATTATCTTTTCTCTTTACAATCCCTTTAATTATTGGCATTTGAATTACATGTATTCCTAAAAGAATAATAAAAATTATATATTTGCTTTTCTTGAACTATATAATGAAAAACTAGGGCTATATG
Organism: Plebeiibacterium marinum; assembly: GCF_026013615.1. GTDB lineage: Bacteria > Bacteroidota > Bacteroidia > Bacteroidales > Marinilabiliaceae > Saccharicrinis > Saccharicrinis marinus_A. The sequence goes on from NZ_JAPDPI010000009.1 coordinate 118,326, forward strand.
CAACAGATAAATGAAATTTTAAAGGTGATCGACTCATATATTGGGAGTAGCGAATGGTTTGTTTATCTTTTATTAGGCGTAGGTCTGTTTTTTACTTTATACCTTGGTTTTCCTCAGTTACGCTATTTAAGATATGCCATCCAGATTGTTAAAGGAAAATTTGACAGAGAAGGTGACATAGGAGACACTTCCCATTTTCAGGCATTGGCAACAGCACTATCGGGTACGGTAGGAACTGGCAATATTGCAGGAGTAGCATATGCAGTATATCTGGGAGGTCCGGCTGCCTTGTTTTGGATGTTGGTTACTGCCTTAATTGGTATGACCACAAAATTTGTTGAGGTAACACTTTCTCATAAATACAGGGAAATAGCCAGTGATGGAATGGTTTCCGGAGGTCCAATGTATTTTATGAAAAAGCGTTTGGACATTAAAATGCCTTCTGGCAAGGTGCTAAAAACTGGTAAAATAATGGCCATTATATTTGCCGCAGCAACTGTTTTCTCATCATTTGGAACAGGAAGCCTGCCTCAAATAAATAGCATCTCCAATTCAATAAGCGCTACATTTGGAATACCACATATTATTACAGGTTTGGTATTGGCTATACTCCTGGCATTTGTAATTATTGGAGGGATAAAAAGAATTGCCAGCATTACATCAAAGCTAGTTCCAACCATGGCCATTATCTATTTCATTGGTGCTATTGCTGTAATAATGTATAATTACGAAAACATTCTCCCTTCGCTTAAATCTGTTTTTGCCGATGTTTTTACCGGATCTGCTGCCACTGGAGGCTTTTTAGGTGCTACTATAATATTTGCATTTAAAAGAGGAGTGAATAGGGGACTATTCTCAAATGAAGCAGGACAAGGGTCGGCACCAATTGCACACTCCGCAGCCAGGGCTCACGAACCTGTTTCGGAAGGACTAGTAGCCTTGTTGGAACCTTTTATAGATACGATTATAATTTGTACTTTAACAGGATTGGTGTTATTATCGAGTGGGGTATGGACTGAAAAACACATGAATAACTTCCAATACGCAGAACTTTCAGTAATTGAGGGTTTGTATTCAGATACTGATCCGGCTGAAAGGGAAATGCTGGGAAATCACGTTAATGGGATTCAAAACCTTCCTTTATACACTGGAGTTCTTAATGTGGTAGATGGACAAGTAACAGATAAGGTATCATTTATTCATTCAAGATCTTTAGCCGAGAAGGTAAAACTATACAAAAAGCAGCAATTATATAGTGGGTCTATCAAAGTCAACAATGGAATAGTAGACTCGGAATCCGGAGTTATATTTAAAGGAAAGTCTCTCCTGCATAGTGCCCCTTTAACAACAATCGCCTTTACAAGAAGCTGGTTTGGTAATTTTGGCAAATATATTGTATCCATTGGCCTATTGTTGTTTGCTTTTTCTACCGCTATTTCATGGTCGTATTATGGCAGTAGGGCAATCGTGTATCTATTTGGTGTAAATGCAGTTAAATATTACCGAATTGTATATGTTCTGGGTTTTTTCATCGCTTCATTTACTGATACCGAAATTATCTGGACCCTTTCTGGAATTACCATTGCTTTGATGACAATTCCAAACCTGATAGGAATATTTGCCCTACATAAAGAGATGAGACTGGAGGTAAAGAAATTCTGGGGCGAATATGCCAAACGATTCCCCAACGACAGATTACCATTCTTTGAAAGAAAGTAATATCAATCACCTATCGATTAAATGCTGATTTATAAAAAAAGTCTATCTTTATATCTCATGTCTGGTCTTATTGTTTTAAATAAGTAATATTTATGAAGGTTCTTTTACCAAATCATTATGCTAAAATTATAGGAGTCTGCATCTGCTTTTTTATCCCTACCCTTCTTTTTTCTCAGCCAGAAAAAAAACACAGCACACTTGATGTGGACAAAATTTTTTCCCTATTGGAATTCAAAGGCTTCTATTATCCCAATGAGGCTAAAAAGGAATTGGATTCAGTTGTCATAAGCATGTCGGAGACTGACGCCTTCCGGTACAACAGTTATATTGATTACACTAAAGCTCTATTACTATTTAACGATTTAAAAATGGATTCAGCTTTGATCCTGATTGAAAGGGCAGTTTCCGGATTTTCTGTTAATGAGAATTTAAAATGGCAGGCTAAGTGTCAAATATTATTAGGACAAATAGCCGAAGTAACAGGTTTATATGAACAAGCAAAAATTAATTTTTACAAAGCAATAGAAATAGGCGAACAAAAAACAACAGATGCTGGCTTTGCATATGTTGGCATTGCAAGATGCAAAATAGCCCTTGAAGAAGACTTTAACCTGGAGCTCAATTTGGGGGTAGACATATTAAAGACCTCTGTACACCAGGAAGAAAGGTTATTTGGTGAATTTATGGAATTACTATATAGCCTCTCTGACAAAGATGTTCCTGACAAATTAAACCTTGTTGCTGAAAAATACCTGAACCTGGGCATGACACACCGGGCTGCGAGTGTTTATAAGGTAATTGCCAGCAGCTACAATGCCAGAAACATGTTTGAGGAAGCCCACAAATTCTGCGACAAAGCGATTAAATTATGTGAAGATGGAAACAATTCAAATTTAATCCTTCCTGCACTTTATCAGTTTAAAGGCGTTTTATTCTTTAATCAGGAGCAATATAATGTAGCCGAAATATATTTTGTCAGGTCATTAGAATTGTACAGACAAAACAATCAACCCAAAAGGATGCTATATGCCTATGATTATTTGCACAAAATTGATATCGCAAAAAGAAATTTTGCCAAAGCTTATGTAGACTTAAAAGAATATCAGGAACTCCAGGAAGAACTCATGGTATTTGAAAAAATACGCATGGCCAAAGTACTGGAAATTAATAACAAAATAGACCAGATCAAAAGCCAGATGAAACAACTGGAAGTTGAGAAAAAGGCTAGCGAATTCATGTTATATCTGGTAATTGTTATAACAATTACAATTCTTTTTGCAGTGGGTGTATATGTATACTTATACATGAAAAACAAAAAAACCAGAATAGAAGAACTCAATAAAGAATTTCAGAATCTTCTAATTGGAATAGGAGAAAAACAGCTATTAGAACACCGGCTAAGCCAGGAGGGAAATAGAAACAATGCGCCAAAAGAACATCCCATAAACTATTCGCAAAGTGGCGCCGAAATCGTCGACAGTTTTGATAACTGCTACCTGGAAACCATTAGTTTATTTACACATTCATTTCCATCACTAACCAAAACCGAAGTTAGGTATGCAGTAATGCTTTGTTTAAAATTACCAATGGAAATAATTGCAAAAGTTCAAAACGTACAACCCGCATCTATCCGAAAGGCTAAACAAAGAATCCGTACCAAGCTAAATGTAGATGGAAATATTGAAGATTATCTGCAAAATTTCAGAGAAAAGTTAATAACAGATATGACAAAAAAATAATTATTGCATCACAATCAACGTTTCAAAAAGCATAAAAGAACTTTATAAGATTGGCAATTTGACCTTTTTTCGACGTTTCTAAATTGACAGAAAGAAATGCTCCGGGATAAATTCAAAATTATAAGCATTTTGTAAGTGCGTAATTATCTATGAATTAACCAAATGGCATTTGTCACGTTTTTGTCACGCATAAAATTCGTAAAGTGCTTGTTTTCATATAGATATTTGTAACAAACCAATTAAAAAAGTTTGTCATGAAATCTATTATTATCTCAAGAGTATTTGCTATCGTATTTTTATTCGCCATCAGCTCAACATTATTTGCAAAAGAAGATCCGATAATTATAACAAGACTGGCAAAAGAAGACCCCATTATAATTACCAGATTAGCGAAAGAAGATCCTATCATAATAACTAGATTTTCAAAAGAGGATCCTATTATCATAACAAGACTGGCTAAAGAAGATCCTATTATTATACAACGGTTATCAAAAGAAGATCCTATTATTATTACCCGATAATTTTAGAACAACCTCCACTTTTAGATTACCAATTGTCCACATGCATGGCGTGTGAACAATTGGTTAACTATAAAGACTAATCTTTATAATACAACAGAATGTCTTCCATTTTTTGTGTGGAATATTGCAATCCACCAATTCTATTCCTCATGATCCACAACTCACCATGAGTATTAATAAGGTATTCTAACTCTGCAATAAGTTCATTCTTTGTTGCAGCATCTATGTTTTTCGTATCTTGATTCGGGGCTTTCAGACGAGCAATCCCTAGGTGGATTCCGTGCTTAGCCAAGCTGGAGGCCTGCTCCAATTCCTTCACAATAACTTCTGCATCTTCGCACATCGCTTTGCCTTTTTGCAGAATACTAAGCGCCTCATTTATTTCATCCTCAGCAATTTCAAGATTTTCAATTCTAAGATGTTTAGTTTGAAAGTGGCCTTTCATTGTCCACTTATATCTTCTAAGCATTAATTGATAAGCATTTGCATTGCCTTCCGGAATTTTACAAGCCAAATAACTATTCCCTAATTTCATTATGGCTTTAGCTGTATTTTCGGTATAATCCTTAAATATATATTGATTAAGAACAAATTCAATGTTTGATTCCGGTTTTGATGAGATATTCCATGCATACGCAGCTCCTACCCCCATTGGTGCATAACAAACCGACAAAGGTTGCCAATGGCCATGATCTCCCCAATTTGTATTCAGGTAGCCTTTTGCGTTATACTTTTTACCATTAACAGCAGCATTTTTAAGGTTTAAAAAGGCATCCTGATTTCTACCAATAATTGAGCGCCAGGTTGATGTTCCCGGACAAACATAATAATCCAGGCCAGCCTTTTGGAATTTAGGAAGCTTCTCATTAAAAGGAAAATCGCTTTCATAGCCCCAAACCATAGCAATCATATTTTTGGGTAGGGAATCTATTAATTCAGGATGATTTAGAATGATATCTCCCCAAAACTGAGAGATTTTGTTCTGCCGGTTTACTTCTTGATTTAATTTTTTGAGATATTCGAGGTAAACCTGCCCCTTACCTAGCTCGTCGCAAATACTTTTTGAACGCCCCATCCCCAACTCTACGGTCTCATCGCATCCAATATTAAGATACTCACTGGAAAAATTAGGAATCAACTCATCATAAAGCTCTTTCATCAATTCCAGCGACTCCGGATTTCCAGGATCCAGGCTTGTCCTTTTGCGCATTCCCCATATTGTTTTACAATCAGAAGGGCACTCAGCCAAATGAAGGTATTCATCATGTTTGAGCCAGTTTTCCATATGTCCAAAGGAATTCTGGTTAGGAACAAGATCTATAAACCGGGTCTTACAATATAAATCCAGAATCTTAACCTCTTCGGCTGTAACAGGGCTACAATTTTCCCAAACGACCTTATGATTTTTATATGCAAAAGTATGCTCGGTATATAACTGAAATTCATTAATCTTCCACCGGGCCAACATGTCAATAATTTTAAAAAGAGTCTCCATTGTTGGTACTTTATCCCTGCTGATATCAAGCATATAGCCTCTTCTTTCAAAATCAGGCCAATCAGTAATAGTCAAGCATGGAATAGGATTACCAGTCGATTCACTATATTTAAGCACCTGGTTTAGGGTTTGTTTTCCGTAAAATAAGGCAGCCTCATCTTTACCCCTAATCAATATATCTGCCGAGTCAATATCAATAACATACTGCTGAGAATGTGGCAATGTTGAATCAATGGCAAGGGTAAACTTATTATACAGAACCGGATTTGAAAATGCCTTTAGTTCCCCCTGAATATTAATAGTTTCTGCTTTTTTTATTAATTCAACAACTTGACCGGAGCCATATTGACAACCATTAAATTTGTTTAAAAACCCTTCCTTTACTGTTAGTTTTTTTGGCGTCGGGAAAAGAAAATCAGAAACAGACTCTGCCTGAACAGTTGTAATAATTGCAAATATCCCTAATAGAAAATAGACTCTCATGGTACAAATAAATTTATAGAATTAAAAGGCCGGCTTCTCTAAGCTGGTTAAAATTATTACTCTCACAATATATCAAAAAATCCCCCAGATTTTCATCTAAAAAACTTTCTTTAAGTTGTTTAAGCGTCAGTTCTTTGCCTGCTACAACAGATGATTTTTGAACAACTTGCATAACCCAATCCCCAACTCTTCTATTTACATTTAATTTCAAGCCAGCATCTTTTGTATTGATGGTAATTTCTGCCATTTGAACATCTTTCCCTTTCTTTTTCTTAGAATAGTATGATATTTCCGGCATTCTCCCTAACCAAATTATTTTTGCATTTTCCTTAAGCTCCTCCTCTTCTACGGAATTTAACGAACTATATATATATTCGGGAGCAATGGTGGTTGGTGGAATTTTAAAATTGAACCATTGTTGCAGGGGCAAATCGAATCCAACATCGTGCATGTAGTTATATAATGATTTTTTTAATCCCTCGCTAAACAACTCATGTTGTGCGCCTTTAACATCTACGTGTTCAATATCATTGTTGGCAAATGGGTTTAGTCCAGTCTTTTTACATTTAACATTATATTTTTCTGGATTCTGACCCACAGGACTATGGACGGTCATAGCAAACCGATGCCAAAACCCGGAATGAAGAATATTATTTTCAAAGAGTTGCCTTACAACTTCAAGTGAATCTATGGTTTCTTGAGCTGTTTGAGTTGGAAAACCATACATCAAATAGGCATGGGTTAAAATCCCGGTGCTAGTCAGGTTATGGCACGCTTCAGCAACAGATTCAACACTAACTCCTTTGTTAATCAGTTTTAAAATCCTTTGCGAAGCTACTTCTAATCCACCAGAAACCGCAATACAACCAGAAGCCCTTAATAATCGGCATACATCATAGGTAAAAGTTTTATCAAAACGTATATTGGTCCACCAGGAAATAATTAATCCTCTTCTGATAACCTCCTTAGCAAAAGCAATCATCAAAGCAGGGGGAGCTGCCTCATCAATAAAATGGAATCCTGTCTTCCCCGTTTGCTCAATTAATGCCTCCACTTTATCACAAAGCACCTGGGCAGAAACAGGATCGAATCTTTTTATATAATCAAGGCTTGTATCGCAAAAGGTGCATTTAGCCCAATAGCAACCATGCGCCATGGTAAGTTTATTCCAAAACCCATCACTCCATAATCGATGCATTGGGTTAATAACATCAATTACTGAGATATAATCATCTATTTTTAATCCACTATAACAAGGTGCAACATTTTCTTTGTATGAAAACTCCTGAGAATCAGAATTTTCAATATACTCAATCTTTTCTCCAACTTTTACAAAAGTCCGTTTTAAACCGGATTGACTTCTTGCTCCCTCTAAATTTTCCACGATATTAAGCAAAGGAATTTCTCCATCATCCAGAGTAATAAAATCAACAAACTCAAATATCCTTGCATCACAAATTGAGCGCAGTTCAGTATTTACATACCCCCCTCCCAAAACAATCTTTATATGCGGGTATGCACTTTTAATATACTGCCCGCATTTTAATGCAGAAAATAGGTTCCCCGGGAATGGTACTGATATAGCAACAAGCGTTGGGCATTGTTTTTTTATATATTCATCCAATATCTTATTTTGGGCATCAATTACCAAAGTATCCTCCACAAAAAGCTCTTCATAAACAGGATCAAAAGTATAGGCAGAGGAACTAATCCTTTCAGCATATCTGCTAAACCCAAAATGAGAATCTATGTTTTCAACTATAAAATCGCATAAATCTTCCAGAAAAAGCGTGCAAATATGCCTGGCCTTATCCCTTATACCCATATTTCCAAAAGCCCAATCCATATCATCTATCGCGTTAAAACGTGATGCCTGGGGAATTAATGAACCTGCACAAGCCAAATGACTAAACATTTCATTTTTCCCTTGCAGAAATCGAATCACCTCATCGATAATATGAATATAATCTTCCCGTAACATGAAGATTCTTTGGCTATTCTCTGAGAATTTTCCAGAGCTTGATTCTGCCAAAGAGAATATCTCTTTAAGTCCTGCTTTTGAAAACAATTTCAACAACACTTCTAAACCCAGATCTACCTGAAGCGAAGCAATTCTTTGGTGATCCAAAAATCCTTTTAAATAAGCTGTTGCAGGATATGGCGTATTTAACTGCGTAAATGGAGGGGTTATTAAAAGTACCTTCTGATTCAATCGTATTATTTTTAAATGATGGAACAAAAATAAGAACAAATAAGATGAATAATTAAAATAATTCTAAATTCTTCATTTTTGAGTATAGTAGTAGTTTGATTTTAAATATGTTTTTTATTTTTGTCGCGCCTATTACTTCACACAAAGACAATTAGACATTGTTCTGACCTGGTCACAACATTATATGCTTTTGCAGCTAGATATGGATTTATTTTATTTGGGTTTGATCAGGTAAAATTTTCAAATTAGTTTATAAAGAAAGGATTAAATGAGATGAGTTCTCCGGACTGATATATCAACATATCCAGAGAATAAAAGCTTACAACTATTTAAAAAAAAGCACAAGGTCAAATTAAAAAACGAAACCTTTTGATGTGGCTTTCGTTACAAGTTGATAAAGAGACAAAAATTGACTATAAACGTTCAGTTTTATTTGATTAAAAAATTTTGAGATAGATCATCTGTTTATGATTACATAGTATTTGTTTTGGGGAAAACAAATACATCTTGTTTTCACATTGCAGGCACTAAAAAAATAATTATGAGGAATTAATATTTTCAACAACACGACAACACAACAACACAACACTTAAAAATGCAAAAATTATTCTATTTATCGCTCATATTGTGGGGATTAGCGAGCCAGGTAACAACCGGACAAGGAGGAGAAAGCTGTGATACAGCTACAGCAGCACAAACAGGAATTAATACTAGTGATAATTCCATTGGCGATCAATGGTTTGTATACACTGCCACCACAAATGGTAAAGTAACCGTATCTACTTGCGGTACAACCACTGCAAACACATATGTTGAAATCTATGATGGGTGCAACGAAGAAGCATTCATCTCCAGCGATGACTTCTGCGGTCAACAATCCGAAGTTTCATTTGAAGTAATTAGTGGTTTAACCTACTACATCAATTGGCGTAATTATTATACCAACCAACAATTTGAATGGAGTCTTGAAGAAGCATCTATTGCTCAGGGCGAGTTCTGCAGCTTTCCATTAACTTCTACTGCCGGATACATGGTGAGTAATGCCCCTCAAAATAAATACAGATGGTTTGAGTTTACTGCCAGCAGAAACGGAAAAGTAACTGTAAGTGCAGTTGGGAGCAATGCTGCAGATTGCAGAGTTGCAGTATATGACGATTGTGCCTATACCACCTCAATAAACAATGACCAAAGCTGGAACCCATCAAAACTCGCTTTTGATGCTGCCGAGGGTGAAACCTATTTAATAAGTTGGCAAAACGGTGCCGACAATGGTGAAATAGAATGGACCATTGAAGAGTCGAACTGGCAGGCAGGCGAACGCTGCATTGACCCAATTGATATAGATATCTCTGATGAGAACGCAATTGATCACGAATCAGCAACAAATAAATGGTACCGCTTCATTGCCCGTCAGGATGATGAGATTACTGTTTCCAGCATAGGCCTAACCTCTGAAGACACCTATTTAGAAGTTTACACTGGTTGCGGCGAACAAAGAGCATTTTTCAATGATGATGCTGATGGCCTTCAGTCTGAATTAACACTTTCTGTAGAGGCAGGTAAAGCCTATTTAATTAAATGGGACAAGATTTTTACACCACAGCCTTACGCCTGGAGCTTAAAAGGCTCGCAATTGGTAACAGAAATGCCGGATGTTGATAAAAATGAGTTGATGATATATCCAAATCCTACTTACGGATTGGTGAATGTTGACTTAACCAGTTTTGATTCAAAAACAGTACAGGCAAAAGTACTAAGCGTATCAGGAGCCACTGTAATGGCATTTGAACTAAATGCAGGTATTGTAACCCAATTCGATGTTACCGGCCTGCAAAGCGGAGTATATCAGGTAGTATTTGAAGACCTGGTTTCACGTAAAGTTGTAAAATTGCTGAAGCAATAATAATATAACCACGCATTTTGAATGATGCACTTCGGTAAGTATTAAACTGTGCCGGAGTGCATTTTTTATATATTTTTACCAGCCTAATTATATACACATGATAACTTTCTTAATTTCTGTCACCCTGCTAGTTCTGGGTTTTGTTTTCTATGGTAAGTTTATTGAGAAATTCTTCGGTGCAGACAACTCTATAAAAACGCCTGCATTATCAAGGAACGATGGAGTAGATTATATTCCTTTGCCAACATGGAAAGTATTTACGATTCAGTTCTTAAACATTGCCGGATTAGGGCCTGTTTTTGGCGCTATACTAGGAGCTAAATATGGCCAATGGGCTTATATATGGATTGTTTTGGGCTGCATTTTTATGGGGGCAGTTCATGATTACTTTTCAGGAATGTTATCATTAAGAAATGGAGGAGCCAGCGTTCCCGAGTTAGTAGGAAAATACTTAGGGAATGGTTTTCGCCAATTACTGAGAGTTTTTACCTTGCTCCTGTTAATCTTTGTTGGAGTTGCCTTTGTATCAGGCCCTGCAGGGCTATTGGCCTACCAAACAAATGGAGGGTTTGACATTTGGGTTTATATCATTTTTTTATATTACTTATTAGCAACATTACTTCCAATAAATAAGATTATTGGACGAATTTACCCATTTTTTGCCGCTGCCCTATTGCTAATGGCAATAGGTATTGCAGGAGCAATGATTGCAAACCATCTTACAGGTGATTTTTCTATGAAGGAATTATCCCTAAACACATTAAAAAACGTTCATCAAAATCCGAAACAAAATATCCTGTTTCCCATGATGTTTATTGTTATTTCATGTGGAGCAATATCCGGCTTCCATTCTACTCAGGCACCAATGATGGCACGATGTTTAAAAAAAGAAAGTTATGGTCGCTATGCTTTTTATGGGGCAATGATTGCAGAAGGGATAGTTGCGATAATATGGGCCACTGCCGCAATGAATTATTTTGGAGATGCACCTGCATTAAATGAAGTGATGGGCATAAAAGACCATAACCCAGCATGGGTAGTTGATGTGATTTCAAAGGATTGGCTGGGAAACATAGGAGCCCTGTTTGTTATAATCGGGGTTATAGTACTCCCCATCTCAACAGGTGATACAGCATTTAGAAGTGCAAGATTAACCCTGGCGGATATGTTTTCGTACAACCAAAAAAGTATAAAAAACAGGCTCATTATCAGCATCCCCCTATTTATCCTCGGTTTTATTCTTACACAATTGGAATTTTCAACAATATGGAAATTTTTAGGGCTGTCGAACCAAATTTTGTCAGTTGTAATTTTATGGACAATAGCAATGTACCTGCTCCAAACAGGTAAAAACCATTGGTTTTTGTCTCTCCCGGCCATGTTTATGACTTCGGTTTGTATGAGTTACGTATTTGTGGCACCTCATGCCAATGGAGGATTAGGGCTGAATACTACACTGGGAGTGGCGATTGGGATCTTGTTTTCTGTATTATCATTGTTTGCTTTTATTTACAAAGGCAAAAATGGCAGGAACTTGAATTAAGTAAAGCACCTGCCATAGCTACAGTAATAATAATTGTCTAATATTTTATAACTAAATCATCTAAATCATACCTCACCTTTGCTAACGATTGATATTTATCCTCTTTTGACCTGTACCCTACAGTAGCCAAAACAACAGACTTTAGGTTTTTCTCTTTTAGTCCAAGTATATCATCAAAGGATTCACTGTCGAAACCTTCCATAGGGCAAGCATCAATCGACAATTGTGCAGCTGTATAAAGAAGAAACCCTAAGGCAATATAACATTGCTTTGATGCCCATGCAGTAAGACCTTCGTCCGTTGCACTATTAATTTTTGCAAGCATCATATTTTTATATTCTGCTAAATCCTCCACTTCCAGATTTCTTGCTTTAGCGATACGATTCATAAACTCGTCAACATCAGTCTCTGAAATGTTGTTTTTGGCGGCTAACAAAATAATATGAGATGCTTCCGTAAATTGAGGTTGTTGATATCCTGCCTCTTTAAGTTTTTGCTTTTTGTTCTCATCTTCAACAACCAACACCTTAAAAGGCTGCAATCCATAGGAAGTAGGTGCCAGATTAACAGCATCCAGTAAGGTATTTAAATCATTTGTATTTATTTTTTTACTCGCATCAAAATGCTTTGTTGCATATCGCCAGTTCAATTGTTTTATTAATTCCATATCTAAACTTTTTCTGAATAAACATACAATCCCGGATATTGTTTATTCCGTTCAGCCTAAATTGCAGGGAACAAAATCTCCAACGTTAAAAATATGTATACAATTACTGGAATCATAAAATAAATTTGTTATCATTGCATCTCAAAAGTAAACTAAATACACTTTATTAGTATACATATGGCTAAAGTTGGTGATATTGAAATAGAATCAAGGGTTTTTGATACAACAAAAGAAATGCTTGTAAAACATGGCGTTCGCGGATGGAATATGGATGATTTATCAAAAGAATGCGGTGTTTCAAAAAGAACTCTATATAAGATAATTGGCAACAAAGAAGACCTGCTATATAAATGCCTGGAAAGCAACTTTGTAAAAGAAATTGAAAACAGACGGTCATTTTTAAGCGGTGCCGAAACCTACGACTCAAAACTTGACAATTTTGGCTCCTTTATGGCTCAGAGCTTTGATGATTTTGTATTATTAAATGCAAAGGATATAAATAGAGAATATCCACGAATTGAGGAGATGATTGAAAAAAATAAAAAAACGCTAAATAAAATAATACATGATTTTGTTAAGCAAGGACAAAAATTAGGTTGTATTGATAAAAATACAGACTCCGACTTGGTTACAAAATTTATCGATTTAATAATTACTGCAAACATACAACTAGGAATATCATCTATCGAATTTAGAGCAAAATTAATTCCTGAGCTTGATATTGTTATTAAGGGAATAAGGAATAAATAGTAAAGGCAATTGGGAAGCACCTTTGAAAATAGTTTGTCATCCCATTTTTAATCGGCCCTCAGAAAAAAAAGCTATAATCATATCAACTAAAAGAAACTACATGCAATAGCCAACATATTGTGGCTTATAGCATGTATTTTTTTATCCAAAGGTATACTATTGGTACGTTTTTAGTTTACTTGGTTTTTTTGAATTTTATAAATACAAATAATATTAATTTACATGAGAAAAGGAAAATTATTTCTATTCCTGTCTTTTGCTGTTTTAGTTGGATGCAACGAAAACATACAGGTTAAAAAAAAGGAAAGAAGTGTTAAAGTTGCTAAAGTTGAATCTTTAGATAAAACAATGAATAAGTTAACCTTGCCGGCAACCATAAACGAACGCCGAAGAGTAGATTTGGCTTTCAGGGTTGGTGGCCCATTAATAAATCTTAATAATATAATCGGAAGTTATGTTGAAAAAGGTCAGATAATAGCACATATTGACAACCGGGATTTTATTGTAGGATTATCAAAAGCTGAATCTAATTATAAGTTAGCAGAGGCAGAGTACAACCGATATAAAATGCTTCTTTCGCAAGAAAGTGTGTCTAAAAGCTTATTCGATAAAATAGAAGCTCAGTATATTTTAGCAAAGGGCAACTACGAAGATGCTAAAAATGCCCTTGAAGATACGCAACTGAAAGCCCCATTTACCGGCTATATTGATATGGTTTATGTTGAAAACTATGAAAAGGTAAATCCAGGTCAGCCTATTGTTTCTTTTTTGGACCTGTCTACCTATAAGGTCAATGCATGGATTTCAGTAAATGATGCCAGATCAATTGATGTAAATACTTCATTTTCATGTGTCATCAGCGATAAGGACTCAACTTACCATATTAATGCAAAATTACTTGAGCTTGGTTCCAAATCAAATTTCACGAAGCAATCATACCCTATATCTACGGTTATTGAAGCCCCCAAAGGTGTTAAGCTACGAGCCGGAATGACTGCCCAATTACAGGTATATAAATCGAATGATAATAATTCAGGTCTGTGTGTGGTGCCCGTAACATCAGTATTTTCAAAAGGCGAAAAAAGTTGCGTGTGGGTGCTAAATAATAGTAAGGTTACAAAGAGGATGGTCGATTTAGGGCAGATCTTATCGACAGATGAAATTGTGGTTAAAAAAGGACTTAAAGAAAGTGAAGTTGTGATTACTGCAGGCGTTAACTACTTGCAGGAAGGCGAAAAAGTAAAAATCTACAAAGGATTTTCATCTACAAATAAAGGAAATCAACTTTAAGGAAAAACATGAATTTAGCAGAATATACATTAAAAAACAGGGTTTTTGTATACTTTATCTTAACCTTGGTTTTAATAGGTGGCATTGTTTCATATTTTAAAGTAGGGAAACTTGAAGATGCCGAATTTACCATTAAAACAGCTCTTGTGGTCACAAGATACCCGGGAGCTTCCCAGTACGAAGTAGAGCAGGAATTAACAGAGAAGTTAGAACGGGCTGCCCAACAAATGGATAATATTGATGAGATTTATTCTAACTCTTATGCCGGACTTTCGATCATTCAAATTGATCTTAAAGAAAGTATGCGGGCCAAACAAATGCCTCAGGAATGGGATATTTTACGAAAAAAAATTAATGATATAAGAGGAGAATTACCTCCAGGAGCACAGGATCCGATGGTGGTGGATGATTTTGGTGATGTATATGGTATGTATTACGCCTTAACCGGAGATGGCTACTCCCAGGATCAGATTAATGATTTCGCACGATTTATTCAGCGTGAATTACTTACAGTAGGGCAGGTTGGTAAAATCACCTTATTTGGAAACAGAACCGAATGTGTGGATTTAATTATTAACTACGAAAAGCTATCCGAACTTGGTGTTAATCCGGGCGTGATTATAGGTGCATTAAATGCTCAATCAGGTATTGCCGGCGCAGGAACGATCCAGTTAAATCAGTTGAACATCAGGGTTTCCGGTAATACAGCTTTTAATAGCGTTGATGATATTAAAAATACTATAGTTCAGGTTGGTCAGGAGCAGTTTTATTTAAAGGATCTGGTGCGGGTTAAAAAATCCTATCTGGAACCGGTCATGAGTATGCAACGTTTTAACAACAAGCCTGCTGTGGGTATTGGTATTTCAACCATTAATGGTGGTAATGTGCTTACCATGGCTGATAATATCAATGCTAAACTGGCAAAAATTACAGATCAGTTGCCTGTAGGTTTGGAATTACATACAATTTACGATCAGGCCAGAGAGGTAAGAAATGCTAACAATGTTTTTGTGGTTAATCTGATTGAATCGATTGCCATTGTAATTGTGATTTTATTGGTATCTATGGGTTTGCGCTCAGGGATTCTTATTAGTAGTGGCTTGTTGTTTTCTATTTTAGGCACATTGATCGCCATGAAAGCTTTTGATATTTCATTGCACCGAACTTCTTTGTCGGCTATTATTATTGCAATGGGTATGCTGGTTGATAATGCTATTGTGGTTACTGATGGTATCATTGTAGCACTGCAGCGAGGTTTGAGTTTGAAAAAGGCCATATCAAATGTGGGTAAATCCACAGCCTGGCCTTTACTGGGTGCTACTTTTATTGCAATTTTAGCTTTTTTACCGGTGTTTTTAGCTCCTAACAGTGCCGGAGAAATCAACGAAGATTTATTCAAGGTATTGGCCATATCACTGGGTTTAAGTTGGATTTTTGCAATGACACAGACTCCCTTGGTATGCGAAAGATTTTTAAAGCCAACAAAAGATGTGAAAAATCCATTTGAGGGTAAATGGTACAAATTATTTCAAAGGGTACTTGAAATAATTCTGAAATATCGTAAGATTTCGCTAGCCGCAGTATTAGGTTTATTAGTTGCTTCCATTATCGCATTTGGTCATACAAAGAAGGCTTTCTTTATGCCACTTGAAAAGAATTATACCTTAGTAGATTATTGGTTACCCGAGGGAAGTAATATTCACCAGGTATCACGTGACTTATCGACCATAGAAGGGTATTTGTCAGATAGTGTTAGCGCGGTTAAAAATGTTACTGCCAGTATTGGTCAAACTCCGCCAAGATATATATTGAGTGCACAAACACAAAGTTATAATTCGAGCTATGGTCAGCTAATGATCGAAACAAATACTTTAGAGGGTGTTGACTCGGTTAACTCTATCATTAGAAATAAGCTTGAAGTTCGTTATCCGAATGGCCGTTTCAGGATTAAGGGATATATTGGAGGACCCCCGATTGAATATAAAGTTGAAGCGCGCTTTATAGGTCCGGATCCTGCAGTATTGCGTAATTTGGCTGAACAGGCTGAAGATGTATTTAGGGAGGAACCTGCTTGTGGAGATATTACTAACGACTGGCGTAACAAAGTAATGGTTTGGCAACCAAAATATTCGCAGGTTAAGGCAAGTAAGGCTGGTATAACACGTGCAGACTTAGGTAATGCCATTTTAAGTTCAACCTCGGCTGGGTTGGGAGTTGGTTTATATCGCGATAATGATGTAATGCGTCCCATCTTCCTTAAAACAGATCAGGAAACTCAAAACAATCTTGAAAGAATCTCAAACACACAGGTTTGGGGCATGAACAGTAAGGCCTCTGTACCTTTAAAGGAGCTTGTTGATAATGAGATTGAGGTTTCTTTTGAAAACAGCGTGGTTCAGAGATATAACCGCCAAAGAGCCATAACGGTGCAGTGTGATCCCCTTGATCCCAATATGAGTGGTGCTTCACTACAGGCATTAGTTGAGGCAAAAATTGAAGCAATCCCTCTACCTGAAGGATACTCCTTAATGTGGGATGGAGAATACAAACCATCTTTAGAAGCAAACGAAGCCACAGGAACTTATATGCCTGTAGCCATGCTACTAATTATTCTGATTGTAGTAATGTTATTTAATAGTATTCGCCAATCATTGATTGTAATGGCTATTATACCGCTTTCAATCATAGGTGTATCAATCGGACTGTTTGTTACCGGTAAAGCATTTGGTTTTATGGCAATTACAGGTTTTCTGGGATTAATAGGTATGGTGCTTAAAAATGCCATTGTTATGATGGATGAAATAAACCTGAACCTTAACATGGAAAATATCAGTCCTTATGAGGCTGTAGTAAATGCAGCTGTAAGCAGAATGCGGCCTGTATTGCTGGCAGCATTAACTACCATATTTGGAATGTTTCCGCTAATTACAGATGCAATGTACGGTTCTATGGCAGTAACCATCATCTTCGGATTGTTCTTTGCTACTTTCCTTACTTTATTGGTTCTACCCTTATTCTATGTTCTGTTTTATAAAATTAAACCTTCAAAATAATTGTATCTATTATGAGTTCAAGTAATCCATATTATAACATAGGGAGTAAGAATGGTATTGTTCAAATCCAACTAAACTATTGTTTGTTTTTGGAAAACAAAACCTATGAATATCGTGACGAACTTCTTTCATTGCTCGATGAGCTTTCAGAAAAAAGTGAAATAAAAGTGGTTATCATTACTAATGATCATCCATATTTTTCTTTAGAGAAATATAATGACCGCTGGAAAGAGTTTTTTAGCAACAAGGATTTTAAGGATGATGTACTTCGTGCCTTTCGCATTTTCGACCAGCTGGTAAACAAGCTGTACTCCTTAAAAAAAGTTATCCTTTCGGTTCTGTCGGCACCTTTGAATTCAATGTTATTTAATTTCAATTTAATAGCCGATGTAAGGATAAGTACCAACGAATTTTATTTGGATAACAACAATGATATGATGGTCAATATACCTAAGGGAAGCATCATGTATGATCAGTTTAAAATTGCCAATATAAATCCGGTAAAGCACTTATTCTTATCTGATAAGGTATTCCACCAACACTTGTTGAGCAACAACCTTGTCGACAAGGTATTCAGTCAGGAAGAACTTGATGACAGGGTATACGCATTGGCAGAAAGGTTTAAAAACATCAATTATGCAGAAATTGAAGCTGCAAAAATGGCAAAGTCAATTGATAACCTGGAGGAATTTGAAAAGCTGCTTCAAAGAGAGAATGCATTTTTAATTGCATGCATCAGGGAGAAACTGAATCCGGGATCCCAGAAAATTTATCGTTTTCATTAAAAACAGAAATAATGTACAAATATATATTTATTACAGTGTTTGCTACACTTTTATCTGTTGTTCAGGCGCAAGAGTTTCTTACGCTTGAACAATGCAGGTCCAAAGCAATCAATCACAATCAAGATCTAAAATCAGCACAAGCTGATCTGGCAATTAACATAGCTACATTAAAAATGAGCAAAAGGGCCATGTTACCCCAGTTTGATCTTTCAGCAACATACACCTATATGAATGATCCACAAGTAATGGATGTTCCCAGTTGGGAATTACCAACGGTTGATGGGGCTCCCAGCGGAGTTAAGTTCACAGGCTTGTACAAAGAATTAACATTCAACAACATGTACGACGGGGGCATTGATTTTAGCCTGCCACTATATTTAGGCGGCAAATTAAGAAACTACATAAAAATGTCGTCAATTGGTGTGGATATCTCGGAAAAGAATGTGGATAACACTCGTGAAAACCTGATCCTGGAAATAGATCAAAAATATTGGAACCTGGTTTCTTTAAAAGAGAATTTATTGGTAATCCAAAAATCTGTAAAACTCCTGGAGGATGTAGTTCAAGAAACAAGCAACATGTATCACGCCGGCATCCTAACCAAAAATGAAGTTTTAAAAACACAGGTTGAATTAAACAATACCAAACTGGCTATGATTCAGATGAAAGATAATATCCAGTTGGCTAAGATGGCCCTCAATCAAAGCATGGGGAATGGCATCTTAGATGAAATAGCCATTGCCGATTCTGTTATCATCCCCGATCAAAAGCCTGTTTCTGTTGACGAAATTGAAACTATTGCCAGCAACAGAAAAGAATTGAAAATCATGGAAGGTCAGGTTGGAATATCAACAGCCGATATAAACATAGCCAGATCCGACTATATGCCACAGCTTGTTTCGTTTGCAAATTACGGATTTCAAAACCCAACTCATAAGGCAGAAGACAAAACTGAATTTACATGGGTTGCCGGCTTATCTTTCTCCATGCCTGTTTTTCATTGGGGTGAAAAAAACCTTGCACTGGAAAAAAAGAAATTAGTGAACCAAAAAGCCAGATTAAACTACGATAAAGCCAAAGAAGGTATCATTTTACAGATTCAGCAGAGTGCTTTCAACTTAAATGAATCATTGGTAAAAATATCCTTTACAAAAGCATCATTGAATCAAGCTGAAGAAAATTTGAAACTTGAAATGAACAGATTGACTCAAGGCATTGTTACTACTACTAATGTTTTAGATGCCCAGGTACAGTGGCAAAAGGCCAACTCTGATTTTATTTCAGCCAAGGTAAATTATAAAATAAATAAGTCAAATTATTTAAAAACTATCGGACAACTAGAGATATAAAACAATATAGTGTGTTGTAAAACATGACATTGATAAGGCAAATAATTTCTATTAGACACACCTATTTATTAGAATTATATTTGTTTTGTATAATCATTTGTCAGGCGATTTATTTACTTTTAACAAAAAGAATTTTACTTGCTATTGCACACACCTTATTTCACAAGTAAATATTTCTGATTGATCGGCATAAAATGATATTTCATACATATTTTTAAGGAAAGCGATCCTCATTGGGCTAACTTTAACAATATTTCCTTAACTAACATTGTTGGATTAGCCTTGAGGTTAATTTTCCTAATTATTGAATGATATCATTTTTTATTTTCAACTAACTTAAGATATTTAAGAACGTTGAAGTCTTAAAATGCCTAACCCGAAGTGGTATCTTAAAATGAAACTATTAAAGTTAAATTATATATAGAATCATGCAATCAAAACTTCAAGAATTAACCGATAAGCTATATGCAGAAGGAATTCAAAAAGCGAATTCCGAAGCAGAAGCAATTATCGAAAATGCCCGGCAAGAGGCAGAAAAAATTGTTGAGGAAGCAAGCAAAAAAGCTTCTAAAATTGTTGAAGATGCAAACGGGAAAGCTGCGGAGGCAAAAAGAAATGTCGATGCTGAGATTAAACTGGCTTCACTTCAGGCAATTTCTTCCTTACAACAAGAAATTAGTAGCAGCATAACCGTGAAGGTATCCGAACCTGGTGTAAAGGAGGTTTTTACCGACAAGGATTTTGTTCAAAAACTAATATTGAAAGTAGTGGAAGGCTGGTCAAAAACAGGCAACTTTGACATTAACCTGATTCTTCCCGAAGCTGAAAAAACAGAATTGGAAAAGTTCATAAAGAACAGCCTTGCTGCCGAAATCAACAAGGGAATTGAATTTGAATTTGACAAAGGAGTTAAATCCGGATTTAAAGTAGGCCCTAAAGACGGAAGCTATGTTATCAGTTTTGAAGAGAACAATTTCCAAAACTTTTTTAAATCTTTCCTCCGTTCAAAAACCAATCAATTGTTATTTGAAGAGTAATCAACATGACAAAAAACTACTATTGTTTGGTTGCCGGGTTGCCTGATATTCTATTGGGTGATAAAAAAGTCTTGTATAATTCCTTGATCTTGCGCGAAGAGCTAAGCAACGACCTGGAAAAAAAAGATTTTGAAAAGGCACAAGCACTCTACTTTCCATTTGATCATTACAACCTGATAAGCTTGCTGTACCAGCAACATAAGGAGTTCGATCCAAGGGGTGTATATACTTCCCTCGAACTTGAAGAGCTTACTGATAAGAAAAATATCGAAGGTATTGATAAGGAAAAGTACCCAGGTTACTTAATTGATTTTGTTACTCACGTACTCTTTGCAGAAGAAAAAGTGCCCATAGTTGAAGCTGAACTGCTCTTGTTTAGAAAATACGTCAACTACCTGCAATCTTTTTCAAACGAGTTCTTAAATAATTATATCGATTTTGAAATCAATATAAAAAATGTACTTACTGCATTGAATGGCCGGAAATATGAAGTTTCGGTTGAACACGAATTATTAGGAAAAGGGGAAATTGTAGAGGCTTTGGTAAAAAGTCGATCGAGAGATTTTGGATTGGCAAACGAACTGGAATACGTTGACTCTCTAATCCAAATACATGAAGAAGAGAACCTGATGGAGCGCGAACTGAAAATAGACCGCTTGAAATGGGAGTACCTTGATGAAACCACATTCTTCCATTACTTTACCATCGAAAAGGTTTTAGCCTTTATTTACAAATTGTTAATAGTTGAACGATGGATTTCTTTGGATGAGGAAGAAGGAAGAAAGTTGTTTCAGCAATTGGTCAGTGAATTGGAAAATAGTTATGAATTTCCTGAAGAATATAAGTTAAGCCATGGAAAGAAAAAGTAAAACTACCGGAGTTGTAGCCGGTATTATCGCCAACCTCGTTATTGTTGAGGTTGATGGACCTGTGGCCCAAAACGAAATTTGCTTTATTCACCATCCGGAAAGCAACCTGATGGCTGAGGTAATTAAAATTTTGGGTAAAAATGTATATGTACAGGTATTTGAAAGTACCCGTGGATTAAAAATTGGGACTAAGGTACAGTTTGAAGGACACCTTCTGGAAGTGACCCTGGGGCCTGGTATCTTATCCAGAAACTACGACGGGCTTCAAAATGATTTAGATAAAATGGAAGGTGTTTTCCTTAAAAGGGGCGATTACACCGATCCTTTAAACAGGACTATAAAGTGGGACTGGAAACCATTGGCTAAACCGGGAGATGAAGTAATTGCCGGAAGCTGGTTGGGAGAAGTTCCTGAAAATGGGATGCCGCACCGCATCATGGTTCCTTTTAAATTTGAAGGCAGCTATGTGGTAAAAAGCGTGGTTGAGCCCGGCCAATATACAGTTGATGATGTAGTGGCTGTGGTAACCGATGCTGACGGCAACGACATTGAACTTACTATGGTTCAAAAATGGCCTGTTAAAATGGCGGTAAAAGCCTATAAAGAAAAACCGCGCCCATTTAAATTACTGGAAACAGGTGTACGTACACTGGATACATTAAATCCCATAGCAGAAGGTGGAACAGGTTTTATACCGGGACCTTTTGGAACTGGGAAAACCGTGTTACAGCACGCAATTTCTAAATACGCGGAAGCTGATATCGTAATTATTGCAGCATGTGGTGAACGAGCCAATGAGGTGGTTGAAATCTTTACAGAATTCCCCGAATTGGAAGATCCACGAACCGGACGTAAACTGATTGAACGAACAACCATTATAGCAAACACATCAAATATGCCTGTTGCAGCGCGTGAGGCATCTGTATATACAGCAATGACATTGGGAGAATACTATCGCTCAATGGGATTAAAAGTGCTACTAATGGCTGATTCTACCTCTCGTTGGGCCCAGGCCTTGCGTGAAATGAGTAACAGGCTGGAAGAGCTTCCCGGACCGGATGCTTTCCCAATGGACCTAACAGCGATTATTACAAGTTTTTATGCACGTGCGGGCTTTGTATACCTTAACAATGGCGAATCAGGTTCTATTACTTTTATTGGAACTGTTTCACCTGCCGGGGGTAACTTAAAAGAGCCGGTAACAGAATCTACACGTAAAGCAGCTCGCTGTTTCTATGGTTTGAATCAAACAAGAGCCGATGGTAAGCGCTATCCGGCAATCGATCCAATAGATAGTTATTCAAAGTATCTTGAATACCCTGAAGTAATGGAATATTTAAGCCAGAACGTGGGTGAAAGCTGGTTGGATAGCGTAATGAAAACAAAAACATTATTGTTACGGGGTAGAGAAGCTCAGGAGCAAATCAATATCCTTGGTGATGATGGTGTGCCTTTAGAATTTCATGAGCGTTTCTGGAATTCAGAATTGATCGATGCGGTAATCCTTCAGCAAGATTCATTTGATAAGATTGATGCCAACTGTCCGATGAACAGGCAAAAATATATGCTTGAAAAAGTGCTTGATATTACAGATAAAAAATTCAGCTTTGAAACATTTGAGGATGTAAATGGATTTTTTAAAAGAATCATCAACCATTTAAAACAGATGAATTATTCAGAGTGGGAATCTGATAAGTTTAAAACTTACGAAAGTGAGCTTGAAGATATCATGAAAGAACGCTTAAATTAAAATTATAGATGCATGGAAACGCAAGCATTTCAAAAAGTATATACTAAAATCACAAACCTTACAAAAGCAACTGTAACGTTAAAAGCATCTGATGTTGGTTACGATGAAATGGCTCTTGTAAACGGGCGTATGGCCCAAGTGGTAAAAATTATGCGCGACGAGGTAATTCTTCAGGTATTTGGTGGTACCGAAGGCATTCCTACAAACGCTGATGTCGTGTTCCTTGGCCGCCCTCCACAATTAAAAGTGGGAGAGCAACTGGCCGGACGCTTTTTTAACGCCTTTGGCGACCCTATTGATGGCGGACCAGAAGTTGAAGGACGTACCATTGATACAGGTGGCCCTTCGGTAAATCCGGTTCGTAGAAAACAGCCATCACAGTTGATTGCTACCGGTATAGCCGGGATTGATCTGAACAATTCATTGGTTACCGGACAAAAGATCCCATTCTTTGCCGACCCCGACCAGCCTTACAACCAGGTTATGGCCAACGTGGCGCTTAGGGCAGAGGCTGATAAAATCATTCTTGGTGGCATGGGATTGTCTAACGACGATTACCTGTATTTTAAAAATGTATTTGATAATGCAGGTGCTTTGGACCGGATTGTCAGTTTTGTAAATACAACGGATGACCCTCCTGTAGAACGACTGTTGATACCGGATATGGCACTAACTGCTGCAGAATATTTTGCAGAAGAGAAACAACAAAAAGTATTGGTTCTGCTTACGGATATGACACTTTATGCCGATGCATTGTCTATTGTGTCCAACCGTATGGATCAAATCCCATCAAAGGATAGTATGCCCGGATCATTGTATTCTGACTTAGCCCGTATTTACGAAAAAGCGGTACAGTTCCCACATGGAGGTTCTATTACAATTATTGCCGTTACAACCTTAAACGGTGGTGATATCACCCACGCTATTCCGGATAATACAGGATATATTACTGAGGGACAGTTATTCTTGCGTATGGATTCGGATGTAGGTAAGGTTATTGTTGATCCATTCCGAAGCCTGTCGCGTTTAAAACAATTGGTAATCGGAAAACAAACCCGCGAGGATCACCCTCAGGTGATGAATGCAGCAATTCGTTTGTATGCCGATGCAGCTAATGCAAAAACGAAACAGGAGAATGGGTTCGATCTGACTGATTACGACGAACGTACCCTAAAATTTGCTAAAGAATACTCTGAGCAGATTTTGGCTGTTGACATTAATATCGACACAGAAAAGATGCTAGATACCACATGGGATTTATTCAAAGAAAACTTTAGTCGCGAAGAAGTTGTAGTTCGTCAGGAGTTTGTTGAAAAATATTGGAGAAAATAAGTACAAAGTGTAAAGTTAAAAGTAGCAGGCAAGCTTACTTTCAACTTTAAAACTTTTGTTACTTTCAACTTAAGTATATGGCCGTAAAGTTTCAGTACAATAAAACCTCTCAGCAGCAAATGGATAAGCAGCTCAAAATTCGTGAGCGCGCTTTACCAACGCTTCAAAACAAGGAAGCTGCACTGCGCATTGAGGTTAAAAGAGCAAAAAAACGGGCAGAAGAGCTCGGTCGCGAACTTGAAACCAAAATGGCTGATTTAGATAAAATATCTCGACTTTGGGGCGAGTTTGACCCAACAATTCTTTCGATAGAAGATGTTGTGTTAGATCGTAAAAAGATTGCCGGAGTACAAACCCCGGTTTTAAAAGATGTTGTATTTAAAAAAGAGCCGTTTGCACTTTTTAGTAAACCTGTATGGTTTTTAGATGGCATAAACATTATTGAAGCACTTGCCAGGATTGGTATAGAAAAAGAAGTTTTTGTCAGGAAAATGGAGCTGCTTGATGTAGCCCGTAAAAAAACCACTCAAAAGGTTAACTTATACGAAAAGGTACAAATACCTGGATATAAAGAAGCTATCAGGAAAATTAAACGTTTTCTGGAAGATGAGGAAAATTTGTCCAAATCAGCCCAGAAAATTGTAAAAAACCGTCAACAAGAAATGGAGGTGGAATCATGATAGTACCAATGTTTAAATATTCCTTTTTAGTCCACCATGCCGATTTTGAGCACTTTAGGGATGCCTTGAAAAAACGGGGGGTGTTACATGTGATAGAACAGGATATTGAACCGGAGGCTGAGATATTGGATAATGTTCAGCTCTTAAGCGAAATCAAAAGGTATCAAAAGAATCTTGAAGGACGAAAAGAACCGCAAAAACAAGTAGATATCCAGGTTCCTACATCTGGTGAAGCTTTAATTCAGCTGATTAAAGAAAAAAACACTTCGCTGGATGCACTTTTGCACGAAAAGCAAAATTTACAGAAGGAACTTGAATCCCTAAGTCCATGGGGAAATTTTATCTGGGACAAGATTCACCTTTTAAAGGAAGAAGGGATTGAAACACGATTCTTCTACTGTCAGGCAAAAAAATATGATAGTAAGTGGGAAGAAGATTATAGCATAGCGCCGGTTTCTGAAACCAAAGGCATATCCTATTTTGTGCTATTTGATTCAGAAGGATCAACTTTGGACATCGACGCTGATGAGGTAAAGATTCCTGAAAGCACATTATCGGAGGTGGAACAACAGCTGAACGCTATCAAAGCAAAAGTTGATATTGTTGGGCAGGAATTGGATGTAATTGCCCAAAAAGGCAAGGACATCCTTGACAACTATGCTCATGTTATCCAGGATAAATTAAATGATACCAGCTTTAAGAACAGTGCGGATGATCATGCCGAAGGAAGAATAAAGTTGATTGAAGGTTGGGTGCCAAAAACAATGGATGATGCTTTTGAAACCTACATCAAAGAACAGTCGGTATACTATTTACGATCGGAATGTTCGAAAGAAGAAAAGGCACCTGTGTTATTGAAGAACGGTAGGTTTTCAAAACTATTTGAGCCCATTGGAAAACTGTTTTCACTTCCTACTTATACAGAGTTGGATATGACACCGTTTTTTGCTCCGTTCTTTTTCTTGTTCTTTGGTTTTTGCTTTGGTGATGCCGGATACGGACTATTGTTTGTTTTGGCAGCAGGATTTGCAAAATTAAAAGTAAACAAAGATTTTAAGCCGGTTTTATCCCTGGTACAGTGGCTGGGATTGGCAGCAGTAATTTTTGGGGCAATAACAGGAACTTTCTTTGGTGTAAAACTGATGGATATTAACATTCCTCTGTTTGTAAAACTAAAGGAAACCTTTCTTACAGACCAGCAAATGTTTAACCTGGCACTGGGAATGGGCTTTGTACAAATATTGTTTGGTATGGCGCTAAAAATAGTGAATGAAATAAAACAAGAAGGATGGAAATATTCGCTTGCTTCAGCAGGATGGTTCTTGTTCTTTATTTCTACTGCTATTATGGTCATTCTTGACTTTGTTGGCGGGCACGATAAATGGTTGTGGTCAGTACCTCACCTGATATTGATAGGCATTTCCTGTTTGGGAATTTTTATTTTCAACAACCCTAAAGGAAATGTGCTGCTAAATATTGGTGCTGGTTTATGGGATACTTACAATATGGTAACTGGTTTTGCCGGCGACCTGTTGTCGTACATCCGCTTGTTTGCCCTGGGGTTGTCAAGTGCCATATTAGGTCTGGTATTTAACTCCCTGGCCTTTGATTTAAGTCCTGACATCCCTGTTGTAGGGTGGATTATTACACTTGTTATACTGGTGTTTGGACACGGATTAAATATTTTTATGGCTGCATTGGGATCCATTGTACACCCGATGAGGCTAACTTTTGTAGAATTTTATAAAAATGCCGGGTTTGCCGGAGGTGGTAAAGAATATAAGCCATTTAAAGAAATTAGTAAATAACCTTTTTAAAAGAATATTATTATGAGCGCTATTGTTTTAGCTTACATTGGAATCGGAATTATGATTGCACTTACAGGAATCGGAAGTGCTTATGGAGTATCAATCGGTGGCAACGCTGCTATCGGTGCAATGAAAAAGAATGCAGATGCTTTTGGTAACTACCTTGTTCTAAGTGCCCTTCCCGGTACTCAGGGACTTTATGGTTTTGGTGCTTTCTTTATTTTTAACAGTGCAGGTATTTTAACACAGGATATAACCTGGGTACAGGCCGCTGCTGTATTTGGAGCTGGCTTAGCTCTTGGTTTAGTAGGTTTGTTCTCTGCATTACGCCAGGGACAAGTATGTGCCAACGGTATCGCCGGAATTGGTGCAGGTCATGATGTATTTGGTAACACACTTATTTTAGCTGTATTCCCTGAGTTGTATGCAATTCTTGGTTTTGCTGCTGCATTTATGATCAGCATTTCAATCTAAATATCAGAATATAGAATATAGAAATAAAGGGGCTTTTTTAAAGCCTCTTTTTTTTATAACAGATCGTTAGATTTTAGATAAGAGATAAGAGACTTATTTGCAAGATGCTTAAAATAAGATCTTTACCTAACTTGAGTTGATTTTATTAAG